>NZ_JAJAQC010000064.1 GCF_027604915.1 Streptomonospora mangrovi
CCCCGGCCCGGGACGACCGCCTCACCGCCGGGCCCGCCCCCCCCCCGCCGGACCCGCCGGTGCGCGGAACCGCTGCCGTCCGTGCGTCCCGCAGCCTTGCGTACCGCCCTTTGCGCTAGTGGCGCTGGGCGACCGCGTCCAGCGCGGCCCGCAGGGTCGACACCAGATGGTCGATCTGCTCCCAGGTGATGACCAGCGGCGGCGACACCAGCAGCGAGTGCGGGATCGCGCGCAGGATCACGCCCCGCGCGCGGGCCTCGGCGAAGACCTCGGCGGTGGTGATCCCCCGCTCCCCCAGGGCCTCGTCGGTGAGCTGCACCGCCGCCATCACCCCGGTGCCCGAGCGGACCTCGCGCACCAGCGGGTGGTCGGCGAGGGTGCGCATCGCCGCGTCGAGCTGGGACTCCACCTCCAGCGCCACCGTGAACAGGTCCTCGCGCTCCAGGATGTCGAGGTTGGCCAGCGCGGCGGCGCAGCAGGTGGGGTGGCCGGCGTAGGTGGTGCCGTGGTGGAACGGGTTGCCCGGCCGGTCCCAGAACGGCTCGGCGAGGGCGCCGCTGGTGATGACCCCGCCCAGCGGCAGGTACCCGCTGGAGACCCCCTTGGCGAAGACGATCATGTCGGGGCGCACGCCGTAGCGCTCGATGCCGAACCAGTTGCCCATGCGGGCGAAGGCGCAGATGACGCTGTCGACGACGAACAGCACGCCGTGGCGCCGGCAGACCTCGGCGACCCCGGCGAAGTACTCCGCGTCGACCGCGTAGACCCCGCCCGAGCCGATCACCGGCTCGGCGAAGAACGCGGCCACCCGGTCCGGGCCGACCCGCAGGATCTCCTCCTCCAGCGCCCGCACGGAGTCGTGCGGCACCACGGAGTTCTCGCGCACCATCGGGCCGAACCCGGTGCGGAAGCGGTCCATGCCGATGATGCTGGTGCCCACCCCGTGCAGGCCGTGGTAGCCGCCGGTGCGGCTGATGAGGTGGGTCTTGCCGGGCCGGCCCAGCGCCGCCCAGTAGCGCCGCGCCAGCTTGGCGGCGGTCTCGATGGACTCCCCGCCGCCGCAGGTCAGGATCACCCGGGGGTCGGCGACGGGGGCGTGTGCGGCCAGGCGCTCGCTGAGTTCCAGCGCCGGGGCGTTGGCGAAGTCGCCGTAGACGGTGAAGGCGTCCAGTTGGGTGAGCTGGCGGTGGACCGCGTCGGCGATCTCGGTGCGGCCGTGGCCGACGTTGCAGTACCAGAGGCTGGCGGTGCCGTCGAGGTAGCGGTCGCCGTTGTCGTCCCACAGCCACGGGCCCTCAGCGCGGGCCACGACGAACTTCGGCCCTTGCGAGACCGAGTACATATCGCTGAAGGTGTGCCAGAAGCGGCTGGGCTCCACCCGCTCTAGCGGTGTGCGCGCATACGAAACCACTGTTTCGGTCATAAAGCGACCTCCGAGCCGAGCGTGCGTGCGAACGCATGCAGAAAAACGCCGAATGAAACAGCCGTTCCGCGAGTGCCCGGGATCCGGATCGCGGCAGGTGCATGCAGGTTAAGTTCTTGGCGCCGCCGCGAGCAAGAGGCGAAACAAAGAAGTCTCCCCCGATTAACACGGATCATGCGCGCTACCCTTGCACGCGCTCCCCAAAACCCCGTCCCAGCAGGGGAAACGGGAGGAAAAAAAGTTGCCGGAAAGGGTTTTGGCCCCGCCCCATCCGGTCGGAACCGGGTGGGACGGGGCCGGGGAAGCCGTAGGGGCGGGGCGCGCCGCGTCGGCGGCGGCCGCACGGGCGCCGCCACGCGGGCGGGCCGACCCGCTCCCGCCGCGCCCCCGCCTGCTCCCGTCTAGCCGCGCAGCACCGCGCCCGTGCGCTCGGCGGCCGCGGCCACCGCCGCGTCGCGGGCCGCCGTGATCTCCTCGGTCTTGAGGGTGCGGTCGGCGGCGCGGAACCGCAGCGCGTAGGCGAGCGAGCGGCGGCCCTCGCCGACCTGCGCGCCGGTGTAGACGTCGAACAGCCGCACGTCCTCCAGCAGCTCGCCCGCGCCCTCGCGCAGCGCCCGCTCGACGTCGGCCGCCGGCACGGAGTCGGCGACCACCAGCGCGACGTCCTGGAGGGCCACCGGGTAGCCCGACACCGCCGGCGCGCGCACCGGGGCGCCCGCCGCCCCGACGGCGTCGAGGTCCAGTTCCACGGCCACGGTACGCTCGGGCAGCCCGTGGGCGGCGACCACGCGCGGGTGCAGCTCACCGGCGTGGCCGACCAGCCGCTCACCGCCCTCGCCGTCGGCGACGAAGAGCGCCGCGCAGCGGCCCGGGTGCCACGGCGCGTACTGGGCGGCCCGCACCGTCAGTTCGGTGTTGGCCAGCCGGGCGACCTCACGCGCGGTCTCGACCGCGTCGGCCCAGGTCGCGGCGCGGCCCGCGCCCCACCACCCGGGCAGGTCGCGGTGGCCCGCCATGACGGCCGCCACCCGGCGCGGCTGCTCGGGCAGCGCCGCCTCCAGTTCGGCCAGCTCCTCGGCCGTGGGGCCGCGGTCGACCGCCGGCATCGGCGCCCGGCCCGAGGCGCCGGGCCGAGGCAGGAACACCGGCCCGATCTCATACAGCGCGAGATCGCCGAACCCGCGCCCCACGTTGCGCACCAGCGCCTTGAGCAGGCCCGGCAGCAGGGTGGTGCGCAGCAGCGGCTCGTCGTCGTTGAGCGGGTTGGCCAGCTTCAGCGCGGTGCGGCGCGGGTCGTCGGCGGGCACCTGGAGGGTGTCGAAGTCGCGGACCCCCACGAACGGGTAGGCCATGACCTCGGCGAACCCGGTGGCGGCGAGCTTGCGGCCCACCGTGCGGCGCAGCCGCTGCGCGGGGGTGAGCCCGTGCCCGGCCCGCGCGCGCGGCGCGATGGAGGGGATGCCGGCGTAGCCCTCCAGCCGGATGACCTCCTCGGCGAGGTCGTTGGGGTCGGTGAGGTCGGGCCGCCACGTCGGCGGGACCACCCGCAGCGTGTCGCCGTCGGCCTCCACGGCGCAGCCCACCTGGGCCAGCCGCTCGGCGACCCGCTCGCGCGGGTAGTCCACCCCCGCCACGCGGCCGGGGTGGTCGGCCGCGATCGCGATGGCCGCGCGCGGCGCGGTGGTGTCGATGTGGGTGTAGCCGGGGTCGACCGCTCCCCCGCCCAGCTCGGCCAGCAGCCGCACCGCGCGGGTGGCCGCCGCCACCTGGAGCGCGGAGTCCACCCCCCGCTCGAAGCGGCGCGAGGACTCCGAGGAGAGCTGGTGGCGGCGCGACGCGCGGGCGATGTGGGTCTCGGCGAAGTGCGCCGCCTCGATGAGCACGTTGGTGGAGCCCAACCCGATCTCGGTGGCCAGGCCGCCCATGACGCCGGCGACGTTGATGGGCCCCGACTCGTCGGCGATGACGATGTCGTCGGGGTCCAGCGTCCGCTTGACGTGGTCCAGCGTCTCCAACTGCTCGCCCGCGCGGGCCAGGCGGACCTCGATGGGGCCGCGCACCGCGTCGCGGTCCCAGGCGTGCAGCGGCTGGCCCAGCTCCATCAGCACGTAGTTGGTGATGTCCACGGCCAGCGAGATCGACCGCACCCCGGTGAGGGCCAGGCGGCGCTTCATCCACAGCGGCGTGGGCGCCTCGGGGTCGAACCCGCTGACCCCGCGCAGCACGTAGCGGTCGCACACCGCCGGGTCGGCCACCGAGGCGGGGTACCCGCCGCCGGGGGTGCCCTCGACCGCGATGTCGGCGGGGTCGCGGAACGCGGTGCCGTAGGCGGCCGCGGCCTCGCGCGCCACGCCCCGCACCGACAGCGCGTAGCCGCGGTCGGGGGTGACGGCGATGTCCAGGACGTCTTCGCGCAGCCCCAGCAGCGCGTAGGCGTCGTCACCGGGCGCGGCGGAACCCTCGGGCAGCACGATGATGCCGGCGTGGTCCTCCCACAGCGCCAGCTCGGAGGCCGAGCAGATCATGCCCTCCGAGACCCGCCCGTAGGTCTTGCGGGCGCCGATGGCGAACCCGCCCGGCAGCTCGCTGCCGGGCAGCGCCACCACCACCAGGTCGCCCTCGGCGAAGTTGCGGGCGCCGCAGATGATGTTCTGCGGCTGCCCGGTGCCGTTGGCCGCGCCGACGTCCACCCGGCAGTAGCGGATCGGCTTCTTGAAGCCGGTCAGCTCCTCGATCTCCAGCACCCGGCCGACGTAAATGGGCCCGGTGATGTCGGCGCCGACCGCCTCGACCGTCTCGACCTCTAGCCCCAGCGCGATGAGCCGGGCGGCCAGCTCGCGGGCGGTGGTGCCCTCGGGCAGGTCGGTGTACTCCTTGAGCCAGGAAACGGGGACGCGCATCAGATCTCCATCCCGAACGCCGCGGTGAAGCGGACGTCACCCTCGACCATGTCGTGCATGTCGGCCACGCCGTTGGCGAACATCAGCGAGCGCTCCACGCCCAGCCCGAAGGCCCAGCCGCTGTAGCGTGCGGTGTCCACCCCGGCGGCGGTGAGCACGCGCGGGTTGACGATCCCGCAGCCGCCCAGCTCGATCCAGCCCTCCGAGGAGCAGGTGCGGCACGGGTTGGCGGGATCGCCCACCGAGGCGCCGCGGCACACGAAGCACTCCATGTCGACCTCGGCGGAGGGCTCGGTGAAGGGGAAGTAGGAGGGCCGGAAGCGGGTGCGCAGCCCGCTGCCGAACATTCCGTCGACGAACGCGTCGATCGCGCCGCGCAGGTGGCCCATGGTGATCCCCTCGTCCACGACCAGCCCTTCAAGCTGGTGGAAGACGGGGGTGTGGGTGGCGTCCAGCTCGTCGGTGCGGTAGGTGGTGCCCGGCGCCACGACGTAGACCGGCAGCTCGCGCTCCACCAGCGCGCGCACCTGCACCGGGGAGGTGTGGGTGCGCAGCACCATCCGGGAGTCGCCGCCCGAGGGCCCCTCCACGAAGAACGTGTCCTGCATGGTGCGCGCCGGGTGGTCGGGCAGGAAGTTCAGCGCGTCGAAGTTGAACCACTCGGCCTCGACCTCGGGGCCCTCGGCGACGTCGAAGCCCATCGCCACGAAGATGTCGGCCATGCGCTCGGCCACGGTGGTCACCGGGTGGCGCCCGCCCGGGGTGGAACGGCGGGTGGGCAGGGTGACGTCGACGGCCTCCTCCACCAGCACGCGGGCGTCGCGCTCCTCCTCCAGCTCGGCCTGGCGGCGCTTGAGCGCCTCGCCGATGTCGCGGCGGGCGCCGCCCACGCGCTTGCCGGCCTCGGCGCGCGCCGCCGGCGGCAGGGCGCCGATCTCGCGGTTGGCCAGCGCCAGCGGGGAGCGGTCGCCGGCGTGGGCCAGCCGCGCGGCCTTGAGCTGCTCGAGGTCGGCCGCCGCGGCGATGGCCGCCAGCGCGTCGTCGCGCATCCGGGCGACCTCGTCGGGGCTGAGGGGGGTCACCTCGACCGGATCGTATGAGTTGTTGGGTGCAGACATGATTGATCGCCTCGCCGCCGGCGCGCGGGGGCGCGGGCGGCCGTCACGGCCCACCGCGCACGCGGGGGCTCAAGCCGACAGGAACCTGGTGCGGAACGCCCGCCGCGGTGCCGCCCTAACGCGCCCTCTCAGGCGAACTCGGGGGTGCCGGCGGGCACGGTAAATCGGAACTCGGCACCGCCGCTGGGCGCGCGGCCGACCGTGATCGCGCCGCCGTGGGCCTCGATCAGCCCCTTGACGATGAACAGCCCCAGGCCGGTGCCGCCGCGGCGCCGGGTGCGCCAGAACCGGCGGAAGACACGCGGAACGGCCTCGGGCGCGATGCCCTTGCCTTCGTCGCGTACCAGCACCACGGCTCCGTCCTCGTGCGGCTCGATCACAATGGTGACAGTACCAGCGCCGTGGCGCACCGCGTTTTCCACCAGGTTGGCGAGGATCTGCTCGATCTTGTCGGCGTCCAGCCACAGCTCGGGCAGCGGGCCCCGGACGTCGAGCCGGTAGCGCTCGGCGGGTTCACCGGCCGCCACCCGCCCTGCCACGAGCTTGCGGGCGAGGTCGGGCAGGTCCACCACCTGCTTGCGGATCTCCAGCCGGCCCGCCTCGATGCGCGACACGCTCAGCAGCTCGGTGATGAGCCGGGTGACGCGGTCGGCGTCGGCGTTGACGGTCTCCAGCATGAAGATCTTCTGCTTGTCGGTGAGGCGGTCCCACTTGCCCAGCAGGGTGGCGGTGAACCCCTTGACGCTGGTCAGCGGCGAGCGCAGTTCGTGGGCGACGGTGGACACCAGGTCGGCGCGGCCGCGTTCGCCGCGCGCCCGGTGGGAGGCGTCGCGCAGGGTGATCACCAGGCGGGCGAGTTCGCCGCCGGGGGTGTCGCGGACGTAGCGCGCGGCCACCAGGATCTCGCGGCCGTCGGCGAGGAACAGGGGGCGCTCGGGCTGGCGGGTGCGGGTGCGCAGCCCGCCGTAGGGGTCGCTGCACTTCCACCAGTCGCGGCCGTCGGAGTCGTGCAGCGCGAGCACGTCGCGGAAGTCGCGGCCCAGCGCGGACTCGGCGGGCACCCGCGCCAGCCGGGCGGCCATGCGGTTGAAGGTGACGACGCGGCCGGCGCGGTCGGCCACGACCAGGCCGTCGGGCAGGTCTTCGGCGGTGAGCGCCGGCGCCGCCGCCCGCGGGTCCGCACCCGACCGCTCCCCTGGTTGGTCGCCGCCCACGACCGCCTCCCCATGCCTCATGTGACCGCCCGCCGGGGATCATTACCCGCGGACACCGCCCGCTACGCTCGGCGATGCCCGCCGCTGTGGCCGCGGGGCGCCGTGCGCGCCCCCACCGGCGGTTCGTGGATGAGAGCTTGAGCGTATCGGCAATACGGGGGATGCGGGCAACCCGCCGAACCGGGGAAAAGCTGGGCATACGCGGGGGGCGCCCGGAAACGGCGGCGGCGCCGGGGCGCCCGGGGCGCGGCGGGGCGCCGGGGGCGGGCGGGCTAGGCGCCGCGCGCGGTGCCGGCGGCGGGCACGCCCGCGCGCTGCTGGCGGGCGGTGGTGTACAGGCACACCGCCGCGGCCGTGGCCAGATTCAGGCTTTCGGCCGAGCCGTAAATGGGGACGCTGACCGCGCCGTCGGTCAGCGCCACGGTCTCCTCGGGCAGTCCCCACGCCTCGTTGCCGAAGACCCAGCCCACGGGGCCGTCGAGGCCGCCGGAGTCGGCCACGGCGTGCAGGTCGCGGTCGCCGCCGCCGTCGGCGGCGAAGACGCGGGCGCCGGCGGCCCGCAGGTGGGCGATCGCCTCGGCGACGGGCACCCCCACCACCACGGGCAGGTGGAACAGGCTGCCCGCCGAGGCGCGCACGCACTTGCCGTTGTAGGGGTCGACCGAGGCGTCGGTGAAAATGACGACGTCGGCGCCCGCCGCGTCGGCGGTGCGCACCACGGTCCCGGCGTTGCCGGGGTCGCGCACGTGGGAGAGCACGGCGGCCAGCCGGACCTCGCCGACGTCGGCCAGGCCCACGTCCACGAAGTCGCACACCGCCAGTAGGCCCTGGGGGGTGACGGTCTGGGCCAGTTCGGCCATGACCTCCAGGCTCACCCGGTGGACGGGCGCGCCCCGGGCGTGGGCGGCGTCGACCAGCTCCGCGTGGCGCTGGGCCGCCTCGGCGGTGGTGAACAGCTCGTGCACCCCGCCGGGCGCCGCCAGAGCCTCGCGTACCGCTTGGGGTCCCTCGGCCAGGAAGCGCCGCTCACGCTGGCGGAACGCGCGCTTGGCGAGCCGACGAGCCCCCTTGATCCGGGGTGACCTGGCGCTGGTGAACTCGTGGCCCGCCATGGCGTGCGACGTTTCCTGTGCGTGGACCGGGCTCAGGCCGCGGTCTGCTTGATGTCGCCGGGCAGGGCGTCCTTGGCGGTGGTCACCAGGGAGGCGAACGCGGCCTCGTCGTTGACGGCGAGTTCGGCGAGCATGCGGCGGTCGACCTCGATGCCGGCGGCCTTGAGGCCCTGCATGAAGCGGTTGTAGGTCAGGCCGTGGGCGCGCGCACCGGCGTTGATGCGCTGGATCCACAGGCGGCGGAACTGCCCCTTGCGGTCCTTGCGGTCCCGGTAGGAGTAGGTCATCGAGTGGAGCATCTGCTCCTTGGCCTTGCGGTACAGCCGCGAACGCTGCCCGCGGTAGCCGCTGGCCCGCTCGAGGACGACCCGGCGCTTCTTCTTGGCGTTGAGAGCCCGCTTCACGCGTGCCACTGTGACTCCCTTGTGGTTGGAACGTCCGACGCGTCCGCGGAGCGGGCGGGGGCCGCCCGCCGGTTCCCGGCGCTGTCGAAGGGTATGGAATGAACGGACCCGGCCCTAGGCGCGGTTGCCGAGCAGCTTCTTGATCTTCTTGACGTCGTTCCGGGACAGCTCGACCTCACCGGAGATCCGTCGGGTGCGCTTGCTCGGCTTGTGCTCCAGCAAGTGGTTCTTGTTGGCGCGGAGGCGCATGATCTTGCCCGAGCCGGTCACGCGGAAGCGCCTGCTGGCACCGCTGTGCGTCTTGTTCTTACTCTTCGACATGATCGCGTCGTCTCCTACCTGCTCATCGATCGGCGCCACCGGGGTTGTGGTGGCGCGGCTACTGTGGGCACAGCACACCGGCACGCCGCGGCGCACCGCCGCCGCCGGTGGGCGGCGGTGGTACACCGCGGTGCGTCAGCGTACGGGGGGCCGGCGCCCCGGGGCCGGCGCCGGGCCGGGTCAGCTACCCTGCCCGGCCTGCTCCTCCTGGCGCTGCTCGCGCCGGGGGCGGGGGCCGGCCGCGCGGGCCTCGGCCTTGTGCTCGGACCGCCGCTTGTGCGGGCCGATCACCATCACCATGTTGCGGCCGTCCTGCTTGGGCTGGGACTCCACCGCGCCCAGGTCCTGGACGTCCTCCGCCAGGCGGGCCAGCAGGCGGCGCCCCAGCTCGGGACGGGACTGCTCGCGCCCGCGGAACATGATCGTCACCTTGACCTTGTCCCCGCCCTTGAGGAACCGGACGACGTGACCCTTCTTGGTCTCGTAGTCGTGCGGGTCGATCTTCGGGCGGAGCTTGATCTCCTTGATGATCGTGTTCGACTGGTTCCGGCGCGACTCGCGCGCCTTGACCGCGGACTCGTACTTGTACTTGCCGTAGTCCATCAGCTTGGCGACCGGCGGGCGGGCCGTGGGCGCTACCTCGACGAGGTCGAGCTGGGCCTCCTCGGCCAGGCGCAGGGCGTCCTGCACCGGGACGATGCCGACCTGCTCTCCGTTGGGTCCGACGAGTCGGACCTCGGCCACCCGGATTCGGTCATTGATGCGGGGCTCGGCGCTGATGGGACCCCTCCCTAGCTTTGTCGTAATTCCTATGGGGGGCCACCCGGTCCGTACGCGGACCCTGAAAGCGAAAACCCCGCCAGCGGTGTGCAAGCGGGGTGATCCACCGGTACGCGTCGGGACCGGCGGGGCTGAAAGCCACCGCCGCGACGCGCGCGCCGCCGTCGCCGACGACCACGGCACACCCTGTGGTGCGCCGCCGACCGGAACCCGCCCGGGGTTGTACCCGGCAGGTGGGAGGATCCGCCTCCGCTTACGCGTGTCCGGCGCTTGGCGCGCCGGATCAAGTCAGAGCACCACTCTATCAGGAGATCCGCACTACCCAGTACCGCTGCGGACACCGGGTGGCAACCACCCCTGCCAACGCCGCCGCCCAGGGCGCTATTCCCGCACCGCCCGCGCCGCCGGGGCTCTGGCGCCGGCGCTCCAGGCCCTCTAGGCGCCCTGGGCGCCGCCGGGCGCGGCGCGGCGCGCCAGCTCGGCCAGGCCGGCCGCGCGCATCGCCGCCACCGGCGCGCGCTCGGCGCCGGTCATCAGCTCCACCTGCCGGGCGGCCTGGTGCAGCAGCATCGCGAAGCCGCCGACCACGGTGCCCCCGGCGGCCGCGACAGCGGCGGCCGCCGCGGTGGGCCAGGGGGCGTAGACCACGTCGAACAGCGCGGTGCCGCCGCGCGCCAGGTCGGCGGCGTAGGGGTCGGCCGCGCCCGAGGGAAGGGTGGACACCACCAGGTCCACCCCCAGGTGCCGGTGGAGGTCCGCCAGCGGCGCCACCGACACCGGGGTCTTCATGCGCTCGGCGGCGGCGACCACGCCGGCCGCGCGCGCGGGGTCGCGGGCCAGCACGGTGAGGGCGCCCTCGGCGGTGGCGCCCAGGTCGCGCAGCGCGGCCACCGCCGAGGCGGCGGTGGCGCCGCCGCCCAGCACGGTCGCCGAGCCCACCCGGTGCACGCCCTGCTCGGCCAGCGCGGCGATGATCCCGTGGACGTCGGTGTTGTAGGCGCGGCGCCGGCCGGCGGCCAGCACCAGGGTGTTGGCGCCGCCCACCTCCTGGGCGGCGGCGTCGGCCTCGTCGGCCAGCTCCAGCGCCGCCCGCTTGAGCGGCATGGTCAGCGACAGGCCCGCCCAGGAGGAGTCGCACCCGGCCAGGAAGGCGGCCAGGCCGTCCTCGGCGCACTCGTGGCGGGAGTAGGTCCACTCCCCGGCCAGGCCCAGCGCGGTGTAGGCCGCCGTGTGCAGCACCGGCGACAGCGAGTGGGCGATCGGCGAGCCCAGGACCGCCGCGCGTCTCACAGGTCCCCTCGATTCTGCTCGAACTCCGCCTTGAGCTGCTCGAACTCGGCGTAGGTCTCGGCGAACTCGGTGACCCCGTTCTCGGGGTCGGTGGCCACGAAGTACAGCCACTCGCCCTCGGCCGGGTTCAGCGCCGCCTCGATGGCCTGGCGGCCCGGGCTGACGATGGGCCCGGCCGGCAGGCCGGTGCGGCCGTAGGTGGCGTACTCGCTGCCGGCGGCCTTGCACTCGGCGAGCTGGTCGTTGGTCAGCGCGATGCCGTACTCGTCGATGACGTAGAAGCAGGTGCTGTCCATGCCCAGCTCCATGACGGCCTCAAGCCGGTTGTAGACCACCCGCGCGACCTTGGGCATGTCCTCGGCCGAGCCCGACTCCGCCTGCACGATCGCGGCGACCGCCATGGCCTCGTTGGGCGTGAGGTTGCGCTCGGCGGCGGCGTCCTCCAGGTCGACGTCCTCGGCCACCTGGTGGAACCGGTCGACCATGCGGCGCAGCAGCGCCGCCGCGTCGGCGTCGGCGGGCATGTCGTAGGTGTCGGGGAACAGGTAGCCCTCGGCGCCCTGCTCGGCGTAGTCGGGCAGGCCCAGCGCCTCGGGGTCCTCCAGGGCGGCGCGCAGCTCCGCCATGGGGATGCCGGTGTTCTCGTGGAGCAGCCGCAGCACCTCCTCGGCGCGCAGCCCCTCCTTGAAGGTGATGTGGGCCTGGAGCCGCGCGGAGGGGTCCATCAGCAGCTCGACGGCGGCGTCGCCGCTCATCTGCTCGTGCAGCCGGTAGGTGCCGGGCGCGACGTTGCCGCCGTGGGAGCCCAGCGCGTTGAGGAACGCGCGCGGGCTGGCGACCACGCCCTGGGCCACGAGTTCGTCGGCGATGGCCTGGCCGGTGGCCCCCTCCTCCACGACGACCTCGACCGACCCGCTGCCGTCGCCCTCGAAGTCGGGCGGGAACAGGTAGGTGCGGCCCAGCGCGAACCCGCCGGCGCCCACCCCGGTCACCAGGGCCAGGGCCACCACCACGGTCACGCCCTTGCGGGGGCGGCCCCGCGCGGCCTTGGCCCGGCGGCCGCCGCGGCGGCCCG
>NZ_JAJAQC010000065.1 GCF_027604915.1 Streptomonospora mangrovi
GGCGCCCGCGCCGCGGCGCCGCCGGCTGCGGCTGCCGGCCCTGCGGGTGCCGCGCCGCCGCGCGCGCGACGACGACGGCGAGGACTTCTACGGCATCACCTACGAGGCCGACGCCGCCCCGGCGGCCCCCGCGGAGGAGGAGCCCGGCCGCTGAGGCGCCTGGCCCGCCCCGGTCAGCCGCCGATCGGCGGCACGCTCTCCACGGGCAGCCCGGCGCGCCGGGCGATGTCCTCGCGCAGTTGGCGGTCGCAGTCCTGCTGGGAGCTGACCGTCAGCGCGCGCGTGGAGCACTCCTGGTAGGCGCTGTAGGCGTCCCAGAACACCAGGTAGCCCACCAGCATCAGCCCCGACAGCGCCACCCCGAACCAGCCCAGCACCACGCTCAGCACGGCGCCGGGCGCCACCCCGTTCTTCGCCTTGGCCGCGCGGCGCGCCCGGTGCCCCTGCACGATCCCCAGCGCCGACAGGATGAGCCCGAACGGCGGCAGGATCAGCCCGGCGGCCGACAGGAACAGCCCCCACAGGCCGCCGCGCTCGATGTGCGGCCGGTCCCCGTCCGTCTGCTGCTGGGGCGGCTCATTGATCACAGGGGCTCCTCGCGAACGGCGCCTGGTCGGCGGCTGGACGGCGGTCGGGGGCGGCCCGGCGCGCGCCCGCTCGCGCGGGGTGCGCGGGCGGTGTGCGAACGGGGCCTCGTGGAGTAGACGCTACCTGGCGAGATAGGCTGGCAGCGCGGACGGGTAAGCCGCGTGCCCCGTCCGGCCGCGTCCGAGGTGCCCCGCGCGCCCGCGCCCGCACGGCCGCCGCGCCAGGCGCACCCGGCGGCGTCCAGGACGCGCGTCAGCGCATCCGCTTTCCCACGAGGAGGAACACCCTGTCGGCGCGAGTTGTCGTTCTCATCTCCGGCACGGGGAGCAACATGGCCGCCCTGCTGGACGCGGCGGCCGACCACCTCTACGGCGCCGAGGTGGTCGCGGTGGGCTCCGACCGCGACGCCCCCGGGCTGGCCCTGGCCGAGCGCGCGGGTGTCGCGACCTTCACGGTGCGCTTCGCCGACCACCCCGACCGCGCGCGGTGGGACGCCGCCCTCAGCGAGCGCATCGCCGCGTTCTCGCCCGACCTCGTCGTCTCGGCGGGGTTCATGCGGCTGCTGGGCCCGGCGGTCCTGGACCGCCACACCGTCATCAACACCCACCCCGCGCTGCTGCCGGCCTTCCCCGGCACCCACGCGGTGCGCGACGCCCTCGCCTACGGGGTGCGCATCACCGGCGCCACCGTCCACTTCGTGGACTCCGGCGTGGACACCGGCCCGGTCATCGACCAGGTGGCGGTGCCGGTGCTGCCCGGCGACGACGCCGCCTCGCTGCACGAGCGCATCAAGACCGTGGAGCGGCGGATGCTGGTCGACGTGGTGGGCCGCCTGGCGCGCGAGGGCTGGACCGTCGAGGACCGACACGTGCGGCTGGGCTCGGTGGAGCCCGGGCCGTCCCCTTCACCCGGATACGTTGCAGAGGAGAACCGGTGACCCAGCAGGCCATTCGGCGCGCGTTGATCAGCGTCTACGACAAGACCGGGCTGGAGGAGCTGGCCTACGGGCTGGCCGAGGCCGGGGTGGAGATCGTCTCCACCGGGTCCACCGCCGCGCGCCTCGCCGAGGTCGACGTCCCCGTCACCCCGGTCGAGGAGGTCACCGGGTTCCCCGAGGTGCTGGACGGCCGGGTCAAGACCCTGCACCCCAAGGTGCACGCCGGCCTGCTGGCCGACCGCGCCAACGCCGCGCACCGCGCCACGCTGGAGGAGTTGGACATCGCGGCGTTCGACCTGCTGGTGGTCAACCTCTACCCCTTCCAGCAGACGGTGGCCTCGGGCGCCGCGCCGGCCGAGTGCGTCGAGAAGATCGACATCGGCGGCCCGGCGATGATCCGCGCCGGGGCCAAGAACCACGGCTCGGTGGCCGTGGTGGTCGACCCCGCCCGCTACGACGAGGTCGTGGAGGCCGCGCAGGCCGGCGGGTTCACCCTGGAGCAGCGCAAGCGCCTGGCCGCCCTGGCCTACGCCCACACCGCCGCCTACGACGCCGCCGTGGCCTCGTGGTTCGCCCGCGACTACGCGCCCGACGAGGTCGCGGTCGAGACCGGCTGGCCCGACTTCTACGCCACCGCCTACCGCCGCTCCTCGCCGCTGCGCTACGGCGAGAACCCCCACCAGCGCGCCGCGCTGTACCGGGGCGACGACGCCTGGGGCGGCCCCGGCCTGGCCGGCGCCGAGCAGTTGCACGGCAAGGAGATGTCCTACAACAACTACGTGGACGCCGACGCCGCGCTGCGCGCCGCCTACGACTTCACCGAGCCGTGCGCGGCCATCATCAAGCACGCCAACCCGTGCGGGATCGCGCTGGGCGCCGACATCGCCGAGGCCCACCGCAAGGCCCACGCCTGCGACCCGGTGTCGGCCTACGGCGGCGTGATCGCCACCAACCGCCCGGTGAGCGTGGCGCTGGCCGAGCAGGTCTCGGAGATCTTCACCGAGGTGCTGGTGGCGCCCGAGTACGAGCCCGGCGCGGTGGACATCCTCACCCGCAAGAAGAACATCCGGCTGCTGGTGGTGACCCCGCCCGACCGCGCCGCGCGCCCCGAGGCCAAGCCGGTCAGCGGCGGCTCGCTGCTCCAGAGCGTGGACCTGGTCGACGCCCCCGGCGACGACCCCGCCGCCTGGGAGCTGCGGGCCGGCGCGGCGGTGGACGACGACACCCTGGCCGACCTGGCGTTCGCCTGGCGCGCGGTGCGCGCGGTGAAGTCCAACGCCATCCTGCTGGCCGCCGACCGGGCGACGGTGGGCGTGGGCATGGGCCAGGTCAACCGGGTCGACTCCGCGCGCCTGGCGGTCACCCGGGCCGGCGAGCGGGTGCGCGGCGCGGTCGCGGCCAGCGACGCGTTCTTCCCGTTCCCCGACGGCCTGGAGGTGCTGATCGAGGCGGGCGTGCGCGCGGTCGTGCAGCCCGGCGGCTCGGTGCGCGACGAGCAGGTGGTCGCGGCGGCCGAGCGGGCGGGTATCGCGCTGTACTTCACCGGCACGCGGCACTTCTTCCACTGACCCCGCACCGACCCGGATTGACCCGCACTGATTTTCGGCGGGGCGGCGCCGTGCCCGGGGGTGCGCCGCCCCGGCCGCTGGAAAGGGACGACACCTGATGAGCGCACAGATTCTCGACGGCAAGGCCACGGCGGCGGCGATCCGCGCCGAACTGGTGGACCGGGTGGCGGCGCTGCGCGCCCGGGGCATCGCGCCGGGCCTGGGCACGGTGCTGGTGGGCGACGACCCCGGCAGCCACTCCTATGTGGCGGGCAAGCACCGCGACTGCGCCGAGGTGGGCATCGAGAGCATCCGCCGGGACCTGCCGGCCGACGCCACCCAGGTGCAGGTGGAGGGCGTGGTGGCCGACCTCAACGCCGACCCCGCCTGCACCGGCTACATCGTGCAGTTGCCGCTGCCGCGCGGGCTGGACGAGAACCGGATCCTGGGGCTGATCGACCCGGACAAGGACGCCGACGGCCTCCAGCCGGTCAACCTCGGCAAGCTGGTGCTGATGGAAGAGGCGCCGCTGCCCTGCACGCCGCGCGGCATCGTGGAGCTGCTGCGCCGCTACGACGTCCCGCTCAAGGGCGCCGACGTGGTGGTGGTGGGCCGCGGGGTCACCGTGGGCCGCCCGCTGGGGCTGCTGCTGACGCGGCGCAGCGAGAACGCCACGGTGACGCTGTGCCACACCGGCACCCGCGACCTGGCCGAGCACACCCGCCGCGCCGACATCGTGGTGGCCGGGGCCGGTGTGCCGGGGCTGATCACCAAGGACATGGTCAAGCCGGGCGCGGCCGTGCTGGACGTGGGCGTGACCCGCACCGAGGCCGGCCTGGTGGGCGACGTGGCGCTGGACGTGCGCGAGGTGGCCGGCCACGTGGCGCCCAACCCCGGCGGGGTGGGGCCGATGACCCGGGCCATGCTGCTGGTCAACGTGGTGGAGGCGGCCGAGCGCATGGCGGGGATCGCTCCGGCGGGCGGCTGAGCCGCGCGGGCACCGGGCGGGGCCGGCTGCGGGCGGTGCGCGCGGCGGGGGCGCGCGGGGGATTCGCCGAGGGGCCTCACGCGCCGAGGCCCCCGGCGGGTCAGCTCGCCTTGCGCTCGCGGTCGAAGACCGGCATGGGGCGCACGAGCCCCAGGGCCACGACCTCGTTGGCAAGGCGGGTGCGGCGGTTGGCCCCCTCGGGGACCCGGAACTTCTGGTACAGGCGGAGGAGATGCTGCTTGACCGCGGCTTCGGTGACGACCAGGTCCTCGGCGATCTCGCGCGCGGTGGCGGGGGAGACGAAAGCCTCTTCGGAGAGAGCGGGGCGGCAGAGCGACGTGAGGACGTCGAGCTCCCTCCGGGTGAGTTCGGGGGCGGCCCCCTTGCGCAGCTCCACGTCGGGGTTCAGCTCTTCCCGGGGGAGGCCGCCGATCTTGCAGCGCGCGCTGCCGAAGCTGAGGACATCGCCTTCGTCGAGCACCCGGCGCGCTATGGGGCGCCCGTTGACACGGGTGCCGTTGCGCGACAGGCCGAGGTCGACGGCGTAGACGTAGGGCCCGCGGCGCACGAGTTCGGCGTGCAGCCGCGACACACTGGGGTCGCCGAGGCGGATGTCGACCCCTTCTCCGCGCCCGACCGTGGTGACCTCAGGCTGTAACTGGTAGATGTCCCCGCTCTCCTCGACCCGCAGATAAGGCCCGTCCACGGTTGTTCCTCCCAGTGTTGGGCGCGGCCGATGAGGGAGTGCACGGCGGTGCGTGGACGGGCGCCTCGCATTCGGGCTGGGTCGGTCGATGGTCGTGGGCTGAGTGGGGTTCATTGGGGGCAGTCCTCGCTCACCGTGGCACTCATCTGTTCACTGGTTACCCGGGCGGTACGGGTTCTACGCGCTTACTCCCCCGCTAGACCCCTATCTCGGGAGGTTTACGGCCTTTTCCGGATATCGGTTCCACCAGAACGGGTACCAGTGCGGACCGATTCGTGTGGACGCGGCCCGGTGCGCCCGTCACGGGCGTTCGCGGCGTTTCGGCGCTGCGCGGCGCGCGCGGGTGCCCGCGGTCACTACACTGGCTGCGTCCTTGGCCGAACTCGCGGCCGAGCCGACCACGGCCACGTCGGCCGCTCCCTTCCCGCGCTTCGCGGTTGCGGTCGCGCCCCGACCGCAACCGGCCGGGCGCCGCGCCGGAGCGGTCGGGCGCGCACAGGGCCGGGCGGCGCAGGTGCGCTAGCGTGGGGTTGACGGTGAGCCAGAACACGGTGGAGGAAGCGGTCGCAGCCAAGTCGCGCTCGCCCGAGGACCCGCCCGAGTCCGCGGGGGGCGAGCCGCAGCAGGAGCCCGCCGAGGCGCCGGCGCCGGGCTGGCTGGCCCAGGTGCCCTACTTCCTGGTGCTCGCCACCATGTCGGCGGGCATCGTGATCGTGGCCGCCGCGCACTTCAAGCGGGGGCCGGCGCTGATCGCGGCCGCGCTGCTGCTGGCCGCGGTCTTCCGCACACTGCTGCCGCCCGAGCGCATCGGCATGCTGGCCGTGCGCCGCCGCTGGATCGACATCGCCACCTACACCGGGCTGGCGGTGGCGCTCATCGTGCTGGCATGGGTGGCGCCTCAGTTGTCCTAGCGGGCGTCTAATAAGCTTGATATCGAGATAGTCGCAGCGTTGGACCGGCGACGGCCACCGCCCCCGCACACCGCACCGGCGGCCCAGCCACGCACCGGCCGGGCGGGGGCGCACCAGGGCTCAGCGGCGGCTCACGAGGTCAGTCGCGGACACACCGGCCTCACCGCGGACACCCGCGCGGCCCCCGCGCCGCGCGCCCGCGGCGGGACCGGTGGGCCCCGGCGGCCGCAGCCACACGACGGCTTTGCCGAGACGAAGGGACAGCCACCAGCCATGGCCAAAATCAAGGTTGAGAATCCCGTAGTAGAGCTCGACGGCGACGAGATGACCCGGATCATCTGGTCCTTCATCAAGGAGCGGCTGATCCTGCCCTACCTTGACGTCGACCTGAAGTACTACGACCTCGGCATCGAGGAGCGCGACCGCACCGACGACCAGATCACGGTCGACGCCGCCAACGCCATCAAGCAGTACGGCGTGGGCGTGAAGTGCGCCACCATCACCCCCGACGAGGCCCGCGTCGAGGAGTTCGGCCTGAAGAAGATGTGGCGGTCGCCCAACGGCACCATCCGCAACATCCTGGGCGGCGTGGTGTTCCGCGAGCCGATCATCTGCCAGAACGTGCCGCGCCTGGTGCCGGGCTGGACCAAGCCGATCATCATCGGCCGCCACGCCCACGGCGACCAGTACAAGGCCAGCGACTTCAAGGTCCCCGGCCCCGGCACGGTCACCATCACCTACACCCCCCAGGACGGCGGCGAGCCGGTCGAGCTGGAGGTCGCCAACTTCCCCGAGGGCGGCGGCGTGGCCCTGGGCATGTACAACTACCGGCGGTCCATCGAGGACTTCGCCCGCGCCAGCTTCAACTACGGCCTGGACCGCGGCTACCCGGTGTACATGTCCACCAAGAACACCATCCTCAAGGCCTACGACGGCATGTTCAAGGACGTGTTCGCCGAGATCTTCGAGGCCGAGTTCAAGGACCGCTTCGACGCCGCCGGCCTCACCTACGAGCACCGGCTGATCGACGACATGGTCGCCGCCGCCCTGAAGTGGGAGGGCGGCTACGTCTGGGCCTGCAAGAACTACGACGGCGACGTGCAGTCCGACACCGTCGCGCAGGGCTTCGGCTCGCTGGGCCTGATGACCTCGGTGCTGCGCACCGCCGACGGCCGCACCGTGGAGGCCGAGGCCGCCCACGGCACGGTCACCCGGCACTTCCGCCAGCACCAGCAGGGCAAGCCGACCTCCACCAACCCGATCGCCTCCATCTTCGCCTGGACGCGCGGGCTGGAGCACCGGGGCAAGCTCGACAACACCCCGGCGGTCGTGGAGTTCGCCACCACCCTGGAGAAGGTCGTCATCGACACCGTCGAGGGCGGGCAGATGACCAAGGACCTCGCGCTGCTGGTCGGCGGCGACCAGCAGTGGCTCACCACCGAGCAGTTCCTGGCCGCGCTGGACGAGAACCTCCAGAAGCGCCTGGCCTAGTTGGCGAGGACCCCGGCGGGGTTCGTCCGCACCGGCCCCGGCCGCCGCGCCCGCGCGGCGGCCGGGGCCGCGCTGTGTGCGCTGGAAGGGCTGTGCGGGCCGTCCGCGCGGTCGGCGCCGTCCGGCCGGGATTTCCGCCGTTCCCGCACGAACCGCGCCCCGCGGATGCCATGATGGTGCACGCGGGCACGGAGCGTGAACGCCGCTGGTAGTGCGGCGTATCCCACTCTGGTGTAGTTCGCGTGTTTCGCGAACATTGCCCTAATATGGAGTTACCGCCCACCGGGGGAAACCCCGAAGGGCGGGTGCGCGGCCCCGCCGCGCACCACAGGACGACGTGCCGGCCACGCGCCCGCTGGGGGGTAGGCGCGCGCGGTGCGGAACGTCAGGAAAGGGCCCGTCGCCTTCGGCTGCGGGCCCTTTCCACATCCTGTGCCCGGGGGCGGCGCGCGGTGCGCGCCGCCCCCGGGCGGTTGGGCTTAGTCCGGGGGCGCGCGCGCGGGGGTCGGCTGCCCCTCCTGCATGGCGCCGAACATCTCGGCCGACAGCGCCTCGTCCCACAGCACCACCGACCCCACGCCGGGCAGTTCGGGGGTGGAGCCCACCGGCACGGTCGTGGTGTTGGGGTCGTCGCGCATGGCCAGCGCCATCCCCGCCAGGTCGCTCAGGTGGTCGCCGTCGTCCACCACGAAGGTGTCGGTGCCGTTGACCACCAGCGGCACCGAGCGGAACGGGTTGACCAGCGTGCCCGGCGAGGTCGCCTTGGAGATCAGCGCGCTGAAGAACTCCCGCTGGCGCTGGATGCGGTCCAGGTCGGCGCGGATCGTGGCGCGGGTGCGCACGTAGCCCAGCGCGGTGGCGCCGTCCATCTCCTGGCAGCCGGCCTGGATGTCCAGCCCGGCCTTGGGGTCCTCGATGGCCTCCTCGGGGCACATCTCCACCCCGCCCACCGAGTCGACGATGTCCACGAACCCGGAGAACCCGATCTCGACGTAGTGGTCGATGTGCACGCCGCTGGCCTGCTCGAAGGTCTGCACCAGGGTCGTGGGGCCGCCGCCGAGGTCCTCGGCGAAGGCGGCGTTGATCTTGTTCTCGCCCAGGTTGGGGATGGGGACGTAGGAGTCGCGCGGCACGCTGATGATGGAGGGCTTCCCCGACTCCGGCACGTAGAGCACCATGATGGTGTCGGTGCGCTTGCCGGCGGCGTCGCCGGTGCGCAGGTTCTGCATGTCCTCGTCGGTCAGGCCCTCGCGGCTGTCGGAGCCCACGATCATGTAGGTGGTGCCGGGCTGGTCCTCGGGCCGCCCCTCGTAGTCCAGGGCGGCCACCCGGTTCAGCCGGGCGTCGGCCCAGAAGTAGAACACGGTGGGCGCCAGGACGAGCACCACCAGCGCCAGCACCAGGATGGTGCGGATCCGGCGGCGCCGCTGCTCGCGGGCGCGCCGGGAGCGGCCCGAGCCGTCGTAGTCGCGCGGCGGCCCGTGGCGGCCGCGTCCGCCGCTGCCGCCCGAGGACGCGGACCGCCGCGGCGGGCGGTCGTCCTGGACCGGCGGGATCCGCCGGGTGGCCCCGGCCCCGCCCGACGCCGACCCCCGGGAGGGCTCGGGGCGGAAGAGCTTCTCGATCTCGTCGGCCCCGCCCCCCGGAGACCGGCGGAACACGCCGGTGCGGTCGGCGTCGTCCGCCGACCCTCCCCGGCCGCGCCCGTACTGCCCGTCAACCATGGCTCTGGTCGCCCATCTGCGATGTCACCGCGTCGTTGGCTAGCACTGTGCTGTCCCCCTTACATCCGGTGGGACTCGCCACAGCCTAGCCAGGTTCCCGATGCGACCGGTCCGTGACGAAATCGCCCCGCGGCGCCGCACCGCGCGCACCTCCCGCACCGCCCGCACCGCGAGGCGCCCGCGCCCCGGAGCCGTCGGCGCGGTGCGGCCGATCTCACGCGCACACCGCGGCCCACCGGGCGCACCGGGGCGGACCCGGGCACGCGGCGGGGCGGGCACCCCGCGGGTGCCCGCCCCGGATCCGGGTGCGGCCGGAGGGTCAGCGCAGCCGGCGGGCACCCGGCGAGGGCAGGGCCACGCGCTGGTCGGGCGCCGTCCAGCCGCGCGCGGCGAAGGCGTCGGCCACGGCCCGCTCCACCTCGGCCAGGCGGTCCTCGGGCACCAGCGCGATGGCGCTGCCGCCGAACCCGCCGCCGGTCATGCGGGCGCCCCGGGCGCCGGCGGCCACGGCGGTCTCCACGGCGAGGTCCAGTTCGGGGGTGGAGATCGCGAACTGGTCGCGCATGGACAGGTGGGATGCGGTGAACAGGGCGCCGATGTCGCCCACGGCGCCGGCGCGCATCAGGCCCACGGCGGCGTTGACGCGGTGGATCTCGGTGACGACGTGGCGGACCCGGTCGGCCAGCACGGGGTCGGACAGCCGGGGCAGGGCGGCGTTGAGGTCCTCGACGTCGCGCAGCGCCGGCACGCCCAGTTCGGCGGCGGCGCGCTCGCACTCGCCGCGGCGGACGGCGTAGCCGCTGGTGGCGTCCTTGAGTTGGTGCTCGACCTTGGTGTCCACGATGAGCAGCCGCAGCCCCGACTCCCGCAGCCCGAAGGGGACGTTGCTGCCCAGGCCGGTGCGGCAGTCCAGGTACAGGGCGTGGCCCTCGGTGCAGCGCAGCGACGCGCTCTGGTCCAGGATCCCGGTGGGCGCGCCCACGTAGGCGTTCTCGGCGCGGCGGGCGATGGCGGCCATGGCCGGGCGGTCGGCGGCCAGGTCGGTCAGCCCGTGGGCGTCGGCCAGGGCCAGCAGCACCACGCACTCCAGGGCGGCCGAGGACGACAGCGCGGCGCCGATGGGCAGGTCGGAGTCCAGCACGATCCGCGCGCCCGCCTCGGCGGGCAGGTGCCCGGCCTCCCGGGCGGCCCAGAAGACCCCGGCCACATAGGAGGCCCAGCCGGTGACCGTGGGGGAGTCGGCGTCGAGGTCGGCGGTGGCGAAGCGGACGTCCTCGCCGGGGCGCTGGGCGCTGCGGACCTCCACGGTGCCGTCGTCGGTGGGGGTCAGCGCCAGCATGACGCCCCAGGGCAGCGCCATGGGCAGCACCAGGCCGTCGTTGTAGTCGGTGTGCTCCCCCATGAGGTTGACGCGGCCCGGGGCGTGCCACACACCGGCGGGCGGGGCGCCGTGGGCGTCGGCGAACGCGGCCGCGAGGCGGTCGGGGTCGACCGTGCGGGGCTCGACCGCGACGCCGACGCCGTCACCGTCCGCGCCCGCGCCGACGTCGGCACGGGCGTCGGCGCGGGCGCCGGGCGCGCCCTCCGGCCGCGCCGCCGGTGCGTCGCCGGTCCGCTTGGCCGGTGCGGAGGCCGATGCGCGCCGGAACGGCGCGAGAAGTCGGTCGAACACGCTTGTACGCTCCTCGCTGGTCTGCGGGCGCCGGAGGGCCGGCCGGTGCCGGCGGCCGGCGTCCGCTGAAGGTGGCCGGTGGGTCCGCGCTAGGCGCGGGGTTCCGCCCCGGCGGCCGGACCGGGGTGGGCGGTGTGGAAGGCCCAGGCGTCGGCGACGATCTCGCGCAGCCCGGGGCGGCGCGGGACCCAGCCGAGTTCGGCGCGGGCGCGCTCGCTGGAGGCCACCAGGGTGGCGGGGTCGCCGGCCCGGCGCCCGGCCGCGACGACCGGGACGGGGTGGCCGGTGACCTCGCGGCAGACCTCGATGACCTCGCGCACCGAGAACCCGGTGCCGTTGCCCAGGTTGAAGACCCGGTGCGCGCCGGGGCGGCAGTGCTCCAGCGCCAGCAGGTGGGCCTCGGCGAGGTCGGCGACGTGGATGTAGTCGCGCACGCAGGTGCCGTCGGGGGTGGGGTAGTCCGCGCCGTAGACCGACACCGACTCCCGAAGGCCCCGGGCCACCTGGAGCACGATCGGGATGAGGTGGGTCTCGGTGGTGTGGCGCTCGCCCAGCCCGGCGTAGGCGCCGGCGACGTTGAAGTAGCGCAGGCTCACCGCGCCGATGCCGTGCATGCGGGCGTGCTCGGTGAGGGCGGCGTCGATGGCGGCCTTGGTGGCGCCGTAGGGGTTGCCCGGGCGCACGGGGGCGTCCTCGGGGATGGGCACGGTCTCGGGCTCGCCGTAGACGGCGGCGGTGGAGGAGAACACGATGCGCCCCACCCCGCACACCCGCATGGCCTCCAGCAGCGCCAGCGAGCAGCCGACGTTGCCGTCCCAGTAGCGGTCGGGGTGGGCCACCGACTCCGGCACCACCGAGCGCGCCGCGAAGTGCAGCACGGCCTCGGTGCCCTGCTCGGCCATGACCGCCTGGGCGTGCTCGCGGATGCCGCCTTCGACCAGCCGGGCGCCGGCGGGCACGGCGTCGGCGTGGCCGGTGGACAGGTCGTCCAGCACGACGACGTCGTGCCCGGCTTCCACCAGTTGGGCGGCGACCACGCTGCCGATGTAGCCGGCGCCTCCCGTGACCAGGACTCTCACGGCTGCTCCTTCTCGTGCTTCTCGCGGTTGGCCGGGTGGCCCGCTAGCGGGCGGGCGCCCCGGGGTCGGTGCCCGGGCGCGCCGCGGCCGAGGGCAGCGCGGCGCGGATCCGCTCGGCGGCGGTCTCGGGGGCGACGTCGTTGATCCACGCCGCCATGCCCGATTCCGAGCCGGCGAGGTGCTTCAGTTTCCCAGGGGCGCGGCGCAGCGTGAACAACTGGAGGTGCAGGCCGAACTCGGGGTCGGGGGCGCCCTGGGTGTCGACGGGCGCCTGGTGCCAGGCGGCGATGTAGGGGGTGGGCGGGGCGGCGGGGTCGCCGTCGAGGAAGAGGTTGTCGAAGGCGCGCAGCAGGTCCAGGTAGACGGCCGCGAGGTCGTCGCGCTCGGCGTCGGTGAGCGCGGGCAGCGCGGGCACCCGGCGCAGCGGGAACAGCCGGACCTCATAGGGCCAGCGGGCGGCGGCCGGGACGTAGCCCGCCCAGTGCTCGCCCCGCACGACCACGCGGACGCCGGCGGCGAGTTCGGCCGCCAGGACGTCGTCGAACAGGTTGGTGCCGGCGCGGTCGCGGTGGGCGCGGGCGGCGGCCCTCATGCGCTCGATGCGCGGCGGCACGAACGGGTAGGCGTAGATCTGGCCGTGGGGATGCTGGAGGGTGACGCCGATCTCCACGCCCCGGTTCTCGAAGGGGTAGACGTGGGCGACGTCGGGGCGGGCGCCCAGCACCTCGGTGCGGTCGGCCCAGACGTCGATCACGGTGCGGGCGCGGCCGGGGGAGAGGTCGGCGAAGGAGCCGGTGTGGTCGGAGGTGAAGCAGACCACCTCGCAGCGGCCGGCGCCGGGCCGGGTGACCAGCGCGGGGTCGTCGGCGCCGACGGCGGCGCCGGCCGGGCCGGGCGAGGGCGCCAGCGACGGGAAGCGGTTCTCGAAGACGACGACGTCGTAGTCGGGTGCGGGGATCTCGCTCAGGCGGTCGCCGGCGGTGGGGTCCAGCGGGCACTGGTCGGGCGGCGGGAGGTAGGTGCGGTCCTGGCGGTGCGCGGCCAGGGCGACCCATTCGTCCAGCAGGGGGTCGTGGCGCAGTTGCGACCCGGGAGCGAAGGGCTGGAGGGGCCGGCGGTCGGCGACCTCGGCGCGGCCGGTGCCGGGGGTCTCGTCGTAGTAGATGATCTCGCGCCCGTCGGCGAGGTGGCCGACCGATCGGTAAACCTGTCGAGTTCGCACACGTCGAGTCTAGGACATGGGGAAAACCGACTGGATTGGACCTGTCCTGAACGCAGTTGATCGGTAAAGCCGGTCTTTGCTGTCCGTTTCCGTTCGGTGCACCGTGCGTGCGGGGCGGCCGGGCGCCGGGACCGCCCCACCGCCAGGTGACACCGCGGCGCCGCCGGGTAGGACCCGACAGCGGCCGGCCCCGCCACGGGCGCGGGGCGGCCGGGGCGGCGATTGGGAGGGGCGCGGGCGGTGATGGCCTCCAGGACGACGGCGCTGGCGGACCGGGCGCGGCACTACCGCAACCTGGCGATGGAGACCTATTGGGCGGTGCGCCGCCGGCGCCCGGGCGTGGACCACGCGGTGCGCGCCTACGAGCGCTACGCCGACGTCCAGGGCGACCGGCTGGCCGCCGCCGTCACCTACTACGCGTTCCTGTCGTTCTTCCCGATCCTGGCCCTGGCCTACGCGGCGGTGGGCTACGCCGCCGCCGTGGAGCCCGCCGCCCGCGACTACCTGGAGCGGGCGCTGGCCGAGGCGCTGCCCGGGTTGTCGGAGGGCCTGCCGGTGGCCGAGATCGCCGCCGCCCGCACCGGGGCGGGCGTCATCGGCCTGCTGGGGCTGCTCTACGCCGGGGTCGGCGCGCTGGGCGCGGTGCGCGAGGCCCTGCACCGGATCTGGCTCAAGGACGTCGCCGGCGGGCCCGGCCTGGTGCTGGCCAAGGCCGCCGACGTGGTGGTCATGGCGGTGCTGGGCGCCTGCCTGCTGGGCTCGGTGGCGCTGACCAGCGTCGCCCAGGCCGCCACGCACTGGCTGCTGGGCTGGGTCGGCATGGCCGAGTCGGTGGTGGCGCTGGCCGCCACCCGGGTGCTGGCCCTGGTCATCGCCATCGCCGTGGACACCGTCATCTTCCTGGTGGTGTTCTCGCGGCTGTCGGGCACCCGCCGCCCGCTGCGGCTGCTGTGGCCCGGCGCGCTGCTGGCCGCCGCCGGGTTCGAGGTCCTCAAGGCCGCCGGCGCGCTGCTGCTGGGCGGCACCCTGAGCAACCCCGTCTACGCGTCGTTCGCGGTGGTGGTCGGCCTGCTGGTGTGGATCAACCTCGTCATGCGCGTGGTGCTGCTGTGCGCCGCCTGGACCGCGACCTGGCTGCCGGTGCCCCCGCCCTACCAGGGGGCGGTGCCGGTGGACCTGCCCATCGGGCTGGCCCGCGAGGAGCCCACCCGCCAGGCCGTGCGCCAGGACCTCTCGGGCCGGGCCGCCGTGCTGCCCGCCCGCCCCGCGCCCGCGCGGCCCGGCGGCGGCGCGCGGGGCGCCCGGCGGTGGGGGCGGGGCGCCCGGGCGGGCGCGCTGGGGGCCGCGCTGGGCGGGGTGGCCGCCGCCGCGCTGGGCGCCTGGCTCGTCCGGCGCCGCCGCACCCGGGGCGCGGTGCGCCCGGCCGGGTGAGCCGGTGCGGTCCGGCACGCCCCGGTACCGCCCCCGGCGCGCGACAACCGGTGCCTTGGGGGCCGGTGCGCCTGTCGGAACGGAAACGGGTACCGGTACGGAGATCACGTATCGGTTACTTCGGGGTAGAGGCTGCGGTTGTTGTGTAGCGTGATCTTGAGGCACGGAGGGCCCGCGCGGCCCTCCCGGCGCACCGGGGACCGGCTCTGCCGCCTGACCGCCCGGTGGGCCGCCGCAGCGGGTCCGCGCGCGGGTCGACTCCGGCCCCGTGCCGCCGCCCCGTCCTCCCCGGTGGAGGCGCGGGCCGCACCGGCCGCGCCCACGCGCGCGCCCATCCCCCGGCGCCGCCGTGCCGGCCTTCGGCCGCGGCGGCGGACCCCCGCCGGCCCCCGCGCGTCCCGCCGCACCCGCCACCTCCGATCACCTCCCATGAGAACGGAAATCCGGCATATGCACCTGGCTGACGGAGCGACCGCCGCCTCGCCTAGGGTGCGATCGACGTCGGTGTGCACACCGGCCCCACGACTGCGCGGAGGTTGACCGTGGCCATCGAATTCAACGCGTCCGAACGCGCGACGCTCGGAGTGGAGTGGGAGTTGCAGCTCGTCGACCTGCACACCCGCCACCTGCGCCAGGAGGCACAGCAGGTCCTGGGCGAACTGCCCGACCTCAGCGAGACCGACAACCCGCCGCTGCGCCACGAGCTGATGCAGTGCACGGTCGAGGTGGTCACCGGGATCTGCGAGACCGTCGAGGAGGCCCGGAGCGACCTGGCGGCCAGCATCGGGCGGCTCTCCGAGGTGCTGGGCCCGCGCGGCACCGCGCTGATGTGCACCGGCACCCACCCGCTGGACGACTGGCGCGACCAGACCCTGTCGCCGGTGCAGCGCTACGGCGAACTCATTGACGAGATGCAGTGGCTGGCGCGGCGCATCCTCACCTTCGGGGTCCACGTGCACGTGGGGGTGCGCTCCCGCGACAAGGCGATCCCGATCCTCAACGCGCTGGCCAACTACCTGCCGCACTTTCTGGCGCTGACCGCCTCCAGCCCGTTCTGGAGCGGGCACGACACCGGCCTGGCGTCCAGCCGCTCCATCGTGTTCGGCGCGCTGCCCACCGCCGGCCCGCCGCCCCATCTGCCGCACTGGAACGCCTTCGAGGAATATATGGAAACCCTGCTCCGGGCCGGGACCATATCGAGTATCAAGGAAGTCTGGTGGGACGTCCGGCCCCATCCCGACTTCGGTACCGTCGAGATCCGGATGTTCGACGGCATCCCCACACTGCGCGAGGTCGGCATGGCGGCGGCGCTGTCCCAGAGCCTGGTGCGGCTGTTCGACCAGCAGCTCGACCGCGGCTACGGGCTGCCCAACCCGCCAAGCTGGGTGGTCAACGACAACAAGTGGCGCGCCACCCGCTACGGCCTGGACGCCCGGGTCATCACCGACGACCGGGGCCGCACCGTCCCGCTGCGCGACGACCTCTACGAACTGCTGCGCGAACTCAGACCCGTGGCCGCGCGGCTGGGCTGCGCCGAGGACCTCGACGTCGCCGCCGAGATCCTGGACAAGGGCGCGTCCTACGAGCGTCAACGTGCCGTCATCGCCGACGGCGGCACCCTGAACGACGTCGTGGACCTGCTGGTGGCGGAGTTCCGCGAGGGCGGACTCCCGCCGGTGCCGGCCGCGCCCGGCGGCTCCAACGGCAGCCGGCCCGGCCGCGGCGACACCGGCACCGACAATGTGACGAGGAACAGGGGGCCATCCCATGCAGGGGCGTGACCTGCGGGAGCAGTTGAACGCGTTTCTGGCGCGCCACGAGCGCGAATTCACCGAGTTCCGGCGGGATCTGCACATGCACCCCGAACTCGCGTTCGCCGAGCACCGCACCACCCAGCGGCTCATCGAGCGGCTGCGCGGCGCGGGGCTCGCGCCGCGCCCGCTCCCGCACACCACCGGCCTGGTCTGCGACATCGGCTCCGACCAGGGCGCCGGCCCCACCGTCGCGCTGCGCGCCGACATCGACGCGCTGCCGCTCAGCGACGAGAAGGACGTGCCCTACCGCTCGACCGTGCCCGGCGCCGCCCACGCCTGCGGCCACGACGTGCACACCACCGTGCTGCTGGCCACCGGACTGTTCCTGGCCCAGCAGGCCCGCGCCGGCGCGCTGCCGGGCCGGGTGCGGCTGCTGTTCCAGCCCGCCGAGGAGCTGCCCGGCGGCGCCCGCGAGGTGATCGAGGCCGGCGGCATCGACGGCGTGGACCGCATCTTCGCGCTGCACTGCGACCCCCGCCTGGTCACCGGCCAGGTGGGGCTGCGCACCGGCGCCATCACCGCCGCCTGCGACCAGGTGCTGGTGCGCCTGTCGGGCTCGGGCGGCCACACCGCCCGCCCCCACCTCACCGCCGACCTCGTCTACGCGCTGGGCAAGGTCGTCACCGAACTGCCGGCGGCGCTGTCGCGGCGGGTCGACCCCCGCGCCGGGTTCAGCCTGGTGTGGGGCCGGGTCAGCGCCGGCTCGGCGGCCAACGCCATCCCCGACGACGGCGTGGCCGAGGGCACCGTGCGCTGCCTGGACGACAGCGCCTGGCACGCCGCCCCCGAACTCATCACCGAACTCGTGCGCTCCGCCGTGGCGCCTTATGGCGCCGAGGCCGAGGTGGACTACCGGCGCGGCGTGCCGCCCACGGTCAACGAGGCGTCCAGCGTGCGCATGCTCCAGGACGCCTGCACCCAGGTGCTGGGCCCCGAATCGGTCGCCGCCACCCCCCAGAGCCTGGGCGGCGAGGACTTCGCCTGGTACCTGGAGCACGTGCCCGGCGCGCTGGCCCGGCTGGGCACGCACTCCCCGCGCTCCAGCTCGCCCATGCTGGACCTGCACCGGGGCACGTTCGACGTGGACGAGCGCGCCATCGGCGTGGGCGTGCAGCTCATGGCGGCCACCGCGCTGACGGCGCTGTGGGAGGGCGCGCGCTCGGCCAGCGGCGACCCCGTGCAGGACGCCGCGCTGGCCTGAGCGCACCGCCCGCGGCGAAGGGGCCGCCCCAGCTCATCGGGGGTGGCCGCGGGGTGGCGCGGCGGGGGAGGGGTGGTGGCATGCTGAGGAACATGAGCCACCCGTTGACACTCGAACAGATCCGGCGCGCCCCCAAGGTCCTGCTGCACGACCACCTCGACGGCGGGCTGCGGCCGGCCACCGTCGTGGAGCTGGCCGAGGCGGCCGGCTACACCGACCTGCCCGCCACCGATCCCGCCGAGCTGGGGATCTGGTTCCGCGACGCCGCCGACTCCGGCGCGCTGGAGCGCTACCTGGAGACCTTCACCCACACGGTGGCGGTGATGCAGACGCGCGAGGCGCTGGTGCGGGTGGCGGCCGAGTGCGCCGAGGACCTCGCCGCCGACGGCATCGTCTACGCCGAGGTCCGCTACGCCCCCGAGCAGCACCTGGAGGGCGGGCTGAGCCTGGACGAGGTGGTCGAGGCGGTCCTGGAGGGGTTCCGCGCGGGCCAGGAGCGCGCCGCCGAGCAGGGCCACTCCATCCGCGTGGGCACCCTGCTGACGGCGATGCGCCACGCCGCCCGCTCCCGCGAGATCGCCGAGCTGGCGGTGCGCTACCGCGACGTGGGCGTGGTGGGCTTCGACATCGCCGGCGCCGAGGCGGGCCACCCGCCCACCCGCCACCTGGACGCCTTCGAGTACCTGCGCCGGGAGAACGCCCACTTCACCATCCACGCCGGCGAGGCGTTCGGGCTGCCCTCCATCTGGGAGGCGGTGCAGTGGTGCGGCGCCGACCGGCTGGGCCACGGGGTGCGGATCGTGGACGACATCGAGTTCGCCGAGGGCGGCGAGGTCCGCATGGGCCGCCTGGCGCGCTACGTCCGCGACACCCGGGTGCCGCTGGAGATGTGCCCCAGCTCCAACGTGCAGACCGGCGCGGCGGTCTCCATCGCCGAGCACCCCATCGGGCTGCTGCGCGACCTGCGGTTCCGGGTCACCGTCAACACCGACAACCGCCTCCAGTCCAACACCAGCCTGTCGGAGGAGTTCGCGAAGCTGTCGTCGGCCTTCGGCTACGACTGGGACGACCTCCAGTGGTTCACCGTCAACGCGATGAAGTCGTCGTTCCTGCCCTTCGACGAGCGCCTGGCGCTGATCAACGGCCGCATCAAGCCGGGGTTCGCGCAGTTGAAGTGGGCGGAGCGGTGAGACCGCTGAGCGCGCCCGTGCCGCGCGTGCTGGGCTGGGTGTGGATCGGCGTGGTGGCGCTGCTGATGGTGGACCTGGTGCTCAACGGCAGCGGCCGCGCCAGCCTGGTCGCCGGCGCGGTGCTGCTGGTCACCGCCGGCGGCGCCTACGTGCTGTGGCTGCGCCCGCGCGTGGTGCCCGGCGACGAGGGCGTGCGGCTGGTCAACCCGCTGCGCGACACCGTGGTGCCGTGGTCGGCGTTCACCTGGGCCGATGTCACCGACGTGCTGCGGGTGCACGCAGGTGAGGCGGTGTTCCGCTCCTGGCCGCTGCGCGAGACCCGGCGGTCGCGGGTGCGCGAGAACCTGCTGCGGGCGCGCGACGGCGGCCCGGTGCCCGACGACGACGCCGGGCAGGACCCGCGCGCGATGCGGCCGGTGGACCTCGCGGCCCGGCAGTTGCGCCAGGAGGCCGAGCGGCGCAAGGCCGCGCCCGCGCCCGCCGGCGGCGCCGGGGCGGCGGAGCCGGTCACGGTGTGGGCGCCCGACGCGCTGGCCGCGCTGGGGATCCCGGTGCTGCTGCTGGTGGCGGTGCTGGTGCTGGCGTGAGGCGCGCGGGCGGCCCGCGCCGGTCCGGTCGGGCGGCGGCGGATCCGGGGGTTGACCCGCACGCCGATAACTGGTTAGGTAAGGCATGCCTAAGGGGTGATGCGGGGCTGGTCGGCGGACACGCGGATCACCGGCCCGCCTTCCGCGTCACGCGGCCCCGCGGCATGGGTCACCAACTGAATAGCGGCGCGCCGCGGCACGGATCGCCACCCGTGTCCCGCGCGGACCGCCGGTCACGGGGACCGGCCGGGCCGCGCGCCACCCGGCGCGCCGAACCACCGAGAAGGTGACGGTGCGGCGAGGGCTCGCCACCGGGTCTGCGGGGACCCGCGCCCGCGCCGCACCGGGGACCGCGGCGGCCGCGGCGCTTCGGGCGCTCCCTCCTGCGCCTCGGGAGGCTGCTCGCCACGCGGGCGTCCGAGGAACCGCGGACGGCCACGGTCCCGCTGGAAGACCGGTGCGCCCGGCGGCCCCTACGCGGATGGGGCCGCCGGGCGCACCGCTGTGTCCACCCCGTCCGCGCTGCCTGCGGGTCGTCGGTGTCGTTTGCCGCCGCGCCGCCGCGCCCCGCCTCACGCCAGCGCCAGCGTGGCGTTGAGCAGGGACCCCAGCCGCTGGGCGCGCTGCTGGATGACCTCCAGCGCCCGCAGGGTGTCGAAGGGCTCGAACACCGCGCCCACGGCGTCGTTGCTCACCATGGCCAGGCCCAGCACCTCGGCGCCCATCTCGACGGCGGCGATGGTCTCCAGCGCGAAGGAGCGCCCCACCAGGTCGGCGCCCGCGTTGCGCAGCATGCCCAGTTCGGCCGGGGTCTGGAACTGCGGCCCCAGCAGGGCGGCGTAGACCCCCTCGGCCAGGCTGGGGTCGACGTCGGCGACGATCTGGCGCAGCCGGGGGCTGTAGGCCGCGGTCAGGTCCACGAAGTCGGGCCCGGCCAGCGGCGAGGCGGCGGTCAGGTTGATGTGGTCGCGCAGCACGATGGGCTGGCCCACCGCGAAGTCGGCGCGCAGCGACCCCGCCGCGCCGGTGAGCACCACGGTCGAGGCGCCCGCCGCGATCCCGGTGCGCACCGCGTGCGCGATGCGCATGGGGTCGTGCTCCTCGTAGAGGTGGGTGCGGCCGCAGAAGACCACGACGCGCTTGCTGTCGACCCAGGTGCTGCGGACCTTGGTCTGGTGGCCCAGGGCGGTCGGCGCGACGAACCCCGGGAGGTCGGTCATGTCCAGTTCGATGTCGGCCACGCCCAGGGTGTCGGCCGCCCCGGCCCACCCCGACCCCAGGATCACCAGGGCGTCGTAGGAGTCGGCCCCGGTGCGGGCCTTCAGTTCGTCGGCGGCCTGGGCGGCCAGCCGCTTCGCCTGGGCGGTCCCCGTGGTTGGGCGCACTTGCGTGGATTCGCTCACATCTCAGGAGCGTACCCGTGTGTAACCGCTCAGTTCCGGAACGCAACGCAGCGTGTTTGAATTCGTGCTAAACCCGCGAACCGGTCGGCTTCCGGCCGGGAAGACCGCACCCGCGGCGCCGCCGGCGGCGCCCTCAGCGGTCGGCCGGGGCGCACGGGCGCGCCCGCAGGTTCTCGACGTAGAACGGCGGCGCGCCCGCCTTCTCGGCGGCGTCGGCCAACAGGCCCAGGTACAGCGCCGAGGGCAGCCCGCCCTCGTAGTCGTTGAGCACGTGGGTCCAGGCCGCGACCTCGCCCTCCAGCAGCGTGGCGGCCCGCACCCGCAGCCGCGAGTACAGCCCGAAGGCCGTGCCCGCGCAGCCGTCGATGTGCGCCTGGTCGCACTCGGCGACGTCGTAGAGCGCCACGAACACGCTGGAGCCGGCGTCCTCCACGACGGTGGCCAGCGCGCCGCCCCACGGCCCCGGGCCGCCGCCGAACGTCAGCCGCCACCCCTCCAGCCAGCCGGTCGCCCACAGCGGGGACCGGGGCGCGTGCTCGGCCATGTACTCCGGATCCAGGTTGGTGCCATATGCGGCATAGATGGACACCGCAGCATGCTAAGCCGACCTCCCCCGCACCCCGTTGCGTTTGCCGCCGCTCGGCATGGCGGACAATGGGTAGACGGCAGATGTGAGTAAACGCAGGCGGCGGCGCCCACGAGGCAGCGGCGCGCACGGCGGTCGGCCGCCAGAGGGAGTGAAGCAGACGTGACCAAGGTCGTGATCATCGGCGGCGGACCCGGCGGCTACGAGGCCGCACTCGTGGCCGCGCAACTGGGCGCGGACGTGACGGTGGTGGACCGCGACGGGATCGGCGGTGCCTGCGTCCTCACCGACTGCGTGCCCTCCAAGACCCTCATCGCCACCTCGGTGCGCTCCACCTACGTCCGGGAGTCCGCCCGGCTGGGCATCGAGATCCCCACCGCGGACGGCCGGCCCGACGTCACCGTCGACCTGCGCACGGTCAACGAGCGCGTGAAGCGGCTGGCCCAGGCGCAGTCCGACGACACCGCCGCCCGGGTCCTCAAGGAGGGCGTCGAGGTCATCCCGGGCGAGGCCCGCCTGGTCGACCCCAGCATCGTGGCGGTGGGCGACCAGCGCATCCGCGCCGACGTGGTGCTGGTGGCCACCGGCGCGCACCCCCGCGAGCTGCCCTCGGCCCGCCCCGACGGCGAGCGCATCCTCACCTGGCGCCACCTCTACGACCTCACCGAGCTGCCCGAGCGGCTGATCGTGGTCGGCTCGGGCGTCACCGGCGCGGAGTTCGCCAACGCCTACCAGGGGCTGGGCTCGGAGGTCACCCTGGTGTCCTCCCGCGAGCGCGTCATGCCCACCCAGGACGCCGACGCCGCCGAGGTGCTGGAGGGCGTGTTCCGCCGCCTGGGCATGACCGTGCTCGGCAAGACCCGCGCGGAGTCGGTGACCAACACCGGCAGCGGGGTGGTGGTGACCCTCTCCGACGGCCGCACGGTCGAGGGCAGCCACTGCCTGATGACGGTCGGCATGATCCCCAACACCGCCAACCTCGGCCTTGAGGAGGCCGGGGTGCGGCTGGACAAGGGCGGGTTCGTGCAGGTCGACCGGGTCTCGCGCACCTCCACCCCGGGCGTCTACGCCGCCGGCGACTGCACGGGCGTCAACATGCTCGCCTCGGTGGCGGCCATGCAGGGCCGGATCGCGATGTGGCACGCCCTGGGCGAGGCGGTGTCGCCGCTGAAGCTGTCGACGGTGGCCTCCACCGTGTTCACCCACCCCGAGTTGGCGTCGGTGGGCGCCACCGAGGAGGACGTGCGCAGCGGCCGGGTGGACGCCCGCGTGGTCAACCTCCCGCTGGACACCAACCCGCGCGCCAAGATGACCAACAGCAAGGACGGGTTCGTCAAGCTGATCTGCCGCCAGCAGACCGGGATCATCATGGGCGGGGTGATCGTGGGGCCGCGCGCCAGCGAGCTGATCCTGGGCGTGTCGGTGGCGGTGCAGCAGCGGCTGACCGTGGACGAGATCGCGCACACGTTCTCGGTCTACCCGTCGCTGTCGGGCAGCGTCACCGAGGCCGCCCGCTCCCTCATGCAGGCGTCGCCGGAGTAGCCGGCCGCCCCCGGGCGCCCTCGCGCCCGGGGGCGGAGAGGCGGGGCGAACGCCGGCGGCCCCGGCACAGTCGCTGTGCCGGGGCCGCCGCCATGTGTGCCGCCGGGGGCGGTGGGCGGGTCTAGAAGTCGAACCCGCCGAAGTCGCCTCCGCCGAAGTCGCCGAAGTCGCCGCCTCCGCCGAAGTCGCCGCCGCCGCCCATGTCACCGCCCATGTCGCCGGCGCCGATCATGCCGCCGCCCATCATGGACCCCATCATCGAGCCCATCATCATGCCGGTGAACATGCCCATCATCATGTCCATGCCGAAGTAGCCGCCCGCGTAGGGGGCGTAGGCCGGGCCGGCGTCGTAGTAGGGGCGCCGGCGGCCGTCGACCTCGACCAGGCGGACGTCGGGGTCGTGGCCGGAGAGCACCGCCTGGGCGCAGGCCGGGCAGGCCGGCACCGAGCGGCTGGTGCCGCCGGGCGGTGCCCACGCGACGTCCTGGCGCGAGGGGCCGTGCTGCGGGTTGAAGAAGCAGGGCTGGCGGCGCTCGGGCACGGGCTCGCCGGCCATGCGCGCCCGGGTGGCGACCATGTAGTAGCGGCCGTCCTCCAGCGCGTTGGTGACCTGCTGGACCTGCTCGGGCTCGCGGATGGTGTCCAGCGTGACCTTGGCGCGGTCGTAGGAGTCCATGGCGTGGGTGTAGTCGGCGCGGGTGAGGTCGTCGACCTTGGCGACGTCGATCTCCAGGCGCGCGATGTCCTCGCCCAGCCGGACCACGTCCTCGGTGGCCATCTGCTTGATCTCGGCCAGCTCCTTGGCCTTCTGCTCCTCGCGGCGCTTCTTGCCGCGGTAGAGGAAGAACCCGCCGGCGGCGACGGCCAGCACCAGCAGGCCCAGCAGCAGGGCGCCGAACACGCCGGAGGCGGCGTCGGCGGACTCCTGCTCCTCGACGACCTCGGGCACGGCGACCAGGGTGTCGATCTGGCCCTCGCCCCGGGCCAGCAGCTCCTGCTCCAGCGCCTGGTTCTCCTCGGGGCTCAGGTCGGTGGAGTCGATGATCAGCTCCTGCGACCCGGCCAGGACGGCGTAGGTGCCGTCGCCGACCTCGGCCTGGATGTCGGAGAGGTAGCCCTCGACGCTGGCCTCGGAGTTGAAGGTCTCCGAGCCGAGGATCACGTAGTAGGTGGGGTTGGCCGCGGAGTCCGCCGCGTCAGCGAGGGTGTCCCGCTCGGCCTGCGGGAGTTCCTCGGTGCTGACGGCGGGGTCGACGAAGACGTTCTCGTTCCGCAGCGCGTCGACGACGTCGTTCGCGGGGGGAGCATCGGCGCTGGCCGGTGCCGCTGCCATGACAGTGAGCCCCGCGGCGAGCAGGGCGGGTAGTACCAAGCGGCGCAACATGATCGTTCCTCTCGCCTCCCTCATCTGATCTAGACGAACAGGAGGACCGGAAGGTTCCCCCGGGGGAACCGCGGGCTGTGATCCACGACCTGATGCCCCCCACACTACGGGCGGCCCGCCGGGTCCGGCGGGCCGCCCGTGGCGGTGTCGCGGTGATGCGGATGGTGCGGGTGGTGCGATGTGGTGCGGTGGACGGTGCGGGCGCGGCGCGCCCGCGCTCAGGCCGAGGACGCCGGGGTGGACCCGGCCGCCTTGGCGGGCTCGGCCGGCTCGGCGGCGCCGTCGGCGTCCGACCCGGCGGTCGCGGCGCTGCCGTCGGTGTCGTCGGTGCCGGTCGCCTCGGCGGTGTCGGCGCCGGCGCGGGTGGCCGGCGCCGGGGCGTCGGCGTCGGCGACGAACCCGTCCAGCCCGCGCGGCGCGTTGTAGCGCACCAGGTCGATGATGCCCTCGCGCTTGGCGACGACCGCCGGGATCAGCGCCTGACCGGCCACGTTGGTGGCGGTGCGGCCCATGTCCAGGATCGGGTCGACCGCCAGCAGCAGGCCCACGCCCTCAAGCGGCAGTCCCACGGTGGACAGGGTCAGCGTCAGCATCACGGTGGCGCCGGTGGTGCCGGCGGTGGCCGCCGACCCGATCACCGACACGAACACGATCAGCAGGTAGTCGGTGATGCCCAGCGGCACCCCGTAGAACTGCGACACGAAGATCGCGGCGATGGCCGGGTAGATCGCGGCGCAGCCGTCCATCTTGGTGGTGGCGCCGAAGGGCACCGCGAAGGAGGCGTAGTGCCGGGGCACGCCCAGGTTCTGCTCGGCCACCCGCTCGGTCACCGGCATGGTGCCCATCGAGGAGCGCGAGACGAAGCCGAGCTGCACGGCGGGCCACACGCCCGTGAAGTACTTCAGCGGCGAGAGGCCGTGGAGGCGGGCCAGGATGGGGTAGACGACGAACAGCACCAGGGCCAGGCCGACGTAGATCGCCACGGCGAACCGGCCCAGGGCGCCCACGGTGGTCCAGCCGTAGCTGTAGACCGCGTTGCCCAGCAGGCCCACGGTGCCCAGCGGGGCCAGGCGGATGACCCACCACAGGACCTTGAGCACCACGCTCAGGGCCGAGCGGGTGAAGGCCAGGAACGGCTCGGCCGAGGGGCCCACGCGCACCGCCGCCACGCCGATCGCGATGGCGATGACGATGAGCTGGAGCGCGTTGAAGTCGAGGCTGGTGGTGAGCGCGCCGCCCTCCTCGGCGGTGCCGGCGGTCAGGCCCAGGATGTTGACCGGGACCAGGCTCTCCAGGAACGCCAGCCACGAGCCGTGCGAGCCGGCGTCGGGCGCCTCGGCCGCGCCGGCGTCCACGCCGGCGTTGACGCCGGGCTGGAAGACCAGGCCCAGCCCGATGCCGATGGCGACGGCGATCAGCGCGGTGATGGCGAACCACAGCAGGGTCTGCCCGGCCAGGCGGGCGGCGTTGGAGGTGTGGCGCAGGTTGGCGATCGAGGAGATGACGGCCAGCACGATCAGCGGCGGCACGATCGTCTGGAGCAGCGTCACGAAGGTCGAGCCGATGGTGTCGAGGGTGACGGCCAGCCAGTTGGGGTCGTCGGCGGTGCCGCCGAGCTGGCGGGCCACGACACCCAGGCCGACGCCGACCACGAGGGCGGCGATCACCTGGACGGCGAAGGGTACGCGGCGGAGTGCGGATAGCACGGAGTGACTCCTGGGTCAGGGCGAATCGGGGGCCCCACGGGTGGGCGGGGCCGCTCCGGGGGACGTGGGCGCGCACGGGTGCGCGCGCGGGGGACGGCGGCGGCCGGGTCTGGGAAGGGTCAGACCCCGGGACACGCCTGCGACGCGACACGGCACAGGTCGATGTGCCGGCGCACGGTGAGGCCCCAAAGATTCGTCACAAACGTCCACAATGGCGGCCACTGTCCGGTTATTCCCCAACGGCGGTGCGATGTCACGCGGATCACACCGGAAGGCCGGAACTTCCACTCGGCCGAGGGCCGTACGGCCGGGCCGCGCCATGGCGGGCGGGCCGCACACGCCGAAGCCGGGAGGGGGCGGCGGCTGCCCCCTCCCGGCCGTTCACGTACCGGGGCGCGCCCGGCGGGCTACTCCACCTCGGCGGGCTCGGTGCCGGGGTCGCCGTCGACCAGGTCGACCAGGCGCGGCACCAGCTCGTCCAGCGCGTAGGGGAAGCTGAGCACCGAGCCGAAGGACAGCGCGCCGTTGAGGCGGCTCATCTCCGGCATCTCCAGGACGCGGCCCTCCTTGGCGGCGTCCAGTTCGGAGAAGACGTCGGTGCGGGCGACGCTGTCCTCGGGGTCGCCGTAGAGGCCCACCAGCACCACGTCGGCCTCCAGCACCTCCAGCTTCTCCAGGCTGACCTGCTTGGGCGCGCGCTCCTCGTCGGTGAACAGCGCCTCGGCCTTCTCCGGCAGGGCGAACCCGAGCTGGGTGAGGAAGCCCGGCGCCGGGCCCTCGGCGTAGGCCCACGCCTCGCCCTCGATGGAGGTGGCGAGCAGGCCGGTGGACTCGGCGAACTCCGGGTGGTCGGCGCGCACCCGCTCGAAGCGCTCCTCGATGTCGGCGACCAGCGCGTCGGCCTCCTCGCGGCGGTCCAGCGCGGTGCCGACCATCGCGGCGATCTCCTGCCAGGGCGCGCCGTAGTCGGCGTGGTCGGGAGCCTGGGCGATGGTGGGGGCGATCTCGGCGAGCTTGGTGTACTCCTCCTCGGTGAGGCCGGAGTTCACGCCCAGGATCAGGTCCGGGCGCAGCGACCCGATCTGCTCGAAGTTCAGCTCCTCCACCGGCAGCACCTCGGGCACGGCGTCCTCGCCCAGGAGTTCGGCCGCCCACGGCCACAGGGCGCCGTCGTGCCCGCCGAACCACTCGCGCACGCCCACCGGGGTCACGCCCAGCGCCATGACGTAGTCCTGCTCGGTCAGCCCGACCGTCACCACGCGCGAAGGCCGCCCGGAGATCTCCGCGGTGCCGTACCGGTGCTTGACCCGGCGGGCGGGGCCGCCGCCGGAGTCCTCGGTGGGCGGAGGGCCGCAGGCGGTGAGGCCCAGCGCGGCAGCGCCGCCCAGGCCGAGCAGCGCGCTGCGCCGGGAGATGACCGGCGCGCCTGTGCCGGGCCACGGGTGTGCTGTCTTGACCAACGTGCTCTCCTGACATTCCTGCTCGGACGGGCGTGCGCCCGTCCCGCGTCCGCGGGGACCCGCGTCCGGGCGCGGGCCGCGCGGGCACGCGGACCGTCCCCCGGCCGCGACCGGGACGCCCCCGGTTCCGGGATGGAGATTAGGTTAGCCTGCGCTCACTTCGACGGTCGCGACGGGGGTGGCCCTACGACCAGCGCGGACGCGCCCGCGCCGCACGCGCGAGGGCCGGCCCGTCCGCCGGCGGTGCCGCCGGTGTGCGGGCCGGCCCTCGCGTCAGTCGGTCAGGAGCCGACCAGGAGCCGATCAGAAGCCGATCAGGAGCCGGCCGGGAGCCGCCGGCCGGGGCAGGGGGCTGCGGCTCAGGCGTCCTTGATCTCGCAGACCACGCCGCCGCTGCTCAGCGCGTCGCCCGCGCGCACCGACAGGCCGGTGACCACGCCGGACTTGTGCGCGGTCAGCGGCTGCTCCATCTTCATCGCCTCGATGACCACCACCGGGTCGCCCTCGGCGACCTGCCGGCCGTCCTCGGCCACCACCTTCACCACGGTGCCCTGCATCGGCGAGACCAGGGAGTCGCCGCCGGCCGCCGCCGGGGTGCCCCCGGTGCCGCCGCCCCGGCGCGCCGAGCGGCGGGCCGGCCGGCCCGCGCCCCCGCCCGCGCCGAGGTCGGAGCCGAGGTCGGCGCCGAGCCCGGCGGGCAGCACGACCTCCAGCCGCCGGCCGCCGACCTCGACGGTGACCGGGGTGCGCTCGGCCGCCTCGGCCTGCTCGGTGGCGCCGGCGTAGGGCGGGATGGTGTTGTCGAACTCGGTCTCGATCCACCGGGTGTAGACGGAGAACGGGGTCTGGGGGTCGGCCGGCGCGAACGCCGGGTCGTCGACCACCGCCCGGTGGAACGGGATGACGGTGGGCATGCCGCCCACCTCGAACTCCGCCAGCGCCCGCCGCGAGCGCTCCAGGGCCTCGGCGCGGGTGCGGCCGGTGACGATGAGCTTGGCCACCATGGAGTCGAACGCCTGGGGCACGGTGAACCCGACCTCGCAGCCGGTGTCGACCCGCACGCCCGGCCCGCCCGGCAGGTTCAGCGAGGTGATGGTGCCCGGGGCGGGCATGAAGTTGCGCCCGGCGTCCTCGGCGTTGATGCGGAACTCGATGGAGTGGCCGCGCAGAACCGGGTCGCCGTAGCCGAGTTCGGCGCCGTCGGCGACGCGGAACATCTCGCGCACCAGGTCGATGCCGGCGACCTCCTCCGACACCGGGTGCTCCACCTGGAGGCGGGTGTTGACCTCCAGGAACGAGATCGTGCCGTCCTGGCCGACCAGGAACTCGCAGGTGCCGGCGCCCACGTAGCCGGCCTCGCGCAGGATCGCCTTGGAGGAGCTGTAGAGCAGCTCCAGTTGGGCGTCGCTGAGGAAGGGCGCCGGGGCCTCCTCGACCAGCTTCTGGTGGCGGCGCTGGAGGGAGCAGTCGCGGGTGGAGACCACCACCACGTTGCCGTGGGAGTCGGCCAGGCACTGGGTCTCGACGTGGCGGGGGCGGTCCAGGTAGCGCTCCACGAAGCACTCGCCGCGGCCGAACGCCGCCACGGCCTCGCGCACCGCCGACTCGTAGGCGTCGGGGACCTCCTCCAGGGTGCGGGCGACCTTCAGCCCGCGCCCGCCGCCGCCGAAGGCCGCCTTGATCGCGATGGGCAGGCCGTGCTCGGCGGCGAAGGCCGCGACCTCCTCGGCGCCCGACACGGGGTCGGGGGTGCCGGCCACCAGCGGCGCGCCCACCTTCTGCGCGATGTGGCGGGCCGCGACCTTGTCGCCCAGCGCGGTGATGGCCGCGGGCGGCGGGCCGATCCAGGTCAGCCCGGCGTCAATGACGGCCTGGGCGAAGTCGGCGTTCTCGGCGAGGAAGCCGTAGCCGGGGTGGACGGCGTCGGCGCCGGCCCGCTCGGCGACGGCCAGGATCTTGCCGATGTCGAGGTAGGACTCCGCCGGGGTGCGCCCGCCCAGCGCGTACGCCTCGTCGGCGACCTTGACGTGGAGGGCGTCCAGATCCGGCTCGGCGTAGATCGCGACGCTGCCGATCCCGGCGTCGCGGCAGGCGCGCGCCACGCGGACCGCGATCTCGCCGCGGTTGGCGATCAGAACTTTACGCACGGTCGAAAAACCTCCTGGTCCGGCGTCGGCGGGGATCCGCGCCTGTGGTGGAAAGTCTAGGGAGCGCCGGGCCGGCTCAGCCGGGGCCGTAGGCGGCGCGCCAGGCGCCCGGCCCGGGGGCCGGCGGGCGGCGCACCAGCCGCGCGCGGTCGCACCAGCCCGAGGGCGGCGCCTCCCGGGCGGCCCCGCGCGCGGCGCGGGCGGCCCGCACGGCGCGGGCGCGCGCCGTCAGCACCGCCACCAGCGCCGCGACCTCCTCGGGCGAGGGGTCGCCGCGGACCACCCGCAGGAACGGGGCGGGGCCGGGGGCCGGCCCCTCCGGGTTCGTCGTCATCGCCACCCCCTGCTCGACTGCCGCCTGGATGTCTGCCGCCTGCACGTCTGCCGTCGGCTCGCCTGGCCCCGGCCCGTCCTGCCCCTGCTCGTCCGCCGCGCGGACCGCCCGGTCACAGCGGGATGTTCCCGTGCTTCTTGGGCGGGAGCTGCTCGCGCTTGCCGGCCAGCGCGCGCAGGGCCTTGGCCACCGCCACCCGGGTCTCCGAGGGCAGCACCACGCCGTCGACGTAACCGCGTTCGGCGGCGGCGTAGGGGTTGAGCAGGGCGTCCTCGTACTCCTGGACCAGCCGGGCGCGCTCGGCCTCCACGTCCTCGGCCGCCGCCAGGGTGCGCCGGTGCAGGATGTTGACGGCCCCCTGGGCGCCCATGACCGCGATCTGTGCGGTGGGCCAGGCCAGGTTGACGTCGGCGCCCAGGTGCTTGGAGCCCATGACGTCGTAGGCGCCGCCGAACGCCTTGCGGGTGATCACGGTGATCAGCGGGACGGTGGCCTCGGCGTAGGCGTAGATCAGCTTGGCGCCGTGGCGGATGATCCCGTTCCACTCCTGGTCGGTGCCGGGCAGGAATCCGGGGACGTCCACGAAGGTCAGCACCGGGATGTTGAAGGCGTCACAGGTGCGCACGAACCGGGCGGCCTTCTCGGAGGCGTCGATGTCCAGGCAGCCGGCCAGGCTCATCGGCTGGTTGGCCACCACGCCCACCGGCCGGCCCTCGACCCGCCCGTAGCCGACCACGATGTTGGTGGCGAACTGGGCGTGCACCTCCAGGAAGGCGCCGTCGTCCAGGACGTGCTCGATCACCCGGTGCATGTCGTAGGGCTGGTTGGCGGAGTCGGGCACGAAGGTGTCCAGCTCGCGGTCGGCGTCGGTGACTTCGGGCTCGTCGGGGCCCTCGGCGAGCGGGGGGTCCTCCAGGTTGTTGGCCGGGAGGTAGGACAGCAGCTCGCGGACGTAGTCGAGCGCGTCCTGCTCGTCGGAGGCCATGTAGTGGGCCACGCCGGACTTGGTGTTGTGCGCCCGCGCGCCGCCCAGCTCCTCCATCGTCACGTCCTCGCCGGTGACCGTCTTGATGACGTCGGGGCCGGTGATGAACATCTGGGAGGTCTGGTCGACCATGACGACGAAGTCGGTGAGCGCGGGGGAGTACACGTGCCCGCCCGCCGCGGCGCCCATGATCAGCGAGATCTGCGGGATGACGCCGGAGGCGTGGGTGTTGCGCTTGAAGATCTCGGCGTAGAGCCCGAGCGCGACCACGCCCTCCTGGATGCGCGCGCCGCCGCCCTCGTTGATGCCGATCACCGGGCAGCCGGTCTTGAGGGCGTGGTCGAGCACCTTGACGATCTTCTCGCCGTAGACCTCGCCCAGGGAGCCGCCGAAGACGGTGACGTCCTGGCTGAACACCGCGACCGGGCGGCCGTCGACCGTGCCGTAGCCGGTGACGACGCCGTCGCCGTAGGGGCGGTTGGCCTCCAGCCCGAATCCCGTGGAGCGGTGCCGCGCCAGGGCGTCCAGCTCCACGAAGGAGCCCGGGTCCAGGAGGGCGTCGATGCGCTCGCGGGCGGTCATCTTGCCCTTGGCGTGCTGCTTGTCGATGGCCCGCTGCGACCCGGCGTGGACCGCCTCGTAGCGGCGGCGCTGAAGGTCGGCGAGCTTGCCCGCGGTGGTGTGGACGTCGATCTCGGCCGCGGGCAGGGGTTCAGGGGCTTCGGTGGCCATAACGCCACACGATAACTCCGCAACCGGACGAAGGGGCGCGCCACCCCCGAGGTTGCCGGGGGGTGGGCGGGGTGGTGGATGGGGCGTGGGGGAGGGTGTCGTCCCTGGCCAGGGGGTGGAGAGACCGTTCAGGTTGTCGCGGGTTGGGGTGGGCGACGGGGCGGCGACGGCGGAGGGTGGTCCGGGTCAGCGGTCACCGGTGCCCGGGGCGGATGGCCGGGGCCGCGACGGGGCGCCGAAGGCGGGCGGGGGCCGACAGGGTTCAGTCTTACCTCAGGTGGCCCAGGAGGGCGGCCGATCCGGGGCGGCGAATCAAACTCGCGTGTCGACGGTATACAAGGCGGCTCTTTGTTGCGTCTTGTCCTTTTCATCCTTCAGTGTCACCACTCCAGGGGTGTTCAAGGGGGCATGCGGGGAGCTCGCTGACCACATAGTGAGACGCCAGGAGTGCACGCCGTGTCGCTTTGCCTGTTATGCCCGTTTCTAGGGACGGCGAAAGTGCTCTTTTCTTTGAAACGGCGACCCGTAGGCGCATCTCGTGGTGAAAGCGGACGTTTTCGTCTTACCATGTGAGATCCCAGGGGGATGGTGACCGGCTTGTCCTGTTTGGGGTTCGAGGGGGCCGCCGCCAACCGCACGCAGGCGGCGGAGCAGCGGTCAGGAGTCCCGCGCCCCGCTCCCCTTCGCCCGCGCGGCCGCCGCCATGCCGAACCGGTCCCGCCCGCACCGGCCACCCGCTGCTGTCGCCGCCCCCGTCGCCCACCTCAACCGCCCGCCCTGGCACACGGAAACCGCTTACCCGAGCTCCCGGGCCGCCGTCGTCGCCCCCGTCGCCCACCTCAACCGCCGATGAGCGGCCCGGTGATCGCCCGCTCAACCTCCCACCACCCCAACCAGGGGCTGCGGTCCACGGGCCTTTGAAGTGTTCGCGCTATCGTCCGTCTTCGTTGGGAGAGGTTCAGACCAATCTGGGTAAGGTCGTGCACATGACAGCGGTAAGCGCGGAACGCGACAGTGCTCGCCAGGAGATTCCCGACCAGCTCCGCGGCGACGTCCGGCTGCTGGGCGGCATGCTCGGCACGGTCCTGGCCGAGAGCGGCGGGGCCGACCTGCTCGACGACGTCGAGCGGCTGCGGCGCGCCGTCATCGGCGCGCGCGACGGGGCGGTCGACGGCGCCGAGATCACCGAACTCGTGGCCTCCTGGCCCCTGGAGCGGGCCAAGCAGGTCGCCCGCGCCTTCACCGTCTACTTCCACCTGGCCAACCTGGCCGAGGAGCACCAGCGCATCCGCGCCCTGCGCGAGCGCGACGACGCCGACAACCCGCCCCGGGAGTCCCTGGCCGCCGCCGTGCGCGCCATCCGCGCCGACGTCGGCGAGGACGCGCTGCGCGACATGGTCGCCAACATGGAGTTCCACCCCGTGCTGACCGCGCACCCCACCGAGGCGCGGCGCCGGGCGGTCTCCACCTCCATCCTGCGCATCAGCGGGCAACTGGAGAAGCTGCACGCCGCCCACCCCGGCAGCTCCGCCGAGGCCGAGACCCGGCGCCGCCTGCTGGAGGAGATCGACCTGCTGTGGCGCACCTCCCAGTTGCGCTACACCAAGCTCGACCCGCTGGACGAGGTCCGCACCGCCCTCGCCGCCTTCGACGAGACGATCTTCCAGGTGGTCCCGCAGATCTACCGGTCCCTGGACGCCGCGATCGACCCCGAGGGCACCGGCCGCGAACCCGCCCGCGCCCCCGCCTTCGTGCGCTACGGGAGCTGGATCGGCGGCGACCGCGACGGCAACCCGTTCGTCACCCACGACATCACCCGCGAGGCCATCGCGATCCAGTCCGAGCACGTGCTGCGGGCGCTGGAGAACGCCTGCGGCCGGATCGCGCGCACGCTCACCGCCTACGCCAACCTCACCCCGGCCAGCCCCGACCTGCGCGACCACCTGGCCGCCATCGAGGCCGGCTACCCGCGGACCATGGCCGAGATCGCCAAGCGCTCGCCCAACGAGCCGCACCGCCAGGCCCTGCTGTTCGCCACCGAGCGGCTGCGCGCCACCCGCGAGCGCAACGCCGACCTCGCCTACCCCAACCCCGAGGCGTTCCTCGCCGACCTGCGCACCGTCCAGGACTCCCTCACCCGCGCCGGCGCGGTGCGCCAGGCCAACGGCGAGTTGCAGCACCTGGTCTGGCAGGCCGAGACCTTCGGGTTCCACCTCGCCGAACTGGAGATCCGCCAGCACAGCGCCGTGCACGCCCAGGCGCTGGCCGAGCTGCGCGCCGGCGAGGAGCCCTCCGAGCGCACCCGCGAGGTGCTGGCCACGCTCCGGGTGGTCGCCTGGATCCAGGAGCGGTTCGGGGTCGACGCCTGCCGCCGCTACATCGTCAGCTTCACCCGCTCGGCCGAGGACATCGCCGCCGTCTACGAGCTGGCCCGCCACGCCATGCCCGCCGGGCGGGCGCCCGTGCTCGACGTCATCCCGCTGTTCGAGACCGGCGCCGACCTGGAGGCGTCGCCGCGGGTGCTCGACGGCATGCTCCGGCTCCCCGAGATGGCGCAGCGCCTGGAGCAGACCGGCCGCCGCATGGAGGTCATGCTGGGCTACAGCGACTCCGCCAAGGACGTCGGCCCGGTCAGCGCCACCCTGCGCCTCTACGACGCCCAGGCCCAGCTCGCCGAGTGGGCCGAGCGCAACGGCGTCCGGCTCACCCTGTTCCACGGCCGCGGCGGGTCGCTGGGCCGCGGCGGCGGCCCGGCCAGCCGGGCGCTGCTGGCCCAGGCGCCGGGCTCGGTCGCCGGCCGGTTCAAGGTCACCGAGCAGGGCGAGGTCATCTTCGCCCGCTACGGCCAGCGCGCCATCGCCCACCGCCACATCGAGCAGGTGGGCCACGCGGTCCTCATGGCCGGCACCGAGCAGGTGCAGGAGCGCGCCCGCGCGGCGTCGGCCAAGCACCGGGAACTGGCCGACCGCATCGCCGAGGCCGCGCACCGCGCCTACCGCGGACTGGTCGACACCGACGGGTTCGCCGAGTGGTTCTCCCGGGTCAGCCCGCTGGAGGAGCTGGGCGAGCTGCGGCTGGGCTCGCGCCCGGCGCGGCGCGGCGCCGCGCGCGGGCTGGACGACCTGCGCGCCATCCCGTGGGTGTTCGCCTGGACCCAGACCCGCGTGAACCTGCCCGGCTGGTTCGGCCTGGGCACCGGCCTGGCGGCCGTGGCGGACGTCGAGGCGCTGCACGCGGCCTACACCGAGTGGCCGCTGTTCTCCTCGCTGCTGGACAACGCCGAGATGAGCCTGGCCAAGACCGACCGCACCATCGCCGAGCGCTACCTGGCGCTGGGCGGGCGGCCGGAGCTGACCGAGCTGGTGCTGGCCGAGTACGACCGCACCCGCGACCTCGTGCTCAAGGTCACCAAGCACCAGCGGCTGCTGGAGAACCGCCGGGTGCTGTCGCGCGCGGTGGACCTGCGCAACCCCTACGTGGACGCGCTGTCCCATCTGCAACTGCGGGCGCTGGAGGCGCTGCGCGGCGAGGAGGCGCGCGACCTCTCCGAGGAGGACCAGCGCCACCTGGAGCGGCTGCTGTTGCTGACGGTCAACGGCGTGGCCGCCGGCCTCCAGAACACCGGCTGAGGCCGCCGGGTGGTCCGGCGGCGCGCCGCCGGACCACCCACCCACGTAGGTCCGCCGCATGCACGCCGCGCGTCGGCGGTCCGCCCATCGGTGCGCGCCGTGTGCCCGGCCCCGCCACCCCGCCACCCCGCGTGGCCTGCCGCCCGTCCCGGCCCCGCCACCCCGTGCGGCCGTGCGCACCGCCCAAGGGCGGTTGAATGGCCCCATGGGCGCTGACGACTCCGCATCCGCATCCCCGTCTCCCACCCCCTCCCGGCCGGACCCCGGCTTGGCGGGCGGGCGGCCGCCGCTGCGCGCGGCCGAACTGGAGCGCGCCCTGGTGCGTCCGGGCGGGCTGTGGCGCACCCTCACGGTGGTCCCCGCGATGGCCTCCACCAACACCGCGCTGCTGGAGCGGGCGCGCGCGGGCGAACCCGAGGGCGCGGTCCTGGTCACCGAGCACCAGACCGCCGGGCGCGGGCGCCTGGACCGGGGCTTCACCACGCCACCGCGCGCCGCGCTGACCCTGTCGGTGCTGGTGCGCCCGGCGGTGCCGGCAGCGCGGGTGGGCTGGCTGTCGCTGATGATGGGCGCCGCCGCCGTGGCGGCCGTGGAGCGCGCGGCGGGGGTGACCGCCGCGCTGAAGTGGCCCAACGACCTCCTCTCGGGCGACGGCGAGCACAAGCTCGCCGGAATCCTCGCCGAGGCCGCGTTCCCGCCGCCCGAGGGCGGCGGCGCGGCGGCCGGGCCGGGGGTGGTCATCGGGATCGGGCTGAACGTGTCGCAGGAGCGCGCGGAGCTGCCGGTGGAGACCGCGACGTCGCTGGCGCTGTGCGGCGCGCCGGGCGCCGACCGCGACGCGCTGCTGCGCGCGCTGCTGGAGGAGTTCGCCCGGCGCTACACCGACTGGACCGCAGCCGGCGGCGACGCCGAGGCGGCCGGGCTGGCCCGGGAGTACCGGCGGCACTGCCGGACCATCGGCCGCGACGTGCGGGTCCATCTGCCCGGGGACCGCCGGGTGGAGGGCCGGGCGGCGGGGGTGGACGCCGAGGGCCGCCTGGTCGTGCGCACGGAGGCGGGGGAGGAGCGGCCGCTGAGCGCCGGGGACGTGGTGCACGTCCGCCCGGGCGGCGCCGCCGGGTGAGGACGGTCCCGCCGGCGCCGGGTGGCCGCCACGCATGTGTTTCGTCAGGTAAGCACCATTTGTCCTGGGTGAATTGTCGCCTTTTGTCGGCTAGATATGCTCCATGCGCTTTGTCGACCAATCATCCGCCATGGATGACAATGATTACTTTACGTAGTGAATCAAATTCATAGTGTTACATCGAGGTGGTTTGCGGACAGATTCCCTGTGGCGCCCGGGACGGGCCGCCGCAGGCCGGACACGGGGTCCGACCTATACGAGAGGGGAACCTGACCTATGAAGCGCACGACTCTGCGCCGCCTCGCCATCGCCGCGCTCGCCGCGCCCGCGATCGTGCTGTCCGCCCAGTCCATCGCGATGGCCGACAGCGGCTACGCCGCCGAGGCCACGGCCGCCGGCCCGAACGGCGCCACCTCCTACGGGGTGTTCGCCGCCGCCGGTGACGGCCACGGCGACGGCAAGGGCGACAAGAACGGCGGCGGCTGGTCGTTCTACCACAAGCACGCCGACTTCGCTGGTCCCAAGGGTGCCGGTACCTACAGCGTGACCAGCGTCGCGGACTAGGGTCAGCACGCGAATGCGCGGTTGAGGCCGCCGCGGCCAACGGGCCGCGGCGGCCCGACCGGGGGCCGGGCACCGCGGGTGTCCGGCCCCGTTCTCGTTCCACGCTGATTACGGTACGTAGTCAGTCGATTGCGACCATTTGCCGCGAATTCCCGCGGGCCGTCCGCCCGCGTCCAACGGAAAGCAGGACAGATGAACGGTTTTCTACGCCGCGCCGGCCTCATCGCCGCCGCGGTCCCGGTGTTCGCGCTCGCCGCGCCCGCCGCCGCCTCCGCCGAGGCCGCATTCTTCGGCGGCGGCACCGCCGCCAACCACGAGTCCGCCGTCGTCACCGTGGTCAAGAGCTTCACGCGCGCCGACGGCACCGTCGTCTACCGCACCACCACCTACACCGCCGGCCTGGGAGGAGCCCATGTCAACGTCACCTACAGCACCGCCGCCGGGTGAGCCGCGCCGGCGGGCGCGGGCCGGGCGCGGTCCCGCCCGCCGGCGCGGTACGGCGGTGCTGGCCGGCCTGGCCTGCGCCGCCGCGCTGGGCACCGCGCCCGCCGGGGCCGACACCTGGCCCACCGCGCCCGAGCCGCCGGTCGCACCGCAACGGCCCGGCACCGCGCCCGAGCCGCCCTGGTCGACCGGCGGGACGCAGGGCGGGTCGGGCTCCTCGCACGCCCAGTCGCTGGTGAGCGAGGTCAACGCGGCCCACACCGGCGCCGGCTGCGCGCGCCTGCGCGAGGACGACCGGCTGACCGACGCCGCGCGCAAGCACGCCGCCGACATGGGCCGGCGCGACCGGCTCACCCACGCGAGCGCCAACGGCGACCGGGGCGACGACCGCGCCGAGGCCGAGGGCTACCGGCACTGGTCGGGGGAGCTGATCGCCCGGGGCCAGAGCACCGCCGCCGAGGCCGTGCGCGACTGGAGGAACAGCTCCAGCCATCGCCGCATCATGCTGGACTGCGGGCACACCGAGATCGGCGCCGGGGCCTACGACGCCTCCGGCCGCATCTACTGGACCGTGGTCCTGGGCCGCGGCTGATCCGCCGCCCCACCGCGTCCGCACCGCCGCAACCGCCGCACCGCCACGGAAGGGCCGCGAAGTCACGACGGGGCCGCACCGCGCACCGCGCGGGCGCCCGGCCCCGGGCGGCGGGCGCCGCCGCGCCGCCCCCACGGGGCGCCGCCCGCGGCGTCCCCGCCGCCTGTGCGAGGATCGACCCG
>NZ_JAJAQC010000066.1 GCF_027604915.1 Streptomonospora mangrovi
GCTCAAGCAGAACAGGGCGGTCGCGACCAGGTACGACAAGAGGGCCGCGGTCTATGACGGAACCGTCCAACTCGCCTCCATCCGCATCTGGCTGCGCGACCTCACCCGTTCAAAAAACACTGCCTAGCCGACCCGGGCCGGGCCGCGCCCCGGTTCCCCGGGGCGCGGCCGGCGCGGGCCAGACGCGGGTCAGGCGCGGGCGGCGCCCAGGCCGCGCAGGACGGCGGCGAGCTGGTCCAGCGCCCAGTTCAGTTCGTCCTCGGTGATCACCAGCGGCGGCGACAGCCGGATGGTGGACCCGTGGGTGTCCTTGACCAGGACGCCGCGTTCGGCCATCAGCTCGCACAACTGGCGGCCGGTGGCCAGGGCGGGGTCGACGTCGACGCCCGCCCACAGCCCGATGGAGCGCGCGGCGACCACGCCGTTGCCGACGAACTCCTTGAGCCGGGTGCGCAGGACCTCGCCCAGCCGCCGGGCGTTGTCGAGGTAGGGGCCCTCGCGCAGCATGCGGACCACGGTGCGGCCCATGGCCCCGGCCAGCGGGTTGCCGCCGAAGGTGCTGCCGTGCTGGCCGGGCTTGATGACGCCGAGCACGTCTTCGTCGGCGACCATGGCCGACACCGGGAGGATGCCGCCGCCCAGCGCCTTGCCGAACAGGTAGGCGTCGGGCACGGCGCCGCTGTGCTCGCAGGCGCGCACGGTGCCGGTGCGGCCCAGGCCCGACTGGACCTCGTCGGCGATGAGCAGGGTGCGGGTGCGGTCGCAGATCTCGCGCAGGCGGGGGAGGTAGTCGTTGGGCGGGACGATCACGCCGGCCTCGCCCTGGACGGGTTCGACCAGCACGGCGGCGGTGGTGGAGTCGACGGCCGCGGCCGCGGCGGCGGCGTCGCCGTAGGGGACGATGCGGAAGCCGGGGGTGTAGGGGCCGTAGCCGCCGTAGGCGTCGGGGTCCTCGGAGAAGGAGACGATGGTGGTGGTGCGGCCGTGGAAGTTGCCGCCGGCCACGACGATGGTGGCGGTGTCGGCGGGCACGCCCTTGACGTCGTAGGCCCAGCGGCGGGCGACCTTGACGGCGGTCTCGACGGCCTCGGCGCCGGAGTTCATCGGCAGGACCTGGTCCTTGCCGGCGAGCTGGGCCAGGGCGGTGACGAACGGCGCGAACTGGTCGTTGTAGAACGCGCGGCTGGTCAGGGTGACGCGGTCGAGCTGGTGGTGCGCGGCGGCCAGGAGTTCGGGGTTGCGGTGGCCGAAGTTGACGGCGGAGTAGCCCGCCAGGCAGTCGAGGTAGCGGCGCCCCTCGACGTCGGTGACCCAGGCGCCCTCGCCTTCGGCGATGACGACGGGCAGGGGGTTGTAGTTGTGCGCTGAATGGGTTTCGGCCAGCCGGATGTGTTCGGTGGTCGACATGACCGGTCCGGCGGGGTCGCCGCCGGCAGGCCGGTTCCCCAGACCGCGGGTGTCGCTCATCCAGGATCCTCCGATCGCCCTTGATCGATGTTCGATCATGGGATACCCGCTCGGTTAACGAACAAAGCGCACCACGCCTGGCAGACCTGGGCCACCCGGCGCGCCGGTGCCGGGCGCGGCCACCCCCACCCCCGCCCCGCTGTGACGCGCCCCATAGCGGCATGATCGGTCGTCACACGCGTTCACGGGTACACCGGCGACCTGGGGGACCCATGACTGAGACAGCCCGCGCCGCCGCCCGCCGGCCGGCGCACCCGCCCGCCCGCGAGGGCGCCGAGCGGCTGACCCTGGCCGCCGTGCTGGCGGCGGTCGCCGCCGCCGTGCCCGGACGCACCGCCGTGGTCGCCGGCGAGCGCCGCGCCACCTACGCCGACCTCCTCGCCCGCGCCGACCGCCTGGCCGCGCACCTGGCCGGCGCCGGTGTGGCGCCCGGCGAGCGCGTGGCGGTCCTGGCGCACAACCGCCTGGAGTGGCTTGAGGCGTTCTTCGGCGCGCTGCGCGCCGGCGCGGTGCCGGTGAACGTCAACCACCGCTACATCGAGTCCGAACTGGTGCACGTCCTGGCCGACAGCGGCGCGGTCGCGCTGGTGGCCGAGCGCGCCCTGGCCGCGCGGCTCACGCGCGCCGCCGAACTGCTGCCGCGGCTGCGCCGCGTCCTGCTGCTGGCCGACCCGGCGGGCGCCGCCCCGGCCGCCCCCGCCGAGAGCGCGGAGGCGGGCGCCTGGGGTGTGCCGGCCGCCGACTACGAGGCCGCGCTCGCCTGCGCGGCCGGCCGGCCCGACCCCGGCCTGGCCGACCCGGGCGGCGAGGCCCGCTACCTGCTCTACACCGGCGGCACCACCGGGCGACCCAAGGGCGTGGTGTGGCGCCAGTGCGACCTGTTCCGCGCCGCCCTGGAGCTGCGCCCGGCGGGCGCCCCCCGGGCCGCCTCGCCCGAGGAGGTGGCCGAGCGCGCCCGCGACCGCGCCCCGCGCCGGCTGCTGGTGCTGGGGCCGCTGATGCACGCCGCCGGGCAGTGGAACGCGCTGGGCACCCTGTTCACCGGCGGCACCGTGGTGCTGGACACCGCCCCGGCCTTCGACGCCGAGGCGGCGGTGCGCCTGGCCGACCGCGAGCGCGCGCAGGCGGTGCAGGTGGTCGGCGACGCCATGGCGCGCCCGCTGGCCCAGCGGCTGACCGCCGTGCCCGACCGCTGCCCGGACCTGACCGCGGTGACCTCCGGCGGCACGCCGCTGACCCCGGCGGTGCGCGACCTGTGGCTGGCGTGGCGGCCCGGGCTGGCGGTGCACGACAGCTACGGGGGCTCGGAGACCGGGGTGTGCGGCGTGGCCGGCGGGGGCGCGCCGCGCTTCGCGGTGGGCGCCAGCGTGGCCGTGCTGGACGAGCGCCTGCGCCCGCTGGCGCCGGGGTCGGCCCGCGTGGGCCGCATCGCCCGCACCGGCCGCATCCCGCTGGGCTACCACAACGACCCCGCCGGCACCGCGCGCACCTTCCCCGTGGACGCCGAGGGGCGGCGCTGGGTGCTGTCGGGCGACTACGGCACGGTGGAGGCCGACGGCACGGTGACCCTGCTGGGCCGGGGCTCGGCGGTGATCAACACCGCCGGGGAGAAGGTGTTCGCCGAGGAGGTGGAGTCGGTCGTCAAGGCGCACCCCGGCGTGGAGGACGCGATCGTGGTGGCCGCGCCCGACGACCTGCTGGGCCAGCGGGTGACCGCGATCGTGGCGCCGGCGCCCGGCGGCGGCCCCGACGCCGAGGCGCTGCGCGCCCACTGCCGCACCCGGCTGGCCGGGTTCAAGGTGCCGCGCTCGATCCACTTCGTGGACCGGGTGCGGCGCACGGCCGTGGGCAAGCAGGACTACAGGTGGGCGGCAGGCATAGCCCGCACTGCCCGCACCGGCCGGGGCACCGCCCGGGGGTAAGGGGTCCCCCGCCCGGGGGTGGGCGCCGGCCGCCGCCCGCGCGGGCGCCCGCGCTGCGGCGCAGGTCAGCCGCTGTCCCCCCGACACAACGTGTCCAACCGGTAATACCCGCGCGATCTCCGCGATCCCCATGAATGTCGCCCCTCGCGCTAAGGTCTGTGCACATGGCCTCCCACGTACTCGCCGACCGCTATCGGCTCCTTGAGCCGATCGGCCATGGCGGCATGGGCACCGTGTGGCGCGCCGAGGACGAACTCCTGCACCGCCACGTCGCGATCAAGGAGGTGCGGGTCGCCCCCGACCTCGACCCCGACAAGCGCGACGAGCTGATCGCCCGGACCATGCGCGAGGCGCGCATCTGCGCGGGCCTGAGCACCCACCCCGGGATCGTCACCATCCACGACGTGGTCCGCGAGGGCGGGCGGCCCTGGATCGTCATGGAGCTGGTCAGCGGCCGGGGCCTGGACCGGGTCGTGGCCGAGGAGGGGCCGCTGTCGCCGCGCCGCACCGCCGAGGTCGGCCGCCAGATCTTCGCCGCGCTGGACAGCGCGCACCGGGCCGGGGTGGTGCACCGCGACGTCAAGCCGGCCAACGTCATGCTGCTGCCCGACGGCCGCGCCATGCTCTCCGACTTCGGCATCGCGGTGTCGGACTCCGAGGACAAGCTGACCCTCACCGGCAAGCTGCCCGGCTCGCCGGGCTACGTCGCCCCCGAGCGGCTGCGGCACAACGTGATGTCGCCGGCCGCCGACGTCTGGTCGCTGGGCGCCACCCTGTACTTCGCCGTGGAGGGCCGGTCGGCCTTCGAGCGCCCCACCAACGCCGGCCGCCTCACCGCCGCGCTGGAGTCCCCGCCCGACCCGCCCCGCCGCGCCGGCCCGCTGCGCCCCGTGCTCAACGGCATGCTCCAGCCCGACCCCGAGCACCGGCTGGGCGGCTCCGCGCTGGACTCCGCGCTGGCCGGGGTCGTCGCCGGCGCCGGGGCCGAGGACGCCACCCCCACCCAGCTCGACGTCTCCGGCTCCCTGCCGCAGACCCCCGCCGCCGACCGCGCCCCCGGCCTGCTGGACTCCGCCCCGCTGCGCCCGGCCGTCCCGATGACCGCCGGGAGCCTGGCGCCGGCCCGCCTGGACCGGCGCGGCTGGACCCGGGTGCTGGCCTCGCTCCTGCTCGGCCTGCTCACCCTGATCGCGGCCCCGCTGCTGGTGGAGTACCTCTCCAGCGTGCTCATCAACGACGACCCCGCCCCCAGCCCCTCGGTCGAGAACACCGCCGCCGACCACGCCAACGCCCTCCAGGACGCCCCGCCGCTGCCCGAGGGGTTCGTGGAGCACACCGGCGACGGGTTCCGGGTGGCCGCCCCCGGCGACTGGTCGGCCGCCCAGGAACCGGACGGCCTGCGGATCTCCGCGCCCGACGCCGCCCAGGACGTCCTGCTGACCCGGGTGGACCTCGACGGCGCCACCCCGGTGGAGCACCTGCGCGCCCTGGAGGCCGAGCACGCGGGCCGGCCCGGCTTTCGCAGCATCACCCTGGAGGAGGTCGACCACCCGGCCGGCGCGGCCGCGCGGTGGACCTTCGAGACCGCCGAGTCGGGCGTGCCGCGGATGTGCAGCGGCCTGCTGGTGGCCGACTCCCAGGGCCGGGCCGCCATGGTGGTCTACAGCGCCGACCCCGAGCGCTGGGAGCAGGAGGCGCAGACCCGCCAGGCCGCGCTGGACTCGTTGCGCCGGGCCTGACCCCGGCCCGGCCCAAGCGCCCGTGGGATCATGGCGCCGACCGGTGCGAACGGCCGGTCCGCGCGGGCGGCGCGCCGGACGCGCGGCGGCCGCCGACGCGGGCGCCGGCCCGCCACCCAGCATCCGAAGGGACGCCCGTGAGCAGCAGCAACATCCTGTCCATCGCCGGCAGCGACCCCAGCGGCGGCGCCGGGATCCAGGCGGACCTCAAGACGTTCTCCGCCCTGGGCGGCTACGGCATGGCCGTGATCACCGCGCTCACCGCGCAGTCCACCACGGGCGTCACCGGCGTGCACGAGGTGCCGGCGCACTTCGTCGCCGCCCAGTTGGAGACCCTGCTCACCGACGTGCGCGTGGACGCCGTCAAGATCGGCATGCTGGCCACCGCCGAGGTGGTCGAGGCCGTCGCCGACGCCCTGGACCGCCACGCGCCGCCGCACGTGGTGCTGGACCCGGTGATGGTCGCCAAGAGCGGCGACCGGCTGCTGGCGCCCGAGGCGATCGAGGCGGTGCGCACCCGACTGGTCCCCCGGGTCGACCTCATCACGCCCAACCTGCCCGAGGCCGCCGAACTCCTCGGCGAGGAGGAGCGCCACGACCTGACGTCCATGCGCGAGCAGGCCGAGCGCCTGCTGGACCTGGGTGCCCGCCGGGTCCTGCTCAAGGGCGGCCACCTGCACGGGGAGAGCAGCACCGACCTGCTGGTGGCCCCCGACGGCCGGGTGGCGACGTTCACCGCCGAGCGCGTGGCCACCCGCAACACCCACGGCACCGGCTGCACCCTGTCCTCGGCGATCGCCGCCCTGCTGCCCCGCCGCCGCGACTACGACGACGCCGTGCGCGACGCCAAGGACTACCTCACCGAGGCGCTGCGCCGCGCCGACGACCTCGACGTGGGCCGGGGCAAGGGCCCCACGCACCACTTCCACGCCTGGTGGGAGGACACCGGGCGGCGCGGCTGACACGGCCGCCGCCCGGGGCGGGGAGAACCGAGGACACGCGGGACAAGCGGAAGGGGGCGCCCCGCGCGGTGCGGGGCGCCCCCTTCAGAGGCCGCGCGCCGGCCGCCCACCCCGGAGGGCCGGCGGCCGGCCCGGTCAGCTCGGCCGGACGTCCACGATCGTGGAGTCGGGGTTCTTCCAGTCGGGGTTGGCGAAGTACTTCTTGGTCTCGGCGACCACCACGCCCGACAGCAGCAGCAGCCCGACGAGGTTGGGCAGCGCCATCAGGCCGTTGGCGATGTCGCTGAAGGACCAGATCACGTCCAGCGGCACGGTCGCGCCGATGTAGACCACCGCCACGAACACCAGGCGGAACGGGAACACGCCCTTGCGCCCGACGAGGAAGTCGATGCACCGCTCGCCGTAGTAGGACCAGCCCACGATGGTGGTGAAGGCGAAGAACATCACCGAGATCGCCACGCCGTAGGTGCCCAGCGGGGCCAGCGCCGGCGAGATCGCGCCGAGGCCGTCGGACATCGCCTGGGCGGTGAGCAGCGAGCCGTCGTCGGTGGAGGTCTCCCAGGCGCCGGTGACGATGATGACCAGGCAGGTCATCGACACCACGATGATGGTGTCGATGAAGGTCTGGGTCATGGACACCATGGCCTGGCGCACCGGCTGGTCGGTCTTGGCCGAGGCGGCGGCGATACCGCCGGTGCCCAGGCCCGACTCGTTGGAGAAGATGCCGCGCGCCACGCCCTGCTGGATGGCGAACAGCAGCGCCGAGCCCAGCAGGCCGCCGGCGGCCGACCGGCCGGTGAACGCCTCGGTGAAGACCAGCGCCAGCGCGGCGGGCAGCTCGCCGATGTGGGCGATGAGCACCATCAGCGAGATGACGATGTAGAAGACGATCATCAGCGGCACGACCGCCGAGGCGAACCGGCCGATGCTCTTGATGCCGCCGATCACCACCAGGGCGGTGACCACCACGAGCACGATGCCCGAAATCCACGGCGGGATGGAGAACACGTCCTCCATCTGGAGGGCCACGGTGTTGGCCTGCGTGCCGTTGCCGATGCCGAAGGAGGCGATCGCGCCGAACACGGCGAACGCCCCGCCCAGCACCAGCCCCAGCCCGCCGGGCAGGCCGTAGCGGAGGTAGAACATCGGGCCGCCGCTCTGCTCGCCGCGGGCGTCGGGGCGGCGGTACTTCACGCCGAGCAGGGCCTCGCTGTACTTGGTGGCCATGCCCAGCAGCGCCACCAGCCACATCCAGAACAGCGCGCCGGGACCGCCGGCGGTGATCGCCAGCGCGGCGCCGGCGATGTTGCCGACACCGACCGTGGCCGCCAGCGCCGTGCTCAGCGCCTGGTAGTGGGAGATGTCGCCCTGGGCGCTACCGCCCTCGGTGCGCCGGACGAGCGCGAGCCACAGGGCGTGGAAGAGGACCCGGAACTGGAGCAGGCGCAGCCGGATCGTCAGGTAGAGGCCGGTGAGCAGCAGCAGGGGGATGAGGACGAAGGGTCCCCACACCACTGAGGAGATAAGGCCCAGGATGTCCTGGAGTTGGGCCATGGACGGACTCCCTGTCGGTCGGATCGGGGACGCCGGCCGGTGCCCGCGCCGCCGGGTGTGCGGGGCGTTGGGCGGGCGTGCCGGAGCCCAGCACAGCGGCGCGGGGTCCGGTTCGGCGCAGGGAAAGGGTCACACCCGCGCGTCACGCGGGCATCACGTTTCCTCCACACGACGGTTGCGCCTGGTTTGCGTGTTACGCCTGAGTGAAAGGGGCGTTTCAGTCGGTGTCGGACTCCCCCGCCTGGGCGCGGGCCAGCGCCGCGACGGCCGCCGCCGCCTCGCGCGGGTCGGCTCCGCGCCCCACCGCGATCCCCACCAGGTAGGTGGTCACCGGCGCGGCGGGGCGCGCGATCGAGTGCGCGGCGTCCTTGGCGAGGTCCAGCACGCGGTCCACGTCGGACTTGCCGATCTCCTCGGACAGCTCCAGTTCGGCGCAGACCTGCTGCGCCCACTCGACCAGGGTCATTGCGGCTCCTGTGGCTGGTGGGGACGAAAGCACGACAGGTGGCGATCCTACGACGGCCGGGCCGCGGCGGGCCGCCGAAAATGTCGCATTCCCGGTGGCGGGTCGTTGACCGCGCGTATGCCGCCGGTACGAACCGGTTCATTCTCGCTGCTTAGGGTCCCGACCAGGAGCCGTCCCGTGAACGGGAGAGCCGCATGCGCCCGCCTTACCCATCCCTCAGCCCCGACCCCGACGCCCCGCTGCGCGTGGCGATCGTGACGGAGTCGTTCCTGCCCCAGGTGAACGGTGTCACCAACTCGGTGTGCCGGGTGGCCGACCACCTCCGCTCGCGCGGCCACCACGCCATCATCCTCGCCCCCGGCACCGGCCCGGCCGTCTACGCGGGCTTCCCGGTGCTGCGCCTGCCCAGCGTGCCGCTGCCGGGCTACCGGTCGTTCGCGCTGGGCCTGCCCGCCCGCCGGCTGGTCACCGCCGCGCTGCGCGCCTTCGCCCCCGACGTGCTGCACCTGGCCTCGCCGGTGCTGCTGGGCGGCGCCGCGGTCGAGGCGGCCCGGCCGCTGGCCCTGCCCACCGTCGCCGTCTACCAGACCGACCTGCCCGGATTCGCAGCGCGCCACGGGGTGCCCGGCGCCGACGCGCTGTGGCCGGTGCTGCGCCAGATCCACGCGGCGGTGGACCGCACCCTGGTGCCCTCCACCGCCACGCTGCGCGCGCTGGCCGAACGCGGGTTCCCCCGGCTGGGCCTGTGGCAGCGCGGCGTGGACACCGACCGCTTCCACCCCCGCCACCGCGACGAGGACCTGCGCCGGCGGCTGGCGCCCAACGGCGAGGTGCTGGTCGGCTACATCGGCCGGCTCTCCCGCGACAAGCGGGTGGACCTGCTGACACACGTCGCGCGGCTGCGCGGCGCGCGCCTGGTGGTGGTGGGCGACGGCCCCGAGCGGGCGCGGCTGCGCCGCCGGATCCCCGGCGCGGTGTTCGTGGGCCAGCGCACCGGCGAGGAGTTGTCGCGGCTGCACGCGTCGATGGACGTGTTCGTGCACACCGGGGCCGACGAGACGTTCTGCCAGGCCATCCAGGAGGCACTGGCCTCGGGGGTGCCGGTGGTGGCGCCGGCGGCCGGCGGCCCGCTGGACCTGGTCGAGCCCGAGCGCACCGGCCTGCTGTACGCGCCGGAGTCGGTGCGCGAACTGCGGGTGGCGGTGGGCCGGCTGGTCCACAACGGGGCGCTGCGGCGGCGCATGGCCGCCGCCGCGCGGCCCGCCGTGGAGGGCCGCACCTGGGAGGTCATCGGCGACCAACTGATCGACCACTACCGGTCGGTGGTGGCCCCGGGGCAGGTGGAGGTGCCTCAGATGCGGCTGCACGCCTGAACGGGCGCTACGCTGTGCGCGGCGCGGGAGCGCGCCCGGCCCTTCCGCGATGACCGGGTGTCGCTCCCGCTGACCGCCTGTTCCCCGAACCCCCTCGCGCCTCTCCCTCTTCTCCCCTTTGTTCCTCTTTTTCTTGTTCTCCTCGTTCCCACGTGGTGTGGGTCCGGCCGGCCATCCGCGCCGGGCCGGCCGGACGGTTCACCCCGCCTCGGGCACGGCCCGCACCGCCGGGGCCGACACCCGCGCGGCCGTGCGCGCGCCCGGACCGACGCGCTCCAGCACCTCGCTGAGGCGGTCGAGGTGGGCGCGGATCCAGGGCAGCGCCACCGGGTCGTCGGCGGCGAGCGCGGCGTGCCGGCGGGCCTCGGTGTCGCCGTAGAGCAGGCTTGAGGCCACGCGCACGCGCAGCGCCCGGTCGTTCTCGCCGAACTCCGCGGCGGCCAGCACGCCCATGCCGTAGTCCTCCAGCAGCAGCGCCGCGAGTTCGCGGCCGGTGCGCACGCCGTGCTCGGCGGCCAGGTGGCCGCGCCACGCCTCCAGGTCGGGGTAGGTGTAGAAGGCCGCCTGCGGCGCGGGCACCAGCGCGCCGGCGGCGGCGAACCGGTCGGCCACCTCGCGGATGACGATGCCGTGCAGGCGGCGGCTGCGGCCGATGTGGTCGGCGATCTCGGGCGGCTCACCGAAGGCGTAGGCGGCGGCCTGCTGGACCGGCGCGGCCGGGCTGGACCAGATCTCACTGGCCACCCCGAGCAGGTCGGCGCGCAGCAGCCGGCCGAAGGGGCTGTCGGGCAGCCGGGCCACCCCCAGCCGCCACCCGCCCAGGGCGAGGTTCTTGCTCAGGCCGGTGGTGACCACGGTGCGCTCGGGGGCGTACTCGGCCAGGCTGTGGAAGTCGGCCCCGGGGTCGTGCACGAGGTCGCGGTAGATCTCGTCGGAGATGATGACCAGGTCGAGTTCGCGGGCGGTGTGGGCCAGGCGCCGCACGGTGGCGTCGTCGGCGAGGGTGCCGGTGGGGTTGTCGGGCAGCGTGGCGATCACGGCGCGGATGTCGCGGCCCCGCGAGCGCTCGTCCTCGACGGCGGCGGCCAGCAGGTCGGGCTGGGGCAGCCCGCCCTGGGCGGGGTCGGTGGGCACCTGCACGCAGCCGTAGCCGGAGAGGTGGGCCTGGGCGGCGTAGCTGACCCAACTGGGCGCGGCCACCGCGACCGCGCCGCCGATGCTCAGCAGCAGGCCGTAGAGCAGCGGCTTGCTGCCGGGGCCGGCCACCACCAGGTCGGGGTCGGTGGGCAGGCCGCGGCGGCGCCAGTAGCCGGCGGCGGCCTCGCGGAGTTCGGCCGAGCCGGCGACCGGGCCGTAGGCGTTCCTGTCACATCCAGCCGACAGCGCGTCGCGCATGGAGGGGTGGACCGGCAGCCCGGCCTCACCGAAGCCCAGGGGCAGCACGGGCAGGCCGCGGCGGCGGCGCTCGGCCAGGGCTTCGTTGACGGCGAGGGTGGCGGACACGGTGACAGACATGAAGCGATCAACTCCGCATCGTCGACGGCTCGAAACGGCTCCGAGCCCGTGGTCTGCGGCCGGGCGCCACGGGCGGCCCGGCTGTCATGTGCCACACTGCCCAATCCCGTGCATCAGTACCAGCGGATCTTTCGCATGCAGAGGATAAGCTGGGCTTATGCTCGACCTTCGCCGACTCCAGATCCTCAAGGAGTTCTCCGAGCGCGGCACCATCGCCGCTACCGCCGAGGCGCTGGGTTACACCGCCTCGGCGGTGTCCCAGCAACTGTCGGCGCTGGAGCGCGAGGCCGGGGCCCCGCTGCTGGACCGCACCGCGCGCAGCGCCGAGCTGACCGAGAGCGGCCGGCTGCTGGCGGAGAACGCCGAGCACATCCTGGACTTGGTCGAGGCGGCGGAGTCGGTGCTGGCCCAGCGGCGGGAGGTGGTGGCCGGCCGGGTGACCGTCACGGCCTTCCCCACCGGCGCGGTGGCGTTCGCGCCGCCGCTGGCGCGGTGCCTGAAGGTGCACGGCGACCTGCAACTGGTGCTGCGGCAGAGCGTGGGCGCCGCCGGCGCGCGCCAGGTGGCCTCGGCCGAGGTCGACATCGCGCTGGTGGACGACTGGTCGGGCGAGCGGCCCGACATCGGCGCGGGGCGGCTGCGGCACGTCCACCTGCTGCACGACCCCATGGTGCTGGCGGTGTCCAAGGACCACCCGCTGGCCGACCCGGCGGTGCCCGTGGACCTGCGCGCGCTGCGCGACGAGCCGTGGATCGCGGCGCCCGACAGCGAGCCCTCGCGCGCGGGCATCGACCGGCTGTTCGCCGACGTGGGGGGCGCGCCGGCGGCGGCGTGGGAGTTCGAGGGGCAGTCCACGATCCTGAGTCTGGTGGCGGGGGGCATCGGGATCGCGGCGGTGCCGGCGCTGGCGCTGGCGGCGGGCACCTCGGGCCTGTCCTTCCGGCGGCTGCCCGGGGTGGGGCCCACCCGCGAGGTCTACGCCGTGGTGCGGTCCGCGAGCATGCGGCGGCCGGCGATCGAGGCCACCCTGCGGGCGCTGCGCCGCACGGCGGCCGAGGTGCGCCGCCGCCTGGACCGCGACCTGGGGGCGGCGCCCGGCTGAGGACGGGCTCCCGGGTGCGGGGCGGGGGCCGCGCGCACCCGGTACTCGCGGTGCTCGCGGTGCCGCCAGCGCCTTCAGTGCCCTCAGTCGCGGCCGTCGAAGGGCCGCAGCCGGTGGTGGAGGCGGTCCAGGCGGCGGCGCAGCCGGCGGGCGACGTGGCGGGCGCGGTCGCGCTCCTCGCGCACCGCCCACCAGTGCGAGTACGCCTCGATCCGGCGGCGGCGCAGCTCGGCCAACTCCTCCTCGGCGCGCTGGACCTGGCGCTGGATCTCGGTGTGGACGCGTTCCAGGCCGACGAGCGCGGCCTCGCGCTCATCGGCCTCCCGCTGGACCCTGTGCAGCCGGGCCGCGATCCCGTGGATCTGCGCGGCCCTGCTGCTCCGGCCCGTCCCGACGAACCACACAGGGGTTGTCTAACCGCGCGGCGCGAGCACATCACCGGAGAGTCGCGCAAAGAATACGGAAAGTGAGTGAGTTGTCCACCAACGCCCCATAGGCAACATAAATGCCGTAGGTCCGTTAGGACCATCAGGCACGTCAAGAGCGTTGGGCCGGGCTTCCCGGGTGCCGCGACGCGCCGGGCGCCCGCGCGGCGGCGCGCCCGCCCCGGGCGGGGGTCAGGCGGCCATCCCCTGGCGCCGCAGGAGCGCACCGGCCACCGCCGGCGGGCGCAGCCGCGACATCGGGCGCGGCCGGACCTCGGTGTAGATCTCGACGAACCGGTCCAGGGAGCGCGCGTGGTCGTGGCGCTGGGCGATCTCGCGGCTGGCGGCGCCCATGCCGGCGCGGGTGCCGGGGTCGCCCAGCACCTCGACCAGCCGCTTGGCCAGCGCCGGGACGTCGCCGGGCGGGTAGAGGTAGCCGTTGCGGCCCTCCTCCACCAGGTGCGGCAGCGCCAGTGCGTCGGCCGCCACCACGGGCAGCCCGGTGGACATCGCCTCCAGCGTGGCGATGCTCTGCAACTCCGCCACGCTGCCGATGGCGAACACGTCGCCGGCGACGTAGACCAGCGGCAGGTCGGCGTCGGGCACGAACCCGAGGAAGTGCACGCGGTCGGCCACGCCCAGCTCGGCGGCCAGCCGGCGCAGCCGCTCCTCGCGCTGACCGGTGCCGGCCAGGGCGAGCTGGAGGTCGCGCTCCTCGTGGACGCGGGGCAGCGCCCGGATCAGGTCCTCGATGCGCTTCTCCTCGTCCAGCCGGCCGACGAACACCATGGTGTCGCGGTCGGGCAGGCCGAAGCGGGCGCGGGCGGCGGCGCGCTCGGCCGGGCGGGGATGGAAGCGCTCCAGGTCGATGCCGCAGGAGACCGCCTCGACGTGGCGGTCCAGGCCCTTGCCGGTGAGCAGGTCGGCGGCGCGCCCGGTGGGCGTGGTGACGTAGTCGGCGGTGCGCGCCACGGCGATCATGTCGCGCCAGGCGAGGTCGCCCACCAACTCCTGGAGCCGGCCGGGGATGTGGGCGTGGGCGAACAGGTTGTCGGGCATGAAGTGGTTGGTCAGCACCACCGGAACCCCGGCCCGGCGGGCGCGGGAGATGGCGGCGCGGCAGGTCGTGAAGTGGCTCTGGGCGTGCAGCACGTGCGGGCGCAGCCGCGCGATCAGCCGGTCCAGGTGGCCGTGGATCCCCAGCGGCAGGGTGGTGCGCATGGAGTCGTGCACCAGCACCGACACCGAGCGCAGGTGGTGCAGGGTGACCCCGTCGCGGCGGCTGATCCCGGGCTCGCCGCTGGGCGAGGCGCACACCACGTGCACGTCGTGGCCGCGCGCCGCCAGGCCGGCGGCCAGGCGGTGGGTGAAGTAGGCGCAGCCGTTGACGTCGGGCGGGTAGGTGTCGGCCGCGATCAGGACGCGCAGCCGGGCCGTGGGCGAAGGCGAAGAGGCGGCTCGGGCGCCGGAGCGGAGCGACGCGCGCTGGCTCAACGGGGTCATCGGGAGTCTCCTGAGGTCGTCGTCGAGTGGACGGAGGTCGTGGAGGGTGCGGGGCCCGCCGGTTCGGCGTCCCCGGCCGAGTGCCGGGCGGCCTCGGGGTTGCGGTTGCGGGCCATGGCCAGCACCACCGTGCCGGTGATGGCCAGCAGGGCGGCGCCGGTGGCCAGGACCTGGTCCAGCGGCGTGGCGGGTAGCCCCTCGCCCAGCAGCAGCGCGCCGATCCCCGCCCCCGTGATGGGGTCGACGACCAGCAGCGTGGCGTAGGCGGCGGCGAAGTGGCCGGTGCGGTAGGCGTTCTGCTGGAACAGCCCGCCGAACAGGGCCACCGCCACGGCCAGCACGGTCAGCCAGCTCAGCACGGCGGTGGGGCTGAGCACGGCGTTGGCCGCCACCACCCGGGCCAGGGCCGAGGTGGTGCCCAGCGCCACGCCGGCGACCGTGGCCAGCAGCAGCACCCGCAGGGTGGGCGGCAGCCAGTGGGCGGCGACGTAGGCGGCGCTGCCCACCGCCGCGACCGAGCCGGCCAGCGCCAGGGCGGTGCCGGTGGCCATGTGCGGGGTCTGGGCGGTGTGCGGGAACAGCAGGAGCAGCCCGGCCAGGCCGACCATGACGGCACCGCCGGCGGTGATCTGGCCGGGGCGGACCCGGCGCCGGTTGAACACCGCCGACAGCACGATCGCGAAGATCAGGCCGGTGACCCCGATGGGCTGGATGATGGTGAGCGGGGCGCCGCTGAGGGCCACCAGGTGCAGGGCCACGCCGACCCCGGCGCCCAGGGTGCCCAGGATCCAGCGCGGGCGCTGGGCGAGGTGGACCAGGAAGCCCAGCCGGGCGACGCTGCGCCCCGGGGCGCGCACGGCGTCGCGCTCCTGGAGGGCCGACCCGAGGGCCATGCAGAAGGCCCCCGCCAGGGCGATGAGGATGGACCAGATCAGCATTCCGGTCTCCTCTCTGGCGGAGCGGTGGGATCCGGCGGCCGGTGCGGCATCGTCTCCCCCTCGTCGGTACTCGGCGGGCGCCGTCGTGCGCGCTTCGCCTGTCCGAAACGCTACGGCGCGGCTCCTGGGCCGGGCGATAACGTCACCACCCGGATCGGGGTGGTGCCAGCCCTACCGCGCGGGTGCGCCCCTCCCTCCTGCCGGTGGCGGCCGGCCGACGCCGTCGCGGCGCCCGCGCCGGGGCGCGCGGCGCCCGGTCCGGCGCCCGGCGCGGACCGTGTATGTCCTGGATAGCGGCCGCGTCTGACCTCTCGCTCGCGTTCCGGGGAATCGCCGGAAACATCAGGGCAAGAGTCGGTGACGCGAGCCGGTTCCGCCGGGCCCGCTTCCCGGTCGGCGCCGTGTCAACCCCCTTCTTTGCCCGGCACGGCGGGCGCGGCGCGAAGGGCCGGGCGATCGCGGGCGGATTCGGCAGAATTGGGGGAATCCCCCGGACCAGCCAGGTAGGTGAACGCCGTGAGCGCGGTGGAACTGGACAGCCTCGACGCCGCCATCGTGCGTGAGCTGCGGGCCGACGGCCGCCTGCCGTTCGAGACGCTGGCCGGGCGCGTGGGGCTGTCCCGCGCGGCGACGCGGCTGCGGGTGCGCCGACTGGTGGACAGCGGCGCCCTGCGGGTGGTGGGCGTGCCCCACCCGGCCGTGCGGGACGTGGGGGCGCCGGCGCACCTGGCGGTGGCGGTGCGCGGCGGCGCCCGGGAGGCCGCCGAGGCGCTGGCGCGGCTGCCCGAGGCCGCGCAGGTGGGCCTGGCGTCGGGACCGCTGCCGGTGCGGGCCGAGATGCGCGCCCACGACCTGCGGGGACTGACGGCGGCGGTCGAGCGCGTCCGCGCCCTGCCGGGGGTGCGCGGCGCCGACACGCTGGTCTACACCGACGTGGTCAAGGACCCCCGCCTCTCCTCGGCGCCGCCGCCGCGCGTGCGGCCTGACGCCGTCGACCTGCGGCTGGTGGGGTTGCTGGAGGCCGACGGGCGGATGTCCTTCGCCGACATGGCCGGGCGGGTGGGGCTGTCGGCCGGCGCGGTGCGCACCCGGGTGATGCGGCTGATCCGGGGCGGCGCGGTGCGCGTCACCGCGCTGCTGGACCCGGGTGCGGTGGGGATGGCGCGGTACGGCGGGTTCACCGCCCGGCTGGAGGAGAGGGGCGGCGCGGCGGTCGCCGAGATCACCGGCTGGGAGCACACCCGGTTCCTGGCCCGCTGCCTGGGCGGCGCCGACCTGGTGGGAGTGGTCGCGGCGGGCTCGGTGCCGGACCTGGGCGCGGTCTTCGAGCGCCTGCGGCGGCTGCCGGGCGTGGCGGTGACCGAGACGTGGATCCGGCTGGAGTCGGTGTCGGGGGCGGACTAGCGGGCGGAGCGGACGCGGCGCAGGCCGGAGGCGGGGCGGGGCAGAGTGGGCGGCTCCCCCGGCCCCGCCGGGACACGCACCCGCACACCCCTGTGCTGAGCGGGAACGACGCCGGACGCCGGAGCCGACCACGGCGGCCGATCACGGTCCCGGGTCCGCCGGTTTCCCGTGCCGCCCGGTGTCCGAGACCGGCCGTTGGCCGGTTCCGGCCCCGCACGCCGCAGGCCGGGTGTTCAGCCCCTACCGGGTGAACACCTGCCGACATCTGCGTGAACCGCCCCGTGCCGGACCGCTCCCCGGGTAGCCGGGGCGTCAACTGGGGACAGCCTCCTTCGCGCTGCGGCCGCCATCGCGCCACCGCCGCCGAGAGCCACCGCAACGGAGACGCACATGCGCTTCTACCTGGCACTCTGCTCGTCCGAGCCCGATCACCGCGCGCCCGTCGCCGGCCACGTGGTCGCCGCCGCCCGCGCCCTGGCCCACCGGGTCCTCCCGGTCCCGGCCGAGACACTCCGGCACTCCTCCTGGGAGTCGCCGCGCCACAGCGTCGTGCTGCTGGCGTGGACCAACGAACCCGAGCACCCGTGGCTGCCCCGTCCGCTGACGCCCGTCCGCGTGGGCGGCGAGGAGGGCGTCTTCGGCTACACCGGCTACCTGGTCCACCCCGACGACGCCGAGCGCCTGGGCGCCGAGCCCGGCGACCCCGGCCCGCTCGCCGACCGCACGGCGGGCGCGTTCGGGATCTTCCGCGCCCTGCCCGGCGGCGTGGACGCGGTCACCTCGCTCACCCGCAACGACCCGGTCTACTTCTGCGAGCGCGGCGGCCTGCACGTGATCGGCAACCGGGCCGCCCTGGTGCATTTGGTGGGCCGCGTCGCCGAGGAGGGGCCCGACTCCCCCATGCCGCCCGTGCCCGACTACGACATCGCGCCCATGCAGGCGCTGGTGCGCCACGGGTTCTACATCAGCGACCACACGCCCTTCCGGGGCACCTCCACCCTCACCGAGGCGAGCACGCTGCGGGTGCGCGACGGGGTGGCGCGCGTGGTGTCGCGGCCGCTGCCCCAGCCCGAGCCGACCCCGCGCGGCCCGCTGGCCCGCCGCGCCCGCCTGGCCGCCCTGACCGACGCCCTGGTGGAGTCGGTGGCGCCGGTGCGCAAGCACGACCAGGCCATCTCGCTCTCGCTCACGGGCGGGCGCGACAGCCGGCTGGTGGCGGCGCTGCTGCACGCCGCCGGCATCCCGTTCCGCGCCACCACGCGCGGGTTCGCCGACCATCCCGACGTCGTGCTGGCCCGCCGGATCTGCGCGCGCCTGGGCGTCACCGACCACCGCGTCACCGAGCCCGAAGTGCAGGACGACGCGGTGCTGGCCGAGCACCCGCTGCCGCGCACCGCCCGCCTGGTGCGCATGACCGAGGGCATGAACTCCGCGTTCGAGAACGTCATCGCGCCCGCGTCGTTCCTGCTGGAGGCGCGGCTGTCGGGGTCGGGCGGCGAGGCGCTGCGGGGCGGGTGGCTCAACGACCAGTCCTCGCTGGAGCGGGCGGCGCTGCTGAAGAAGTTCGAGACCATCACCCGCGCCCAGGCGGCGCTGATGACGCCCCAGGCCAACGCCGAGGCCGACCGCTACTTCCAGCGCTACACCACCGAGACCGGCGACCTCGCCGTGGCGCTGGACCGGATGTTCCTGCGCTTCCGCAGCGGGCGCTGGCTGCCGGGGTCGCGCACGGCCACGCTGATCGGGTTCTGCATGTACCACCCGTTCCTGGACCACCGGGTGCGCCGGGAGGCGATGACCCTGTGCCCGCGCTGGCGCTGGTCGGAGGAGGTGGTCCACCGGCTCGTCTCCCGGCTCGCGCCGCCGCTGGCCGCGCTGCCGGTGGAGGGGCGGCCCTGGCGCTTCGACGCCCGCCGGTCGCGCCGCTGGACCGGGCGGGCGCGGCCCGCGCTGACGGCCGTGACCCGCACCGGCGGGTTCGACTGGCGCCGCTCCCTCGGCGGGGAGTACCTCGCGCCCATGCGCGAGCGCATCCTCGACACGCCGCAACTGTTCGACCTGGTGGACAAGCAGCGCACGGAGCGGCTGCTCAACGAGGACCCCGTCCGCCGCCCGGGGCAGGTGTGGAACCTCTACACGATCGCGGTCCTGCTCTCCAACGAGTGGCTGTCCCCCACCGCCCCGCTCGGCCAGGAGAGCGAGCGGATCCGGGTGCCCGTGCGCTAGGTGGTCGAGGGGTGGTCGGCGGCCTGGTCGACGCGGTGGTCGGGGGCAGGTGGCGACGAGGGGCGCGGCCGTCGCCCCCCGCCCCCGACCCTGGCGGGCGGTCCGATGGCCGCCCACCCACCTCCGGGCGCGGCACCGTCTCCCCTCCAACTCCATCTAGGCGCGGGCCGCCCATGTCCTTTCCGGGGTGGGCGTGGCACCATGGTCTGGCCATTGGTCTAGACCGGATGGGAGCCCCCCGTGCCCGCTTTCTCGCTGCTGCCCCGGCCCGCCGAGCTGGCGACCGGCGCCTATGACGGCCTGGTCCTGACACCGTCCACCCGGATCGACGCCGACAGCGCCGCGCAGGGCACCGAGGCGTGGCTGCGGGCCGAACTGGGCGCGGCCACCGGGCTGCCGTTCCCGCGCGGCGACGGCGAGAGCGCGCAGATCCGGCTGAGCGTCGACTCCGCCGCCGGGCTCGGGGCCGAGGGGTACCGGCTCATCGTCGACGGCGAGGGCGCGCTGATCGTGGGCCACGACCCCGCCGGGGTGTTCTACGGCGCCCAGACCCTCCGCCAACTCCTGCCGCCCGACGCCTACCGGCGGGCGCCCCTGGCCGGCGCCGCGCACTGGACGCTGCCCAGCGTGCGCGTCACCGACCGGCCGCGCTTCGGCTGGCGGGGCTGCATGCTGGACGTCGCCCGGCACTTCCTGCCCAAGCACGGCCTGCTGCGCTTCATCGACCTGCTGGCCATGCACAAGCTCAACGTGCTGCACCTGCACCTGACCGACGACCAGGGCTGGCGCATCGAGATCAAGCGCTACCCGCGCCTGACCGAGGTCGGCGCCTGGCGCGAGGAGAGCCAGGTGGGCGCCGGCCAGCCGCCCCGCTACGACGGCCGACCCCACGGGGGCTTCTACACCCAGGACGACATCCGCGAGATCGTCGCCTACGCCGCCGCCCGGCACATCACCGTGGTGCCCGAGATCGACATCCCCGGCCACTCCCAGGCCGCCATCGCCGCCTACCCCGAACTGGGCGAGGGCGACCCGGTGGGCGTGGGCCGGGAGTGGGGGGTCATCGAGACCGTCCTCAACGTCAGCGACACCACCCTGGAGTTCTACCGGGGCGTCTTCGACGAGGTGCTGGAGCTGTTCCCCAGCCGCTACGTGTGCGTGGGCGGCGACGAGTGCCCCAAGAAGCAGTGGCGGGCCAGCGAGTCCGCCCAGCGGCGGATCCGCGAGGAGGGCCTGGCCGACGAGGATGAGTTGCAGAGCTGGTTCGTCCGCCAGTTCGACGCCTACCTCACCGAGCGCGGGCGGCGGCTGCTGGGCTGGGACGAGATCCTGGAGGGCGGCCTGGCCGAGGGCGCCACGGTGCTGTCCTGGCGCGGGACCGAGGGCGGGATCGCGGCCGCGCGGGCCGGCCACGACGTGGTGATGTGCCCGACCGCGACCTCCTACCTGGACTACCGCCAGTCGGGCGGCCCCGACGAGCCGGTGCCGGTGGGCACGGTGCTCACCACCGCCGACGTCTACACCGCCGACCCGGTGCCGCCGGAACTGGCGGCCTCGGGCGCCAACCGGGTGCTGGGCGCGCAGGTCAACGTGTGGACCGAGCACATGGACACCCCGCGCGCGGTCGACTTCATGGTGTTCCCCCGGCTGTCGGCGTTCGCCGAGAAGGTGTGGACCCGGGGCCCGCGCGAGTACGCCGAGTTCCTGCCCCGGCTGCACGACCACCTGCGCCGGCTGGACGCCCTCGGCGTGGAGTACCGGCCCCCGGCCGGGCCGCTGCCCTGGCAGCGCCGGCCGGGGGTGGCGGGCTGGTCGCCCCGCTAGGGGCGCACCCGCGCGGTCTCCTCGGCGATCACCCGGCGGGCGACGTCGGGCCGGTCGGAGATGATGCCGTCGACCCCGGCGGCGATGGCGGCGCGCATGTCGTCGGGGTCGTTGACGGTGTAGGTGTGGACCTCCAGGCCCGCCGCGTGCACCCGCTCGACGTAGTCGGCGTCGATCACGGTGTGGTTGGGGTTGATCTGGTCGGCCCAGGTGTAGTCGTCGACGTCCTCGGCGGGGACCAGGCCGAGCAGCCCGTGGGGGACGTCGGGCAGCAGGTCGTGGGAGCGGGCCACCGACTCCCAGTCGAAGCTCTGGACAACCAGCCGGGGCCACTTCCACTCCGGCCGGGGCTTCAGCCACGACGGGTGGTCGGCCAGGGTGTCGGCGATGTCGGCCTCGATGCCGGGGTAGAGGTCGGGTGACTTGACCTCCAGCAGCAGGTTCAGCCGGTGCCGGGAGAGGCGGTCCAGCGCCTCCTCGAAGGTGGGCACCCGCTCGCCGGCGAACTCCGCGGAGAACCAGGAGCCGGCGTCGAGCCGGCGCAGCTCGGCGAGGGTGAAGTCGGCGACCGCGTAGGAGGCGCGGCCGGGGAAGACCTCCTCGGCGTCGGTGGTGCGCGTCAGCGTGGTGTCGTGGATGACGACCAGTTCGCCGTCCCTGGTGCGCTGCACGTCGATCTCGACCGTGGTGGCGTCCAGCTCGTGGGCGGCGTCGATGGCGGCCAGGGTGTTCTCGGGGGCGTAGGCCGAGGCGCCGCGGTGGGCGACGTCCAGGACGGCCGGCACCCGGGTGTCGCGGGCGGGATCGGCGGCGGGGCCGGTGGCGGGACGGGCGGGCGGCGCCGAGGGGGCGGGCTGGGCGACCGCCACCGCCGCGCCCCCGCTGCCGACGAGCGCCAGCGCCATCGCGGCCACAGCGAGGCCGAACCGTCGAATCATGTCACTCCTCTGCTGAAGCGCATCACGGACCGTTCCAGGGTCGGCTCGGACGGTTACCGCGGAGTGTCAGTCAGGCGATCCCGCGGTGCCGCGCCCAGAAACTCCCCCCGGGGGCGGTTGCGCCCTGAAGGACGATCGCACGACACGAACCACACGCTGTGAGCAAATGGTCACGTGATGTGCGATTTTTGATGAGTGGTGGCATACACGCTACGTAGCCGCCAAGTACACGCTTGGTAGTCAACTGAGAGGTCCAAGCATGCGCAAGCACCGCAAGAGGTGGATCGCGCTCGCCGGTGCCGCCGCCGTCTCCGCCGCCGGCCTCGCGGCGGGCGGGGGCGCCGCGAGCGCCGACGAACAGCCGCTGGCCTGGCCGATGGTCCGCCAGTCCGTCTCCACCTACTCACTCGACGGGTTCGAGATCGGGTACCTGCCGCCCGGCCTGGAACGCCACGGAATCCACGCCAAGTCCACCGTCGGCCTCGACGGCGACCGCCGCTCCGAGATCGCCTGGGTCCAGGGGGTCGACGCCGTCTACGGCAGGGTCGGCGTGCTGCGCGGCGAGGACATCGCCGACGTGGACGACGTGCGCGCCGCCCGCTACGACCACCTGGAGGACTCCGAGCTGAAGCGCACCGAGGTCAACGGCGCCCGCGCCTACGCCTCGGAGAAGACCGGCGACGTGTTCTGGGTGCCCGAGCGCGGGGTCGCGGTGGTCGCCTACCTCCAGCCCGACCGGTGGGAGGCGGAGGAGCTGTTCGAGTTCGCCGAAGGCGTTCGGCCGCGTCCCAACCCGTGGGAGTCCCCGCAGCAGGAGGACGAGCCGGCCCAGGAGGAGGCCGCCCAGGAGGACGCCGGGCAGCAGGACACCGCCCAGGAGGACGCCGGGCAGGAGCCCGCCGCTGACGGCGCCGCTGAGGGGGACGGCGCGGACGCCGCCGAGCAGGAGCCCGCGGCCGGCCAGGAGGCGCAGTCCCCGCCCGGCGAGCCGCAGGAGCCCGCCGAGCCCGAGGCGCCCGCCGAGCCGGACCGGCCCAAGCCCGAGCAGCAGCCCGCCCAGGACGCCCCGGCCGACGCGCCGCAGGAGCAGCAGGAGCCGGCCCGGCCCAAGCCCGCCGCCCAACCCGCCGCGGAGATGCCCGCACCTGCCTCGGCGACCGACGGGCAGAAGCCGGTGGCCGAGGGCGCCGAGGAGCCCGCCGACGCCCCGGCCGACCAGGGCACCGACGCCAACGCCGACACCAACACCGGCACCGGCGCCGGCACTGACACCGGAACCGACACCGCTCCGGCGGCGGCCGACTCCGGCGAGGTGCCCTCGGTGTCCGTCCTGGACGTGCGCACCTGCCTGACCGAGGGCCTGCTGCCGCAGGACTCCCCGGTGCGCCCCGCCGACGCCGCCGTCGACGACGGCGCCGTGCTGCGGCTGTGGCAGGCCGCCGACGACCAGACCCGCACGCAGCAGGCCGAGGAGTGCGCCACGCGCTTCCACATCGAGTCCTGGCAGATCGACCAGGTGATCTCCGAGGTCGAGGAGCGGCTCGCCGAGTCGGGCCTGGACCTGGCCACCGAGGCCGAGCCCGCCGCCGCCGGCCAGGACGCGGCGGCCGAGGACTCCGGCCGCGACACCGGCCTGGTCGCCACCCTGGTCGACACCCTGGACTGGGCGCTGCCCGGCGCCTCGGCCCGGGAGTGACCGCCCGGGGCCGGGCGGCACCGCGCCGCCCGGCCCCGCGCCTCCGCTGCCCGCGCACCCCCACTACGCCCGAACCCCCGCCGCCTCCTGCCCCCGCGCCCTCAGCCCTCAGCCCTCAGCCCTCAGCCCTCAGCCCTCAGCCGGGCGCAGCGTGCCCGACACCTCGCCCAGGCGGATGGTGCCGCCGTTCATGCCGCGCGCCGTGGCCGTCAGGGTGACGGTGTCGCCGTCCTCCAGGAAGGTGCGCTCGCCCCCGCCGGGCAGCCGCACCGGCCGGGTGCCACCCCAGCTCAGCTCCAGCAGGCAGCCCTGCCGCCCCGGCTCGGCGCCCGAGACGGTGCCCGAGGCGTAGAGGTCGCCGGTGCGCAGCGAGGCGCCGTTGCTGGTGAGGTGGGCCAGCATCTGGTCGGGGGTCCAGTACATCGCGGAGTAGGGCGGGCGCGACACCACGTGCCCGTTGATCGCCAGCGCCATCTCCAGGTCCAGCCCCCAGTCGGCCACCCGCGCCAGGTGCGGCAGCGGCTCGGGCCACTGCTCGCGCCCGGCGAACCGGGCCGCGCCCAGCGCGTCCAGCGGCACCACCCACGGCGAGACCGACGTGGCGAAGGACTTGCCCAGGAACGGCCCCAGCGGCACGTACTCCCACGCCTGGATGTCGCGGGCGCTCCAGTCGTTGACCAGCACCACGCCGAACACGTGCTCGGCGAAGTCGCCCACGGGCACCGTGCGCCCCAGCGAGGTGGAGGTGCCCACCACGAACCCCAGTTCGGCCTCGGCGTCCACCCGGGTGCTCGGGCCGTACACCGGACCGCCACCGTCGGGCGACTGGCGCTGGCCCCGGGGCCGCACCACGCCGGTGCCCGACACCACGACCGTGCCGGCGCGCCCGTGGTAGGCCACGGGCAGGTGCCGCCAGTTGGGGTGCACCGGATCGTCGCCGGGCCGCAGGATCTGCCCGACGTTGGCGGCGTGCTCCAGGGAGGCGTAGAAGTCCACGTAGTCGGCGACCTCGAAGGGCCGCCGCAGCTCCACCTCGGCCAGCGGCACCAGGTGCGGCTCGACCGCCGGGCGGGAGTCCGCCGAGGTCAGCATGCCGCTGATCTTGGCGCGGGTGGCGCGCCAGGCCGAGGAGCCGCGCGCCAGGAAGGGGTTGAGGGAGGGGGCCGCGAACTCCGCGCCGCCCAGCGCGCCGGCGAGGTCGAGCACGTGGTCGCCCACGCGCACCCCCACGCGCGGCGGCGACCCGGGCCGGGCGAACACGCCGTAGGGCAGGTTGTCGGCCCCGTATCCGGACTCGTCGGCGCCGGGCACCCATGTGGTCGTCACGTTCCTCCTCGAACGGATCGGCTGCGGACCTCGTGCACTCACACTTCCCAGGAGCCCAGCAGGCCAAGCGCGGCGGCGTCGCGCACCGGGTCGCCGGTGCTGCACGAGGCGTAGCCGACCAGCAGTTCGCGGGTGCGGGCGGCGGTGGCGGGGTCCAGCCCGGCCGCCGCGCACGCCAGGCGGGCGGGGTCGGTGGCGGTGAGGGCGGGGGCCACGTCGTCGTAGCGGCCCTGGACCACGGCGGCGGTGGCCAGCAGCAGGTTGAGGTAGCCGTAGTGCGCGGCGCCGGTGGCGGGGTCGGCGCGACCCACCCCCCGGTGCAGGCCCGCCGCCGCGATGAAGGGGACGTCGCGCTCCACGCACGCCGTGATGAACGCGCCGGCCTCCTGAGCGCTGGGGAACTGGTCGGGGCGGGTGCCGCCGCAGCGCAGCTTGGCGCCCAGCGGCCGGGCGCCGCTGAGGATGTCCACGGCGTCCAGCCAGCCGGGGTCGCGGTCGAGTTCGAAGTAGACCACGCGGCCGGCCGCGCCGATGTCGCCGCTGCGGAACAGGTCGGCCACCAGGCGCAGGTCGTCGGGGCGGGCGCGGGTCTCGTAGCGGGCCACCCGCACGCGGGGGTCGGCGGCGGGCAGGGTGCCGGCCGCGCCGGCGTCGGTGTCCAGCACCAGGCCGACCTCGACGCGCTGGGTGCCGTCGAGGCGGGCCACCAGCTCACCCCACCGGCTGGCCGGGCACACCAGGCGGTGGGAGAGCATGGGGTGGGCGACGATCCGGTCGGAGCGGTGCCGCTCGACGGCCTGCACCATGGGCAGCGCCGTGGGCGGGAACAGGCCCGCGTCGTCGATGAGCCCGCGCAGCAGGACCTGCGCCCCGGTGTCGGCCACGCGCACCACCCCGTCTCCGCCTCCCGCCGGGAGCGCCGCGGCGCCCGGCGCACCCAGTCTGCACAACCGGTGTGCCCCGAGCCCGCGCCGCCTCCCCTCTTCGGCGCGCCGCGCGGGCGCCGTCGCCGGCCGGCTCAGCGCGCCCAGGTCCAGGCGTAGCCGGGGTCCTCGCAGGCGCGCCCGGCCGGGCCCAGGTCCAGCGGGCGGAAGGTGTCGACCATGACGGCGGTCTCGCTGGTGCGCTCGGCGCCCAGGGCGGCCTCCACGGCGCCGGGCTGGGGGCCGTGGGTGAACCCGGCCGGGTGCAGCGACACCGATCCGACGCCGATGCCCGACCCCTTGCGGGCCGCGTAGTCGCCGCCGACGTAGTACATGAACTCGTCGCTGTCGACGTTGTGGTGGTTGTAGGGGATCGGCACCGCGTCGGGGTGGAAGTCCAGCGGGCGCGGGCAGAAGGAGCACACCACGAACCCCGGCCCCTCGAACGTCTGGTGCACGGGCGGCGGGGCGTGGGTCCTCTTCACGATGGGCTCGAAGTCGGCGATGTTGAGGGCGTAGGGGTAGAGGCAGCCGTCCCAGCCGACCACGTCGAAGGGGTGGTGAGCGAAGGTCATGCGGGTCAGCCCGCCCCGGGTGCGCACGAGCACCGGGGTGGGGGCGTCGGCCTCGGCGCCCTCGGCCAGCAGCGGCTCGGCGGGGGCGCGCAGGTCGCGCTCGCTGTAGGGCGCGTGCTCCAGGAACTGCCCGTACTGGGAGAGGTAGCGGCGCGGCGGGCGGATGTGCCCGGACGCCTCGATCACCAGGGCGGTGGCCGCCCCCTGGACGACCCAGCGGTGGATGGTGCCGGTGGGCACGCACACGTAGTCCCCCTCACCGGCGTCGATGGCGCCGTAGCTGGACTCCAGGCGCACCGAGCCCGACTGCACGTAGACGGTCTCGTCGCCGACGGAGTTGCGGTACAGCGGGCTGGTCTCGTCCACGGCGGCGAAGCTGAGCCGCACGTCGCCGTTGGCGGCGAGCAGTTGGCGGCCGGTGACCAGGTCGCCGCCGGCGGGCAGGTCGCCGGTGCGGAAGTGGCGCGGGGCCAGCGGCAGGTTGGGCTCGGCCGGGGCGGCGGCGCGGGGGTCGGGCACCGGTTCGGACTTCAGGATGGCGGTGGGCAGGTTGCGGTGGTAGAGCAGCGAGGAGTCCGAGGAGAACCCCTCCTCGCCCATCAGCTCCTCGGCGTAGAGGCCGCCGTCGGGGCGGCGGAAGACGATGTGCCGCTTGCGGGGCAGCTCCCCGACCGCGCGGTAGTAAGGCATGCCGGCTCCTTCCTCGGCGGGCGCAGGGAGGCCCCGCGCCGCCTGTGGGCGGTTGCCGGGCGGTGGGCGACCGCCCGGGCGGTGTGGTGGTTGCTCACTGCTGGTGGCGTGCCCGGCCACGCGCCCTCAGCGGTCGGGCCCGGCCGGGCGGTGCGCCGCCGGCGCGCCGGGGGCGGGCGCGGGCGCCTCGGGCCGGTCCAGCCCGCAGGCGCGGCGGATCGCGGCGCGCACGGCGGCGGTGTCGCCGGCCGGCACGACGGCGCACAGGTGGGCGTCGGGGCGCACGACGTGGGCGGTGCCGGCGCAGCGCAGCGCCTCCGCCACGGCGCCGTCGGGGGTGTCCAGGTCGCTGAGCACCAGCACGGCCACGGGCGCGGGCAGCCCGGCGGTGGCGGCGGCGACAGGACCGGCCGCGGCGGCGTCGGGCACCAGCACGGTGAACCCGGGCCCCAGCAGCCGCCGCAGCCGGGTGGGCGCGCCGGCGCCGGGGTCGCGGCAGCTCGCGTCGGGGCAGATGACGCCGGGCACGGGTGGCCGGGGCCGACCCGGCTCGCCGGGCACGGGTTCGGCGCCGGGCAGCGGGGTGGTCAGCGGCGAGGCGGTGTACCAGTAGGGCTCGGCCAGCTTGCCGGAGTCGATGCGCTCGCGCGCGCGGGGGTCGGTGAGCGCGCGCTCCAGGGTCTGGCGGCGCAGCCGCGCCTCGTCCTCGCCGTGGGGCACCAGGAACCGCATGGTCGCGCCGGTGACGCGCAAATTCTCCTGGGCGGCCGCCCGGCGCTCGGTGTGGTAGCTCTCCAGCAGGGCCTCGGCGGCCCCGGGGGCGGCCGCCTCGACGCGGCGGGCCGCCGCCACCTTCCAGGCCAGGTTCTCGGCGTCGTGCACGCCGCTGTTGAGCCCGCGCGCGCCGAAGGGCGCGTAGAGGTGGGCGGCGTCGCCGGCCAGCAGCACCCGGCCGGCGCGCAGCCGGTCGGCGCAGCGCTGGTGGAACCGGTAGACCGAGGACCACACCACGGTGTAGGGCCGCTCCCCCACGATGCGGCGGATGCGGCGGTCCAGTCCGCCCGAGGCGCGCTCGGCCTCGGCGTCGTAGTCCTCGGGGACCTGCCAGTCGATGCGCCAGGTGGAGTCGGGGCACTGGTGCACCAGCACCTGGCGGCCGGGGTTCCACTCGGGGTCGAAGTAGAACCGCCGCTCGTTGGGGAAGGGCAGGTCGGCGCGGATGTCGCAGATGAGGAACCGGTCGGCGAAGGAGCGGCCGGGAAAGCCGATGCCCAGCAGGTGGCGGACGGTGCTGCGCGGGCCGTCGGCGGCCACCAGGTGGCTGCCGCGCCACTCGGCCGATCCGCCGGCGCCCTCGGTGGCGGCGGTGACCCCGGCGGTGTCCTGGGCCAGCCCGGTCACCCGGTGGCCGTGGACGAACCTGACCAGCGGGCTGGCCAGGGCGGCGCGCAGGAGTTCCCGCTCGACCCGGGCCTGGGAGATGTTGATCCAGGGCGGCAGCCGGCCGGGGGTGCCGGGGGTGTCGGGGAAGGTGACGGTGCGGACCTCGCGCCCCCGGTAGTAGGTGCGGGCCGTGGTCCAGGTGGTGCCCTCGGCCAGCAGCGGACCGGCCGCGCCGAGGCGGTCGAACACGTCCAGGACGTCGCGCTGGAAGCAGATGGCCTTGGAGCCGGCCGCGCGGGCGGGGTCGGTGCGGGGGTCGGGTCCGGCCTCCAGCACGACCGAGGGCACCCCGGCGCGGGCCAGGGCGAGCGCGGCGCACAGGCCGACGGGTCCGCCGCCGGCGACGAGCACGGGGTCGGTGCGCGCGCCGTGGTCGTCGGCGGCGGGCGCGGGGGGCGGCACGGCTCGCATGGGTCCTCCCGGTGGTGGCCGGCGGCAGGGGGGTCAGTCCTGGAGTTCGGCCCACACCCGCCGGTCGCGTTCGGCGGTCCAGACGGTGGGGCGCTCCACGCCCTCGTACTCCTCCCACAGCCGCGCGACGTCGAAGGGCAGGCAGTGCTCGAAGATGGGCCAGTGGCCGTAGCCGGGGGCCAGGGCGGCGTGGGCGGCGGCGAACGCCTCCTTGCGGGTGCCGCCGCGGCGGTAGACCGCGCCGACCTCGGTGCGCAGGGTGTCCAGGAACCCGCGGGTCTGGGCCACGGCGGCGTCGCAGGCGGCGCGCCCCCGGGCCACCGCGCCCCGGCCGCCCACCAGGGCCTCGGCGCCGAAGGCGGCGACCCGGTCCAGGGTGGTGGTGGCCCAGTCGTGGTGGAAGGCGTCGCCGGTGTAGAGGGCGGCCTCGGCCTCGACCAGGTCGCCGGCGAACAGGACTCTCCGCTGGGGCAGCCAGGCGACGATGTCGCCCTCGGTGTGGCCGCGCCCGCAGTACTGGAGGACGAGGTCGCCGCGGTCGCCGCCGAGGTCGATGGTGAGGCGGTCGGAGAAGGTGAGGGTGGGCCAGGTCAGGCCAGGGATGGAGGCGGGGTCGGCGAACAGGCGGGGCATGCGGGCGTACTCGCTGTCCCAGTCGGCCTGGCCGCGCTCGGCGACCAGCGCGCGGGTGTTCTCGTGGGCCACGACGACGTCGGCGTCGAAGGCGCTGGCGCCCAGGACGCGCACGGCGTGGTAGTGGGACAGCACGAGGTAGCGCACGGGCTTGTCGGTGTGCTCGCGCAGGGCGGCCAGCCAGGAGCGGGCGGCGGCGGGGGTGGCCAGCGCCTCGAAGCAGACGAGGAAGTCCTCGCCCTCGATCGCGCCGACGTTGGGGTCGCCCTCGGCGGTGAGGGCGTACACGCCGTCGGCGAGCACCTCCAGGGTCTGCGGTTTCGCGTCGAGGTCGGCGGAACTGGCGAACGGCTTGCCCATGCGGAGCACTCCCGGCGTCGATTATCGAATCGGGCGATCGCTTATAGAGTGATCCTAGATGTGATCCACGGCACTTTCCAGGGGGTCGCGGCGGATGTCGGCGGCCGCCTCGCGCGCGACCGCAGGGCGCGGTCGCTGTGCGACCATTGGGCACAGATCACCTGCTTCGCCCGCGGCGCGCCCGCGCGGCGGTTGGCCCGGTCGGCGCTGCCGCGCGGCCGGCGGGCGGCGAGGAGGACGGCGATGACCGAGGACACCACCGCCCCGGCCGGCGGCGGCACCGGGGCGCGCTCCGGTGCGGCGGGCACCCGCTCCCAGACCCTGGACCGGGGTATCCGCGCCCTGGAGCTGCTGCACCGGGCGGGCCGGCCGATGAGCATCGCCGAACTCGCGCGCGGCCTGGAGGTGCACCGCTCGATCATCTACCGGATCCTGCGCACGCTGGAGGACCACCGCCTGGTGGCCCGCACCCCCGAGGGCGCCTACGAACTGGGCCTGGGGCTGCCGGTGCTGGCGCGGGGGGTGTCCCACGACCTCCAGTCGGCGGCGCTGCCGGTGCTGTCGGCGCTGGCCGACGAGGTCGCCATGACGGCGTTCCTGGTGGTGCCCAGCGGCGCCGAGGCGATCACGCTCACCAGCGTCGAGCCGCGGCTGGCGCCGGCGCACGTGGCCCACGCGCCGGGCGTGCGGCACCCGCTGGACCGGGGGGCGCCGGGGATCGCGCTGCTGGCGGCGCAGGCGCCGCAGCCCCACGAGCGCCCCGAGGTCGCCCAGGCCCGCGCGCGGGGGTGGGCCTACTCACGCGACGAGGTGCTGGCGGGGATGTCGTCGGTCGCGGCGCCGGTTCCCGGGCCGCCGGCGCGGCCGGGCGCGGCGGCGGTGGCGGTCATCTACGTGGAGGGCGCGCACGGCGACGACGACACCGACCGGGCGGCGCTGGCCGAGCGGGTGCGGGCGGCGGCAAAGGAAATCGCGGCTGATTTGCCATGAAGAATGACTTAGTGCCGGTTTTCAGCATGTTTGCGAGCCGGACCGGAGCCGCCACGGGCCTTGCCAAATCGGGTAAGCGCTGCTTACCTTGATCCAGAAGTCAACGGACGCCGCCGTGCGCGGCGCCCGACATATGCCACAGGCAGGGCTGGTTTCGCTGGCTCCCCCTCCCTCAGTGACTTGCCCTGCTTCCCCTCCTGTGGAGTGCAGCCTCCCCCTCCCGGCTGGACTCGTTCGACAGGAGCCGAAGGGGCGGTGCCGGCGCGGCGCCGCCCCTTCGTCGTGCCCGTGGTGCCCGCCGCCTGCGGCGCACCTACGCCGCCCGCCCGCCCGCGCGCTCGGCGGGGCGGCACCGGACAGCGGGGCGGCGCGGAACGGCAGGGCGGTACCGGCCGCCGGGTGCGGGCGGAGTGCTAGGCGTGCACCCGCACGACACCGGCCATGTTGGCGGTGCGCACCTCGGTGACGCGGACGTCCAGCCCGGTGCGCGGGGCCTCCAGCATGCGGCCCTCGCCCAGGTAGATCGCCACGTGGGAGATGTACTCCGGCGCGGTGGGGTCGGTCCGCCAGAAGATGAGGTCGCCCCGGCGGGCGTCGGCGTAGTCGATCTGCTCGCCGGCGAACCACTGGTCGTGGGTCACGCGCGGCAGCGCCACCCCGGCCTGGGCGAACGCCCACTGCACCAGCCCGGAGCAGTCGTAGCCGCCCTCGGCCATGGACTCCCCGCCCCACACGTAGGGCACGCCGATGCGCGACTCGGCCGCGGCGATGGCCTCCTCCAGCACGCCGGAGCGCAGCGGGTCGCCCGGGGCGCCGGCCGGCCGGGGCTCGGGGTCCTCGGCCAGCAGTTGAAGCGACGCCTCCTCGCCCAGGACCTCGCCCAGGCGCTCCTCCAGCTCCCACAGGTCGGCGTCGGGGGCCGAGACGATGATGGCGTTGCCGCGCGGCATGCCGAGTTCGCGGGCCAGGCCGCGCGAGACCAGGGCGTCGATCCCGGCCACGCCGGAGGTGGCGTGGGTCCAGACCTCGCGGGTGATCTCGCCGTTGGCGCCCGCGAGGGTGATCTCGCCGCCGACGTCCAGGTCGCGCTGCTTGCCCACCTCGTCGGAGAGCGCCACGCGGCCCTCGGCGATGCCCTGCCAGATGTCGTCGGAGACGGCGGAGGGCTCGGGCGCGAAGTTGCGGAAGCTGGAGGCGTTCACGCCCAGCACGGCGGTGCTCTCGCCGTCGACGTCGACGCGGGCGGCGTCGACCACCTCGACGGCCTTCACGCCCGCCAGCCGCTCGACCTCCTCGATGCGGCGCTGGGGCACGGTGTCGGGCAGCACCGCGAAGTACTCGCGGGAGCGCGCCTTGGCGAAGTCGGCGACCTCGACGTCGCGCCGCAGCTCACCGGTGTCGCCCACCGGCGGGGAGGGGTCGGCGCCGGTGGCGGGGGCCGCGAACGCCGCGGCGGCGCCGGGGGCGTCGACCGGGGGGCGCTCCGCCACGTTGGGCCGGGGGTCGGCCCACGCGGGCGCCGCACCGAAGGCGGTGAAGGCCACCGCGAACGCCGCCGTCGTACCCGCGCACGATCTCCACCGACGACCCACGTCGACCCCGCTCTCCTACCGTCCCGCCGGCGCTGCGCGCCGGGCCGCCAAGCCAGCACTAAGCATGATGGGGGTGCGCCGGTGATTTCAAGCGACCGAGACGTGAACGCGCGCCGCGACGCGGCCTCCGCCGAGGTCAGCACCCTTGAAAATACCGAAACGGAACCGAAACGCGGCGGGGGCGCCGAATCAGGCGTCGGCGTAGCAGTCCACCACGGAGACGTCGAGGGGGAACCGCACCGGGGTGGCGCCGAACATGCGGGCGCCGGCCTCGTCGGCGGCGCCGCGCACGATCGCCACCGCGTCCTCGGCCAGGGCGCGCGGCACGTGCACCACGAGTTCGTCGTGCTGGAAGAACACGATCTGGGGCGTGCCGAGGTGGGTGTCGAGGCCGGCCAGGCCGCGCCGCACCGCCGCCATCAGCACCAGCGCCCACTCGGCGGCGGTGGCCTGGATGACGAAGTTGCGGGTGAAGCGGCCCCGGTCGCGCGCGGCGCGGTCGGGGCGGTCGGACCGCTCGCGGGCTTCGGGGTCGCCGGGTTCGGTGTCGTCGCCCGCGCCGGTGCGCAGCGGCGGCGGGCAGGTGCGGCCCAGCCACGAGCGCACCAGGCGGCCCTGCTCGCCGTCGGCGGCGGCGGAGTCGACGTAGTCGATGGCGCGGGGGTAGGCCCGGCGCAGGACCGGCAGCAACTGGGCGGCGTCGCCGCTGGTCTGGCCGTACATGGCGGCCAGCAGGGCGATCTTGGCGCGCTGGCGGTCGCCGCCGAAGGAGCCCGCCAGGCGGGCGTAGAGGTCGTGGCTGCCGGCGGCGGCCGCCAGGCCGGTGTCGCCCGAGACCGCCGCGAGGATGCGGGGTTCGAGCTGGCCGGCGTCGGCGCACACCAGGGTCCAGTCGGGGTCGGCCACCACGGCGCGCCGGATGACCTTGGGGATCTGGAGGGCGCCGCCGCCCCGGGTGGCCCAGCGGCCCGAGACCACGCCGCCCACCACGTAGTCGGTGCGGAACCGCCCGCCCGAGACCCAGGTGTCGAGCCACTGCCAGCCGTGCGCGGAGTGCAGCCGGGCCAGCTCCTTGTAGCGCAGCAGCAGCGGCACCACGGGGTGGTCGACGCGGCGCAGCACCCAGGAGCGGGTGGAGGGCACCGGGTGGCCGACGGCGGCGAAGGCGCGGGTGAGCTGACCCGGGGAGTCGGGGTTGACGGTGCGGCCGAACGCGGCGGAGATCCGGTCGGCGAGGTCGGCCAGGACGGGCGGACGCGCGCCCGCCGGCGGGCGCGGCCCCAACTGCTCGGTGAGCACGGCGTCGTGGATGTCGGCGCGCCAGGGCACCCCGGCGTGGGCCATCTCGGCGGCGGCCAGCGCGCCGGCCGACTCCACCGCCGCCAGCAGCGCGAAGCGGTCGGGGTGCTCGACCTCGGCGATGCGGCGCTGCTGGTCGGCGTGGACCTCGATGAGGGCGTCGAGGCGGTCGGTGCCGGGCGGGAGGGTGGAGCGGTCGGGCTCGAAGAGGGCGGGCTGGGGCGCCGGGCCGGCGGCGTGGCCGGGGGCGAGGTCGGGCGGCACGGTGCGGCCGTGCAGCCGCGCCCAGGCGGCGCCCAGCGACCGGGCCTCGCCGAACCGGCCGTGGTAGCCCAGCAGCAGGGACTCCACCAGGGCGGCGTCGTGGCAGCGGGCGACCCGTACCCCGCGCTTGACCAGCGCGGGGTAGATCTGGTCGGTGTCGGCCCAGATCCAGCGCACGGGATCGGCGCCGGGTTCGTGCTCGCCCCGGTGTTCGAGGTCGGCCACGGCACCGGCGAGGTCGTCGACCCGCCACAGCGCACGCCGACCGCCGACGGTGTCCAACTCGCGCAGCCGCCCACCGCCCTCGGCCCCTGGCACCGCCGCTATACGCATACGGCAAGTCTGAAGTACGCAGACGACATTTCCGCACACTACCCGCCCCGTGTCGGATGGCACGGCGAGCGACGGACACGGACGGTGGGATGGGAGGGCGGGCGACCATCGGGCCGCGCACCAGTGGTTGAGGCGGGTGACGGGGCGGCGACGGCGGCGGATGGCCGGGAAGGCGATCACCGGGCCGCCCACCAGTGGTCGGGGCAGGCGACGGGTCGCCGACGGCGGCGGATGGCCGGGAAGGCGGTGCCCGTGGAGCGGGGCGGGCTGTTGGGGTGGCGACGGGGCGGCGAGGGCGGCGGGCGGCTCGGGCGGGCGGAACCGGCTCGGCATGGCGGCGGCCTTCAGGCGAACACGGAATCAGAGGCGCGGCGCGGGACCTCTTCGCCGCCCCTCCCGCGACGAGCGCGCGATCGGCGCGACCACCCGATCCGCAAACCGTCACAAGTTGGACACCAGCACCCCGAAATCTCACATGGTGAGACGAAAACAGCCCTTTTCGCCACGAGACACGGCCACGAAACGCCCTTCTGAAGAGAACCCGCATCTCGCCGCCCAAAGAATCAGGCATAGAAGACAAAACAACACGGCTTGGTGTCAATGGGTTGTTGCGACTAGCAGTTCGTCCAGCTTCTCGGCCGGGGTGCGATACCCCAGCGTCTTGCGCGGGCGGGTGTTGAGCAGCCCCTCCACCCGGTCCAACTCAGCCCTCTCCAC
>NZ_JAJAQC010000067.1 GCF_027604915.1 Streptomonospora mangrovi
TGCGGGGGCCGCCGCCGCGCCGCCGCCGAACCGCCCGCGCGCCCGCCCCGCGCGGCGCCCCCGGCGGGGCGCGCGGGGCGCCGCCGGCGGCCCGGATGTGAGGTGTATCGCGCTTTTCACCGGCCGTTCGTCCAAAATTGTAGAACAGCCACAAACAGCGGCCCTGTTTTTTCGTCCAAGTCCTCATCCGACTGGCGGGGTTCTACAGGGCAAGGTGGATGACGTGCTTGTCATCGTTGCTCCCGGCCAGGGCGCGCAGGTCCCCGGATTCCTCGCCCCGTGGCTCGAACTCCCCGGCATGTCCGAGCGCTTCGAGAGCTGGTCCGACGTCGTCGGGCTGGACCTGAAGCGCTACGGAACCACGGCTGACGCCGACGAGATCCGCGACACCGCCGTCGCCCAGCCGCTGCTGGTCGGCGCGGGCCTGGCGGCGACCGCCGCGCTGTTCGGCGACCTGTCGGCCGCACCCGAGTCCGTCGACGCCGTGGCCGGCCACAGCGTCGGCGAACTGGTCGCCGCCGGGGTCGCCGGCGTGCTGCGCCCCGAGGACGCGCTGGCGCTGGTGGCCGAGCGCGGCCGGGCCATGGCCGACGCGGCGGCCCAGACCGCCACCGGCATGACCGCGGTGCTGGGCGGCGACCGCGCCGAGGTGCTGGCCGCCATCGAGTCCCACGGGCTCACCCCCGCCAACGACAACGGCTCGGGCCAGATCGTGGCGGCGGGCACGCTGGAGCAGTTGGCCGCGCTGGCGGCCGACCCGCCGGCGCGCACCCGGCTGCGCCCGCTGTCGGTGGCCGGCGCCTTCCACACCCACCACATGGCCCCCGCCGAGGAGCGCGTGGCGCGCCTGGCCAAGGCCATCAGCCCCGCCGACCCCCGCACCCGGCTGCTGTCGGTGCGCGACGGCGCGGTCGTGGCCGGCGGCGCGGAGTACCTGGACCGCCTGGTCGCCCAGATCAGCGCCCCGGTGCGCTGGGACGCCGTCACCGAGACCCTGGCGGGCCTGGGCGTGACGGCCCTCATCGAGCTTCCCCCCGCGGGCACCCTGACCGGCCTGGCCAAGCGCGCCCTGCCCGGGGTGGAGCGGCTGGCCGTCAAGACCCCCGAGGACCTCGACCGCGCCCGCGAACTCGTCGCCGAGCACGCCGGAACCTCCGCACCCGAACCGGAAGGCCGCTCCTGATGAACATCGCCCCCTCGGCCGCCGGCGCGCGCATCGTCGGCCTCGGCGAGTACCAGCCCAGCAACGTGGTCACCAACGACGACCTCGCCAAGCGGGTCGACACCTCCGACGAGTGGATCCAGTCGCGCGTCGGCATCAAGGAGCGCCGCATCGCCGGCCCCGACGACACCGTGGTGAGCATGGCCGTGGCGGCGGGCGGCAAGGCGCTGGCCGACTCCGGGCTGGCCCCCGAGGACATCGACCTGGTGATCGTGGCCACGTGCACGCTCACCGAGCAGATCCCCAACGCCGCCGCGCGGGTGGCCGCCCAACTGGGGGTCTCCGCGCCCGGCGCCTTCGACGTCAACGCCGCCTGCGCCGGCTTCAGCTACGCGCTGGGCCTGGCCAACGACGCCATCCGCGCCGGGTCCTCGCGCAACGCCCTGGTCATCGGCTCCGAGAAGCTCTCGGAGGTGATCGACTGGGACGACCGCTCCACCTGCGTGATCTTCGCCGACGGCGCGGGCGCGGCCGTGGTCTCGGCCGCCGAGACCCCCGGCATCGGCCCGGTGGTGTGGGGCAGCTCCGGTGAGCGCGCCCAGAAGATCCACCTGCGCGAGGGCAAGTACCTCTACCAGGAGGGCCAGGCGGTGTTCCGGTGGGCCACCACCGAGCTGAACGCGGTGGCCGAGGAGGCCCTGCGCCGCGCGGGCGTGGCGCCCACCGACCTGCACGCGTTCGTGCCGCACCAGGCCAACCTGCGCATCATCGAGTCCATCGCGCGCAAGCTGGGGGCGCCGCAGGCGATCATCGCCCGCGATATCGTCACCGCGGGCAACACCTCGTCCGCGTCGATCCCGCTGGCGCTCGCGCGCATGGCCGGACGCGGCGAGCTGCCCTCGGGGAGCCTCGTGCTCGTCATGGGCTTCGGCGCCGGCCTGAGCTACTCGGCCCAGGTGCTGGAGATCCCCTAGACACCCGCGGTGCGCCGGCGCCACCGGCGTGCCCGCGGCCCCCTGACCGACCAACGTTTCCATCCGAAGGAGAAAGACCGACATGGCGCAGCACACCGAGCAGGAGATCCTCGACGGCCTCGGCGAGATCATCGACGAGATCGCCGGTGTCCCGGCCGCCGAGGTCACGCCCGAGAAGAGCTTCGTGGACGACCTCGACATCGACTCCCTGTCCATGGTCGAGATCGCGGTCGCCGCCCAGGACAAGTTCGGCGTGGAGATCCCCGACGACCAGCTCAAGGACCTCAAGACGGTCCAGGACGTCGTCAACTTCATCCAGAAGTAGCCGGGCGCGCCCGCCGGCCGCGCGCCGGCGGGCCGCCACCGCGCGCACCGCGCGCCTCCCCACTTTCCCCCGTCCGCCCGTACGGAACGGGGCTCGACCACCCGAGAGAAGGGCGATCAGGCCGATGAGCACCACCGAAGTCGTCGTCACGGGACTCGGCGCCACCACCCCCCTGGGAGGTGACGTCGCCACGACCTGGTCCGCACTCCTCGAAGGCCGGTCCGGAATCGACACACTCCAGGAGGACTGGGTCGCCGACCTGCCGGTCCACTTCGCCGGCCGCATCGCGGTGGAGCCCAGCGAGCTGCTGCCGCGCCAGCGGCTGCGCCGCCTGGACCGCACCCAGCAGTTCGCGCTGATCGCCGCGCAGGAGGCGTGGCAGGACGCCGGCGCGCCCGAGGTCGACCCGGTCCGCCTGGGCGCGGTCGTCTCCAGCGGCATCGGCGGCATCCTGACCGTGCTGGAGCAGTACGACACCTTCCGCGAGCGCGGCTGGAAGCGGGTGTCGCCGTTCACCGTGCCGATGCTGATGCCCAACGGCCCGGCCGCCGCCGTCGCGCTGGAGTTCACCGCCCGCGCCGGCGCGCACGCGCCGGTGAGCGCCTGCGCCTCCAGCGCCGAGGCGATCGCCGACGCCATCGACATGATCCGCACCGGCCGCGCCGACATGGTGATCGCCGGCGGTGTGGAGGCCGCGATCCACCCGCTCAACATCGCCGCGTTCGCGTCGATGCGCGCGCTGTCGACCCGCAACGACGACCCCAAGACCGCCTCGCGGCCCTGGGACGCCAACCGCGACGGGTTCGTGATGAGCGAGGGCGCCGGCATGATCGTGCTGGAGTCCGCCGAGCACGCGGCCGCGCGCGGCGCCCGGGTCTACGCCGTGGCCGCCGGCGCCGGCTACTCCGACGACGCCCACGACATCGTGCTGCCCGACCCCGAGGGCACCGGGCAGGCCCGCGCCATCACCTCGGTGCTGGCCGACGCGGGGCTGCGCCCCTCCGACATCGCGCACGTCAACGCCCACGCCACCTCCACCCCGGCCGGCGACGTCGGCGAGACCGTGGCCATCCGCGCGGCGCTGGGCGACTCCGCCGCCGACCGCGTGGCGGTCACCTCGACCAAGTCGATGACCGGCCACCTGCTGGGCGGCGCCGGCGCGGTGGAGTCCATCGCGACCGTGCTGGCCCTGCACGAGGGCCGCATCCCGCCGACCATCAACATCGAGGAACTGGACCCGGCGGTCCGGGTGGACATCGTCCGCGACAAGCCGCGCGACCTGCCCGCCGACGCGGTGGCGGCCATCAACGAGTCCTTCGGGTTCGGCGGCCACAACATCGCGGTGGCGTTCCGCCGCCCCTAGGCGCGGGCGCCGGCCGCGAGCCGGCACACCAGGGCGCGATCGCCGTCGCCGCGCCGCGACGGCGGTCGCGCCTTTCGCGTGCGGGGAGGGGCGGGTGGGGAGCGGGGATTTCCTCGCGCCCCAGGCCAGGGGGTGCGCACCGGCCGCGCCGCGTTGTAGGATCCCCCGGCCGTCCCCCTGTTCCGGAGGCGGCCCGTCCGTCTTCGCGCTGATCAGCGCGGCGCGCGCCGACACGCTCGGTGCCCCCGCACCGTCGAAGCGGTCACGAAATATGAACGCTTTGATTCATGTCAGCGAAAATCGCCTTAACTCCGGTCTTCGTCACTGACAGCAGCGGCGGCCTCGGCGATGATGGGGGCGTGTCTCTTCCGTCTGTGGCGTCGACCGGCGGCTGGGTCCCCACCCCAGATGGCGCACCGGACGACGTGCTGATCTTCCGCCCGATTGTCGACCTCGACTCCGGCGCCGTGCTGGCGGTCGACGCCCATGTGCGCTACGGCGACGACCCCGCCGCGCGCGACCCCGCCATCCTCGCGGCGGGCCTGGCGCGCCTGGCGCGCCGCGCCACCGCCCACGAGACCCTGCTGCCGCTGGTGCTGCCGCTGCCGGCGTGGTCGGTGGCCTCCTCCCCCGAGACCTTCCAGTTGTTCGAGGACACCCTGCGCCGCTGCGGCCGCCGCCCGCGCGACGTCACCCTCATGCTGGGCGCCGACCTGCCCCAGGTGCCCCGCGAGGACCTGGTGCGCGGGGTGGCCCGGCTGCGCGAGCAGGGGTTCCGCTGCGCGTTCGGCACCGCCTCGGTGGCGCCCGACCTGCTGCTGGAGGCGCGCCCGTTCCTGGTGCGCATCGACCCCGCGATCGTCGACGGCCTGCCCTCCGACCAGCGCCGCGCCGCGCTCATCGACGGCCTGGCGCGCATCGGCCACGGCAGCGGGGTGTTCCCCATGGCCGCCGGGGTGCGCTCGCCCGGCCAGGTGCACCGGCTGCGGGAGTCGGGGGTGCGCCTGGCGCAGGGGCCGCTGTTCGCCGACGACGGCTGGGCGCCGGGCGACCGGGTGACGGTGGTGCCCGACTCCTCGGTGGAGTCGGCGTTCGCCGGGAACGACGCCGGGCCCTATGTCACCGAGTTCATGCTGCCGCCGGTGGCCATGACCAAGGAGGCCACCGCCGAGGAGGTCCTGGAGGCGTTCAGCGCCGACACCGCCCTCAACAGCGTGGTGCTGATCGACCACCGCGAGCGCCCGATCGCCCTGATCGACCGCGCGCGGTTCCTGCTGGCGGTCACCGGACCCTACGGCCACGCCCTGCACGCCAAGCGCCCGGCGCACCGCCTGGCCGACCCCCCGCGCACGGTCCCGCGCACCTTCCGCGCGATGGCGGCGCTGCGGGTGGCCGGTACCGAGCGCGAGCGGGTGTACGACGACCTCATCACGGTCAACGAGTTCGGGCAGTGCACGGGGATCGTGCACGTGGGCGACCTGATCCGCAGCCTGGCGGCGGGAGACGCACCCTAGAGAACCGTGCGGCCCCGCCGCGCACCGGTGACCGCGCGCCCGGAGTCCCCCGACCTCAGCGGGGGTCGAGGCGGTCGGCCTCGTGGCGTTCGGTGGCGGCGGTGAACGCGTCGGGGGCCTCGACCGATTCGGGAAGGTCCAGGGCGCCGGAGGCCGCCGCCGGCTCGGCCGGCTCAGGGGCTCTCGCCGACTCGGTCAACTCGGCCGCGTCAACCGCCCCTGCCGCCTCGGCCTCCTCGACCGCCGCCGCCGACTCCACCAGCTCCCTCATCTCCGGGCGCTTGGGCAGCCGTCCGTCGCCCGAGGAGCGGCCCAGCGCGCGGCGGCCCAGCCACGGCACGAGGTGGTGGCGCGCCCAGCGCCAGTTCTCACGGCGGCGGAGGATGCGGGGCAGGCGCTCGGGCGGGGTCTCCCAGGGGCGCGACCACAGCTCGGGGGGACCCATGGGGCTGCCCAGCAGTTCGGCGATCCGGGCGGCGACGATCGCGTGCCCGGCGGCGTTGAAGTGCAGCCGGTCCACGCTCCAGGCGCGGGGGTCGTTGAGGGCGCCCAGGGACCACAGGTCCACGATGTCGCTGGCGGTGCGCTCGGCGATGGCGCGCAGGTGCATGCTGAACACCGCGATGCGGCCCCGGTAGACCCGCAGCACCGGCACCCACCCGGTGTCGTGGCCGGAGAGGATGACGACCCGGATGCCGGCCCCGCGCAGCCGCCGCACGCCCGCCTCGAACTCGGCGGCCAGGGTGTCGAGGTTGGTGGTGGGCCGCAGCACGTCGTTGCCCCCGGCGTGCACGGTGACCAGGTCGGGGGCGAAGCCCAAGGTCTGCTCCAACTGCTCGCCGAAGATGTGGCGCACGCGCCGCCCCCGCACGGCGAGGTTGGCGTAGCGGAAGCCGGAGCCGGCTCCGGAGGCGGCGGCTCCGAGGTGGTCGGCGAGGCGGTCGGCGAAGCCCCGGTAGCCGCCGTCGGGCGCGGGGTCGTCCAGCCCCTCGGTCAGGCTGTCGCCGATGGCGACGTAGGAGCGTATGACCGCCGGCTCCGCCTGGCCGGTCCCAGTCGTCTCCAGGTCAGTCACATCTACCAATCATGCGGCTTCACCCACCGCGCCGGCGGGCCGGGGTGGCGGCGGCGCAGGAGGAGCCTCGGTGCGGGGTGGGGCCCTCGCCAGGGTGCGGGGACTCCCGGCGGGTCGGGGTGCCCGGCAGGTGTCAACAGGCAGGTGCGAGGGTAGAGCGTGCCCGACAAGCATACCTCCGACACCCGTCGGCACGCCTGCCGCCGGCCCGGCCCCGGTCCGCGCGCCGCCGGTGCGGGGGTCGCACCACCCGGTTGAGGAGCGTTTTTTCGATGAGCACCGGCAACGACACCCCGGAGTCCGCCCGGCAGCCGGCCTTCCCGGCCAACGAGGTCGAGTCGGCGCTGCAACGCGCGCTGGAGCACTCCCGGACCGCCGAGGGCTCCGACGGGCCGGCCGACCCCGCGCCGATCATGGACTTCCTGGCGGCGCTGCGCGAGGCCCAGGTGTGGATCCCGCTGCCCAGCGGCGCGGGCACCCAGGAGGACGGCTCGGTGGCGCTGCCCACCCTGGAGGTCGACGGCGCGCAGTTCATCCCGGTGTTCACCTCGGTCGAGCAGTTGGGCGTGCGCAGCGGCGACCTGCCCTACACCGTGCTGGCGGCCCGGGAGCTGGCCGGGGCGGTGCCCGAGGGGGTCGGCCTGGCGCTGAACCCGGGCAGCGAGGCGGGTGTGCCGCTGTACCCCGAGACGGTGTCGGTGCTGGCGCAGTGACCCCGCCCTACCGCCGGTAGCACAGGGACCGGCGCCCGGCCAGCCCACGGGCGCGGCCGGAACCGGCCGATGACACGGGGCGGCGGCGGAAAGGGTAAGGCAGGTCACTTTTTCCGCCGTTCCCGACAAACACCGCGTTCGACACTCCGGGCGGGGCGGGGCATCCGGTACCGCTCCCCGGCGCGTACGCTCGGTGTTCACCCGAGTCGGCACTATCCAACCGGGCCCGGCGCACGTACGATCACCGGGGAGTGCGGCGCTTCGCGCCGCCGCCGCGTCCCCGGTCCCCACCTGGGGGGCGCCCGGCCCCCGAGAAGTACACGTAGTGTTAAGCGAACGACATGCCCGTGCGGTCGCCCCACCCGCGGGCCGGATGCCCGGAGGTCGAGGTCTGCCGCAGATGAACGCCGTCTCCCCGATCTGCCTCACCGACCTCGCCCCCGCCCTCCGCTGGAGCGATCCCGCCGCCGTGGGCCCCGTCCTGCGCCACGCCCGCCTCATCGAGGGCTGGTGGGCCTCCCTGCCGGTGACCCGCGTGCTCGACATCGCCGGCGCCACCTGGCTGGCCAACGCCCTGGCGCGCCTGGCCGTCGAGCAGTGGGGCCACCTCGAACTCGGCGAGTTCCTGCCCACGCTGCGCGCCGAGGACGTCGACCTCGACGACATCGCCGAACCCGTGCGCGGCGCCCTGCTGGCCACGGCCGGCAACTGGGAGCGGCTGGTGTCGGCCACCCCCGCCGCCATCACCGCCTGGGGCCTGCCCGAGTCCTGCGGGCCCATCGACGTCATCAGCACGGCCACCTGGCGCGCCGTGCACCCCTTCACCCGCGAGCAGGGCCGCGTGCCCGCGCCCTCCCCCGCCCTGATGGTGGAGGCCGTGCGCACACTGGCCAACTGGCTGCCCGACTCCGCGCCCGACCACGTGCACAGCGCCCTGGCCTACCTGACCTCGGCCACCGGCGCCGACTCCGACGACACCGACACCGCCGCCGAGCCCCCGCCGCCGCAGAGCCCGGCCACCCGGGCCATCCGCACGCTGCGTGCCCTGCGCGCCCAGCGCGACGAGGAGGCGCGCGCCGCCGCCGAGGCCGAGGCCGACGCCGCGCCCGAGCCGGTCGCCCCCGCCACCGGGGCCGTGCGCGCGCTGCGCCGCCCGGCCTTCGGCCCGCCCAAGGGCGCGCGCGGCCCGGCGGAGCGCGAACTGGGCCGCCACCCGCTGGTGGACCTGCTGGAGGAGCTGCTGCGCACCTGGACCGAGGTGGAGCGCACGGTGGCCGCCGAGCGGCTGTTCGCCACCGACCCCATCAGCATCCGGCTGCTGGCCGACCAGATCAACGTGGACCTGCGCGACATCCGCAACGCCCAGCGCACGGTCGAGGAGCGGCTGCTCCAGTGGCTCAGCTCGCCCGGCGGCGCGCCGCTGACCAAGCACATGCGGGAGCTGTCGGACCAACTGGGCGCGGCCACCACGGTCGAGCACGTCATCGGCGCCCACCCCGACCACCCCGTCGAGGTGCCCTCGCTGGGCGCCCCGCTGTGGCGGGTGGTGATCACCCTGTTCACCGACCGCCGCCTGCACAACGGCTGGCTGGTGGCCGACGACCCCCACCGCATGCGCTGGCAGACCCGCGAACTGTTGGGCGACGCCCCCAGCCTCACCGACGCCACCCTGCGGCTGGGCCGGATCGGCATCCGCCAGCAGGCGGTGCGGGCGTGGCTGCTGAGCACGCCCGGGGTGTCCATCCGCGACGGCCACGTGCTGGTCGACCCCACCATCCCGGTCGAGGCGCCGCCGCCGGGCACCGGCGGCTCCTACGGCAGCCACTCCGACCCGGTCTCCGAGGCCGGGGGCACCACCACCGCCAACGGGCTGCCCATCCGCCGCCGCCCGGGCACCGAGGCGCCCCGGCCCGAGCACGAGGACCGGCCCGCGCCGCCCGAGCCGCCGCGCGTGGCCGCCTCGGCGCGCTGCTTCCGCGCGCCCGACGGCCGCTGGTGGCACCGGGTGGACGTCACCGCCGACCACCTCAACGGCGCGCCGGTGACCGTGCCGCCGGGCTACGCCACCCACCTGGGGCTCCAGCCGGGCCGCCTGCTGTGCCTGACCGCGCCCGGCGCCGACCTGCTGGTGCTGGTCTGGCGCGACCAGCCGGCGTTCGACTCCCTGCGCCCGCTGCTGCGGCGGCTGTCGGTGCAGCCGGGCGACCGGGTGTTCATCACCGTCAACGGCGACCGGCTCGACGCCCGCCGGCTGCCGGCCTCCGACATGAGCGGGCACTCCCCCACCAGCCGGGCGCTGCACCTGATCGGCTACACCGCGCCGGCGCCCACCGACGAGGCGCTGAAGATCCTGGCGCGGCGCATCAGCGAGGACGGCGACGACTCCCAGGCCGGCGACCCCCACGCGCTGCTGGAGGCGCTGACCCGGCGCGGCGACACCGACATCGCCCAGGAGCTGCGCCCGGTGCTGATGACCACCTCCTGATCGGGGGCGGGCAGGCACCCCGGCCTTCCGGCTCCCCGGGCACGCCGACGCGAACGGGGGCCGGAGCGCATCAGCGCTCCGGCCCCCGTTCGCGTGTACCGCGGGGCGCGGCGGCTCAGACGTTGAAGCCGAGCATCCGCAACTGGTCGCGGCCGTCGTCGGTGATCTTGTCGGGACCCCAGGGCGGCATCCAGACCCAGTTGATCTTGACGTCGCGCTCGAACTCGTCCAGCGCGGAGTTGGCCTGGTCCTCGATGACGTCGGTCAGCGGGCAGGCCGCGCTGGTCAGCGTCATGTCCAGGGTGATGGTGCCGCCGTCGACGTTGACCCCGTACAGCAGGCCGAGGTCGACCACGTTGACCCCCAGCTCGGGGTCGATGACGTCCTTCAACGCCTCGCTGATCTCCTCGACCAGCGCCTCGCCCCCGGTGGGCTCCGGCGCGGTGGCGGTGGAGTCCTGCTCGGTCATGAGGCGCCCTCCTTCTCCGTTTCCAGGGACTGGGCGGTCGCGTCCTTCCACGCCATCCAGGCGAGCAGGGCGCACTTGATACGGGCAGGGTATTTCGAGACCCCGGCGAAGGCCACCGCGTCCTCCAGGACGTCCTCGTCGGGCTCGCCCTGGCCCTTGGAGTGCATCAGCTCGGTGAACTCCGCCAGGACCCGCATGCCGTCGTCGACGGTCCGCCCGATCAGCAGGTCGGTCAGCACCGAGGCGCTGGCCTGGCTGATGGAGCAGCCCATGCTGTCGTAGGAGACGTCGGCGACGGTGGCCGAACCGTCGAGGCTCCCGCCCGCGGGTTCGAGGCGCACCCGCAGGGTGATCTCGTCGCCGCAGGTGGGGTTGATGTGGTGGGCCTCGCCGTGGTGCGGCTCCCGCAGCCCCTTGTTGTGGGGGTTGCGGTAGTGGTCCAGGATGATCTCCTGGTACATGGACTCAAGCTGCATGGCGACCTGGTGCCCTTCTAGCGTGCCGCCGCCGTGCCGAAGAACCGCTGGGCGGCCTGGATCCCCTCGGCCAGCGCGTCGATCTCGGCGAAGGTGGTGTAGACGTAGAACGAGGCCCGGGTGGTGGCCACGGTCTCGTAGCAGCGGTGCAGCGGCCACGCGCAGTGGTGGCCCACCCGCACCTCCACCCCGAGGTCGTCGAGCACCTGGCCGACGTCGTGGGGATGGATGCCCTCGACCGTGAACGCCACCGCCGAACCGCGGTCGGCGGTGTCGGTGGGCCCGATGATCCGCACCCCCGGCAGCGACCCCACCTGCTTGAGCGCGTAGGCCGTGACGGCCTGCTCGTGGGCCAGGACGTTGTCCATGCCCAGCGCGCTGAGGTAGTCGCAGGCGGCGGCCAGGCCGACCGCCTGGGGCGCCATGGGCACCCCCGCCTCGAAGCGCTGGGGCGGGTCGGCCCAGGTGGAGTGGTCGATGTGGACGGTGCCGATCATGGAGCCGCCGGTGATGAACGGCGGCATGCCCGCCAGCAGCTCCCGGCGCCCCCACAGCACGCCGATGCCGTTGGGGCCCAGCATCTTGTGCCCGGAGAACGCCAGGAAGTCCACGCCCAGGGCGGCGACGTCGACCGGCATGTGCGGCACCGACTGCGCGGCGTCGGCCACCACCAGGGCGCCGTGGGCGTGCGCCCGCTCGGCGATGGCGGTGACCGGGTTGACCGTGCCCAGGACGTTGGACTGGTGGGCCAGTGCCACGACCTTGGTGCGCTCGTTGATGAGCGAGTCGATGTCGGACAGGTCGAGCCGGCCGTCGGGGGTCACCGCGAACCAGCGCAGGGTGGCGCCGGTGCGCTGGCACAACTGCTGCCAGGGCACCAGGTTGGCGTGGTGCTCCATCTCGGTGACGACGACCTCGTCGCCGGGGCCGACCCGGAAGCGGTGGTACTCGTCTCCGCTGGTCGCGGCGTTGCTCATGGCGTAGGCGACCAGGTTGATGGCCTCGGTGGCGTTCTTGGTGAACACCACCTCGTCGCTTCCGGCGCCGATGAACGCCGCGATGGTGGCGCGGGCGCGCTCGTAGGCGTCGGTGGCCTCCTCGGCGAGCTGGTGCGCGCCGCGGTGCACCGCCGCGTTGTGGTGCTCGTAGAAGGCGCGTTCGGCGTCCAGGACCTGCCGGGGCTTCTGGGAGGTCGCCCCGGAGTCCAGGTACACCAGCGGACGCCCGTCGCGGACGGTGCGGGCCAGGATCGGGAAGTCCGCCCGCACCGCCTCGACGTCGAGGCGCCCCGGCTCGCTGGTGGTCACTGGCCCGCGCCCGCCTTCACGAACCGCTCGTAGCCCTCGGACTCCAGGCGGTCGGCCAGCTCGGGGCCGCCGGACTCGGCGATGCGCCCGCCCGCGAACACGTGCACGTAGTCGGGGCGCACGTAGTTGAGGATGCGGGTGTAGTGGGTGATCAGCATGACGCCGACGTCGTTGGTCTCGCGGGCGCGGTTGATGCCGGCCGAGACGACCTTGAGGGCGTCCACGTCGAGGCCGGAGTCGGTCTCGTCGAGGATGGCGATCTTGGGCTTGAGCAGTTCGAGCTGGAGGATCTCGTGGCGCTTCTTCTCGCCGCCGGAGAAGCCCTCGTTGACGCCGCGCGCGGCGAAGGAGGAGTCGATGGCCAGCCCGCCCATGGCCTGCTGGAGCTCCTTGGAGAACGCGCGGAGCTTGGGGGCCTCGCCGCGCACGGCAGTGACCGAGCTGCGCAGGAAGTTGGACATGGATACGCCGGGGACCTCGACCGGGTACTGCATGGCCAGGAACAGGCCGGCGCGGGCGCGCTCGTCGACGCTCATCTCCAGCACGTTCTCGCCGTCGAGCAGGACCTCGCCCGCGGTGATCTCGTACTTGGGGTGGCCGGCGATCGCGTAGGCCAGGGTGGACTTGCCCGAACCGTTGGGGCCCATGATGGCGTGGGTCTCGCCGGAGTTGATGGTGAGGTCGACGCCCTTGAGGATCTCCTCGCGCTCTTCGGCGCCGATGAGGACGTCGGCCCGGACGCCGCGGATTTCAAACTTGGTCATCTGTGTATCAGCCATTCTCGGTTTCGAGCGAGACGAGCACGTCGTCGCCGTCGATCTGCACTGCGTAGGTGGCCACCGGGCGCGTGGCCGGCGGGTTGATCGGTTTGCCGGAGGCCAGCTCGAAGCAGGAGCCGTGCAGCCAGCACTCGATGGTGCCGTCCTCGACCTCGCCCTCGGAGAGGTTGACCTCGGCGTGGGAGCAGATGTCGCTGATGGCGTGCACCCGGCCCTGGCTGCGCACCACGGCCACCGGGGTCTCGCCGACCTCCACGCCCAGCGCGCCCTCCTCGGGGAGGTCGCTCAGCCGGCACACCTTGGTGAATCCGCTACTCATGGGAGGCCAGCTTCTCCTCGACCTCCGCCATGATGCGCTCCCGCAGCTCGGCGACCTCGATGCGGTTGATCAGCTCCTGGAAGAAGCCGCGGATGACCAGCCGCCGGGCCTCGTCGGCGGGGATGCCGCGCGACTGGAGGTAGAACAGGTGGATGTCGTCGAGCCGGCCGCTGGCGCTGGCGTGGCCCGCGCCCTCGACCTCGCCGGTGAAGATCTCCAGGTTGGGCACGGAGTCGACCCGGGTGCCGTCGGTGAGCACGAGGTTGCGGTTGTGCTCGTAGGAGTCGGTGCCCGAGGTGCCCTCGCCGATGATGACGTCGCCGATCCACACCGCGTGGGCGTCCTCGCCGCTGAGCGCGCCCTTGTACTCCACCCGGCTGCGGGTGTTGGACTCGTTGTGGTCGATCAGCGAGCGGTGCTCGTGGTGCTGGCCCTTGCCGGTGTAGTACAGCCCGTGCAGCTCGGCGTCGCCGCCGGTGCCCACGTAGCGGACGCTGGGCGAGAGCCGGACGAGGTCGCCGCCCAGGGTGACCACGAAGCTGCGGAACCGGGCGTCGCGGCCGACGGTGGCGAACTGGTGCGACACGTGGACGGCGTCGCGGTCCCAGTCCTGGAGGCTGACGACGGTCAGGCTGGCGCCGTCCTCGACCACGAACTCGACGTTGTCGGCGTAGACGGCCGAGCCGGCGTACTCCAGCACCACGGTGGCCGAGGACTGGGGCTCGGCCCGGACCACCAGGTGGCCGTAGGCGTCGCCGTGGGTGGTGCCGGTGGCCTTGACGAACACCGGCGCGCCGGCCTCGGTGCCCTTGGGCACGGTGATGACGTTGGCCTGGCCGAACTGCGGGAAGCTGTCCCAGGCCAGGGCGCTGACGCGGTCGTTGGGCAGGAACGAGGCGCCGACCCGGGGGTCGTCGCGGTCGACCCGCTCCACGCGGACCTCGCCGGGCGCCTGGATCTCGACGCCCACCACGCCGTCGGCGATGGTGCGGCCGTCGTGCAGTCCCCGCAGGCGGCGCAGCGGGGTGAACCGCCACTCCTCCTCGCGCCCGGTGGGCACGGGGAAGCTCTGCGGGTCGAAGGACCCGTGCACGTCAAGGCGCGAGATCGGGATCTCGCCGGCGCCGTGGGAGTGCTCTCGGATTCCGAGGTTGGGGCTGGCCATGCTTAACCAACCGCTCCTTCCATCTGAAGCTCGATCAGCCGGTTGAGTTCCAGCGCGTACTCCATGGGGAGTTCGCGCGCGATGGGCTCCACGAAACCGCGGACGATCATGGCCATGGCCTCGTCCTCGTCGAGCCCCCGGCTCATCAGGTAGAAGAGCTGGTCCTCGCTGACCTTGGAGACGGTGGCCTCGTGGCCCATCTCCACGTCGTCCTCGCGGATGTCGTTGTAGGGGTAGGTGTCGGACCGGCTCATGGTGTCGATGAGCAGGGCGTCGCACTTGACCGTGGACTTGGAGTGGTCGGCGCCCTCCTGCACCTGCACCAGGCCGCGGTAGGAGGCGCGGCCGCCGCCCCGGGCCACCGACTTCGACACGATGGTCGAGGAGGTGTTGGGGGCGCAGTGCACCATCTTGGAGCCGGTGTCCTGGTGCTGGCCCTCGCCGGCGAAGGCGATGGACAGGGTCTCGCCCTTGGCGTGCTCGCCCATGAGGTAGACCGCCGGGTACTTCATGGTGACCTGGGAGCCGATGTTGCCGTCGATCCACTCCATGGTGGCGCCCTCGTAGGCCACGGCGCGCTTGGTCACCAGGTTGAAGACGTTGTTCGACCAGTTCTGGATGGTGGTGTACCGGCAGCGGGCGTTCTTCTTGACGATGATCTCGACCACGGCCGAGTGCAGGGAGTCCGACTTGTAGATCGGCGCCGTGCAGCCCTCGACGTAGTGGACGTAGGCGCCCTCGTCGACGATGATCAGGGTCCGCTCGAACTGGCCCATGTTCTCGGTGTTGATGCGGAAGTACGCCTGGAGCGGGATCTCGACGTGCACGTTCGGCGGCACGTAGATGAAGGACCCGCCGCTCCACACCGCGGTGTTGAGCGCGGCGAACTTGTTGTCGCCGGGCGGGATCACCGTGCCGAAGTACTCCTGGAACAGCTCGGGGTGCTCCTTGAGCGCGGTGTCGGTGTCGAGGAAGATGACGCCCTGCTCCTCCAGGTCCTCGCGGATCTGGTGGTAGACGACCTCGGACTCGTACTGCGCGGCGACACCGGCGACCAGGCGCTGCTTCTCGGCCTCGGGGATGCCCAGCCGGTCGTAGGTGTTCTTGATGTCCTCGGGCAGCTCCTCCCAGGAGGTGGCCTGCTGCTCGGTGGAGCGCACGAAGTACTTGATGTTGTCGAAGTCGATGCCGGAGAGGTCGGCGCCCCAGTCGGGCAGCGGCTTCTTCTCGAACAGCCGCAGCGACTTCAGCCGGAGCTTCTCCATCCACTCCGGCTCGCTCTTCTTGCCGGAGATGTCGCGGACGACCTCTTCGTTCAGGCCGCGCCGAGCGGAGGCACCGGCCTCGTCACGGTCGGCCCAGCCGTACTCGTAGGTGCCGAGCCCTTCGAGCTCGGGGTGCGCGGTAGACGTCATTACGCGGATCCTCCTGGACTCAGACGTCCTTCTCGGGATGTGGCCCGCTCCCGGTGGGTGGCGGTGCGGGTGTTCTTCTCGGTGCCGTGCGGCCCGGCGGCGGCCCCGGCGGGACGGGGATCGGCCGCGGCGAGGTCGCGCGGGGTGACGTGCGTGGTGCACACGCCGTCGCCGTGGGCGATGGTGGCCAGCCGCCGCACCGGGGTGCCCAGCAGCCGCGCGAAGACCTCGACCTCGGCCTCGCACAGCTCGGGGAACTCCGTGGCGACGTGGGCCACCGGGCAGTGGTGCTGGCACAACTGGTCGCCGCCGCCGGGTGCCGGGGCCTCGCCCGCCGAGGCGGCGTAGCCGTCGTTGGACAGGGCCTCGGCCAGCAGCCGCACGCGCTGCTGGGGCGGGACCTCCGCCAGCAGCGGGCGGTAGCGGCGTTCGAGGTCGGCCACCTGGCGGCGGGCGAACTCGGCGACCGCCTGCGGGCCGGCCTTCTCGGCGAGGAAGCGCAGCGCGCTGGCGGCGAGGTCGTCGTAGCCGTGGACGAAGGCGTCGCGCCCGGCCTCGGTGATGACGAAGACCCGGGCCGGGCGGCCCCGGCCGCGCCGCCCGCGGGAGCGGTGCTCGCGGGCCTCGACCATGCCCTCACTCATCAAGTTGTCGAGATGGCGGCGGATGGCCGCCGGGGTGAGCCCCAGCCGCTCGCCCAGGGTGGTGGCGGTGATGGGGCCGTGTTCGAGGATGAGCCGCGCCACCCGCGCGCGCGTGCCCTGCTCGGCACCCCGTTCGGGACCCGCCGACGGCCGCGGGGCGCCCGGCGGGGCGCCGTCCTCGGCCTGCTGCGGGTTACCCATGTTTTTCACAACATCAGTGTGGCGTAAATAAGTCCCGGTGGGCAAACGCCGCTTGACCGGCACATCATGCCCTTGATCACCCAGGCGAGGCTAGCCTTAGCGCGGGTCGCGCGCCGCCGCGCGGCGCCGGCCACCGCCCGTGCGGGCGCGGTGCCGCCCCGTGGCCGCCGCGCACCGATCCCCCTTCCCCGCCGCGCCGCACCCGGGGACACCGAGCCGGTGCGGGGGTGCGCCGGGGCCGCCCTAGACTCGGTGGACATGGAGTCGCCCGCGGTCGAGGTAGTCGATCTGGTCAAGCGCTACGGCCCCACCACGGCCGTGGCCGGCCTGTCGTTCTCCGCCGCGCGCGGCGCGGTCACCGCGCTCCTGGGCCCCAACGGCGCGGGCAAGACCAGCACGGTCGAGACCTGCGAGGGCTTCCGCCGCCCCGACTCCGGCCGGGTGCGGGTGCTGGGCCTGGACCCCGTGGCCGACGCCGCCGCGCTCAAGCCCCGCGTGGGCGTGATGCCCCAGTCGGGCGGGGTGCCCACCGGCGCCCGCGCCGGCGAGTGGCTGCGCCTGGTCGCCGCCTTCCACGCCCGCCCGGTGCCGCCCGACCTCCTGCTGGAGCGGCTGGGCCTGGTCTCGGCCGCCGCCACCCCCTTCCGCCGGCTCTCCGGCGGCCAGCAGCAGCGGCTGTCGCTGGCCGCCGCCGTGGTGGGCCGCCCCGAACTGGTGTTTTTGGACGAGCCCACCGCCGGGCTCGACCCCCAGGCGCGCCGGGCCACCTGGGACCTCATCGCCGAACTGCGCCGCAGCGGCGTGGGCGTGGTGCTGACCACCCACCACATGGACGAGGCCGAGCACCTGGCCGACCACGTGGTGATCATCGACCACGGCCGCGTCGTCGCCCAGGGCGGCGTGGCCGAGCTGACCGACTCCCGCCAGGAACTCGTCTTCACCTGCGCCGCGCCGCTGGACACCGCCGCCCTGGCGGCGGCGCTGCCGCCCGGCGCGGCGGTGGAGCGGCGCGGGACCGGCCCGGCGGCCGAGTACGCCGTGGCCGGCGACACCCCCGAGGGCGCGGGGCCCGAGATCGTGGCCGCCGTCAGCACCTGGTGCGCGGCCAACGGCGTGCGTCCCGAAGGGCTGCGGGTGCGCCGGCGCGGCCTGGAGGACGTCTTCCTCGAACTCACCGGCCGGGAACTGCGCGACTGATGACCGAACAGGCAACCGTGACAACCGACACCGCCCAGAGCGTGTTCACCCCCGCACCGGGCGCCGCGCCGGCGCACCGCATGGTGCTGGCCCAGGCCGGCATGGAGTTGCGCATCATGCTGCGCAACGGCGAGCAGCTCCTGCTGACCATGGTCATCCCCCTGCTGCTGCTCGTGGGCTTCAGCGCCACGCCCGTGCTGGACCTGGGGCCGGGGCCGCGCGTGGACTTCCTGGCGCCGGGCGTGCTGGCGCTGGCGGTGCTGTCCACGGCCTTCACCGGCCAGGCGATCGGCACCGGGTTCGAGCGCCGCTACGGGGTGCTCAAGCGGCTGGGCGCCACCCCGCTGCCGCGCGTGGGGCTGCTGGCCGCCAAGACCCTGGCGGTGCTGGCCGTGCAGGCGCTCCAGGCCGTGCTGATCTGCGCGACCGCCGCCGCGCTGGGCTGGCGCCCGGAGCTGAGCCCGGCGGGGGTGGCCTACGCGGTGCTGCTGGTGCTGCTGGCCACCGCCGCCTTCAGCGCGCTGGCGCTGCTGATGGCCGGCACCCTGCGGGCCGAGGCCACCCTGGCGGCGGCCAACCTGGTCTACGTGGTGCTGCTGGGCGCCGGCGGCGTGGTGTTCCCGGTGGAGCTGCTGCCCGAGGCGGCGCAGTCGGCGGTGGGGGCGCTGCCCATCACCGCGCTGGCCGAGGGCCTGCGGTCGGTGCTGGCCGAGGGCGCGCCGCCGGCGCTCGCGCCCGTGGCGGTGCTGGCGGTGTGGGCGGCCGCGGGCGCGGCGCTGGCCGGGCGGTTCTTCCGCTGGGAGTGAGCGCGCGGGCGTGCGGGCGCGGGCGCGCTCGGCGCTAGCATCGCCCCGTGGAGCTGATCGGGATGCCGTGGGTGGCCATCGTGCGCACGCTGGGGCCGCCGCTGGTGGTGGGCGCGGTGGGCGCGATCGTGCTGGCGCGCCGCCGCCCGCCCGGGGCGCGGCTGATGTGGGGCGCGCTGGCCGTCCAGCTCGCCGCCGCCGCGCTGCCGGTGGCCTGGCTGCTGGTGCAGGTCGGCGCGGGCGTGGGCGGGCACAGCGCCGTGGGCCTGGTGATGATCCTGCTCCAGCCGGCCGTGGAGGCGCTGGCGTGGCTGATGGCCGTCGCGGCGGTGGCCGGGGCCGTGCCGCGCCGGCCGCGCGCGGCGGCTGCCGGTGACGCCCCCGCCGGGGTGGCGGCGGGCCCCGCCGCCGCTCCCCCCGACTGAGCCCGCCGCCCGCCGAGGCTCCGGGAGACTCCGCGCGGCCGCGCGCGGGCGGTGTCAGTCGGCGCGCTCCAGCGGGCAGGTCATGCAGTGCGGGCCGCCCCGGCCCCGGCCCAGTTCGCTGCCGCTGATGGGCAGCACCTCCACCCCGTTGGCGCTGAGGAAGGCGTTGGAGGTGGCGTTGCGCTCGTAGGCCACCACCACGCCCGGCTCCAGGGCGAAGACGTTGCAGCCGTCGTCCCACTGCTCGCGCTCGGAGCTGAACACGTCCTGGGTGGGGGTGAGCACCCGGATGTCGTCGAGGCCGGCCGCCTCGGCGATGGCGCGGTGCATGTCCTCGGGCGGGTGGTCGGTGACCTTCAGCTCCTTGTCGGTGTCGCCGGGCTCGATGGTGTAGGAGGGCAGCATGCCCAGCCCGGCGTACTTGGTGAACACGCCCTCGTCCACGCAGGTCATGACGGTGTCCAGGTGCATGATGGCCCGCGCCTTGGGCATCCACAGCCCCAGCAGCCGCCGGGCGCCGCCGCGCGCGAACAGCTCGTGGGCCAGCAGCTCCACGGCCTGGGGGCGGGTGCGCTCGCTCAGGCCCACCAGCACCGAGCCGTTGCCGATGGGCATGACGTCGCCGCCCTCGATGGTGGCCGGCCCCCACGCCCGGCCGGGGTTCCACAGCTCGAACGGCTCGGCGGCGAACATGGGGTGCCAGCGGTAGACCGCCTCGTAGTGGATGGTCTCGCGGCGGCGGGCCTTCTTGCGCATGACGTTGATCGACACCCCGTTGCCGATCCAGCAGGAGGTGTCGCGGGTGAACATGTGGTTGGGCAGCGGGGTCAGCACGAAGTCGTGGGGGTCCAGGGTGTGGAACCACACCGACTTGGGCTCGGGCATGCGCTCCAGCAGCTCGGCCTTGGTGATGCCGCCGACGAGGAACCGGCGCAGGGTGGCGGAGTCCATGGCCTCGAACGCCGCGCGCAGGGAGTCCACCGCCATGGGGCCGAAGAACCGCTCGTCCAGGACGCTGTCGAGGACGTGGGCGCGGGCCTCGGGCAGCGCCAGCGCCTCCTCCAGCAGCTCGCCGAACAGGTGCACGCGCACGCCCCGGGCGCGCAGCAGGGCGGTGAAGGCGTCGTGCTCCTCGCGGGCGCGCTGGGCCCACAGCACGTCGTCGAACAGCAGCGCGTCGTTGTTGGACGGGGTGAGGCGGCTCAGTTCGAGGTCGGGCCGGTGCACGATCACCTGCTTGAGCCGGCCGGTCTCGGAGGTCACCGAGAACACCATGGGCGCCCTCCGTTCGCTGGGGCCACGCTCGCCGGGCGGCGGGTGGCGAATGTGAGCATTCCGTCCCTTCCGGGCGCCGAAACCTCGGGGCGGGCGCGGAGCCGCGTACGTAGGATGGGCGCCCGTGAGCACGAACGCGGCGGTGGGTTCATCCAATGACCCGATGTGGGGAAGGGCGCCGGGCTGGGCGGCCCTGCTGAGGACCGCCGGCGACTCCGTGCCGCCGACCTGCCTGGTGCTGGTGGGGATCGTCTCGCTCCAGGCCGGCGCCGGGATCGCCGGTCGGCTGTTCGAGGTGCTGCCGCCCAGCGCGGTGGTGTGGCTGCGGCTGCTGGCCTCGGCGCTGGTGCTGCTGGCGCTGGCGCGGCCCTCGCCGCGCGGGCGCAGCCGGGCCGACTGGCTGGTGGCGGTGGGCTTCGGCGTCAGCCTGGGTGTGATGAACTTCGCGATCTACCAGGCGTTCGCCCGCATCCCGATGGGGATCGCGGTCACCATCGAGTTCCTGGGGCCGCTGGCGGTGGCGGTGGCCGGGTCGCGGCGGCGCGTGGACCTGCTGTGGGTGGGCCTGGCGGGCGCCGGCGTGCTGCTGCTGGGCCGCAGCGACGGCGCTGTCTCGCTGAGCGGGGTGCTGTTCGCGCTGCTGGCCGGGGCGATGTGGGCGGCCTACATCCTGCTCAGCGCCGCGACCGGGCGCCGGTTCTCGGGCATGTCGGGGCTGGCCATCGCCGGGGCGGTCGCCGCGGTGCTGGTGGCCCCGGCCGGGATCGCCGAGGGCGGCGCCGCCCTGCTGGACCCCCGGCTGCTGCTGCTGGGCCTGGCGATCGGGCTGCTGTCCTCGGTGGTGCCCTACACGCTGGAGTTGCAGGCGCTGCGCCGGATGCCGCCCCGGGTGTTCGGGATCCTGATGAGCCTGGAGCCCGCCGTGGCGGCGCTGGTGGGCATGGCGCTGCTGGGCCAGTGGCTCTCGGGCTGGCAGTGGCTGGCGATCGCCTGCGTGGTGGCGGCCAGCGCGGGCGCCACCCGGCGCCCGGCGCCGCCCGAGGCGCCTGAGCGTCCTGAGGGACCCGGGGCGCCCGGCGGCGGCGCGCCCGAAAACCGCGGCGGCACCGGGTCGCCCGGCCCCGGCTAGCCGCGCGCGGGCGTGCGGGCGGAGGGGGCGCCTCCGCCGCTTCGGGCTGGGCTCCTACCACTCCCCCGCCGCCCCGTCGCGCAGCGACACTCCACGGATTGCGGTTGTCGCGAACCCCAGGCACAACATGTAGTATCTCGGGCGCTGGTGGTTCACCGGGGCGGCTGCTCCGGTGAGGCAAGAGGGAACCCGGTGCGAATCCGGGACTGCCCCGCAGCGGTATGCGGGAAACGGCACCGCGCGCGCCTCCCCAGGGGGCCGGCGCGGCGCCGCCGAACGCCGCCATGACGCACTGGCGCCTCACGCGCCGGGAAGCGGCGGCCTAGGAGGGGTGGCGCGCACCGCCGCCCCGCGCCCGCGAGTCCGAAGACCTGCCACCGGTGTGCGCGCCCGTCGGCGCGCACCGCAACGGGGCCTCGCGGGCGGGCCGCCGTGCTCGTCCGCCGTGCCCCGGGTGCGCCACCGCGCCCCGGAGAGCGGCCGCGCGGACGCGTGCGCTCCGACCCTCCGCCGGTCCCCACGGACCCGTGTTCAACCAGGTTGGAGCCACCCATGACCCTCGACACCGCACCGCTTGCCGCAGCGCGCCCCACCGCCGTACCGGCCGAGCCCGGGGAGCGCGTGGCGGCGGCCGTGGCGATGGCGTGCGCCGGTCTGCCCGGGGCCGACCCCGCCCCGGTGGTCGCCGAGGCGCGGCGCGCCCTCTACCCCGGCATCAGCGCGGCCGAGGTGGACGAGGCGCTGGTGATGGCGGCCCGCGCGTTCGTGGAGGCCGACCCGGTGTACTCGCGGGTGGCGGCCCGGCTGCTGCTGGACACCCTGCGCCGCGAGGCGCTGACGTTCGTCGCGGGGCGCCCCGACGCCGCCGGGCAGGACGACATGCCCGCCCGCTACCCCGGCTACCTGGCGGCCTACGTGGCGCGCGGGGTGGAGCTGGGCCAGCTCGACCCGCGCCTGGCCGACTTCGACCTGGCGCGCCTGGGCGCGGCCCTGCGGCCCGAGCGCGACCTGGAGTTCGCCCTGCTGGGGTTGCAGACCCTCTACGACCGCTACTTCCTGCACCACCGGGGCACCCGCTACGAGCTGCCGCAGGCGTTCTTCATGCGGATCGCCATGGGGCTGGCCCTGGGCGAGGACGACCGCGAGGCCCGCGCGGTGGAGTTCTACGACCTGCTGTCGTCGTTCGACTTCATGTGCTCCACGCCGACGCTGTTCAACTCCGGCACGCCCCGGCCGCAACTGTCGTCGTGCTTCCTGACCACGGTCGAGGACGACCTGAAGTCGATCTTCCACTCGATCAGCAACAACGCGCTGCTGTCGAAGTACTCGGGCGGCCTGGGCAACGACTGGACCCCGGTGCGCGGGATCGGCGCCCACATCCGCGGCACCAACGGCTCCAGCCAGGGCGTGGTGCCCTTCCTCAAGATCGCCAACGACACCGCCGTGGCGGTCAACCAGGGCGGCAAGCGCAAGGGCGCGGTGTGCGCCTACCTGGAGACCTGGCACATCGACATCGAGGAGTTCCTCGACCTGCGCAAGAACACCGGCGACGAGCGGCGCCGCACCCACGACATGAACACCGCCAACTGGGTGCCCGACCTGTTCCTGCGCCGGGTGGAGGCCGACGCGGAGTGGACGCTGTTCTCCCCCGACGAGGTGCCCGACCTGCACGACCTCTACGGCGCGGCGTTCGCCGAGCGCTACGAGGCCTACGAGCGCGCGGCCGAGGCCGGGGAGGTCGCGGTGTGGCGGCGGGTGCGCGCCGTGGACCTGTGGCGGCGGATGCTGACCATGCTGTTCGAGACCGGCCACCCCTGGATCACCTTCAAGGACCCCTGCAACCTGCGCTCGCCCCAGCGCCACACCGGGGTGGTGCACTCCTCCAACCTGTGCACCGAGATCACGCTCAACACCAGCCCCGAGGAGGTGGCGGTGTGCAACCTGGGCTCGGTGAACCTGGCCCGCCACGTCACCCCTGAAGGCCTGGACACCGCCCGGCTGGAGCGCACGGTGCGCACGGCGGTGCGGATGCTGGACAACGTCATCGACGTGAACCTGTACACGATCCCCGAGGCCGAGCGGGCCAACATGCGCCACCGCCCGATCGGGCTGGGCCTGATGGGCTACCAGGACGCCCTGTTCACGCTGCGGCTGCCGGTGGCCTCGCCCGAGGCGGTGGAGTTCGCCGACACCAGCATGGAGCTGATCTCCTACCACGCCATCAGCGCCTCGGCCGACCTGGCGGCCGAGCGCGGGGCCTACGCCACCTTCGAGGGGTCGCTGTGGAGCCGGGGCGTGCTGCCGATCGACTCCCTGGCCGACCTCGCGGAGGCGCGCGGCGGCGACCTCGACGTGGACCGCACCGCGCGGCTGGACTGGTCGGGGCTGCGCGAGCGGGTGCGGGGCGGCATGCGCAACTCCAACGTGATGGCCATCGCGCCCACCGCCACCATCGCCAACATCACCGGCGTGGGGCAGTCCATCGAGCCGCTGTACCGCAACCTGTACGTGAAGTCGAACATGTCGGGCGACTTCACCGTGGTCAACCCGTTCCTGGTGCGCGACCTCAAGGAGCGCGGGCTGTGGGACGAGGAGATGGTGGCGGCGCTGAAGCTGCACGACGGCAGCCTGGGCCGGGTGGACCGGGTGCCCGCCGACCTCAAGGAACTGTATGCCACCGCGTTCGAGATCGACCCGGTGTGGCTGGTCGACGCGGCGTCGCGGCGGCAGAAGTGGATCGACCAGGCGCAGTCGCTCAACCTGTACATGGCCGAGCCCAGCGGGCGCAAGCTGGACGCCCTCTACCGCCGCGCCTGGCGATCGGGCCTGAAGACCACCTACTACCTGCGGTCCCAGAGCGCCACGCACGTGGAGAAGAGCACGCTCAAGGGCACCGACGGCCGGCTGAACGCGGTGTCGGCGGCACCGGCCGCGCCCGCGCCCTCCCCCGGCGCCGTGCCGGCCGGGGCGGCCGAGGGCGCGGCGTGCGCCATCGACGACCCCGAGTGCGAAGCCTGCCAGTAGCCGCGCGCGGCGGGCGCGCGCCCGCTTGCGCGCGCCGCGCCCGCCGCACCGGCCCGTCCCACCGCTGAGACCGCCAACGACGAGGAAGAACCGACCACGATGACCAGCCTGCACGAGTCCCCCGCCACCGGCCTGGGCGAGATCGAGCGCGCCGCCGCGCGGGTGAGCGTCGGCGACAAGGCGATGATCAACGCCCGCGCCGACGTCAACCAGTTGCTGCCGCTGAAGTACCACTGGGCGTGGGAGAAGTACCTGGCCGGCTGCAACAACCACTGGATGCCCAGCGAGGTCGCGATGCAGGCCGACATCGCGCTGTGGAAGTCCCCCGACGGGCTGTCCGCCGACGAGCGGCTGATGATCAAGCGCAACCTGGGGTTCTTCGCCACGGCGGAGTCGCTGGTGGCCAACAACATCGTCCTGGCGGTCTACCGCCACCTCACCAACCCCGAGTGCCGGCAGTACCTGCTGCGCCAGGCGTTCGAGGAGGCGGTGCACACCCACACCTTCCAGTACATCTGCGAGAGCCTGGGGCTGGACGAGGGCGAGCTGTTCAACATGTACCGGGAGGTCCCCTCGATCACCGAGAAGGACGCCTGGGCGCTGCGCTACACCCGCAACCTGGAGGACCCCGAGTTCGCCACCGGCACGCCGGAGGCCGACCAGGCGTTCCTGCGCGACCTGGTGGCGTTCTACGTGGTGTTCGAGGGGATGTGGTTCTACACCGGGTTCGCCCAGATCCTCTCGCTGGGGCGGCGCAACAAGATGGTGGGGATCGCCGAGCAGTACCAGTACATCCTGCGCGACGAGTCGATCCACCTGAACTTCGGCATCGACGTGATCAACCAGATCAAGATCGAGAACCCGCACCTGTGGACCCCGGGGTTCCAGGAGGAGGTGCGCACCATGCTCGCCGAGGCGTGCGAGCTGGAGGTCGCCTACGGCCGGGAGACCATGCCGCGCGGCGTGCTGGGGATCAACGCCGAGCTGTGCGAGGAGTACATGCGGTTCATCACCGACCGGCGCGCCGAGCAGATCGGGCTGGCGCCGCTGTTCGGGCAGGCCGAGAACCCGTTCCCGTGGATGTCGGAGCTGATGGACCTGAAGAAGGAGAAGAACTTCTTCGAGACCCGGGTGATCGAGTACCAGTCGGGCGGCGGCCTGGACTGGGACTGACCGCCGTAGGGCAGCGCCCTGGGGGCCGCCGGCGCGTGCGCGCCGGCGGCCCCGCGCGTGTCGGGGGTCGGGCGCGGGCGGCGGCGGTGGTGCGGGCGGGTGGCGCCGCGCGGGGCGGGTGCGCCGGAGCGGGCCTCAGGCGGAGGCCGGACCCTCCGGCCGGCGGCGCGCCCGCCGCCGCTCGCCGCCGATCCCGGCGGCGACCTCGGTGAGGACGGCGCCGGCGCGGGCCAGCCAGTCGTCGATGATCTCCAGCTCGGCCTCGCTGTAGCGGCCGTGCAGGGCGGTCATGGCCTCGGCCAGCCCCATCGGCACCCCGCCGCCGTGGACGCCCGCGCCGGCGGCGCCCTCGGCCAGGCGCACGACGACCTTGCGGCGGTCCTCGGGATGGCGGTCGCGGCGCACCAGGCCGCGCTCGGCCAGGCGGTCCACCACGACGGTCACCGAGCCGGTGGTCAGCCGCAGGCTCTGGGCGATCTCGCCGGGGGTCATCGGGCCGCCCACCCGCAGCAGGGCGAAGCACTGGAAGTCGGTGGGGTTGAGGTCGGATTCGGCCGACATGGCGTGCAACAGCCGGATCAGCCCGGCGGCCAGGCGCTGGCCGTCGCCGCGGATGGCGGTGTACAGCTCGCCGCGCGGGCGCGGGGCCGGGCCGGTCCCCGGAGCGTCCTCGCCCGGTGCGGTGTCCATCGTGCTCCTTCGGCCGCCGCAGCGGTGGCGGGCCGGGGTCCGGCGGGCCGCGCGGGTGCGGGTGGGGTCGAATCGTGAGTCTAGGACCTGCGCGGGCGGGGGCGGCGGACCGGGGCGGGGCGGGTCGCGCACCGCGCAAAATTTCCTCGATTATCGAGTTACTTGGTTTTCTATCTAATATCGGGGCAGTCGTCCACAGCGGCGCCCCGCTCCCGGGCGCCCCCGACTCCCACGGAAGGCCGAGACCCCGCATGACAGCCGAGACACCCTCGCGGCCCCGCCGCCGCCGACCCCGCCTGTGGACCGCGCTCGCGCTGGTGGTGGCGGTCGCCTGGATCGCCGGCGCCGGCCCGCTGGGCTCCTTCGTGGGCCGCCTGAGCGAGGTGCAGAGCAACGACCAGTCCGCCTTCCTGCCGCTCAACGCGGAGTCCACCGAGGTCGACGAGGTGCAGCGGGAGTTCGTGGAGGAGCGCGGCGCGCCCGCGTTCGTCGCCTACTCCGCGCCCGGCGGCGTGGACACCGCCCAGGTGGAGGAGGACGCGCGTGCCATCGCCGGGGCCGACTACGTGGACGGGCCGGTGGTGGGCCCCCTCACCGGCACCGAGGACGAGGACGTGGCGCAACTGGTCGTGCCGCTGAGCGAGGACGCCGACGCGGCCGCCGCGGTGGAGGACCTGCGCGCCCTGCTGGCCGACTCCGCCACCGGGCCGGGCACCGACGTCCACGTGACCGGGCCGGCCGGGTTCGCCGCCGACCTCTCGGCCGCCTTCGCGGGCATCGACGGCACCCTGCTGGCCGTGGCGCTGGCGGCGGTCCTGGTGATCCTGGTCGCGGTCTACCGCTCGCCGCTGCTGCCGCTGGTGGTGGTCGCGGCCTCGGTCCTGGCGCTGGCGCTGGCGGCGGCCGTGGTCCACGCCGCCGCCGGAGCCGGGTGGATCGTGCTCAACGGCCAGAGCCAGGGCATCCTGTTCATCCTGGTTGTGGGCGCCTGCACCGACTACGCGCTGCTGCTGGTGGCCCGCCACCGCGAGGCCCTGGTGGAGCACCGGCGGCCCCTCGACGCGCTCGCGGCGGCGGTGCGCGGCACCGCCGCGCCGATCCTGGCCTCGGGCGGCACCGTGATCCTGGGCGTGCTGTGCCTGCTGGCCAGCGACCTGGAGTCCAACCGGAGCCTGGGGCCGGTGGCGGCGCTGGGCATCGGCGCGGCGCTGGTGGCGGCGCTGACCTTCCTGCCGGCGGTCCTGCTGCTGCTGGGCCGGGCGGCGTTCTGGCCGGTGCTGCCCCGCCACCGGCCGCAGGCCGCCGCCGGCGCGGCGGAGGCCGCGGGCGGTGCGGCCGGCGAGGCCGGCGAGGGCGGCGGGCGCGCCCGGCACCGGGTGTGGGCGCGGGTGGCCGACCTGGTGGGCCGGCGGCCGCGCGCCACCTGGCTGGCCACCGCGCTGGTGCTGGTCGCCGGGGCCGCCTTCGTGCCGACCTTCCAGGCCGAGGGCACCTCCACCAGCGACATCTTCCGCACCGAGGTCGAGGCGGTGACGGGGCAGGAGGTGCTTCAGCGCGGGTTCGGCACCGACGCCGCCGCCACCCCGGCCGTCATCGTCGCCGACGTGGGCCGGGCCGAGGACATCGTCGCGGCTGCCGAGCGGGTCGAGGGCGTGAGCGCGGCGCGGCCGGTCTACCCCGAGGGCGAGGGGCCGCAGGGACCGCCCGCCGGCGCCCAGGGCGACGGCCCCCCGCCCGGTGTCCAGGGCGCAGAAGGCACTCCGGGCGCACCGGCCCCCGAACCGCGGGTGGTGGACGGGCGAATTTTGGTCGAGGCCGACATCGCCGCGCCCGCGGAGTCGGCGCGGGCGGTGGAGATCGTGCGGAGCCTGCGCGCCGAGGTGCACGCCGTGCCGGGGGCGAGCGCCCTGGTCGGCGGGCCCGACGCGGTGCTGCTGGACACCGTGGAGACCGCCCAGCGCGACCTGGCCGTGGTGGTGCCGCTGGTGCTGCTGGTGGTGCTGGCCGTGCTGGTGGTCCTGCTGCGGTCGGTGGTGGCGCCGCTGCTGCTGGTGGGCACCACGGTGCTGTCGTTCGCGGCGGCGCTGGGGGTGGGCGCGGTGGTGTTCAACCACGTCCTGGGCCTGCCCGGCGCCGACCCGGTGGTGCCGCTGTTCGCGTTCGTCTTCCTGGTGGCGCTGGGGGTGGACTACAACATCTTCCTGATGACGCGCGCCCGCGAGGAGGCGGTGCGGGTGGGCAACCGGGCCGGGGTGCTGCGGGCGCTCACCGTCACCGGCGGGGTCATCACCTCGGCGGGGGTGGTGCTGGCCGCGACCTTCGCGGCGCTGGCGGTGCTGCCCGTGCTGTTCCTGCTGCAACTGGCGTTCCTGGTGGCGTTCGGCGTCCTGCTGGACACCCTGGTGGTGCGGTCGCTGCTGGTGCCCGCGCTGGCGCTGGACATCGGCCGCGCCACGTGGTGGCCGAGCCGCCTGTCCCGCCGCGCGCCGGCGCGGGTCCCGCCGGGTCCTGCGGCGGATTAGGAGCCGGCGCCGGGGGCCGCGCGGGCGGTCCAGGCGGCCACGGCGGCGGCGGTGGCCCCGGCGTGGCCCTCCAGCATGGTGAGGTGGTCGCCGGGGACGTCGAGGGCGTCGTGGGGCAGCGGCCAGGTGAAGTGCCACAGTGCGGCGTCCTGGGGGGCGCCGCGCCGGTCGGGCACGGGGGCGGCCGGGCGCACCAGGGCGGTGGGCACGGTGACCTTGCGCGGCGCCCATGCGGCGAACAGGTCCAGGTAGCCGGCCATGGCGGTGGCGCGGGCGGCGTCGGCCAGGTCCAGTTCGGCGTCGCGGGCCATGATCCCGGTCTCGATGATGGGCAGCAGGACCGGGGCGCCCGGCAGCGGGGTGTCCAGCAGGACCAGCCCGGCGGGGCGGTGGCCGCGCCGCTCCAGGCGCTCGGCGACGGCGTGGGCGATCCAGCCGCCCGAGGAGCGGCCCACCAGCACGCCGGGGTCGGCGCCGCACACCCGCAGCACCGCGTCGGCCTGGGCCTCCACCACCGCCTCGACGCCGCCGGGCAGGGGCTCGCCGGCGGCGAAGCCCGGGTGCGGCAGGACCGCCGTCTCGTGGCGGCCGCGCAGCGCGGCGGCGAAGCGGGCGTACTCGTGGGCGCCGGAGATCATCACCAGCGACGGGAAGCAGATAAGGCGCGGCCGGCCGGGGGCGGGCGGGGCCAGGCGCACGGGCTCGGGCGGGGCGCCGAGGTCGGCGGGGGTCTCGAAGACGGGGCGCAGCCGGGCGGCGGCGCGCAGCAGGTCCAGCCCTTCGGCGGTCCGGCCGGTGGCGCAGGAGCGGCGGAACAGCGCCACCACCCCGTCGTCGCCGGAGGCCGGGGGCGCGGCGCCGGGGGCCGGGGCGGGCGCGGGAGGCGCGGCGGCGTCCGGTGCGGCGGAGGGCGCGCCGGCGTCCGCGCGGGATTCGGCGCGCCCGCCGAAAGGTGCGGGCGCGGCGCCGGGGGCTGCCGCCGGGTTGGCGAGCTGCTCGGCGAGGTGGTCGGCCAGGGCGGCGGGCGTGGTGCGGCTGAACACCAGGCCGGCGGGCAGCCGCAGGCCGGTGGCCGCCGCGAGCCGGTTGCGCAGCTCGACGGCCGTCAGGGAGTCGATGCCCAGTTCCAGGAACCGGTGGTCGGGGCCGACGGCGGCGGTGTCGGGGTGGCCGAGGACATCGGCGGCCGCGCGGCGGACCAGGTCGAGCAGGGCGGCGCGGCGCTCGCCGGGCGCGCGGGCGGCCTGGGCGCGCCGGGCCGCCTCGGCGGGTCCGGCGGGCTCGGCGCCCTGGGCGGCGCCGCGCCGGGGCGGGCGGACCAGCGCGCGAAACAGCGGCGGCACGGTGCCGGCGCGCCGCGCCGCCGCGCGCAGCCCGGCGGTGTCCACCGGCAGGGCCAGCAGGTGGGGGGCGCCGGAGGCCAAAGCGGTGTCCAGCGCCTCCAGTGCGCGCTCGGTGGACAGCGGCCCGGCCACACCCAGGCGGCGCATGCGCGCCAGGTCGGCGGCGGTGAGGCCGGCGGTCAGTTCGCTGCGCGCGGCCCACAGGCCCCACGCGATCGAGGTGGCGGGCAGGCCGAGGGCGTGGCGGTGCTCGGCGAGGGCGTCGAGGTAGGCGTTGGCGGCGGCGTAGCCGGCCTGGCCGGGCGGCCCGAGGACGGCGGCGGCCGAGGAGTAGAGCACGAACGCGGCCAGGCCCCGGTCGCGGGTGAGGGTGTGCAGGTTCCAGGCGGCGCGCGCCTTGGCGTCGAGCACGCGGTCGAGGCGCTCGGGGGTGAGGTCGGCGACCACGGAGTCGGCCAGGGCGCCGGCGGCGTGCACCACGGCGGTCAGGGGGCGGTCGGCGGGGATCTCGGCGAGCAGGGCGGCGAGCGCGTCGGCGTCGGCGGCGTCGCAGGCGCGCACCTGGACCTCGGCGCCCAGGTCGGCCAGCTCGGCGGCCAGGCGGCCGGCGCCGGGCGCCCGGTCGCCGCGCCGGCCGGCCAGCACGAGGCGGCGCACCCCGTGGCGGCGCACCAGGTGGTGCGCGGTGAGGGCGCCGAGGCGGCCGGTGCCGCCGGTGATGAGGACGGTGCCGCGCGGGTGGAGCGGCGCCGGGGGCCGCAGCACGAGCTTGCCGGTGCTGCGGCCCTGCTGGAGGCGGCGGAACGCGTCGTGGGCGCGGTGCAGCGGCCAGGCGGCGGCGGGCAGGTGGGGCAGCGCGCCGGAGTCGAGCAGGGCGACGACCTCGGCGAGCGCGGCCTGGAGGCGTTCGGGGGCCAGGGCGTCGATCCGGAAGGCGCGGTAGGCGGTGCCGGGGTGGGCGGCGGCGACGTCCTCGGGGCGGCGCACGTCGGTGGCGCCGATCTCGATGAAGCGGCCGCCGGGGGCGAGCAGGCCCAGGGAGGCGTCGACGTGTGCGCCGGTGAAGGCGTTGAGGACGACGTCGAGGCCGGCGCCGCCGGCGGCCGCGAAGCGGTCGGCGTAGTCGAGGGTGCGGGAGTCGGCGATGCGGTCCTCGGCGATCCCGGCGGCGCGCAGCAGGGGCCACTTGGCGTGGCTTGCGGTGCCGTAGACCTCGGCGCCGAGGTGGCGGGCGAGGTGGACGGCGGCGAGGCCGACCCCGCCGGCGGCGGCGTGCACCAGCACCTTCTCGCCGGGGCGGACGGCGGCGAGGTCGACGAGGGCGTGGTAGGCGGTGAGGTAGGCCACGGGCGCGGCGGCGGCCCGCACGTCGGTCCAGGCGGCGGGCACGCGGGCCAGGAGGCGGCGGTCGGCCACGCCGTGGGTGCCGAAGGAGCCGTGCATGATGCCGGCCACCCGGTCGCCGGGGAGGAGGTCGGTGACACCGGGGCCGGTCTCGGTGACGACGCCGGCGCACTCGGCGCCGAAGTCGTGGCGGCGGGGGAAGACGCCGAGGGTGGTCATCACGTCGCGGAAGTTGAGCCCGGCGGCGCGCACCGACACCCGCACCTCGCCGTGGCGCAGGGGCCGGCTCGCGGCGGGGTTGGCCACCGCGCGCAGCCGCGTGGTGCCGTCGCCGCGCGGCTCCACCCGCCAGGGCGCCGCGCCGTGGGGCGGCAGCAGCCGGTCCCCGGCGGCGGCGTCCACCATCCGGGGCGCGAGCAGCCGCCCGCCGCGCACGGCGACCCCGGGTTCGCCGGAGGCGAGGGCGGCCGGCAGCGGGACCGGTCCGGGCGGGGCGTCCGAGGTGTCCGCCGGCAGCGGGACCGGTCCGGGCGGGGCGTCCGAGGTGTCCGCCGGCAGGTCCACCAGCGCGAACCGCCCGGGATGCTCGCTCTGCGCCGCCCGCACCAGCCCCCACACGGCGGCCCCGGCCAGGTCGAGCCGCCCGCCGGCGGTTTCGGAATGCTCGGAACCGGTGGGGACCGCGCCCTCCCGCATGGCGGTGGGCCACGTCAGCGCCCCGCTCGGTGCGGGCTCAAGGTCCCCGGGTGTCGGGGCGGCCGCGCGGGTGAGGACGGCGAGGGTGGAGTCGGCGAACCGCTCGTCGGCGAGCCAGTCGCGCACCACGGCGGTGGTGCGGTGCAGGACCGCGCGCACGGCCTCCGCGTCCACGGCGGGCGCGGCGGGCGCGAGCAGCACGGTGCGCGGCACCGGTCGGCCGCCGTCAACGGCGGCGCGGAGCGCGGCGAGGTCGGGGAAGCGCTCGATCTCGGGGTCCAGGCCGTCGAGCGCGGTGTCGGGGCCGACGCACGCGCACTCCCGGGCGGGCAGCGGCTCGGGGACGGCGACGGGCACCCAGTCCACGCGCAGCAGCGCACCGCTGAGCCCGGCCGCGCCGCCGCCCGGCGACTCCGCGAGGGGACGGGAGGTCAGCGACTCCACGGTGACGACCGGCGCCCCGTCCGGGTCGGTCGCCTCCACGCGCACCGCGCCGTCACCGGCCGGCGACAGCCGCACCCGCAGGGCGACCGCGTCGGCGGCGTGCAGGCGCACCCCCTCCCACGCGAACGGCATCCGCACCGCCGGCCGCGCCGGACCCGGTGCCGCCCCCGAGGCGTCCTCCTCGGCCGGAACCGGGGTCGCGCCGGTCCCTGCCGAAGCGGGTTCCGCGCTGCTGGTCGCAGGGAAGCCGGCCGGACCGGCGTCCTCCCCCGGCACGCGCACCGCCGGTTCGCGGGCCGTGTCGGGCGCACGCCCGGCTCCGCCGTCCGCGCCGGTGTCCTCGGCCAGCAGCAGGGGGTGGAGGGCGGCGTCGAGGAGGGCGGGGTGGAGGGCGAAGCCGGGGGCCTCGGGGCGGCGGTCGGCGGGCAGGGCCACCTCGGCGTAGAGGTCGGCGCCGTGGCGCCAGGCCGCGCGCAGCCCTCGGAAGGCGGGGCCGTAGCGGTAGCCGCGCCGGGCGAGGCGGTCGTAGCAGTCGGCCAGCGGCAGCGGAACGGCTCCCTCCGGCGGCCGGGTCGCGGCGGGGGCCGGCCCCTCCCCCTCCCTCCCCTCCTGCGGTGCCTCGGGGGCGAGCACGCCTTCGGCGTGCAGGGTCCACTCCCCTTCACCGGCGCCCACGTCAGCGGCGCGCGGCCGGCTGTGGATGCGCACCGGCCGGTGCCCGTCCTCGTCCGGCGCCGCCACGCCGACCTGGATCTGGAGGCGGCCGCGCTCGGGCAGCCGCACGGGCGCGAGCAGGGCCAGTTCGCGCACGTGCGGGCAGTCGGCGCGGTCGCCCGCGTGCAGTGCGAGGTCGGCCAGGGCGGTGCCCGGCAGCAGGGCCGCGCCCTCCACGGCGTGGTCGGCCAGCCAGGGCAGCCGGTGCGGGGCGACCTCGCCGGTCAGCAGGAGCGCGCCGGTGGCCGCGTCGGTGACGGCGGCGCCCAGCAGCGGGTGCGGTTCGGTGTCGAGCCCGGCGGCGGCCGCCGCGTCCGCGTCCGCCGGCCGCTCCGCCCAGAAGCGGCTGTGCTGGAAGGCGTAGGTGGGCAGGTGCACGGTGCCCGCCGGGCGGCCGGAGTACACGGCCCGCCACGACGGCGCGGCGCCGTGGACGTGGGCGTCGGCCAGGGCGGCGGTGAAGGCGGCGGGGCCGCCCTCGCCCCGGCGCAGGGTGCCCACCACCCGGGCCGCCGCGTCCTCACGGCCGGCGGCCTCCAGGGTGCGCGCCAGGGCGGTGCGCAGGACAGGGTGCGGGCTGATCTCCACGAACACGGCGCGGCCGAGGTCGGCGGCGGCGCGCACGGCCGCCTCGAACAAAACCGGGCGGCGCAGGTTGGCGTACCAGTACTCGGGACCGAGGCAGGTTCCGTCGACGGCCGCGCCCTCCACCGTGGAGAGGAACGGGACCTCGGCCGGGCGCGGGCTGATCCCGGCGAAGGCGTCCAGCAGCGGGCGGCGCACCGGCTCGACGTGGGGTGAGTGGGAGGCGAACGCGGAGCCGACCTCGCGGGTGTCCACGCCCTCGGCGGCGCAGGCCGCCGCCAGCTCGGCGAGGGCGGGCCGGTCTCCGGCGACCACCACGGCTTCGGGGCTGTTGACGGCGGCCACGGTGAGCCGCCGGCCCCAGGGGCGCAGGCGCGCGGCGGCGTCGGCGTGGGGCAGGGCGACGACGAGCAGCCCGGTGGTGGGGGTGAGCGGGGCGCACAGGCGGCTGCGGGCGGCGACGATCCGGGCGGCGTCCTCCAGGGTGAGGGCGCCGGCGACGTGGGCGGCGGCGATCTCGCCCTGGGAGTGCCCGATCACCGCG
>NZ_JAJAQC010000068.1 GCF_027604915.1 Streptomonospora mangrovi
CACGCCGTTGTGCGCGCCGCCGCGCGGCCGGAGCGCGACCGTGCTACTTGAGGGCCTCCCAGAGGGCGCCCTCGCGCAGGTCGGTCTCGTTGTAGTTGTTCGCGACGTGCTGGAGGGCCTCCTTCGCCTTGCCCAGGAGGAACCGCATGTCGTCGACGTTGTTCTGCCAGTTGATCATGGCCTGGTCGTAGCTGCTGGCCGTGGAGCCCTCGAGGTCGGCGCGCACGGTCGCCATCTCGTCGGCGAGCGTGTTCAGCGCGTTCTGCACGTCGTTGGTCGCCTGCTCCATGTCCGCGGTGATGTCGGCCACGCGGGCATAGGTGATCTCAAAGCCGCTCACTGTGTCTCCTGATCTGTGCTGGGGACCGGGGCTATGCCTGGCTGGGCTGGTTGGGGTTGAGCTGGCCCATCCAGCTGCTGCTCAGCTGGAGGTTGGAGTCCTCGGTGGTGTGCATGGCGCGGGTGGTGCCGCCCCACTCGCCGATCTTGGCGCTCATGTCGTTGGTGATGAGCCGCAGCTCCTCCAGCCACTGCACCATGGCCTCCTGGTAGACGGTGGAGGCGTCACCCTGCCAGGACGGGCGCAGTTGGTCGCGGGCGCTGTCGATGCGGGTGTAGATGCTGTTGCACGTGGAGTGCGCGTTCTCCATCGCCACCCGGGCGATCCGGTTGGCGGTTTCGGTATTCCTCATGTCGGCCATTGCGGGCTCCTCGCTTCGCGGTGTGCTTGCCTGGGTCGGATGCGATAAGTCGGATAGGCGGTCAGGGACAGGAGGCGGGTTCCGCCTGGGCGGCCGCGTCGGCCACGGGCAGCGCCGCCGTATCGGGGGAGAGGTCGGGGCCGGTCGGCAGCAGGCGCAGCAGCGCCGTCGGCACCGGCACGGTGTCGGCCGGCTGGTAGCCCAGGACCTCCAGGACCTGGGTGTCGGGGATGCGGTACTTCGCGCCGGCGTCCGACACCAGGTACAGGGCCGGGGAGCCGGTGCGGCCGGCCGCGGGCTGGGCCGCGGCGACACCGCCGCCGCCGTTGGGGATGCCGATCAGGTCGGGGGTGGGGCAGCCGGGGGCCACCCCGGGCAGTTCGGGGACGGGCCAGGCGGCGACCCCGTCGGGCGGGTACAGCCCGATGGAGGCCTCGCCGCCGGTCACCCGCAGGCACGGGGCGCCCTCCTCGGCGGGGGCGATCTCGGGCGGCTGGGCCGGCAGGCCGTCGGCCTCCGGGCGCACCGGGCCGGCGTCCTCGGCGAGGTGGGCGCTGGCCTCGCCGGCGTCGACGGCCACCGCCGCGGGGTCGCCGCCGCCGAAGACCGACTCGCGGATGCCGGGGTCGGCCAGCAGCAGGAGCGCGTCGGTCACGGTGAGCGGTGCCAGGCCCTCGCGGGTCAGCACGAAGTGCTGGTCGCCCTGCCCGCCGCCGCTCACCGTGAACACCTGCCCCACGCGGCTGGGCGCGCCGCCGATGTCGGGGCCGGCCTCGCCGGCGCCGGGAACCTCCACGGCGCTCAGGTCGGCGGCCGCCGGCACGGTGGCGAGGAACTCCGCGGAGACCTCGACGGCGGGGGTGGTGCCGTAGCCCAGGGCCTGGAGGGCGCCCGCCTCGTCGTCGAAGCGCAGCCGCCGGCCGTTCCACAGCAGGTGGTGGGTGCCGTCGGGGCCGGCGGCCAGGACCGCGCGGTCCTCCAGCGGCACGCCGTCGCCGGTGTCGGGGGCGACGGTCAGGGCGGTGCGGGGCGCGCCGCCGTCCTCCTCGGGCGGCAGCGCGCACAGCCGCCACACGCTGGTGGCGCCGGAGTCCAGGGCGGGGAGCGTGTCGGGCGCACCGGGGATGCCCACGGGCGCGCCGACGCGCTCGCCCATGACCGCCTCCGCCGAGACGCGGCTCATCTGGGGCTCGCCGCCGGCGATGAGCCGGGCCGAGGCGTAGTTGGCGACCGGGCGCAGCATGCCGCCGCCGTACATGTAGGTGGCGCCGGTCTCGCGCATCACCACCAGGTTGCCGTCCTGGCGCCAGTTGGTGGACCCGCCGGGGAAGATCAGCCCGAAGACGAGGAAGCCCACGCAGATGAGCGCGCCCAGGGCCACGCCGATGTAGGTGCCGGTGCGGGTGCGGCGCATGGGGGCGTCGACGGCGTCGGGGTCGCCCTCCAGCATGGCGGTGCCCAGGCGGCCGACCGTGAAGTTGTACGCCTGGACCCGGTCGCGTCTGGTCTGCATGTGCTCAGCCGCCGATCGCCCGGAGCGCGCTGAACACGCCGAAGGCCGCGAGGACGAGCGGGAAGATCGCGACGGTGATCAGCGACTGGATGATCTCGGCGGCGCGGCCCCAGTGCGGCAGCGGACGGGAGCCCGGCAGGTTCCACGACAGGATCAGCAGGACCGTGACGGTCGCGAAGATCGCCAGCAGGACCAGCGACCGGCCCAGCCACCCCGAGCCGAAGGCGAAGGCGAGCACGAGCACGGCCAGGCCGACGCAGGGCGGGGCGGTCATGAACGCGCGCTGCCAGGCGCTGCCCAGGCCGCGGGTCTGGAGCAGCATGACCAGCGCCACCAGCACGCAGACGGTGGGGGCGACCCAGCCGGGCGAGACCGCCAGCACCGCCAGGCACACGGCCAGCACCGCGCCGGTGCCGGCCAGCAGCGCGGTCTGGAACCTGTCGGCCAGCGCGCTGCGGTCCAGGACGTCGCGCGCGGGGAAGGGGTCGATGCCCTGCTGGAGCTGCTCGGGGTTGGCCGGCAGCGGGGGCAGCTTCAGCCCGGAGATGCGGAACGCCAACTGCGGGGCGAAGGTGCCCACGAGCAGGGCGACCAGCGCCAGCGCGGCGGCCACGGCGGGCAGCGAGGCGTTGGGCAGCAGCATCAGCCCCAGGGCGCCCAGGACCAGCAGGATCTCGGTGACGACCAGGCCGGTGAAGAACGGCACCGACCCGGCGACCGCCGCCACCCCCAGCACGGTGCCGCCCGCGCCGGTCATGGCGCCGGTGAGCAGCCGCGCGCCCAGCAGCGAGATCCCGGGCTCGCCGGTGGGCATGGCGGCGCCGGCCACGGCCAGGTACAGGGCGGCGGCCGCGGCCAGGCCGGTGGCGGCCGGCAGGTCGCCCATGGCGCGCGAGGCCGCCCACGCCGAGGCGAGCATGACCAGGGCCGAGAAGGCGCAGGTGACGGCGGTCAGCAGGGTCATGCCGCCGGCGGCGGGCACCAGCAGCGCGCCCAACAGGGCGGCCAGGGCCAGCGACTGGAGCAGCACCCGGGTGTAGGCGGGGCGCCACTTGTCGGGCCGCTCGGACATGCCGGTGGCGACGCCGTCGATGAGGTCGTCGAAGTGGATCGGCGGCAACTGGTCGCGGCGCGGCCGCAGGTACACCGTCTCGCCGTGGCACAGCCCCAGGCTGCGCAGGGTCTCGTCCTCGTCCAGCGGTTCGTCGCCGAGCTGCTGGAGCACCCAGCCGTCGTGTTCGAGACCGGCCTCGTCCAGGTCCTCGCCCTCGTCGCCCTCGGCGTAGAGCACCAGGGTGGGCACGAGTTCGGCGACGGGGATGTCGGTGGGCGCGGCGATCTCGAACGAACGGCTCGGAGCGCGGACCAGCAGCCGGCAGAGGTCCGAGGCGGTGGGGTCGTTCATACGGCCTACCCAGGTGCGGCTTTCGGGAAGCGAAAGGAGGAGGGTGACAAGCGTGCGGGCTGGTCGGCGCCCCGTGACGGTCGCGTGGCCCTATGTTGTGTCTGCGTTGGGCTTACTTGATATCACATGGCAACGCTAGTGTTTAGTGGCATCCGTGTGGACGCCGGCACCCTGAACCCGTGCCGCCCGCGCCGCGCGGCCACTCTTCGCGCGCGGTGCCCCGCGGCGTCGCCGGATGTTCCCGTTCGGCTCACCCGGCCGACCGGTGGCGCACCTCCCGCGCCGCCACCGTGGACGGGCCGTGTACTGGGAGTGGAGGACACCGTTTCCGTGAGGACTTCGTGAGCACCATCCTCGTCCGCCGGCCCCCGCGCCGGCCCGGGCCCGACATGCCCGCCGGCACCATCTCGTTGCAGGAGCCCCCCGAGCTGGCCGAGCCGCAGTCGGCGATGTCCTCGGTCGTGACCTACCTGCCCATGGCCCTCACCTCGATGGCCATGCTGATGATGTTCATCCGGCCCGGCAGCTTCGGCGGCGGCAGCGGCGGCGGCTCCAACTACATGCCCTACATCGCGGGCGGCATGATGCTGGTCGGCGCGGTCGCCATGCTCGGCGGCCAGTACATCCGCACCATGATCGAGCGCCGCAACAAGCTCAACGGCGACCGCCAGGACTACCTGCGCTACCTCAAGCAGATGCGGGTGCGGCTGCGGGAGGTCGTCACCGAGCAGCGCGACGCCATGCTCTGGCGCGCCCCCCATCCCGACGCCCTGTGGTCGATCGTGCGGACCTCGCGGCTGTGGGAGCGCCGGGCCGACGACGACGACTTCGCCGAGGTGCGCATCGGCGTCGGCGAGCAGGCCATGGCCATGACCATCTCCCCGATGTCCTCCAAGCCGGTCGAGGACCTCGAACCGCTCAGCGCCCACGCGCTGCGCCGCTTCCTGCGCGCCTACACCATGGTTCAGGACCAGCCCGTGCTGGTGTACCTGCGCGGCTACGCCCACATGTCGCTGCGCGGCGACACCGCCGCCCAGCGCGCCATGGTGCGCGCCCTGGTCGGCCAGCTCGCGGTCGCCCACCCCCACGACGAACTGCGCATCGCGGCGTGCGTCTCCGACGAGCTGCGCGCGGAGTGGGCGTGGCTGAAGTGGCTGCCCCACACCCAGCACCCCACCCAGAGCGACGGCGCCGGCTCGGTCCGGCTGATGGCCGCCGACGCGGTGGAGCTGGAGCAGATCATCGGCCCCGACCTGGCCGACCGGCCCCGCTTCGACCCCGACGCCGCGCCCAACCGCGAGGAGCCCTTCACGGTCGTCATCCTCGACGGCGGCAAGGTCCCCGCCGGCTCGCGGTTCCTCGGCGGCGGCTACCGCAACGGAATCGTCATCGAGATCGACGACCCCATGCCGCCCGAGGACGACCCCTACACCCTCGCCCTGCGCGTGGAACCCGGCGAGCTGGTGCTGCTGTCGCGCGACAACAACGGCCGCGCGGTCGAGACCCCGCTGGGCCGCCCCGACGCGCTGGGACCCAACCGGGCCGCGAACCTCGCCCGGCTGCTCGCGCCCTACCGCATCGGCGTCACCACCGAGGTCACCGAACCGCTGACCACCGACTTCGAGCTGACCGCGCTGCTGGGCATCGGCAACCTGCACGACCACGACGTCTACCGCACCTGGAGCGAGCAGCACCCCAACAACAAGCTGCGGGTGCCCATCGGCATGACCGGCGACGGCGCCCCCCTGGAGCTGGACCTCAAGGAGTCCGCCCTGGGCGGCATGGGCCCCCACGGCATGCTCATCGGCGCCACCGGTTCGGGCAAGAGCGAGCTGCTGCGCACCCTGGTGCTGGCGCTGGCGCTCACCCACTCGCCCGAGACCCTCAACATGGTCCTGGTCGACTTCAAGGGCGGCGCCACCTTCCTGGGCCTGGACAAGCTGCGGCACACCTCCGCGCTGATCACCAACCTCGCCGACGAGGCGGTCCTGGTCTCCCGCATGCAGGACGCCCTGCACGGCGAGCTGGTCCGCCGCCAGGAGCACCTGCGCGCGGCCGGCAACTTCAGCTCCATCCACGAGTACGAGAAGGCGCGCGAGTCCAACCCGGACATGGAGCCGATGCCGACCCTGCTCGTGATCGTGGACGAGTTCAGCGAGCTGCTGGCCGCCCACCGCGACTTCATGGACCTGTTCGTCATGATCGGCCGCCTGGGCCGCAGCCTCGGGGTGCACCTGCTGCTGGCCTCCCAGCGCCTGGACGAGGGCCGCATGCACCAGTTGGAGGGCCACCTGTCCTACCGCATCGGCCTGCGCACGTTCTCGGCCATGGAGAGCCGCGGCGTGCTCGGCGTGCCCGACGCCTACGAACTCCCCTCCGCGCCCGGCAACGGCTACCTCAAGAGCGACATCGAGACCCTGACCCGGTTCAAGGCCGCCTACGTCTCCGGCCCCTACCGCGTCAAACCGCGCACGACCGGCCCCACCGGCGGCCCCCGCCACGAGGTCGTGCTGTTCCCCGACGACCACGTGCCGCTGCCCGCGCCCCAGGTGGAGGAGCCGGTGGAGGAGCCCGAGGACGAGGACGCCCCCACCCTGCTCGCCGCCGCACTGGACCGCCTGCTGGGCCAGGGGCCGCCCGCCCGCGAGATCTGGCTGCCGCCGCTGGGCGTGCCGCCCACCCTGCCCGAGCTGATGGACATGGTCGGCGTGCACATGCCCCAGGGCGGTCTGGCCTGGACCAAGGCCGGGCGCCTCACCGTGCCGCTGGGCATCATCGACCGCCCCTTCGAGCACACCCGGCTGCCGCTCAAGGCCGACCTGTCGGGCGCCGGCGGCCACGTCGGGATCGCCGGCGGGCCGCAGAGCGGCAAGAGCACCCTGCTGGCGCTGCTGATGCTGTCGCTGGCCACGACCAACACCCCCGCCCAGGTGCAGTTCTACTGCATCGACTGCGGCGGCGGCGTGCTCCAGACGCTCAGCGGCCTGCCGCACGTGGGCAGCGTCACCGGCCGCACCGACGAGCGCCGCATCGTGCGCACCCTCATGGAGTTGCAGGAGCTGCTGACCCGCCGCGAGGCCCAGTTCGCCGAGCACGGCGTCGACTCCATGGCCACCTACCGCCGCCGGCGCGCCGGCGGCGAGTTCGCCGACGACCCCCACGGCGACGTGTTCCTGGTGATCGACGGCTGGGCCACCATCCGCCAGGAGTTCCCCGACCACGTCGCCTCGGTCCTGCAACTGGTGCAGCGCGGGCTCAACTACGGCATCCACGTGGTGGTGGCCTCGCCGCGCTGGGCCGACTTCCACACCGGCCTGCGCGACCTCATGGCCACGCGGCTGGAGCTGCGGCTGGGCGACCCGGTCGACTCCATCGTGCACATGCGCACCGCCCAGACCGTGCCCCGCATCCCGGGCCGCGGCATCACCGACGACAAGTACCACTTCCTCACCGGCCTGCCGCGCGCCGACGGCTCCGCCGACCCCGTCACCCTCTCGGCCGGGGTCGCCGACCTCATCACCCGCATCACCGAGGCGTGGGGCGACCGGCCCAAGGCGCCCGCCGTGCGCACTCTGCCGCCGACCCTGCGCGCCGCCGAACTGCCGCCGGCCCAGCTCACCGCCGCGGGCGGCCTCAAGGTCGCGCTCGGCCTGGAGAGCCGCCGCATGCAGCCGTTCTTCCACGACTTCGGCGCCACACCGCACCTGCTCGTCGTCGGCGACACCGAGACCGGCAAGACCACCCTGGTCCAGCACATCACCAACGCCATCCGCGAGCACTACGACCCCTCGACCGCGCGGGTGGTCCTGGTCGACCAGCGCCGCCAGCTCTTCGACGCGATCCCGCGCGAGATGCAACTGGGCTACGCCGTCACCGGCGACAGCATGCGGGAGATGATGAACGCCGCCGCCGGCGCCATGAAGGAGCGGCTGCCCGGCCCCGATATCTCGCCCGACCGGCTGCGCAGGCGGGACTGGTGGACCGGCCCCGAGCTGTTCCTGGTCGTCGACGACTACGAGATGGTCGCGGGCAGCGGCCCCAGCCCGCTGGCCCCGCTGCTGCCGATGCTCTCCCAGGGCGCCGAGATCGGCATGCACCTGATCCTCGTGCACGCCGCCGGCGGTTTCGGGCGGGCCTCGGGCGACCCGGTGATCCGCTCCCTGATCGACGGCAACACGCCCACCATCCTGCTGTCGGCCCCGCAGTCGGAGGGCGTGCTGTTCGGCAACATCCGGCCCCGCCGGATGCCGCCCGGGCGCGCGCTGTGGATCTCCCGCCGCGACCCCGTCGAGGTGCAGTTGGCCATCGCCGAGGGCGCCGACTTCTGACCGGCGGGCGCGGACCTGCGGGCCGCGCCCGCCCGCGCCCGGGGACCGCGAGGGCCGTGCCGCGCGCCGGCGTGCGGCCGACTGCGGCCGGCCGCACCCGGTCGGGGAGGGGTCAGCCGCGCTCGCCCTCGGTGCCCGGGGTGGCGGGCTGCCCCGTCGCCGGGCGCCAGCCCCGCGCGCGGCCCCGCCGCAGCACCACCGCGCCCAGCACGCACACCAGGATCAGCAGCGCCGACCCGCCGGCCACCGCGACGGTCACCGGCACGTTCCAGGTGCCCCGGCTGGGCGGGTCGGGCGTGAACCGGCCGCCGCCGGCGGGGGCCGCCGCCTCGGCGCCCTCGGGGCTGCCGGTCAGCGCGGCCATGGGGTCGACCGGGCCGCGCCCCACCACCTCGGGCTCGGCGCCGGGCATGGCGCCGTAGGCCGAGGCGATGACGCGCTCCCGCACCTGCTCGGCCGACAGGTCGGGGTGGCGGGCGCGCACCAGCGCCGCCGTCCCGGCGGCGAACGCCGCCGCCACCCCGTCGCCGCCGCTGACGAAGTGCCCGCCGCCGGGGCCGACACCCATCACCTGCGTGCCGGGCGCCATCACGTCGGTGCGCGCCGCCTCGTCGCCTTCGAGCACCGCCGGGGGAGAGGCCGCCGCCGGCGCCCCCTCGGGGTCGTAGGAGCCCACGCTGAGCACGGCGGGGTCCTGCGCCGGGTAGGCGGCCAGCGGCTGGGACTCCGGGGTCACGCTCGCCGGCGCCACCACCAGCACGTCGGCCTCGACCGCCGCGGCCACCGCGTCGTCCAACCGGCCGCTGTTCTCCCACGCGGCCGCGCCCACCAGCACCACGTCGGCGCCGTCGGCGACCGCGTCGTTCAGCGACGACGCGATCTCGGCGGGGGTGGCCACGCCCGAGCGGGGGTCACCGGTGGCCACGCCCACGATCCGCGCCTCGGGCGCCACGCCGACGAATCCGCTGCCCTGCTCCGGGCGGGCTGCCACCACCCCGGCCAGGAACGTGCCGTAGCCCCGGCAGTCCGCGCCCGCGCCGCCGCGCACCGCGTCGGCGAGCGGGCCGTCGGCGGCCACACCGCCGGCCAGCACGGCGACCGTCGTCCCCGCGCCCTTGGTCAGCCGGTGCACGGCGTCCAGGCCGAGCGACACGTGGGTCCAGGGCGTCTCCTCCACCGTGGTGGAGGCGGCCGCGACACAGGCGTCGTCGCCGGAGGCGCCCAGCATGAACGGCGTGATCGGCGGCAGCGCGGCCGGCTGCGACGGCGACGCCGAGGGGGAGGGCGAGGGCGACGCCGAGGGCTCCGCGGAGGGCGAGGCGCCCGCCGGGGCGGGCGGCAGCACGAGCGCGAGCGCGACGGCGGCGCCCGCCGCCCGGGTGAGCGCCCGGAGCCTGGGGCGCGCGAACCCGGTCTTCCTGGGGGTCATGGTGTCTTCCACGGGGAGCGGAGGGGCGGAGGGCAGGGGGTGTCGCCGGCGGCGGCCGGGACCACCCGCCGCAAAGCTACAACGGCGGAGGAACGCGGAGGTGACGGGGCGGTGCCGGTCGCCGCCGCCTCACGGCGGAGCGGTGTAGTCCCGCTCCTCGGCGAGGGCGCCGTCGGGGCCCCAGCGCCGGAAGGAGAGTTCGTCACCGGACGCGCTGAAGACCCGCTCCTGGGCGAGGCGGCCGTCGGGGTACCACGTGCGCCAGGCGCCCACGGCGCCGACACCCTCCTCGACACGGCCCTCGACCCGCGGCCGGCCGTCGGGGTACCACTCGCGCCACGGCCCGTGCTCGCGCCCGTCGCGGAAGGTGATCAGGCCGACGACCGCGCCCTCGGGATCCAGTTCGACCACCTCGCCGGTGTAGGGGGTCCCCTGGAACAGGACCGTGCCGTCCGGTTGCGGCTCGATCTGGGCGTCGGTGATCCGGTCGGGTGGTGTCATGCCTGGTCGATGTCTCCGGAGAGGATGCCGTCCTCGAACGACGGATGGCCGTGCGGGTAGTAGTAGCGCAAGTTGTTGGTGCGTGCGCCCTGGACGATGCGGGAGCAGTTGGCGCAGCACGGGGCGATCCGCGCCCCGTCCTCGAAGAGGGTGAACATGGCGTCGATCTGGAACTCGTTCAGGTCGATGCCGTTGACGTCGTAGCCGCGCGACCACAGCAGCGCGTTGAGGGCCTTGATCTCGGCGTGGCGGAGTGGGTGCGCGAAGTGCGGGAACGGCATGTGCCGGCGGCGGCTGGTCCGCGGGTACCCCGGGTCGGGGTAGCGCCCGCGCATCTGCTCGATGCGTTCGGCGATGAGCGGATGGACGTGCTCCGGGCGGATGAGGTCGCCGGGGTTTCCGTTGACCGCCTCGGCGACGACACCGCTGCGGCGGTCGAACACGACGGCGTTGACGGCGCCGTGGCGGCCGCCCAGTCCGTTGATCCTTCTGTCGCGGCGGTTCCGGGGGGTCCTCTGGATGAAGTCGCGCATGCCCTCGGCGCGCGCCTCGATGAGTCCGCGGACGTAGTGGGCCACCGGAACGCCGTCGACGTGAGTGATCAGTCCGTCCTCCCGGGTGAGGCGGTCCTCGGCGACGGTCTCGATGACGTGGGGCTGGCTGTAGTCGGGAGGAACCGCCCGCGGGGGCTCGGGGGCGGCCTGCTGCTGGGAGGCCTCCTGCGGGGCGGGCGCCTCCGCCGGTCCGGCGGTGGCGGGCTGCGGGTCGTAGGAGTACGAGGTGGTGGCGGGGTACTGGGAGTACTGGACGTCGGCGGGGTACTGCGAGTACTGGACGTCGGCCGGCGCCTGCGAGTACTGGGTCTCGGCGGGGTACGCGGGGTATTGCGCCTGGCCGTAGCCGGAGTAGTCGCCTTCGTCGTAGTCGGACGGCCCCGCCTCGGACGGCCCCGCCTCGGACGGGCCCGCCTCAGACGGTCCGGCCTCGGTCTCGGGCGGGTAGGCGTCGGCGCGCTCCCGGTAGGAGCGGGGACCGCGGCGGTCGGGGCTGTCGGAGCGCCGCCGCTGCGGGCGGGGCCGCGAGTCCTCCGCGCGCATGACGAAGACCTGCTCGCTCGTGGGGGAGGACGGCACCACGTCCTCGATCCCGTGGCGGTACAGGAGGTCGGCGACGACCTCCTCCACGGTCCGGGGCGCGTCCTTGCCCTTCTTGGGGTCGATGAGCGCGCTGAAGTCCGGCGTCCTCGGCGGATTGCCTCCCCAGGGGTCGTTGGGGTCGGCGTCCTCGGCCGCCGGCTGGGCCGGGGGCTCCTCGTAGTCGTAGAGGTCGGGGATGCCGTCGTCGGTGGTGTCGCCGTCGCCGGAGCGCTCGGCGGCGCCGGTGGTGTCGGGGGTGCCGCCGGCGGTGGCGGGACGCGTGTTTGCGCCCTGAGGGGCGGCGGGGGAGCCGCCGCGCCGGCCGGGCGAGCCGGAGCCGCCGGCGCGGTCGCCCCGGTCGCCCGTGCCGCCGCCGCGAGGCGAGGGAGGCGACGACGATCCGCTCGGGCCGCCCGCCGCCGGGGCGGGGGCGTCGTCATCGTCGGAATCGGTGTCGGAGTCGGACGCGTCGTCGGAGTCCTCGGAGTCGTCGGCTTCGGAGGAGTCGTCCTGGTCGCCGTCCTCGTCCTCGTCGCTGGAGGAGGCGCTGTCCTCGCCGCCGTCCTCGGCGGACGACTCGTCGGACTCCTGGCCGCCGCGCCCGTCCTCGGCGCCGTCGCTCTCACCGTCGGTGTCGTCCTGCCGGGCGGGCGCCGGCGCGGGCGGGTGGGAGGCGGCGGCCCGCGCGTCCGGGCTCTGCCGTGACGGAGCCGGGGCGGGCGTCCCGTCCTGCTCGGAGTCGCTCGCGGCGTCGCTGTCGGACTCGCTGTCGCTGGCGCCGTCGGCCGCGCCGTCCTGCCGCGTGCCGCCGCCCGGCTGCGGGGCCTGCTGCGGCTGCGGGCCCGCCGGGGACTGTCGAGGACCGGCCGGAGCGGACACGGGCCCCTGCTCGGCATCGGACTCCGAGTCCGACTCAGAGCCGGACTCCTCCTCGGAGTCGGAGAGGTCATCGGTGTCCGTGTCCTGTCCGCGCCCGTCCCGGGTACCGGGCTGCGCGGCTGCGGGCGGCTGACCTGCGGGCTGCTGGGGGGCGGGCTGCCGGGTGCCCGGCCCGCCGGTCTCCTCGGAGTCGGACTCCGCCTCCGACGCGGATTCCTCCTCGGAGTCGGAGAGGTCTTCGGTGTCCGAGTCGTATCCGCGCCCGTCCTCGGTGTCGGGCCGCGCGGCTGCGGGCTGCTGGGGGGCGGGCTGCTGGATGTTGGGCCGCTCGCCTATGGGCTCCTCGGCGCCGGACTGCTCGGTGGCCACGGGCGCCGGCGCGGGAATCTCGGTCTGAGTGTCGACGGGACCGCTGTCCTGCCCACGGTGGCGGTCGGTCTCCACGCCCCGGGGGGCGGGGGTCCAGTCCTCGGACGGCTGCCAGCCGGCGGGCACGGCCTCCAGCTCCACCCACCAGCTCGGGATGCCCGGCGTGACGTCGGGGACCCGGTGCACGGCGTGCACGACGAACGTCGTGCCGCGCGGGACCAGCACCTCGAACTCGTCGTGGGAGTCCCGGGGCAGGGTGTTGCGCACGTTCAGCACCGGATGCCCCTGCGGGACGCGGATGCTGTACTGGACGCGCAGGTGCGGGCGGACCGGCTTGGCCGCCAAAGCCGTGGAGGTGTACCTGGGGTCGGTGTAGGTGGTCCCCACCAGGTTGCGCATGGCGGCGTCGTCGTAGGGCGAGACACCGGGGGGCGCCGAGTCCGAGCCGCGGAACAGGATCAGCGGCTCGGGGGCGCTGCCGCGCCCGATCGCCCGGTCGATGTGCTCCACGGCCTCGCGCATGGACGGGGTGGCGTTGGCGAGGTCGGGGTCGCGCTCCAGTTCGCGGTTGATCACCGCCGAGCCGTGCGCGGCGTAGTAGCGCACGTAGGCCCGCTCGCGGTCGGGCAGGTCCGGGGTGGCCATCGGCCCGTCGAGGTAGGCCGACGCCTCCTCGTTGGTGGCGAAGGTGCGGTAGGGCACCTCGGCCGGCCGGTCGCCGACGGGGGAGTCGCCGGCCGTCTCCACGGTGGTGCCGTCCACCGCGCCCGTGTCCTGGGCGGGCGGCTTGGGCGCCGACTCCTCGCCGCCGCGGCCGGCGCCTTCGTCCTCGGACCCGCTCTCCTCGGCCGGCTCCTGGGCGGGGGCCTCCTGCTGGAGGGGCGAGGGCGCCTGCGCCGGGTGGGCGGCCGGGTTGAGCGCGCTGTTGAACAGCGCGACGATGTCCTGGCCGGGCCGCTCCTGCGGTGTCTCGGCGGCCCGGACCGGGTCCTCGGTGGCCGCGCCGCGCTCGGGGCTGCGGCCGCGCGGCGGGGTCGCTCCGTAGAGGTCGTCCTCGGACTCCGGGTCCGCGCTCTGCCGGGCGGTCCGGGGATCCGGGGCGGGGCGGGGGTCCGGGCGCGGGGCGTCCTCGTCGGAGGAGTCGGCGGTGATGGGCCCCTTGGGCGCGGGGAGCACGTCACCGCCGGACTCCGTCCCGTCCTGCGGCTGCTGCTGCGTCTCCGGCTGCGGCTGCGGCTGTGTCTGGGGCGCGGGCGGCTGGGGCGAGTGCCGCGCGCCGTCGCCCTCGGCCTCGTCGTCCGTGCCGCTGTCGGACGTGACGCCGTAGAGGTCGTCGTCCTCGGCGGTGTCCGCCTGCCGGTCGCCGGGCGGCGGCGGGGCCTGGCGGTGCCCCGACGCCGGGCCGCCGGCCCCGTCCGGGGCGGTGCCGCTGTCGCGCCCGCCGGCGCCGTCCTCCGCGTCGGTGTCGCCGCTCTCGGTGGACGGGGCGGAGGACGCGTTGAGCTGCTCCAGCGCCGCGCGGGCGTCGATCACCGCCGACTGCCACTCGTGCAGCCGCTGGTTGTAGGTCCGCAGCCGCTCGTTGAAGGCGCTCCGCTTGGCGGCGACGGTGTCGGCGGTGTCGGCGCTCGTGCCCGCGCCGTCGGGGCCGCCGGCCGTGGCCACGGCGAGGGACAGGTCGTGCGCGGCCTCCAGCAGGGCCTCGTCGGCGGCGGCGAAGTCCTCCTGGACGGCCGACAGGTCGCTGCGCCGGCCCGCGAAGGCGTCGATGTCGGCCTGGCTGATGATCCCCATGGCCAGCGCGTCGGACTGCGGCACCCACGCGGCCAGCCGGGTGGTGGTGTCGCCGATGAACGTGCCCTGCCCGGAGTCGGCGGCGGCCGCCCAGTGGCTGTCGAACTCCACCAGGTAGAACGGCTCTTGGCGGAGGCGGCTGGTGTGCGAGGGCGCCGACGTCGCCAGCGTCGCCGAGGCGGGGCCGCCGCTGTGGGTGCTCTGGGCCGCCTCCACGGAGGTGTACTGCGTGCCCGTGTGCACAGGGTCGAAGGTGGCGTTGGTGGTGTGGGCGTTGGCCGGGCCGCCGCCGTGGGCGGCGCCCGAGCTGCGGTTGTCGGTGTCCGTCCGCGCCGTGCTGTCGGTGTGGAACGCGTCGAGCGTCCCGACCGGCGCCACGTCCAGGATCATGCCCGTGCTGGGCACCGGGCTGGCTTTGAGCCCCCACGAGGTCGGCCCGAAGTCGAGCAGCGGGACCCCGCCCTCGCTGTCGGCGCTGAGGTAGAGCCCGATCAGCGCGTCGGACTTCAGGTGCTGGTCGATCGCCTCGTAGCGGGAGTCCAGGCCGAGCTTGGCGCCGTTGTGGTCGCGCGCGGCGGCGACGCCGGCGGGCGTGTACTCCCCGTCGCCGTCGACGTGGACGCCCGGGCGCGGTGTCCAGCCCAGCGAGCGGGCGACGACGACGTGCGCCAGGTCGCGGACCGCCTGCCCCTTGTTCTCGATCGCCGCGGGCAGGGCCAGCGCGTCGGGCGTGCGCTCGTCGGCGTCCTCGCCCTCCCAGCCGCTCAGGGCGGTCATGGGGTCCTCCTCGGAGGAGGTGACGTGGCCCGGGGGCACCGGCACCAGCGCGCCGGCGGTCCCGTCGGTGAAGACCAGGTAGGGCGAGGGGAACAGCGACTGGACGGTGCCGCCCGGGGCGGTCACCTGGACGCCGTTGGTGCGCACGGTCTCGGGGACCTGGAGCCCCACGGTCGCGCCGGTCGACTCGATCCGGAGGTCCAGGTGCACCACGGTGTCGTGCGACACCTTGGCGTAGGGCGTGGGGATGGCGAGCAGGACCGTCTGCGTCTCGGTGGAGGAGAGGTCCTGGTCGCGGCTGGACCCGCTGTTGACGGAGTGGGCGTGCGAGGGGCTGAAGGAGGAGGGCATGACACCCGAGGGGGTGTCGGCCGCCGTGTGGCCGTCCCCCCGGTAGGGCAGCGGCGTCATGAAGGAGAAGCCGCTGAACCCGGCGGTGGTGCTCGCCCCCTTGCCCTTGGACCGGGAGTGGGTCAGCGACCAGGTGTACTTCTCGCGGTACTCCGCCTCACCGCCGATGTAGGTGGTCTGCCCGGTGTCGGCCCAGGTGCGGCTGATGTTGACGGTGGCGTCCAGGGCGGGCGTGTCGGCGACGACCATGTTGTGGTTGACGCGGCGGACCTTGACCGGCACCGGCACCTGGGAGTTGGGGTTCTTGCCCAGGTGGGAGCGGAGCGCGTTGTCGAGGTCGTCGCGGCTGTCGGCGGTCAGCTCCAGCCCGTGGCCGGCCAGCCGCGTCGCAAGCGCGTCCAGCGCGGCGGTGGCGTCGGGCGCCCGGAAGGGGGTTCCGGCGTCCTCGAACCCGGGGCGCACCGCCAGGGCGTCGGCGAAGTCGCCGTCGGTCCCGCCGGAGGGCTCCCCGCCGGAGCCCCCGGTGAGGGCGGGCTGGTCCGCTGGAACGACCCGGGCGGGTCCGGCCGGCCCCGCCAGCCCGACCGCCAGCTCCGGCAGCAGCCCGCTGGCCAGGGCGTCCCAGGCGTGCAGGAACCCCGAGACCAGGTTGTCGGTGTCGGAGTACCACCCGGTGTAGACGGGGGTGCGGGGCCGGGTGGGGCCGATGCTCCAGTCCGGGCGGATCTCCATCGCCTGCTGCACGCGGCCCGAGGCGTTGAACAGGTAGGAGAACATCGGCTTGATGAGGTAGGACCGCTTCACCGAGAAGCCGCCCGCCGCGCCGTCGGACCGGATGCTGAGGTCCCACCTCCTGTCGAGGGTGGGCCCGGAGAAGAAGGTGGGGTTGAAGGTGGAGTCCACCGGGGTCTGGTTCGCCCGGTCCGGGGGGACCGTCGGCGCGGTCGACAGCGAGGGCGCCGCCGAGGCGCCGGTGGCGAACCGCCACGTCCGCGAGACGCCGGTGCTGAGGCTGAGCGGGGCCTCGCCCTCCAGGATCACCATCGCCTTCACCGGGACGAACGTCACCCCGGTGAGGTCGGCGGTGGTCTGCATGGCGACGCGGATGTGGTGGGGCGAGCGCAGGCCGCCGCTCATGTCCAGGTTGGTGCGGATCCCCGACAGCAGGTTGGCGGCGAGGTTCTGCTTGGACAGGGAGTCGGGGTAGAACCGCCGGCCGCCCTCGCTCTCCTCGGTGTGGTGGTCGAGCTTGCGGCTGAAGCCGTCGCGCAGCCCGCCCAGGCGGGGGCCGACCCCCTCCTTGGAGAACATCCGCGCGGTGGCGTCGATGAGGTGGACGTTGTCGGAGCCCAGCCGGTAGTTGACGTTGACGTCCACCACGACCGCGCCGGCGCCCACCAGCCGGTCGGTGATGGAGGGCGGCGCGGTGGTGCGCGACCCCTCCGCCCGCGTGTCGGACCCGCCGGTGCTCTGGAGCGCCGGGTCCGGGGCGCCCTGCGGCCGCGTGGTCGTGCCGCCCTGGGTGCGCACGGGCAGGTCGATCGCGGTGGGATCGGTCGCCGGGTCGGTGGCGCCGGCCTGCCGCCCGCTCGGGCCGCCGGGCGGCGGGGCGGTGATCGCGGGGCGGCTCGGGACGGCCGGCGCGCGCCCGGTGATGGCGCGCCGGGCGTCGGCGGGGTCCATGTCGCGGATGCGCCCGGAGTCGCCGGTGACGCGCGGTGCGTCCAGGCGGATGCCGTCGGGCAGCCGGGGTGTGGACGTCTCCAGCAGGGCGGGGACGGCCGTGCGCAACTGGTGGCCGCGCGACCGCACCGGGACCGGCCGTCGGCTCTGGCCGATGTCGTCCTTCTCGTAGAAGTGCGCGGTGAAGACCGCCGGCGCCTCCCACAGGTCGGACTTGCCGTCGAACAGCAGGGTCGCGGTGAAGGTGAAGTCCGTGCCCTGGCCCTGGCTGCGGTCCCGGCGCCAGTTGAGGGAGGCGCGCACCTGGCCGAACACGCCGCCGGGCGTGCGGCCGCCGCGCGCGTCCAGGCCGCCCGCGCGCAGGTTGCTGAAGATGCGGGCGCCGCCGGTCCACGACCAGGTCGCCCCCTTGTTGGACCCGCGGCTGGAGCTGGCCGCGACCTCGATGCCGGTGCTGCGGTCGGTGGTGCCCGCGTGCCGGAACGCCCCCAGGTCGGCGAAGAGGCGGACCGCCACGGTGTCCGGCTTGTTCAGGGCGGTGTCGGTCAGCACCACGAGCAGGCCGTCGTGCGGCAGTTCGACGTGTCCGGCCTTCAGCGTGGCCTCGGAGATCTCCTGGGCGACCTTCAGGGTGTTGCCCAGAGCCACCTGGAAGTTGCGGCGCAGCGGGGGCCGCTCGCGCGGGGACAGCGCCAGGAACGGCCGGCCGAGGTGGCTGGGCCGGTGGGTGTAGTCCGACTTCGTGCGGTCGGGCGAGGTGATCACCATGCCGGGCCGGTGCTCGGCGATCTCGTTGAGCAGGTTCTGGGTGACCCAGTCCGCCACCGTGCGGCCGAACTGCTCCAGCTCCTCGGGGGTGGGCGGCGCGGTGCCGTCGGTCGGGGCCGCCGGGAAGTACATGTGGCCGTCGGGCCAGGTGAAGGCCACCGGCATGGACCAGCTCAGGTTGGTCGGGTTGGGCGCCGCCAGGTTGGCGAACGGCGGCGTGCGGGTGGGGTCCGGCGTGTTCTGGGCGCCGCGCGAGGACTCGCCCGCCATCTGCGTCGGCCCGCCCGGCGGCGGCACCTCGGCGGACTTGATCATCCGGGCGTCCTCGCTGGTGAGGATCTCGGTGACGGTCCCGGTGAACAGGTGGGAGTCGCTGTCGCCGTAGAAGCGCACGTGGAAGTTGCGCCGCACGTCGTAGGCGGCCAGGTCCGGGGTGCCCCACAGCATCGGCGTGACCGAGCCGGTGCTGCCCTTGCTGCCGCCCTTGGAGAGCGCCCGGCCGCCGGTCACGTCGCCGTAGAGCGGCGCGACGCGGGTGGCGATCTCCGAGGTGGTCAGGGGCGGGGTGATGTCCAGGCCCGAACCGAAGTGGACGCTGAGCGAGGAGGTCTGCGACTTCCCCGTGCCGGTGTTCTTGGCGGTCCCGGCCATCAGCGTGAAGTCGTTGAGCTTGGGCACCACGGGCAGCAGGTTGTAGGTGGTCGGGGACGACCGGAACTCCACGACCTGCGGCACGTCCTTGGCGTCGCGGAACGTCAACTGGAAGGGGCCGGTGGTCATCTGCATGACCGTGTGCTCGATGTTCTCGTCGGAGAACGCGTCGCGGATCGTCGCGCGGTACTCCTCCCGCCGCTGGTTGAGGCGGTCGCGCAGCTCCTGGATGCTGTTGGTCACCCGACGCGGATAGTCGTCGGCCATCAGGTGGTCGAAGATGAAGTCGGCGATGGCGTGCTGGTCGGCCGTGCCGGGGGCGGCGGGCGGCTCGCCGGGGCGCGGCACCCGGGTGATGGGGCCGGCCTTGACGGGGTGGCTCTGGGTGATCCGCCGCGCGCCCGGCCCGGGGAAGGGACCGCTGCCGCGCCGGCCGCCGGCGTCGCGCAGGTGGGGGTCGGGCAGCGTGATCCGCTTGGGCGCGTCGGCCGGGCTGGTGCGCACGCCGCCGGGCACGTCGAGGTTCACCGTGAAGTGGCTGGTGTCCACGACCGGGGGGCGCCCCGGCGGGATGATCTCCATGGTCAGGGGGAGGTCGGCGGAGTAGGTGTCGGGCTCGCCGCGGAGTTCGACGCTGCGGGTCACACCCGCCGACTGGCTGACGTTGTGGCTGGTCGCGCGGGCGTGGTAGGCGCCGGTCACGCGGAACGTGCCGCGCCAGCCGAAGTTGCCGGTGAGCCCGTCGGGGGCGATGAAGAACGGCGTGATCAGGATGGCCAGGGAGGCGGACTTGTGGCCGCCGTGCGAGCCGGAGGACGACTGGGAGGCGGCCGCTCCGACCGACGTGGTCACCCGGGGGCGCGGCGCGCGGTCGGTGCGCGGCGCGGCGGGGGTGCCCTGCTCCGCGCCCGGCCGGTCCGCCGGGTGCGGGCGCCGCGACAGGGGCGCGGGCGGCTTGGGCTGGAGCCGGTAGGTGGCGCTGGGGTTGACCCGGAACTTGACCTCCCACGTGCCGCCGGGGCCCTCGACCTTCGTGCTGAAGCCGTTCGGCTTGAAGAACGGCCGGGGGTCCTTGCGCGCCTGCGCCCCCACGGCGTTGACGATGCCGGTGCGCGTGGAGCTGTTGCCGAACCTCAGCGCCTCCATGCGCTGGGTGATGTGGCCGGGCAGGTCGCCGACCTGGATGAGGTTGGGCCGGAACAGGTTGGAGGTCAGCAGGAAGCCCAAATCGACGTTGTCGACGGGAGGCTCCTCGGCCGTGGCGGTCGTACCCTCCGGGTCGCCGTCGCCGCCGGTCTCCTGGGGGCGCTCGGGCTGCTTGCCGCGGTCTTCGCGGTGGCCGGTGTCCTCGTCGCTGGAGTCGCTGGAGGACTCGTCGGAGTGGTCGGAGTCCTCGGGGGCGGGCTGCTGCTCCGGCTGCTGCGGGGACTGGTCCCCGGGCTGCTGCTCGGGTCGGCGCTCGGGTTGCTCGCCGGTGTCGGCGTCGGTGTCGGTTTCCTCGGCGGCCGATTCTTGCGGGCCGGCCTCCTCGGCGGAGGACTCCCCGGACTCCGGCGTCGGGTGGCGGACGACCGTGGCGGTGCTTTCGGCGCTTTCCGGGCTTGCCGTGCTTTCCGCGCTTTCGGCGGGCCCGGGGGCCGGCCGCTCCTCGGGCGCGGTCTCCGTGGCCGTGGACACGGTGGCCTGCCGCGGCGCCGCGTCGGTGTAGTCGAACGCGGCGGGCGCGGACTCCACGGAGTGGGTGGACCGCGCGTCGTCGGGCCGCCGCGTGGTGGCGCCCGGGGGCGGGGTCATCGAGCGGTCACCCGGACGGGGGCGGGTGGACGGCGCGCCGGTCAGGGCGTCGAGCGCGTCCAGGCCGTCGAGCCAGCGCGACAGCGAGCCGCCCGGGGGCGGCGGCGCCGGCACGGGCGCGTCCTCGTCGTCGGAGCCGTCCTCCTGGTCGGACTCGCTCTCCGCGTCGGTCTCCTCGGAGTCGGACTCGTAGCCGGCGTCCTCGGCCTCCTGGTCGGCGGGCGCGGGCCGCTCCTGCGGCCGGGTGTCCGGCGCGGTGTCCCGGTCGGTGCCCTGCTCAGCGGCGGGGCCGGGGACCGGCTGCCGCGTCTGCGGCGCCTCGCCCTCGCCGTCGGACTCCGACCCCGACTCCGACTCCGAGTCCGATGAGGACTCCGCGGACTCCGACGACTCCGGTCCGGAGCCCGGCTCCGACCCGCTGGGGTCCTGCCCGGCCTGCTGGGTCGGCGTGGCGCCCTGCTGCCCGAGTTCGGCGCGGAAGAGGTCGGTCAGCGTGTCGCCCATGTCCGACGGCAGGGACGACGCCGCCTCTGAGGCCGCGTCCGAGGCGGCGTCGCCGCTCGCGCGCTGCCCGGTGTCCTGTCGGCCGCCGCCCGGGCCGCGCGCGTCCTGCCGCCCGTCCCGCCCGTCGCCCTGCCGTCCGCCGTCCTGGCCGGGCGCGTCCTGACGGCCGCCGTCCTGCGGGGCGGTGTTCTGGGCACCGGTGCCCTGCGGCGCGCCCGCCGGGGTGCTTCCGTTCAAGCCCGGGGGCGGGGCGATCGGCGGGACGTGCGTCATGGCGACCGTCACGGTGCGGTCGCCCATGGTCGGCAGCGAGATGTCCTTCATCGCCTCGGGGTGCCGCGTGAAGGACGCGATCAGTTCAGCCACCGTCTGCGGCGGCGGGTCCGCCAGGAGCGGGGGCTTGACGAGGAAGGACAGGTCGGGGGCCTTGGGCGCGACCGGCTCCCACGGGAGCGTCGCGAAGCCGGACCGCTCGGCGCCGGGCTCCCCGGCCGCCGGCCCGTCGCCGTAGAGGCTGTCGTCGTACAGGCTGTCGTAGAGGCTGTCGACGTCGCTCTGGTCGGCCTGCTCGTTCTGCTCGGCCTGACCGCTCCGGTCGGCCCGGTTGGGCGATGTGGCGGGGCCGGTGTCGGCGTCGTTGGCGGACGCCGATCCGGTGCCCCTGCCGCCGTCCGGCGCGGCGGCGGGGGTCCGGCCGGCCGCCTCGGCCGGGGGCGCGGCCGCGGCGGTGTCGGTCGGCGCCGTCTCGCTCTGGGTCCGCAGCGGCGGGGGAGCCGCGTCGAAGTCCTGGGCGCCGCGGCCCGTCCCGCCGTCGAAGTACTCGGGTTCGTCGGCGAACCGGACGCGCTTGCCGCGCCCGCCGCCGCCCCCGTTGCCCTGGGTGTCGCCGTCCCGGCTGCTTCCGGCGTTGTCGCCGCCGTTGGAGCCGTCACGGCCGTCGAACCGGTCGGACCCGCTGCCGCCCCGGCCGTCCCGGTCGAAGTCGCCACCGGGATTCCGGGAGGAGCCGCCCGCGCCGTCGTCGGGTCCGCCGGAGGAGGTGTCGACCGTGCCGCCGTTGAGGAGCGACGTCGCCGCGCGCTCGGCCGCCAGCCAGTCGGCGGCCGCCTGGGTGTACTCCCGGCCGCGCCGGTCCGCCAGCTTCTCCAGCCGCTGGTACTCGCGGAACTCGGGGCTCTCGGCGGGCTTCCCCTTGGCGTCCTGCGTCGCCCACCACAGGTCGCGGCGCGCCGCCAGGTAGTCCTTCTCCGCGTTGGCCAGGGCCTGCTGCCGCACGGCGATCGTGTCGACGGCCCGCGCCGTGGCGGTGTCGGGCGGGCCGCCGAGGATGCCCAGCCGCACCGCGGTGTCCTGGGAGACCCACGCGGTGACCTTGGTGGTGGCCTCGCCGATGTGGGGGTGGGGGGTGCCGCCGATCATCTCGCCCAGGGTGGAGGGCAGGGCGGACCGGCGCTGCGCCGCGATCGCCCAGGCGGTGTCGAACTCCACCAGGTACAGCGGGCCGCTGTAAATCTTGAGCAGCTCCTCGGGCGGCTTGGGCGCGGTGGAGATGTCGTGCGCGCCGCCGGAGTGCGAGATGCGGGTGGCGTCGCCCGAGGAGTACTGGGTGCCCGAGTGGTGGTCGTTGAAGCCGCCCGTGGTGGCGTCGCCCAGCGCCGCGCCGCCCGTGGCGATCACACCGCCGCCGTGGTCGATCGTCGTGCCGCCGGACCGGCTCGGGGCGTGGGAGTCGGTGACGGAGCCGGTCGGCGCCACGTACAGCACCCGGCTGGAGCCGTAGTCGGGGCGGATGGCCATGCCCCACGACGTCTTGCCCTGGTCGTCGAAGCTGATGCCGCCGCTGGTGTTGGCGCTGATGAAGTGGGAGGGCAGCGCCGTCCGGCTCAGTTCCTGGCCGACCGCGTCCGAGCGCGGGTGGAGGTTCAGCCGGCTCTTGGCGTGGTCGCGCGCCTCGGTGATCTCCGCGTCGGTGTAGTGGCCGTCCGCGCCGTCCTGGGCCGCGTCGGTGTCGGGCTTCCAGCCGTTGGCCGAGGCGAGCACGGTGTACCCCAGGTCGAGCACGGCCTTGCCGTCGTTCTCGATCGCCACGGGGAGCAGGATGTCGGCCGAGGAGGGCGGCGCCTGCTGCTGCGCCGCTTCGTCGGTCCCGTCCTGCTGCGGGGGCGTCTTCCACCGCTGGAGCGCGTTCTCGGTGCTGTCGGCGCCGTCGTCCTGGGTGGTGCGGCCCGGGTTGGTTCCGGCCGAGGCGGTGCCGTCGCCGGCGGTGCCGGTGGTGTCGCCGCCGAACTGGAGGTAGGGCGCGGGGTAGACGGTCTGCACCCGCCCGGCCGAGCCGCTGGCGGTGATCCCGTCGGTGCGCACGTCCCTGGGCAGTTCCAGCTTGGGGCTGAGGCCGTCGCCCACGACCTCCAGCGTCAGCGTCAGGTCGTTCTCGGCGCCGAGCTTGGCGAAGGGGGCGGGCACGGCGACGACCACCGTGCGCGTGTCGGCCTCGGTGTTGGCGGCGGTGTCACTGTGGGAGGACGCGACGGTGGTGTCGTGGGGCGGGCTGATCGAGGACAGCGCCGCGGGCGAGCCGGTCTGCGAGCGGTGGTTGTCGTGGTCGGGGTTGGTGTCGGTGGTGTTGGGCACCATCGTGCCGAACCCGCCGACGCCCTTGGTGCTCATCGTCCCGTGGGTGTGGGCCGTGGTGGTGGAGAAGGTGAAGGACCGCGTCTCGCGGAACTCCGACTCGCCGCCGAGGTAGCCGACCTCGGGCGGGGCCGAGCTTCGGTTCGCCCGCACGTGGATGACGGCCGGGACCGACGGCAGCTCCATCGGCGTCTTGGGGAAGCTGGTGCGGTTGACGATGTGGCGGATGTCGACCGGGATCGGCACCCCGGAGTTGGGGTTGTCGGACAGGTGGGAGGCCAGGGCCTGGGCGAGCCGGGCGCGGCTGTTCCCGGTCAGCTCCAGGTCGTGGGCCGCGAGCTTGGTCTCAAGGTCGGTCAGCGCCGCCTCGGCGTCGGCGGGCCGGAACGTGATCCCGGTGTCGGCGAGTCCGGGCCGCACGTCCACGGACTCGGGCGGCGGCGGGACGTCGCGGGTGTCCAGAGGGCTGTTGCCGTCGGGGCCGGTGAACCGGTCCGGCACCAGGCGGCTCGACAGGGCGTCCCAGGCGTGCGCGAACCCGGCGAACAGGTCGTCGAACCGCGTCTGCCACCCGGTGTAGAGGGGCGAGCGGTAGAACGTGCCGGCCAGGTCGAGTTCGCGTGCGAACTGCGCTGCCTGGCGGATCAGCCCCGACCCCTGGATCAGGTAGGCGGAGTCCGTCTTGTGGACGAACGTGCTCTTGACGGTGTAGCCGCGGGCCGTGGTGTCGCCGCGGGAGCTGAAGGTCCAGGTCTTGGCGGCGCTGGGGCCGGTGAAGAGGGTGGGGTTCCGGGCGTCGCCCCGGGTGGAGTCGGGATCGTTGTCGGCGCGGTTGGTGTTGAGCGACGGCAGGTGGCTGCCGCCCACCGTGGCCAGCCAGGACCGCACCCGGCCCCGGCTCAGCCCGCTCCGGGCGGCGCCGTTGATGAGCAGCGTGGCCTCGGCCGGGACGGCGGTGGCCGACTCCACCACCGCGTCGGTGACGATCGTGGGGCGGATGGTGTTGTGCGACAGCGCCCCGCCGTCCATCTCCGGTCGGCTGACGATCCCGTTGAACAGGTTGGCCGCCAGGTTCTCCTCGGACAGCAGGTTCTCGAAGAACTGGCGCCCGGCGTCGTCCTCGCCGGTGAAGTGGTCGTACTTGCGCATGTAGAAGTCGCGCCGGCCGAAGTACCGGGAGCCGCCGAACTCCGAGGAGAACATGCGCCGGTTGAGGTCGAGCAGGGACGGCTGCGGGGTGGTCGCCGCGGAGTCGTCCGAGCCGGGAGCCTGGGCCGGGGTCTGCCCGCCGGTGTTGACGGAGAGCAGGAAGATTCCGGCGTCGTCCAGCCGGCTGTTGAGCGAGGGCGGGTTGGCGCGGCTCGTGGTGGACGAGGGGTCCGGGGCGGACGTGGTGTCCGTGGTGGACGAGGTGCCGGTGGTGGACGAGGGGTCCGGGGCGGACGAGGTGCCGGTGGTGGAGGAGGAGGCCGTGGTGGACGAGGGGTCCGGGGCGGACGAGGTCGCCGTGGCGGAGCCGTCGACCGCCGCGTTCTCCGGGATCGGCGGCAGCGCGGGGCTGTGCCGGCGGCCGCGGCCGTTGACGATGTCGCGCGCCTGGTCGGGGGTGAGCCGCTCGTAGGAGCCGGAGGGCCGCCCGGTCGTGCCGGTCCCGGATGCCGGGTTCGGTGCCGTGGTGCCGTCGGCCGTGATCGGGGTGATGTTGTCGGGCACGGGGCGCTTCAGCCGGGGCGTGGCGATCTCCATGCGGGCCTGGATGCCGCCGCCCAGCCGGTCGCCGCGCTGGCGCAGCAGGTTGGGGCCGTGGTAGCGCTTGGCGTCGTCGATCCGCGCGTTGAACGTGATGTCGCTGGACCACACGTCGGTCGTGCCGGTGAACAGCAGGAACGCGTCGCTGCCGTAGGAGGTGCTCAGCCCCTTGCCGGTGGAGGAGCGCCGGCCGATGGCGCCCCGCAGGTGCTGGAGGAACCCGCCGGGGGTGCGGCCGCCGGCGGCGTCGACGTCGCCCCGGGACACCGATCCGACGAAGCGGTAGGCCAGCGAGTTGGAGTGGCCGGAGCCCTTGCGCGACCCGCGCTGCGCGGAGCCGGAGATGCCGGAGCCGACGAACCGCTCGGTGGTGCCGGTGTGCTGGAGCGGGCCGACGTCGGCGAAGAGCCGGACCGTGACCAGTTCGGGTCGCTTGAACTTCTTCCCGGAGCGGAACAGGTCGCGGATGTCGAAGCTGGCCGACTCCTGGAGGTGGACGGGGAGGCCGTCGTGGGTGAGCTTGCTCAGGCCGCCCTTGAGGTGGGCCTGCTCGACCGCGCTGTAGACCCGGTTGCTGTTCTCCAGCGCGGTGGCGTAGTCGCGCCGGAAGGGGCGGCTCTCCCGCCCCCAGCGGGAGGTCCGGCCGCCGGGGCGGTGGGCGAAGTTGTCCTTGGTGCGGGAGCGGTCCGGAACGACCAGGCCGGGGTAGCGCTGGGCGATCGCCTGGAGCAGTTGCTGGCTGACCCACTCGGTGAACGGGGTGCCCTTGGCCGGAGAGGGGGACGCGTCCGTCGAGGACTGGGCGGTGGTGCCGGCGGCCGCGTCGTCGGTGCCGGTCGTCTCGGTGACGGTGGTGTTGGTGTTGGTGTTGGTGTTGGTGTTGGGGTTGGCGTCGGTGGCGGTGGTGTTCGTGTCGGCGCCGGGGGCGGTCGTGGTGTCGGCGCCGGTAGTGGTGCCGGCGGTGCCGGTGCCGGTGGTCTCGGTGGCGGCCGGTGCGCCGCTGAAGAACGGGTTGCCGTCGGGGAAGGTGATCGACTGCGGCGCGGCGAAGTGGAACCGCGTGGGGTGGTCGCCCCGCAGGTGCGGGAAGGGCGGCTCCGTCGGCGTCTCGGTGTCGGTGCTGGTGTCGGTGTCGGTGTCGGTGTCGGGGTTGGTGTCGGTGGTGGTGGAGCCGGTGTTGGGATCGGAGTCCGACGCGTCGGTCTCGGTGTGGGGAGCGGTGCTGTCGGCCGTCTGGAGCAGCCGGGCGTCGTCGGCCGTGAGGAGTTCGTAGGTGGTGCCGGTGAACCGCGTGGGCTCGCTGTCGCCGGTGAACTGGGCGTAGTAGGTCCGGGTCACCTCGTAGAGCACGGAGTCCGGCGAGCCCCACAGCATCGAGACCTGGGAGGCGCTGTCGGCGTTGCTGTCGCTGGTCCGGCGCGCGTTGTGGCGGAAGAGGTACTCGATGACGGCCGGGGCGAAGCGGAAGATGCGGTTGGGCAGCCGGAAGTCGGCGCCGCCGCCCAGCGTCAGCGTCCAGAACGACGTCTTCGCCTTGGACTCCGAGGTCGCGCTGTCCCGGCTGATGATGGTGCTGAACTCGTCCACCTTGGGCGGCGTGGGCAGTTGCCGGTAGGACGTCGGCGACGAGGTGATGCGCAGCGTCGTCGGCTTGCCCTTGGCGTCGACGAAGTCCTGGTCGTAGTACCCGGTCGACATCGTGTTCAGGTTGCCCTGGATGAGGCTGCCGCTGCGCAGCCCGTCGAGGGCCGCGGTGTTGTGCCGGGTGAAGTTCTTGGACGGCTTCGCCGGCTGCGGGGGCTTGGGGCGCCGCGTGAATCTGCCGGTCCTCGCGGGCGGCGTGGACCGGGCGGGGGCGGGGTTGGCGCGGGCCTGGATGTCGGCCGAGGACAGGCCCAGCAGGCGGTCGCGGACCCAGTCGGCGAGGCCGACGCCCGCGCCGCGGGCGGGCCGCCCGCCCTGGGCGCTCTCGCCGGCCCGGTCGGTCCGCCCGGTCTGGTCGGGCTGGTCGTCCTGTTCCGTCTGGCCGGACTGGTCGGTCTGCCCGGTCTGCCCGGACTGGTCGGTCTGCGAGGTCGGGTCGGTCGGCGGCGCCGAGGTGACCTCGCCGACGTACACGGGGTAGGCGCGGTCGATCGCGCGGATGCCGGGTCCGGGGACCTCCGTGGTTGCGGGGTCGCGCGGGTCGGCGAGGTTGATCTGCTCCGGTGCGCCCTCAGGGGTCGTGCCCGGCCCGCCGGGGACCAGCAGTTGGACCGGGGTCTCCCACGTCCGGGTGATCGGCCCGGTGTCGGCCTGCGTCGAGGTGTCGGCCGGGGACGGCGTGTCCGCCTGGGTCGACGTGTCCGACTGCGTCGACGGCCCGGCCTGGTCGCCGGTGGTGTCGCCGGTCTGGGTGGTCGTCCGACCGCCGCTGGTGCCGCCGGTCGTGTCCCCGGTGGTGCCGCCGGCCTGGTTGCCGGGCGGCGGCGCGATGGCCGTGGCCTGCGGCGGCGCCTTGGGGGTGAGCTTGAGGTCGACGGTCAGGTTGGCCTCGTAGGGCTCCGGCGGACCTTTCAGTTCGACGGAGGACACCTCGGTGCTGGCCCCGCTGGAGGTGAAGCCGGTGGCGCGGCTCCGGTAGCCGATCCCGAACCGGCCGACGGCGCGCACGCCCAGCGTCATCAGGTCCTCGGGCATCCCGGTGCCGACCGGGCCGATGTAGAACGGCGTGAGCAGGATGCCGATCCCGAACGACTTGGACCCGCCGTGCCCGCCTTCGTAGCTGTAGGCGGTGCTCGGGTTGCCCTCGGTCTGGGAGCGCAGCACCTTGGGGCGGCGGGTGGGCGGCGGCAGCGTCTGCGACATCGAGGTGACGCGGTGGTACTCGGCGTCGGGGTCGACGTGCAGGTCCAGCGTCCACTCCCCGTCCGGCCCCCGCACGGTGGCGGTGAACCCCTGCGGGGTGAAGAACGGCCGCAGGTCGCGCGACGCCTGCCGGCGGACCTGGTCCATGATGTCGGTGCGCATCTGGGGGGTGACGCGCGGGTCGGTGATGCCGGTGAGCTGGTTCTGGACCTGGTCCAGCAGGCCGGTGCTGTCCACGGGGTGCGTGCCGTACCAGTTGGACAGGAGCAGCGGGCCGAGCCGGGCCGTGTCGGGGAACGCGTCCCTAGCGAGTTCGTCGGCCGTCCGCGCCGCGTCCTCCGCCTCCCGCTGGGCGCGCCGGGCGGCGTCCTCGGCTCGCTGCGCGTCGAACTCGGCCGACGTGGCGAAGTAGTCGGCGTCCGCGGCCTCGCGCGCGAGGTCCCTCGCGGTCTTCCCCGCCGTGTTGGCGGCCTCCTCGGCCTTCTGCGCCGCCTCATCGGCCTGGTCCGCCCGCTCCTTGGCGGTGTTCGCCTGCTTCCGGTCGTCCGCGGCGGTCCGCTCGGCCGTCTCGGCTCGGGTGTTCGCCTCGTCGGCGCTGTTCCGGGCGGTGTTCGCGGTGTCCCGGGCCTGCCTGGCCTGCTCCTCGGCGGTGTCGGCCCGCCCGGACAGCTCCTGGGCGTGGTCGAAGGCGGTGTCGAGTTCGCCTTGGACGCGGGCGATGTCGTCGGGGCCGATGCCCGACCGCGCCCACTCCTCGGCGGCCTGCCGGTCGGCCTCGGCGGCGTCGCCGTCATGCCGGCCCGCCTGGTCGCGCAGCCCGGACACCTGGGCGGTGAGATCGGCGATGTCGCGTTCGAGGTCGGCGATGCGGGGGTCGGCCTCGGGGGTGTCGACGTCGCGGGTGTCGGTGGCCTGCGCTTCGGGAGCCCGCGGAGCCTCGGGGGAGTCGGCGGTGTCCTGGGCGGGGGCCGTCTCGGTCGCGGGCGGGGCACCCTGGGTCTCCGGCGGCGCCGACGACTCCGGGGACTCCGGCGCCGCCGGGGGCTCCTGGGGCGCCGGCCGCAGGTCGGAGAGCTGCTGCTGGAGCCGCCGCACGTCCTCACCGACCCGGTCGGCCTGGGACCGAAGGCCGGCCGCGTCCGCGCGGGCCTGCTGCGCTCGCGCCTCGTGCCGCTGGGCCGCCGCGGCGGCCTCCAGGGCGGCGCGCAGGGCGGCGGCGTGCCCGGTGGCCCGGGTGTGGGCGTCGTTGGCCTCGGTGCGCAGGTCGCCGGCATGGGTGCGGGCGGCGTCGGCCGCCTCCTCAAGGCGCGTGGCCTCGGTGTCGGCGTTGTTGGCGGCGGTGCGCAGCCGGCCGGCCTCGGCGGTGGTCTCCCGGGCGGTCTCGGCGGCCCGCCGGTACTCCTCGGCCCGCGTCCCGGCCGTCTCCCGGGCGGTCTCGGCGGTGGTGCGCGCGTTGTCGGCGGCCGTCGCCGCCCTGTCGGCCCTGTCGGCCAGGTCGTCGGCGTTCGCCCGCTGCTCGGTCGCCGCCTCGCGGGCGTCGGCGGCGGCGTCGCGGCTCTGCGTCGCGGCGGTGCGCAGTTCGTCGGCCTTGGCGCGGGCCTCGGTCGCCCGTGTGATGGGGCTGTCGTCCGCGTTGGTCTCCGGCTGCCGGCCGGAGTTCTCGACCGGCAGGATGACGTCGTCGGGGGCGGTGCCGGTCTGCTGCGGCGGCGGGGGCGGCGGCGGGGCGGAGCCGAAGGAGCCGGTGGTGCCGCCGCTGTCGCCGGCCGGGGCCTGCGGGTCGGGCTGGACGGTCGTCTGGGTGGACTGCTGGGTGCTCTGGGTGCTCTGCTCGGAGCCGCCCTGCTCCCCGCCGGTGTCCCCGGTGTTCCCGGTCGTCTCCCCGCTGGTGGTCGTGGTCGTCGTGGAGGACGTCGCCGGGAACTCGCGCAGCTCGGTGGAGTCGGGCACGAACGTGGCCAGGACCAGTGGCGACTGGTTCAGCGCGTCGGGCAGCGGCGGGAAATGGGAGCGCAGCCCCAGCCCCTTGAGGAAGTCCTGGACGATGTCGCCCGACCTCGGCAGGCCGTCGCCGCCCTTGCCGCTGAGCGTGCCGAAGTCCGGCAGCGCGGGCGGCTTCTCGCCGAGCCCGCTGAAGGACGGCAGGGGCTTGCCGTCGAGGTCCAGCGCGCCGAAGGGCGGGGCGGGGGCGTCGCCTGTGGACGTGGCGGGGACCTGGCCGTAGTCGTCGTCGTAGAGGCCGCCGAAGTCGTCGGTGTCCTCGGCCGCGCGGTCCTGCGCGGGCGGCGGAGTCGGGGCCGGGGTCGGCGCCTGCTGGTCGGAGGCCGTGATGGGCGCGCCCTGGCGGTCGCGGCCGTAGTAGGAGCCGCCGGCGGGAGGGTAGCCGTCGTCGGGTTCGTTGAAGTTGCCCCACGCGCTGAAGATCGGGATCTCGGTGTTGAGGTTGATGGGCAGGGGTGTGGTCTGCCAGGTGTCGGCGCGGCCGAGGTCGGCGAGGAACTGGGCGATGGGGTCGGTTGAGGTGGTGAAGCCCTTGGGGCTGAGCCCGGAGAAGTCGGGGACCTTGGGGTGGAGCGGGGAGAGGTCGAGGCCCTCGGGCTTCCCCCCGAACGGGGCTTCGGTGGTGCGGGGGTCGGGGTTGGTGAAGGCGCTGTCGTCGTAGTCGTAGAGCGACAGGTCGAGGTCGTCGGCGGTGTTGTCGCTCTGGGGGGAGGGGGAGTCGGCGGCCGTGTCCCGCGCGGGCTGTTCGGCGGGGGTGGACTCGTCGCGCTCGGCCGCGGCCGGGTCCGGGTCCGGGGCGGTGGCCTCGCTCTGCGCGGGGGGTGTGTCGGCGGCGGTGTTCGGTGGCGGCGAGGGGGCGAACTCGTCGTCGTATTCGGCGGTGGCGGGGGCGGTGGTGGTCTCCTGGCCGTTGGTCGACTGGGTGTCGACCTGGGGGGAGTCGGTGAGGAGGTCGGCGGAGTCGCGGCCGGGGGTGTCGGTGCCGCCGGTGAGGGGGTCGGCCGTGGGGCTCTGCGGGGTGGTCGGCTTGTTGCTGTTGCTGTTGCTGTTGCTGTTCGCCGGGTTGTTCTGGGGCTGCGGGGGCGTGCTGTTCTGAGCGGGTGCGTCGGGTCCGCCGAAGGCCACGGGGGCGGCCACGGGCGTCGCGTTCGGGTCGGGCGTGCCTGAGGTGTCCTCCACCCCGGTGGGCCGGCCGGAGACGTTACCCGCCCCGTTGACGGTGTCGGCGGTCCCGTTGAGAGAGCCGCCGTCCAGCGCGCCGAGGCCGTCGGTGCCCTTGCCGTTGAGGACGCTGAAGTCGGCCAGCACCGGCGGTTTGCCGGTGTAGTCCTGCCCGCCGTTCACGCCGTTCACGCCGTTCGCGCCGTTCACGTCGGGTGCGGGCAGGGGTGCGGGCGTGGGCGCGTCGTCGCCGAGGTCGTGAAGGCTCGCGTCGTCGCCGCTCACCGACCCCTCGTCGGGCACCAGGTCGGGCACGTCGTGGAGCGCGGGCACCTCACCGCTCTCACTGCCCGTCTGGCCGCCGGTGTCGGTTTCGCCGCGTGTGTTGGGGGTGGGGGAGGGTGCGGCCTCGGGTGTGGGGATGTTGGGTTGGGCGTTGGGCGGGGTGAGGTCGGTGTCGGGTGCTTTGGGCGGGGTGAGGTCGAGGTCGGGGGCCTCGATGCCGTCGATGTCGCCCAGGTCGGCGCTGTCGGGTGCTTCGGGGCGGTCGGGGCCGGGGGCGCCGTCGAATCCGGGGGTGTCGTCGCCTCGGGGGGATCCGCCGCGCCCGCCGCCCGGCGCGTTGTCGCTGTCGGATCCGGTGGTGCCGCCGGGCACGGTGGTGTTGTCGGTCCCGGTGGCCGTGTCGCTGCCGGAGGTGGGGACCGGCTCGGGGACCGGGGCGATCTCCGGCGGTCCTTTGAGGGCGTTGATGGTGTTGACGGCGCCGTCGACGGCGAAGGTCTGGATGGTGGCCTGGGAGGCGCCGGCGGTGGCGGAGTAGCCGTTGGCCTTCCAGCCTTCCTCGGTGAGGGCGGCGTTGGTGACGCCTTCGCCGACGTAGCCCTCGATGGCGCCTGATCCCGCCCCGAGTCCGAGGTTTTGGACGTAGAAGGGGGTGCTGCGGAGGAAGGTGGGGACGTTGCCGTTGAGGGCGTGGGGGACGTCGTTGGCGAGGTGGTTGCGCACCGGCGGGGGCAGGCTGTCGCCCAGCACGTCGTCCAGGCTGCGGGTGAGGTCGTTGCGGCCCCAGTTGCGGGCGAAGGCGTCGGCGTAGTTGTTGCCGAGGTCGCGGGCTGCTTGGTGGCCGATGTCGTTGCCGAAGTGGCGGGCGAAGATGTCGGCGAAGTCGTTTTTGAATTCGGTGACGGCGGCGGGGTTGTCGAAGGGGCGTTTGCCTTCGATGCTCGCGAAGGCGGCGGCGAGGTCGTCTTGGTATTTGGAGAAGACCTCGGCCATGTCCCGGTTGATGTTGGGGACGTCGTTCGGTCCGACCTCCGGCTTGGGCACCGTGTTCGGCGTGGGCTCCGGCTTGGGGTTGGGGACGTCGGGCCCGGGAGCCGGGGTCGGGTCGGGTTCGGTGCGGGTGCCGGGCGGGGGCGCCTCGTCGATCTTGGGCGGCGGTGCGGTGTCGATGCGGGGCGGGGGCGGGGTGTTGAGGAGGTTGTCGATGTTGTTGCGGAACAGGTTGCGGATCTGGGCGCTGGTGAGGTGGTCCACCCCGAAGGACAGGCCCGCCGAGATCAGGCCGGAGAGGCCGGCCCCGCCGTGGGCCATGTGGGTCATCTTGTTGTCCCAGCCCTTGCGGACCCCGGCGTCGATCTGGGCGCGTTGGATGATGGAGTCGGCCGAGGCGAAGAGCTGCTCCATGATCTGGTGGCCGGGCGCGGTGAGCAGGAGCCA
>NZ_JAJAQC010000069.1 GCF_027604915.1 Streptomonospora mangrovi
GCCCCCGCCCGGGGCGGGGGCGCGCCGGTCCGAGCGCTCGAAGCGCCCGGATGTCGCCTAGATGTCGTAGTACAGCTCGAACTCGCGCGGGTGCGGGCGCAGCCGCAGGGAGTCGATCTCCTCGGTGCGCTTGTAGTCCACGTAGGTCTCGATGAGGTCCTGGGTGAACACCCCGCCCTCAAGCAGGAACTCGTGGTCGGCCTCCAAGGCCTCCAGGGCGGCGTCCAGCGACGCCGGGACCTTCTCGATGGCCTCGGCCTCGGCCGGGGGCAACTCGTAGAGGTCCTTGTCGACCGGCTCCGGCGGCTCGATCTTGTTCTTGATGCCGTCGATCCCGGCCATCAGCATCGCGGCGAACGCGAGGTAGGGGTTGGCCGAGGGGTCGGGCACCCGGAACTCCAGGCGCTTGGCCTTGGGGTTGGAGCCGGTCAGCGGGATGCGGATGCACGCCGAGCGGTTGCGCTGGGAGTACACCAGGTTGACCGGGGCCTCGAAGCCGGGCACCAGGCGGTGGTAGGAGTTGATGGTCGGGTTGGTGAACGCCAGCAGCGCGGGGGCGTGCTTGAGCAGGCCGCCGATGTAGTAGCGCGCGGTGTCGGAGAGCTGGGCGTAGCCCGACTCGTCGAAGAACAGCGGGGCGCCGTCCTTCCACAGGCTCTGGTGGCAGTGCATGCCCGAGCCGTTGTCGCCGAAGACCGGCTTGGGCATGAAGGTGACCGACTTGCCCGCCTGGTAGGCGGTGTTCTTCACGATGTACTTGTAGAGCTGCACGCTGTCGGCGCTCTTGAGCAGGGTGTCGAACCGGAAGTCGATCTCGGCCTGGCCGGCGGTGCCGACCTCGTGGTGCTGGATCTCGACCTTGATGCCGGCGTCGATCAGGTTGCGCACCATGGTCGAGCGCAGGTCGCTGTAGTGGTCGACCGGCTCGACCGGGAAGTAGCCGCCCTTGTAGCGCGGCCGGTAGCCCAGGTTGGACTCGCCGTTGCGGGTGCCGGTGTTCCAGGCGCCCTCGACGGAGTCGATGTAGTAGTAGCTGGCGTTCTCCTGGGTCTGGAACCGGACGTCGTCGAAGATGTAGAACTCGGCCTCGGGACCGAAGAACACGGTGTCGGCGATCCCGGTCGAGGTCAGGTACGCCTCGGCCTTGCGGGCGACGTTGCGGGGGTCGCGGCTGTAGGACTCGCGGGTGAAGGGGTCGTGCACGAAGAACGTGACGTTCAGCGTGGGGTGCTCGCGGAACCGGTCCACGACCGCCGAGGTGACGTCCGGCAGCAGCAGCATGTCGGACTCGTGGATGGCCTGGAACCCGCGGATCGACGAGCCGTCGAACATCAGGCCCTCGTCGAAGGTCCCCTCGTCGACGTTCTCGATGGGGAGCGTGAAGTGGTGCGTCGCCCCGAACAGGTCGGTGAAACGGACATCGAGAAACTGGATGCCCTCGTTGCGGGCGAAGGCCAAAAGCTCTTCGGCACTGCTGAACAAGACTTACCTCCGTGCAGGTGAAAGAGGCGCGGCCGGCTGCCCGCATCGTCGCGGAACCCTACCCAAACATCGCAACCTCCCGGCTACGGCAACGACGCTAGGAGCGGGCGATTTCCGGTCCGTGTCTCGAATGTTTCTTGGGCGTTACGGAGACCGGTGTTTTCCCTGCCTACAGCGCATGCGCGCACGCTTGGCGGTGAAACCGGACACACGGGCGGTGGCGTGGACACCGTGCCGCACACCCCTACCCCGACCGTAATCCGCCTACCGCACCGATACGGTTGTGACCATGGGCGACACGACAGGCGCACCCCAGGACGCGCAGTTCCGCTACCGCGGCAACCGGCTCGGCATGCCCGAGCACGGCCCCGGATCGGTCCCCGGTGTCGGCCGCAGGCTCCTGGGCCTGCTGCTGGACTGGCTGCTGTGCCTGCTGGTGGCCTCGGCCCTGGCCGGCGGCGCCCCCGGCGACCCCGCCGCCTCGGCCACCGCCTCCTGGCTGGCGCTGCTGGTCTTCGCCATCTACAGCATCGCGCTGCTCACCCTGTTCGGCACCACCCTGGGCAAGCGCATCGCGGGCGTGGAGGTCGCCGCCACCGGCGACCGGCCGCTGCCCTGGCCGGTGGCCATGGCCGTCCGCACACTGCTGCTGTGCCTGGTGATCCCGGCCGTGGTCTACGACCGCGACCACCGCGGCCTGCACGATCGCGTGGCCGGCACCATCACCCGCCGCCTCTAGCCCCGCGCGCCCGCCGCCTCCAGCCCCCGACACGGCGCGGGCCGCGCCCCCGAAGGGACGCGGCCCGCGATGCGTGTTCCGGCGGATCTTCCGACCCGGTGCGGCGCCTCAGCGCCCGCCCTGGGCCTTGGGGCCCTTGGGCATCCGCACGCCCTTGGGGATGGGCCCCTTGGGCATCTGCACGGCCGGCGGCAGCGCCTTGAGCCGGTAGCGGAGTTCGGCGACCTCGGCCTTGTCCAGGTTGCGCGGCAGCTTGAGCAGGTGGCGCTGGAGGTCGGCGATGCGCACCTGCTTGTCGCCGCCGCCCACGTGCACGTCGTAGATGGGGGTGTTGTAGGCGACCCGCGACACCCGCTTCTTCTCGGCGGCGATCAGCCCGCGCACCCGCGCGGGGTCGCCCTCGCCGACCAGCACCACGCCCGGACGGCCCACCGCGCGGTGCACGACGTCCATCTGGCGGGTGGCGCCCACGCCCGGCTCGGTGGTCCAGTCGCCGCGCATGTTGTCCAGCACCGCCATGGCGGCGCCCAGCCGGCCGTCGAGCATCTGGTACTGCACGCGCTGCGCCGACCGGGTGAAGTAGATGAACCCGGCGAGGAAGGCCACCGGGATGCCCAGCGTCAGCCAGTACAGCCAGCCGCCGAAGAGGAAACCGCCCAGGACCGCCAGCGCCACCAGCACCACGAAGATGCCGACCGCGAGCGGGATGCTCCGGGGGCTCTGCTGGTGCACCACCCGGGCGACCATGCCGATCTGCTTGAGGCGGCCGGGGGGCTTCTCGGCGCCGCCGCCGCTGCCGCGGGCGCCGCCCGAGCCGCTCGCGGTGGCCGTGGTGTCCTTGGGCTTCTTCGCCATCGTCTTTCCAGGCAGGGTGCGCCGGCGCTGCACCGAAGGGGGCAACCTCCTGCTCTGCCTGTCCTCCTCCTCGGTCGAACGGATGGGGCGGTGCGACCGCGCGGGTCGGCGCGCGAGCGCCGCCGCGCGGGGGCCGCGCTTTTCGGACGGCCCCGGCGGCGGCCAAAGCCGGACCGCCTGACCGTCCGCCTTCAGCATATGGCCACCACCCGGGCCAACGTGAAACGGCGGCCGCCCGGCCGCCGTCTCAGGTTGGTCACGGATGCAGGGGGCCGCCCGGCTAGCGCGCCGCCTCGGCCCGCTTGTCGACCGCCTGCTGGTACAGGCGCCCGGCGCGGTAGGAGGACCGCACCAGCGGCCCCGACATCACGCCCGCGAAGCCGATCTCCTCGGCCTCGGCCGCCAGTTCCACGAACTCCTCGGGCTTGGCCCACCGGTCGATGGGGTGGTGCAGCTTGGAGGGCCGCAGGTACTGGGTGATGGTCAGCAGGTCGCAGCCGGCCTCGTGGAGGTCGCGCATGGCCTCGGTGATCTCGTGGCGCTCCTCGCCCATGCCCAGGATCAGGTTGGACTTGGTGACCAGTCCGGCGGCGCGGGCCTTGGTGATGACCTCCAGCGACCGCTCGTAGCGGAACCCGGGGCGGATGCGCTTGAAGATCCGCGGCACGGTCTCGACGTTGTGCGCCAAAACCTCCGGCCGCGACCCGAACACCTCGGCGAGCTGGTCGGGGTCGGCGTTGAAGTCGGGGATCAGCAGCTCCACGCCGGTGCCGGGGTTGAGCTCGTGGATCTTGCGGACGGTCTCGGCGTACAGCCAGGCGCCGCCGTCGTCCAGGTCGTCGCGCGCCACACCGGTGACGGTGGCGTAGCGCAGCCCCATGGTGCGGACCGAGTTGGCGACCTTGGTGGGTTCGAGGCGGTCCATCGGGCTGGGCTTGCCCGTGGCGATCTGGCAGAAGTCGCACCGGCGCGTGCACTGGTCGCCGCCGATGAGGAACGTGGCCTCGCGGTCCTCCCAGCACTCGTAGATGTTGGGGCAGCCGGCCTCCTGGCAGACGGTGTGCAGCCCTTCGCGCTTGACCAGGGAGTGCAGCTCGGAGTACTCCGGGCCCATCCTCGCCTTGATCTTGATCCAGGGCGGCTTCCTCTCGATGGGCGTCTGGCTGTTGCGGGCCTCGATCCGCAGCAGCTTGCGGCCCTCTGGCGCGATGGTCAACGCGGTTCCTTTCCTGCGACCCTCGTGGGGCGAAACGGTGGCGGGCGGGGCGCGGGCGCTCAGGTCTGGGCGAGCGCGGCCGGCGCGGCGGGCTCGGGCGCGCCCTGGTGGTGGCGGACGCGGTCGGCGCCCAGCACCGCCGCCAGGTGGCGCTCGACCAGCGGCACGACCTCGGCCACGGTGACCTCGCGGCCCAGTTCGCGGCTGAGCGAGGTGACGCCGGCGTCGGTGATGCCGCACGGGATGATGCGGTCGAACCAGCTCAGGTCGTTGGCGCAGTTCAGCGCGAAGCCGTGCATGCCCACGCCGCGCGCGATACGGCAGCCGATCGCGGCGATCTTGCGCTCGGGCAGGTCGCGTTCGGGGTCGGCCGCCAGCCACACCCCGGTGCGGCCCTCGACGCGCAGGCCGGCCAGGCCGAACTCCCCGATGGTGCGGATGACGGCCTCCTCCAGCATGCGGACGTAGGCCACGACGTCGATGGGGTCGGGCAGCCGGACGATGGGGTAGACCGTGACCTGCCCGGGGCCGTGCCAGGTGAGCCTGCCGCCGCGGTCGATGTCGACGATGGGGGCGCCGGGGTCGGTGGCGGGGCGGTCCCAGGGTCCCGTGCGCTTGCCCGCGGTGTAGACGGGTTCGTGCTCCAGCACGAGCACGGTGTCGGGAACGAGGTCGGCGACCCGGTCGGCGTGCACCCGCTTTTGCAGGTCCCAGCCCTCGTTGTAGGGCACGGGAGTGTCGCCGAGGCGGGCGAAGACGAGCTCACTCATACATCCCACCTTATGCCCCGCCATCGGGCCGGGCGATGTCGCCTAGGGCACCTCCCGGCGCCTCCGGCGGACGGGAATAAGCCGCGGTGGCAAGGTGTTCCGCGCCGGTCCGGCACCGGCCCGCGCGCCCGTCCACGCGTCGCCCCGCGCACCCCTCCGCGCGGTGCCGCGCGCGGGCCGCGCCGCCGTCCCGGCCGGGCGCCGCGGCGGCCGCCGGGCAGCCCTCGCGGCGGCCCCCCGGACGGCTCGTGGGACGGTCCGCCGGGCGCGCCCGTCCGGCGGGGACCGGTTTTTCCGCGGAATCACGGGCCGAATTCCGCCAAACGGCTGCGCGGGGTGCCGCGGGGCCATACCTTTGAGTCAGGAACACGGGACTCCTCGTAACGGCCTGGGAGTTCTGGGGTTTCAGGCGGCGTCCTTTCGTGGCGTCCGCCGACCACAGACCTTTGGTGATGGGGATCACCAGGGGGATGGTGAATGGTGGGGTAAAAGGCGGGGCGGTACCCGGGTGACCGGATACCGCCCCGCTGCCTTTCGCCGCCGCGCCGCGCGCGGCGGGACCCGGTGCGGGCGGCCGGGGCCGCCCGCACCCGGGCGCTAGGCCAGGCCCAGCTCCGACTCGAAGTCGCCCTCTTCCAGGCGCTCGCGCACGTCGGCCAGGAACCGCGCGGCGTCGGCGCTGTCGATGAGCCGGTGGTCGTGGGTCAGCGCGAGGTACATCATCGAGCGCACCGCGATCACCTCGCCGAGGTCGGGGTCCTCGACCACGACGGGCCGCTTGACGACCGCGCCGGTGCTGAGGATGCCCACCTGCGGCTGGTTGATGACCGGGGTGTTGAACAGCGCGCCGACCTCGCCGGTGTCGGCGAGGGTGAACGTGCCGCCGCTCAGCTCGTCGGGGCTGAGGTCGCCGGTGTGCGCGCGCTCGGTCAGGTCGGCGATCTTGCGGGCCAGGCCGCCCAGGTTGAGGTCGCCGGCGTCCTTGACGACCGGCACCAGCAGGCCGGGCTCGGTGTCGACCGAGATGCCCAGGTTCTCGATGCTGTGGTAGGTGACCTCGTACTTGGCGCTGTCGATCACCGCGTTGAGCTTGGGGTGGGCCTTGAGCGCCTCGACCGTGGCCAGCGCGAAGAACGGGAAGAAGCCCAGCTCCACGCCCTCGCGGGCCTCGAACTGCTCGGCGGCGCGCTCGCGCAGCCGGGCGATGTTGGTGACGTCGACCTCGATCACCTGGGTGACCTCGGCCGAGATCTTCTGCGACTCCGCCATCTGGTCGGCGATGGTCTGGCGCAGCCGCGACATGGTCTCGGTGCGGCCGCGCAGCGTGGTGTCGGCCACCGGGCGGCGCGCGGGCGTGCGGGCGGGCTGCTGCGCGGCGGAGGCGGCGGGAGCCGAGGCGGCCTCGCGGCGGCGGCGCGCGGCCTCCTGGACGTCCTGCTTGCGGATGCGCCCGCCCACGCCGGTGCCCTGCACCTGGCTGAGGTCAACGCCCTCCTGGGCGGCGAGCTTGCGCACCAGCGGGGTCACGTAGGACTCGGTGACCGCGTCGGTGCCCGAGGCGCGGCCGGTGCCGCTGAGGGTCTCGACGTCGACCGGCGGGGTGACGTCCTCGCGGCTGGGGCGGGGGGAGGGGGCCGGGGCGGCGGGCTCGGGCTCGGGCTCCGGGGCGGGCTCGGTGGCGGCCTGCTGGGGCGCCGCGCTCTCGGCCGGGTCGGACTCCGGCTCCTGGGCCTGGGGCTCCTCGGCGGCGGCGGCCTCCTCGGACTGCTCGGCGGCGGGCGCCTCGGCGGCTTCGGCGGGCTCGGCGGTGTCCTCGGCGCCGGCCCCGGCGTCCTCGCCCTCACCGCTGATGACCGCGATCTCCGCGCCGATCTCCACGGTCTCGTCCTCGGCGACGAGGATCTTGCTCAGCACGCCCGCGACAGGCGACGGGATCTCGGTGTCGACCTTGTCGGTCGAGACCTCCAGGAGGGGCTCGTCGACCGCGACGGTGTCGCCCTCCTTCTTCAGCCACTGGGTGACGGTGCCCTCGGTGACGCTTTCGCCCAGGGCGGGCATTGAAACGGAAGTCGGCATGGGTTCCTCTTAGATGGACGTGCGAAACGCGGGGACGCGAAAGCGGGGCGGGGTCCTCCCCGCCCCGCGGGCGCGTCACTCGTGGACGTGCAGCGGCTTTCCGGCCAGTGCGAGGTGCGCCTCGCCCAGCGCCTCGGACTGGGTCGGGTGCGGGTGGATGAGCTGCGCGACCTCCGCGGGCAGCGCCTCCCAGTTGTAGATGAGCTGGGCCTCGGCGGTCAGCTCGCCCACGCGGCTGCCGACCATGTGCACGCCCAGCACGGGGCCGTCCTTCTGGGCGATGACCTTCACCGAGCCCTGGGTCTGGAGGATCTGGCTCTTGCCGTTGCCGCCCAGGTTGTAGTCCTGCTCCACGATCTCGTAGCCGCGCTCCTTGGCGGCCGTGGAGGTCAGGCCGACCGAGGCGACCTCGGGCTCGCAGTAGGTGATGCGCGGGACGCCGTCGTAGTCGATGGCCGGCGGGTTGAGGCCGGCCAGTTGCTCGGCGACGTAGATGCCCTCGGCGAACCCGACGTGGGCCAGTTGGAGGGTGGGGATCAGGTCGCCCACGGCGTAGATGTTGCCGACGCCGGTGTGCAGGTTCTCGTCGACCTTGACGAACCCGCGCTCCAGCCGGATGCCCTGCTCCTCATAGCCCAGGCCCTCGGAGACCGGCGCGCGGCCGATGGCCACGAGCATGGTCTCGGCCTCCAGGGTCTTGCCGCCCTTCAGGGTGACGCTGACGCCGGAGTCGGTGGTCTTGACGCTCTCGAACGGGGTGCCCAGCTCGTACTTGATGCCGCGCTTGCGGAAGGCGCGCTCAAGCTGCTTGGAGGAGGACTCCTCCTCGATCGGCACCAGGTGCGGCAGGGCCTCCACGATGGTGACCTCGGCGCCGTAGGAGCGCCACACGCTGGCGAACTCCACGCCGATGACGCCGCCGCCCAGGACGACGACCGACTTGGGGACGCGGTCCAGGCGGAGCGCGTGCTCGCTGGTGATGATCTTCTCGCCGTCGATCTCCAGACCCAGGGTCTTGGGCTTGGAGCCGGTGGCCAGCAGGATGTTGGTGCCCTTGTAGGCGGTGCCGTCGACGGTGACCTCGTCGGGGCCGGTGAGCTTGCCCTCGCCCTCGATCACGGTGATGCCGTGGGCCTTGATCAGGCCGGTCAGCCCGCGGAACATGCGGCTGACGACCTTGTCCTTGTAGGCGTTGACGCCGGCCATGTCGACGCCCTCGAAGGCGGCCTTGACGCCGAAGGTGTCGCTGTCGCGGGCGGCGTCGGCGACCTCGGCCGAGTGCAGCAGCGCCTTCGTGGGGATGCAGCCGACGTGCAGGCAGGTGCCCCCGAGCTTGTCTTTCTCGATCAGGCCGACCTTCATGCCCAGCTCGGAGGCGCGGATGGCGGCGGCGTAGCCGCCGCTGCCGGCGCCCAGGATCAGCAGGTCGAAGGTGCCGCCGTTGTCACTCACGGGAAGGACACTCCTTGATGTGGATGGTCGTGTTCGTCTGGTCTGACGCGTCCGCGCGACCCGGCGCGTGTCCCGCCCGGCCGCAGTCGGTCTTTCTCTGTGCGCGGTCGGTCGGGCGCTCCCGCCCGGCCGCGGGTCAGTCCCGGTCGGCCGCCAGGTTCTCGGCGATCCGCACCAGGGTGCGGGTGGCGGCCCCCGTGCCGCCCTTGGGGGTGTAGCCGTGGGGTCCGCCCTGGTTGAACGCCGGGCCCGCGATGTCCAGGTGCGCCCAGCGGACGCCCTCGGCGATGAACTCCTTGAGGAACACCCCCGCGGTGAGCATGCCGCCCCAGCGCTCGCCGGAGATGTTGGCGATGTCGGCCACGGCGGAGTCCAGGCCCGAGCGCAGCTCGGCGGGCAGCGGCATGGGCCAGGCGGGCTCCCCGGCGGCCCCGGCGGCGGCCACGACGTCCTCGCGCACGGAGTCGTCGTTGGCCATCACGGCGAAGACGCGGGTACCCAGGGCCACGAGCTGGGCGCCGGTGAGGGTGGCGACGTCCACGATCAGGTCGGGGTCGTCCTCGTGGGCGCGCACCAGCGCGTCGGCCATCACCAGGCGCCCCTCGGCGTCGGTGTTGAGGACCTCGACCGTGCGGCCGCCGTAGATGGTGATCACGTCGGAGGGGCGCTGGGCGCCGCCGCCGGGCATGTTCTCGGCGATGGCGAGGTAGCCGACGGCGTTGACGGCCGGGCCGAGTTGGGCGATGGCGCTCATGGCGCCCAGCACCGCGGCGGCACCGCCCATGTCGGACTTCATCCAGTCCATGGACCCGGCCGGCTTGAGCGACAGGCCGCCGGAGTCGAAGGTGATGCCCTTGCCCACGAACGCCACCGTGCGGGTGGCCTCGGGGTGGGAGTAGGCCAGGCGCACCAGGCGCGGCGGATTGTCCGAGCCCTGGCCGACGCCGATGAGGCCACCGTAACCGCCCTCGTGCAGCGCGGCCTCGTCCAGGACCTCCACGGCCAGGCCGTTGTCGCGGGCGACCTGCTCGGCGATCGCGGCGAGGTCCTCGGGCACGAGGTCCACCGGCGCGGTGTTGACGAGGTCGCGGGCGAGGTTCACGGCGCCGGCGATGGTGCCCGCGCGCTTCACGGCGGCCTGGGCGCCCTCGGCGGCGGAGACGACGCGGATGTCATCGGCGGGGGAGCGGGTGCCCTCGCCGGTGCGGTAGCGGGTGTAGGCGTAGTCGCCCAGCAGCGCCCCCAGCGCGGCGGCCTGGGCGCGTTCGGCGGTGTCGGCGGGCAGCGCGACGGCCACCCGGGCGTGGTCGCGCCCGCGGGCGCGCAGCGCCGCGCCGGCGGCGCGCGCGAGGGTGTCGGGATCGACCCCCGCGCCCTCGGCGGGGGCGTCGCCCAGGCCCACCGCGATCACCACGGGCGCCGTGATGGCGCCGAGCGTGGGGACGGTGTGCACCTCCTCGGCGGCACCGCGGGCGCCCAGCAGCGCCAGCGCCCGGGAGAGGCCGCCGGGGAAGGCGGCCTCGACGTCGTGAGCGCCCGACGCGGGCTGGGGAGCGTCGGACGCCGCCGCATGGTAGCCGACCACCACCGCGTCGACGTCGAGCGAACTGGGGGATTCCGTGATTACTGACAACGACGTGCTCACGCCCCTGATGCTAGCCCTTGTGACGTCCCGCCCGGCACGCTGCCCACGGCGTGTGCGCATACACGGCGAAGATCCCCACAAGTTGCGTGCGCGGCGAAAAGCGGCCGAACTTCTCGGCGTACCGGGCCCCGACATCCGTCCCGGTCACGAACACGGCGGTCTTTGCCACTCCCGGCGCGGCGGGGATCGCGCTGGTCGCCGCCGCACCGGCGCGCCGGCGGCGGCGTGTTCGCCCGGCGCCGCGCCCGCCTCCCCGCCGTGAGCCCAGCTCAGCGGCCGGTCGGCGCGGCGTGGTGTGAAAAATTGTGACGATGCCGACAGAACGCCCCGAGGGTCCGCCGGGCGCCGCGTGTGCCCGGCCCACCCCCGCTGAGCGGCCCGGACGCGAGTCCGGCGGGTGCGCCTCTCACGTCCGGCGGCCGCGCGGGCGGCGGTGGCGGCCCGCCCGGGTTCACAGCCGGAGCCGGTCGGCCGGGTGGATCGGTGGGCCGGTCGCGCTCAGGCGGCGACGGCGGCCGCCACCAGGGCCGCCGTGGCCGCCGTCTCGGCCAGCGCGCCCAGCACGTCGCCGGTGATCCCGCCCAGGCGGCGCCGGGCGCGGCGCAGCAGCAGGACGCCCGCACCCGCGCCCGCGGCGACCGCCGCCGCGCAGCCGGCGGCGAAGGCCGGGCCCGCCGCCAGGCCCGCCAGCGCGGCGAGCACCAGCGCGCCCGCGCCCGCGCCCGCCGCCGCGCCGAGGGGCACCGTGCCGGCGACGAACGCGCCCAGCCCCTCCGGCCGCGCCGGCGGCACCCCCGGCACGCACGCCAGGGTGATCGCCAGGCGTCCGGCGACAACGGCGGCCACCACGGCACCGGCGCCTGCCGCCGGCGACGCCGCGACGATCCCGCCCAGGGCCGCCACCTGCACCAGCAGCACCAGCACCAGGGTGACCACCCCGAACGGGCCGATGTCGGAGCGGCGCATCACCTCCAGAGCGCCCTCGGCGGGCCGGCCGCTGCCCAGGCCGTCGGCGAGGTCGGCCAGCCCGTCCAAGTGCAGGCCCCGGGTGAGCAGCGCCAGCGCGCCCACCGCCAGCGCCGCCGCGAGCAGCCCCGGCAGCCCCAGCGCCCGGGCCGCCAGCAGCACCAGCGCCGCCGCCAGCCCCAGCCCGGCGCCCACCAGCGGGGCCAGCGCCATGGCCCACCCCGCCACCGCGCGGTCGACGCGGCCCGGCCCCACCGGCACCGCCGTCAGCGTGCCCGCCGACATCCGCAGCCCGTCGAGGAGGTCGCGCGGCAGGCGGCGGCCCGGCCGGGCCGCCGCGCCGCCGTCCTCGTCCCCGCCGCCGCTCCCCGCACCCCGGCCCCCGGCTCCGGCACCGGTCACGGCAGTTCCAGCACGCGGCCGGCCGTCGCCAGCACCACCTGCTCCGACTCCGCCGCCAGCAGTTGGTTCAGCCGCCCCAGCCAGTCGCGGAACACGTTGCCCGACACGGTGGGCGGCACCACGCCCGAGCCCACCTCGTTGGTGACCGCCACCACCAGCGCCGGGCACCCGCGCCAGGCCGCCACCAGGTCGGCCACGCGCCCGGCCAGGGCGTCCTCGGCGCCGGCGGGCGCGGGCTCGTCCCACATCCCGCAGGCGTCCATGGCGGCGGCCAGCCAGGTGCCCACGCAGTCGAACAGCACCGCGCCCTCGGCGCGGCGCAGCACGGCGGCGGCGTCGGGGGTCTCCTCGGTCCTCCACCACGACGGGCGGCGGGCGCGGTGCTCGGCGACGCGGCGCGCCCACGCCGCGTCCTCGGCCTCGGGCGAAGGCCCCGTGGCCAGGTAGGTGACCTCGGGCTCGCCCAGCAGGCGCCGCTCGGCCTCGGCGGACTTGCCCGAGCGGGCGCCGCCGGTGACCAGCACGCGGTGGGGGCCGCGCACCCGTTCGGGCGGCCAGGCCGCCGGCGGGCACCACAGCTCCTGGCCGTCGGAGGGGCACAGGGCGCCCCACAGCCGGGCGCGGCGCTCGAACTCGGCGGGGGAGTGCACCCGGTGGTCGCCGCCGACCGCGACCACGGCGGTGGTGGCGCCGACCACGCCGGCCCGGCGCAGCGCGCCGATGGCGGCGGGGGACTCCCCGGCGTCCACGATCGCCAGGTCCACGCGGTGGGCGGGCGCGCCCCCGCCCGGCGCGGGGGAGGCGGAGCCGCCGCCCTCGGGGTCCGCGCCGTCGGGCGCGGCCTTAGGCGGCGGGTCGGCCGGGGCGTCGGGGCGCGCGTACAGCAGCCGGCCGCCGCCGGGCCCCTCGACGAGGGTGCCGTAGGGCGTGCGGGCGACGGTGTAGCCGGCGGGGGCGGGGGAGACCGGTCCGGCGGCGGGGTCACGCAGGACCAGCGCGTTGTCCACCGCGATCCGGACGGGGGCGCGCCGGTTCTCCGCCGCCCGGTTGCAGGAGGCGCAGCGGCACTGGGGCGCGGGCCATCCGGCGGGGCCGGAGGTGCCCGAGAGACGGATTCGCACGCTGGCCAGTTAACAGCATGGCGGGCAGCGGCCGCTCCGACCGCGCGCGCGGTCCGCGCAGGCCGCGCGGGGGTCCGCGCCCCCGGAAGGCCCCCGCGCGGGCGCGCGCACCGGGCGCGCGGGTGGGCGCTTGCGCGGCCGCCCGCACCGGCGCCGGGGTGCCCGTGCCGGGCCGGCGGCGGGCGGCGGCCTATCCTCAAAGTTCCCACAGGGGGTCCGGCCCGAGCCCCGCAGCGGGCGGCGCCGGCCGCGCACACCGACGAAAGGGTGGCCCATGGCCTGGAGCTGGCGGTATGAGACGGAGCACGGCGAGGCGCTGGACGACGGGTCGCTGCCCGGCGAGCTGTTCTCCTCGCGGGGCGACGCCGAGAGCTGGCTCGGGGAGAACTGGCGGAGCCTGGTCGAGGGCGGGGCGGGCCGCGTCACGCTGGTCGAGGACGACCGCGCGGTGTACTCCATGAGCCTGGACGAACCCGCCTGAGGCGCGGCGGGGGGGGGGGGGGGGGGGGGGGCGCCGCCCCCCCCCCCCCCCGCCCCGCGACCGGCCGCGCTCGGCGCTCGCTAGGGCCGCTTCGACGGGCTGACCGTCAGCGCCGGGTCGCGCTGCACGCTGTCGCCCAGGACCTCGTCGATGCGGCGCATCAGGTCGGCGTCGAGGCGCTTGCCCGCCGCGCCGGCGTTGTCGCGCACCTGCTCGGGGCGGGAGGCGCCGATGATCGCCGAGGCCACGTTGTCGTTCTGGAGGACCCAGGCCACCGCGAGCTGGGCCAGCGACAGCCCCGCCTCCTCGGCCAGGGGCGCCAGCCGCTGCACGCGCTCCAGCAGGGCGTCCTCCAGCAGGCCGCGCCGGTTGAGGAACTGCCCGCCGGTGGCGTCGGTGGCGCGCGACCCCGCCGGCGGCTCCTGGCCGGGGCGGTACTTGCCGGTGAGCACGCCCTGGGCGATGGGCGAGAACACGACCTGGCCCATGCCGGCGCGCTCGCAGACCGGCACGACCTCCGACTCGATGACCCGCCACAGCATGTTGTACTGCGGCTGGTTGGACACGATGCGGTCCAGCCCCATCTCGTCGGCGATCTTCAGCGCGCGCTCGATCTCCTCGGCGCGCCACTCCGAGACGCCGATGTAGAGGACCTTGCCCTGGCGCACGAGGTCGTCGAACGCCCGCAGGGTCTCCTCCAGCGGGGTCTCGTAGTCGAAGCGGTGCGCCTGGTAGAGGTCGAGGTAGTCGGTGCCCAGCCGGCGCAGGGACGCCTCGGCGCCCCGGATGATGTGCTTGCGGGACAGGCCGCGGTCGTTGCGGCCCTCGCCGACCGGCCAGTAGACCTTGGAGAAGATCTCGACGCCGTCGCGCCGCTGGTCCTTCAGCGCCCGGCCGAGGACCTCCTCGGCGCGGCCCTGCGCGTAGACGTCGGCGGTGTCGAAGGTGGTGATGCCCTCCTCCAGCGCGGCGTGCACGCACGCGACGGCGGCGTCCTCCTCGACCTGCGAACCGTGGGTGATCCAGTTGCCGTAGGAGATCTCGCTGACGACGAGACCACTGCTGCCCAGATGCCGGAATTCCATGGCAGCACCCTAGCCCGCGGCGGTGCGGCCGGGGCGACACGGGGGCGGCGTGAAAGCGCCGCCCGGGCGGATGCTGCGGCACGGGCGGCGGAAGCGGGGGGAAGAGGGAGAGAAGAGGGAGAAGGGGAGAGGACGCGGGGCGGCGGACAGGCGGCCCGCCCGGCGCTCAGCGGGTGGGTTCGGGCACCGCCTGGCCGGGCTTGACCCGGGGCTTGGGCAGCCGCAGCCGGCGGACCTGGAGCTGGCGCATGGCGGCGTACATGCCCGCGCCGCGCACGGTGGGGTCGTCGGGGAACAGTTCGCGCGCCCGGCGCTTGACGCGGTTGCCCACGAAGATGCCCTCGGCCAGGATCGTGACCATCATGGCCGGCCACACCACGTAGGTGACCGCGAGGTTGATCTGCGGGAACGGCAGGAACAGCAGCGCGATGATGGCCAGCGAGAAGTAGAGGAAGAACTCGCTGACGCTGCGCCGGGAGTCCACGACGTCGCGGGCGTAGGCGCGCACCGGGCCGAGGTCCTGGGGCCGGAAGTGGCGCTCCTCGCCCTTGGCGGCGCCACCGCGCTGGGCGGTGCGCTGGGCCTCGCGCTGCTGGCGCTCGCGGTACTGCCGGTAGGCCTCGCGGCGGGTCTGCGGCGCGTTCAGCGGGCGGCGCAGCGCTTTCTCGGCCTCGCGCCGCTTGGGAGTGGGCGCACCCTTCTTCGGGGTATATCCCTTAGGTTGGGTGGCCTCAGCGGTGGCAGAGCCGGGCGCGGCCGTATCTTCGGATGCGGGAACGGAGCGACGTCGGAACACGTCTTCCAGAGTAGCCGGTCCGAGCTTCATGGCGACCCCACGCCCGAGCGCGTAGGGTTGGATGCAGCGCCCGCCGGGAACAGCCGATTTACGGACCGAGAAGGGGACGGCCACGCCGATGAGCGTGTTTCAGCGACTTTCCATGATCTTCAAGTCCAAGGCCAACCGGGCACTGGACTCCGTCGAGGACCCGCGCGAAACCCTCGACTACTCCTACCAGAAGCAGCTTGAGCTGCTGCAAAAGGTCCGCCGCGGCGTCGCTGACGTCGCCACCTCCCGCAAGCGCGTCGAGTTGCAGGTCCAGCAACTGGAGCAGCAGTCCGGCAAGCTGGAGAACCAGAGCCGCTCGGCCCTCCAGGCCGGCCGCGAGGACCTCGCCCGCGAGGCCCTCACCCGCCGCTCCGGGCTCCAGTCCCAGATCGACAGCCTCAAGCAGCAGCACGAGCAGCTCCAGGGCGAGGAGCAGAAGCTCACCCTCGCCGCCCAGCGGCTCCAGGCCAAGGTCGACTCCTTCCGCACCCGCAAGGAGACCATCAAGGCCACCTACACCGCCGCCCAGGCCCAGACCCAGATCAGCGAGGCGTTCTCCGGCATCTCCGAGGAGATGGGCGACGTCGGCCTGGCCATCCAGCGCGCCGAGGACAAGACCGCCCAGATGCAGGCCCGCGCCGGCGCGGTCGACGAACTCCTCGCCTCGGGCGCCCTCGACGACGTCAGCGGCTCCTCCAAGGACGACATCCAGGCCGAGCTGGACCGCATGGCCAGCACCAGCGGCGTCGAGCTGGAGCTGGAGCGCATGAAGCGCGAGCTGGGCCAGGGCAGCGGCTCCGGCGGGGCCACCCCCCAGATCGAGGAGGGCGACTCCCGCGCCGGGGGATCCGCCGGCAACGGCAGCCAGATCCAGCCCTACCGCCAGGGGGAGGGCTCGTGATCGTCCGCATCATGGGCGAGGGCCAGTTGGACCTCGGCGACGCCGACCTCGACCTCCTCAACCAGTTCGACCGCACCCTCGAAGAGGCGATCGAGTCCGGCAGCGAGGACACCTTCCGCAAGGCCCTGCACGACCTGCTGGAGCGGGTCCGCCAGGACGGCAAGCCGCTGCCCCCCGAGTCGCTGGAGCCCTCGGAGTTCATCCTTCCCCCCGCCGACGCCAGCATGGACGAGGTCCGCGACATGCTCGGCGACGACGGCCTCATCCCCGACCTCACCTGATCGCCCGGCAGCGCCCTGACCCGGCGCCGCCCCCGGCAGCCGCTCTCCGAAGGCCGCCGCGCACCGCGCGGCGGCCTCGGTGCCGTTGCGGGCCGCCCCGCGCGCCCCGGCCCGCCGCGCACCGCGCCGCCGACGGCCGGTGCGCCCCCGTTCACCTGCGGCGACTACACTGCCAAGGAGTCCGCGACCCAGGCGTCGACCTCGCGGACGGAGGGGTCCCGCTGTGGCTGGTTCCAGATTCATCCCCGACCGCGGGCTGACCACCCGCATGGTCGCCACGATGGCGCTGCTGGGCATCCTCTACGTGGCGTTCGTCATCGCCCTCTACCTCGTGGGCATGCCCGTGGTCCTGCTGGTGCTGGTGGTGGTCGGCTTCGCCGTCCTCCAGTACTTCACCTCCGACAAGATCGCCATGTTCTCCATGGGCGCCCGCGAGGTCTCCCCGGCCGAGGCCCCCGAACTCCACGCGGTCGTCGACCGCCTGTGCGCCATGGCCGACATGCCCAAGCCCAAGGTCGCCGTCGCCCGCACCGACGTCCCCAACGCCTTCGCCACCGGCCACAACCGGAGGAACGCCGTGGTGTGCACCACCACCGGCCTGCTGCGCCGCCTGGACACCGCCGAACTGGAGGCGGTCATCGCCCACGAGCTGTCCCACGTGGCCCACCGCGACGTCATGGTCATGACCATCGCCGGGTTCCTCGGGATCGTCGCCGGGTTCCTCACCCAGATGGGGCTGCGCTTCGCCATGGTCACCGGCGGCTCGCGCGGCAACAACAACGGCCCGGCGCCCGCAGTCGTCGCGCTGCTGGTGGTACTGGTCAGCGCCGTGGTGTGGGCGCTGAGCTTCCTGCTGACCCGGGTGCTGTCGCGCTACCGCGAGCTGTCGGCCGACCGCGCCGCCGCCTACCTCACCGGCCGGCCCTCGGCGCTGGGCAGCGCCCTCACCAAGATCAACGGCGACATGGCCCGCATCCCCACCAGCGACCTGCGCCGCGCCGAGCCGTTCAACGCCTTCTTCTTCACCCCGGCGGTGGGCGGCAAGGGCTTCAGCCTCAGCCAACTGTTCGCCACCCACCCGCCCATCGAGCGCCGCCTCGCCCAGCTCGCCGACATCTCCCGGCAGTTGGGCACCGGCGCCTGAGCCGCGCCCGCCGCGCCCGCACCACCGGCCGACCACGGGAGGACCCGCCCACATGAGCTTCCTGCGCGCCCTGCTGGGCCGCTCCAAGCCGGCCAAGCCCGACCTCGACGCGCTGTTCGCGCTGCCCTCGGCCGCCGTCACCCTGCGCGCCGGCGCCGGGTTCGCGCCCACCGGCACCGGGTCGGTCGCCTTCCGCGCCGCCGAGGGCCGCGCCTTCGCCGACCTCCAGCGCGACATCACCGACCTGCTCAACGCCGACGACGGCCCGGCCGTCGAGCCCGCCGCCGACGAGTACGGCTACACCTGGCTGGTGCTGCGCGCCGGACCCGAGGCCGCCGCCTCCGCCGACATCAGCGGCCTGGTCACCGACGTCCACGCCGTCAACACCTCGCTGGAGTCCGCCGGGTTCGGCCCCTCGCTGCTGTGCTCGCTGGTGGCCTTCGCCGACGCCGCCGGCCGCCGCGTCGCCCTCGTCTACCTCTACAAGCGCGGCACCTTCTACCCGTTCGCGCCGCTGCCCGGCCAGCGCCGCGACAACGCCCTGGAGCTTCAGGTGGAGGCCGCCCTGGGCGCCGACCTGCCCGTCGAGAAGGACAAGTCCCGCTGGTTCCCCGTCTACGGCGCCCCCGGCCTGTGACCTGCCCGGCCGCCGCCCGGCCGGCCCGCCCGCACGGTCCCCGCCCGCGGGTGCCCGCACCGGACAGGGCACACTGACATCGTGCGTATCGTCATCGCCCCGGACAAGTTCGCCGGAACCCTCACCGCCGTCGAGGCCGCCCAGGCCATCGCCGACGGCTGGCACACCGTCGACCCCGACGCCGACACCCGGCTGCTGCCGCTCTCCGACGGCGGCCCCGGGTTCGTCGAGGTGCTGCACGCCGCCCTGGGCGGCACCGTCGCCGACCTGGAGGTCACCGGCCCCCTTGGCGCGCCCGTGCCCGCCCGCTACCTGCTCGCCGGCACCACCGCCTACATCGAGAGCGCGCACGCCTGCGGTCTGCACCTGGTGCCCGCCGAGGCGCGCGACCCCGCCCGCACCACCACCCTGGGGGTGGGCGAGCTGATCGCCGCGGCGGTGGCGGCCGGAGCCGACACCGTGGTCGTGGGCCTGGGCGGCAGCGCCACCAACGACGGCGGCGCCGGCATGCTCGCCGCCCTGGGCGCGCATCCCGCGCCGGGCCTGGGCGCCGGCGGCGGCCCGCTGGCCGCGCTGGAGGGTCCGGTGGACCTGGCCGCCGCCCGCGCCGCCGTGCGCGGCGTCCGCCTGGTGGCCGCCACCGACGTGGACAACCCGCTGCTGGGCATCAACGGCGCCAGCGCCGTGTTCGGCCCGCAGAAGGGCGCCGACCCCGACGCGGTGCAGCGTCTGGACGCCGCCCTCACCGCCTTCGCCGACGCGACCGACCCCGGCGGCCTGCGCGAGGCGCCCGGCGCGGGCGCCGCCGGCGGTCTGGGCTACGGCCTGCTGCTGCTGGGCGGCACCGTGGAGTCGGGGGTGGCACGGGTGCTGGACGCGGTCGGCCTGGCCGACGACGTCGCCACCGCCGACCTGGTGATCACCGGCGAGGGCTCCTTCGACGGCCAGTCGCTGCGCGGCAAGCTGCCCCACGGGGTCGCCCGCGCCGCCGCCGACCAGGGCGTGCCCTGCGTGGTGACCGCCGGCGTGGTGTCGGTGGGCCGCAAGGAGGCCGCCGCCGCCGGCATCACCGAGACCTACGCGCTGGTGGAGTCCGCCGGCTCCACCGAGGCGGCCCTGCGCCGCCCGGCCGAGGAGCTGACCCGGCTGGCCGCGGCGGTCGCCCGGCGCTGGGGCGGCGCGCGCCCGCGCACCCCCGGCGGGGCGTGAGCGCGGGCACTCATGATGGCCAGCGTGCGCATGAGCACCTAAGCTGGGGGAAAACAGGAGAGCGCGCCACGACCCCGCGCCCAGGAATGCGCGAAGCGGCCCGCGCGTTGACACGTGTGGCTCGGAATGGGTCGAAACAACGGAGGAGCTAGCAGATGACGGTTCAGAGCGAAGCCCCCGCGCAGGGCATCATCCTGACGGACGAGGCGGCGAGCAAGGTCAAGGGCCTCCTGGAGCAGGAAGGCCGCGACGATCTTCGGCTGCGTGTCGCCGTGCAGCCGGGGGGCTGCTCCGGGCTCCGCTACCAGCTTTTCTTCGACGAGCGTGAGCTGGACGGCGACGTCGTCGCCGACTTCTCCGGCGTCGAGGTCGTCACCGACCGCATGAGCGCCCCCTACCTCATGGGCGCCACCATCGACTTCGTCGACACCATCGAGAAGCAGGGCTTCACCATCGACAACCCCAACGCCACGGGCTCCTGCGCCTGCGGCGACTCCTTCAACTAAGGGGGGTCGAGCGCCGCGCCCCGCCGGGCCGGCGCCCTCGATGCGGCAGGGGTCCGCGCGCCCGAGGGGCGCGCGGACCCTTTCGCGTGCGCCGGCTCCGCCGCGCTCGGGGCCCGCAGACGCCGCCGGGGCGGCTCTGTAGGCTTAAGCCCCGTCCCGTCTCCCGACTCAAGGAGCCCTCCGCAGTGCGCATCGCGGTTACCGGATCGATTGCCTCCGACCATCTGATGACCTTCGAGGGACGCTTCTCCGAACAACTCATCGCCGACCAGCTCGAACAGGTGTCGCTGTCCTTCCTGGTCGACGAGCTGGAGATCCGCCGCGGCGGCTGCGGCCCCAACATCTGCTTCGCCATGGGCGCGCTGGGCCTGCGGCCCTACCTGGTGGGGGCCGCCGGCACCGACTTCGACGAGTACCGCGCCTGGCTGGACCGCCACGGCGTCGACACCTCCGGCGTGCACATCTCCGAGCTGCGCCACACGGCCCGGTTCGTGTGCACCACCGACCGCGACCACAACCAGATCGCCTCCTTCTACGCCGGCGCCATGGCCGAGGCCCGCAACATCGAACTCCAGCCGCTGGCCGAGCGCGCGGGCGGGTTCGACCTCGTGCTCGTCAGCGCCAACGACCCCGGCGCGATGATCCGGCACAGCGACGAGTGCCGCGAGCGCGGCATCGCCTTCGCCGCCGACCCCTCCCAGCAGTTGGCGTTCATGGAGGGCGCCGACGTCCGCCGGCTCATCGAGGGCGCCGACTACCTCTTCACCAACGAGTACGAGAAGGCGCTCTGCGAGCAGAAGACCGGCTGGAGCGACGACGACATCCTCGCCCGCGTGCGGACCCGCGTCACCACGCTGGGCGCCAAGGGCGTGCGGATCGACCGGCGCGGTGAGCCCTCGATCGCCGTGCCCGCCGCCGCCGTCGGCGAGAAGGTCGACCCCACCGGCGTGGGCGACGCCTTCCGCGCGGGCTTCCTCGCGGGCGTCTCGTGGGGCCTGTCCCTGGAGCACGCCGCCCAGGTCGGCAACGCCGTGGCCGTGCACTGCCTGGAGGTCAACGGCCCCCAGGAGTACGAGCTGACCGCCGCGAGCCTGCTCGACAAGGTCACCGCCTCCTACGGCGAGGACAGCGCGCGGGCGATCAAGCCGCACCTGTCCTAGCCGCACCAGCCGCATCGGGGGCCTCCGCGCGGGGGCCCCTTCCGGGTGCCCGGTCCCGGCATCGGCCCCGGCGACCGCCCGCGATCGTGCCGGGGCCGGGCTCAGCCGCGCCGGCGCCGGGTGCAGCCCCGGCGCCCGGCGGGCCCCTCGGCCGGCGCGGCCGCCTCGGCGGGGGCCGCGCCCGCGCGCTCGGCGCCGCCGGCCAAGAAGTCGAACACCGCGCGCTCCAGTTGGCAGGGCGCGCCCGCCGGTGCGCTCCAGGGCACCCGCACCAGCACCGGGTCGGCGCCCGAGAACGGGTTCACCCACACCGTGGCCCCGTGGGCGTCCAGCTCCCACAGCCACGCCGCGCCGCGCGGCGCACCCGGCAGCGCGGCGGCGGCCGCGGCGAGTTCGTCGCGGTAGCGGTCGTTGACCCGGGCCAGGATGTCCTCGGCGGGGCGGGCCAGCGGATCGGCGCGCGCGGCCAGGTAGGCCGGGCCCTCGACCACGCCCATGGCGTCGTAGGTGTGGTAGACGACGGTGCTGGGCGCCACCCGGACCAGCAGCGGGGCCGCCTCGGCGGGGGAGGGGCCGGGCGCGGGCAGCGCCGCCAGCAGCTCCTCGTCGGGGTCGCGCTCCCACACCGCCAGGGCCGCGTCGCGCCGCTCGCGGAGGGGGACCGCACCCGCCCTGCCCTGGCACCACAGCCGAGCGCGTACAGTAGGGGTGCGACCCACACGACGCAGCGCGGACAGTTCGACCCCGACCACCGGTCCGGTGTCACCCTGCCGCCCCTCCCGCAGCGCCTCGCGCAGCGGGTGGTCGGCCGCCACCCACAGGAGTACGCGGCCGGCGTGATCGACCGCACCGCGCACGCTGAAACGCGTGCCGGGATAGTCAGCCAACGTCGCCACGGTGGGGGTCGCCGTGGCGGCAAGGGAACGGACCCGTTCGATCGCGGACGGGCAGGGCTGTCGCATGACACCTCCTAGACTTAGGCAAGCCTTACCTAGGATTCCCGTTTTCGCAAGAGACACATAGACGGAGGACGTTAATGCGCTACACCGGACCTAAGGTGCGGTTGTCCCGGCGCGCGGGTATCCCGCTGACCCGTAAGGCGGTCAGCTACTTCGAGAAGCGGCCCTACCCCCCGGGTGAGCACGGCCGCCGAGTTCGGCGCTCCAGCAGCGACTACGCGGTGCGCCAGGCGGAGAAGCAGCGCCTGCGCTGGTACTACGACCTGTCCGAGAAGCAGTTGGCCCGCGCCTACGAGAACGCCAAGAAGCGCCCCGGCCGTACGGGTGAGGAGCTGATCGCCGAGCTGGAGCTGCGGCTCGTCTCGGTCGTGCTCCGCGCCGGCCTGGCGCCGTCGATCTACGCGGCCCGCCAGTTCATCAACCACGGCCACATCACCGTGGACGGCAAGAAGGTCGACATCCCCTCCTACCAGGTGAAGCCCGGCCAGGTCATCGCCGTCCGCGAGAAGTCGCGCCAGATGGTGCCGTTCGTGGAGGCCGCCGAGGGCGTGCACGCCGACGACAAGATCGCCGGCTACCTCGCGGTGAGCCACAAGGAGCTGCGCGTGGCGGTCGTGGACCGCCCCAAGCGCGAGCAGGTCCCGGTGCCCTTCGACGAGCAGCTCGTCGTGGAGTACTACGCGCGCTAGTCCTCGCGATTACCCGCGCGGGCGGGCCGTGCACCCCTGGGGGGCGCACGGCCCGCCGTGCGTTGCGGCCCGCCGCGCGCCCGGCGCGCCGCGCATCCCCTAGTACATGCGGCGGATGTGGAACGCGCTGCCCCGGCTCAGCGGGACCTCGGCCACGAACTCCTGCATCTTCATCCGGCACCACGAGGGGATGTCGGTCCGCGCGGCGGGGTCGTCGGCCGTGACGGCGATGACCGAGCCGATGGGCACCTCCCGGATCCGCCCGGCCAGCATGATGATGGGGATCGGGCACTTGCGGCCGATCGCCTCCACGGTCACCAACGGCTGGTCCGACACCTGCGCTCTCCCCTCGACGCCTGCTCGTATCCCATTCTTTACCCAAGTGGCCGGCTAAGTGGCACCCGGTTAAGGGACGCGTGAAACCAGCGGTACTCTCGCCTTAGCCCGCTTGCGACAGGCCGCTCCGGCACCCGAGGCAGCCGGAGGCGACCACGCCGGCGGGCCGGGCGAACACGCCGATCCGCCCCGGATCGCCGCGGCGTCCGCACCGCGCCCCGGGCGCGGTACGAACGCCCCAGCGCGTGTCCGGCCGGACGCCCGCCGGGCACCCCGGTCAACACGCTGGTCAGGCATGCCCCTGGACTGCCCTGCGGGCTGATCGCGCTAGTGTTTCCCCCGAAAAGCTTTGGAATACCACCGCCCGCGCGACGACCGCGGGCATCACCGCTGGGAAGGCAATCCGTGAGTCCGACCCGCCATAGGAATCGGCGCCCCGCGCTGCGCCGATGGGCACCACGCGGCGCCGCGCTCGCCGCGCTGGGCCTGGCCGCGACCGGCTGCGCGTCGAACGAGTTCACTCGTTTGGGCGTGCCGGAGCCGATCACCGAACAGGGCCAGCGTGTCCTCACGCTCTGGCAGGGCTCGTGGGTGGCGGCGTTCGCGGTCGGCATCCTGGTGTGGGGCCTGATCGTCTGGACGGTCATCTTCCACCGCAAGCGCTCCGAGCAGCTACCGCCGCAGGTGCGCTACAACATGCCCATCGAGGCGCTGTACACGGTCCTGCCGATCGTCATCATCGCGGTCCTGTTCTACTTCACCGCGCGCGACCAGACGGTCCTGCTCGACACCGAGGAGCAGGCCGACACCAACATCGAGGTCGTCGGCTTCCAGTGGAGCTGGCAGTTCAACTACCTCGACCAGTCGCGCGTGGACGCCGAGGAGCAGGGCACCGAGCCCCAGACCGAGTTCTCGGTCGCGGGCACCCCCCAGCACCAGCCCACGCTGGTGCTGCGCGAGGGCGACGTCGTGCACTTCGACCTCACCTCGCCCGACGTGATCCACTCCTTCTGGATCCCCGCCTTCGCCTTCAAGATGGACATCATCCCCGGCCAGGACAACGAGTTCCAGGTCGAGGTCCAGGAGGGCACCGCGGGCACCTACGCCGGCCGCTGCGCCGAGCTGTGCGGTGTGGACCACTCGCGCATGCTGTTCACCGTCGAGGTCATGGAGCCCGACGACTACGACCGCTGGGTCGAGGAGCAGCGCCAGGCCGCCGCCGACGAGCAGGAGCGGCTGGAGACCGGCGAGGAGCTGGAGCCGCGCGGCGAGGACACCGGCACCGCCATCGAGGGCCCCGGCACCGGGGACCAGGAGGGGTCGGGCGACGACGCGGCCCGCGACGAGTCCACCGAGACGCCTGAGCCTTCGGCGTCGGCCGAGGAGGAGGCAGGCCAGTAATGGCGACCGCAACACAGCCACGTGCGGAGGCGGCCCCCGCCCCCACCCGCAAGGGCTCCATCATCGTGAGCTGGCTGACGTCCACCGACCACAAGGTCATCGGGTACATGTACCTGATCACCTCGTTCCTGTTCTTCATCTTCGGCGGCATCCTCGCTCTGGTCATGCGCGCCGAGCTGCTGTGGCCCGGCCTCCAGGTCGTGACCAACGAGCAGTTCAACCAGTTGTTCACGATGCACGGCACGATCATGCTGCTGATGTTCGCGACCCCGCTGTTCGTCGGGTTCGCCAACATCATCATGCCGCTCCAGATCGGCGCGCCCGATGTGGCGTTCCCGCGCATCAACCTGTTCGGCTACTACCTGTACCTGTTCGGCAGCCTCATCGCCGTGGGCGGGTTCCTCACCCCCGGCGGCGCCGCCAGCTTCGGCTGGTTCGCCTACACCCCGCTGTCGGACGCCGTGCGCTCGCCGGGCCTGGGCGGCGACCTGTGGATCATGGGCCTGGCCGTCAGCGGTCTGGGCACGATCCTGGGTGCCGTCAACTTCATCACCACCGGGCTGTGCATGCGCGCCCCGGGCATGACGATGTTCCGCATGCCGATCTTCACCTGGAACGCGATGCTCACCAGCGTCCTGGTGCTCATCGCCTTCCCGGTCCTGACCGCCGCCCTGATCGCGCTGGGCGCCGACCGGATGATCGGCACGCACGTCTTCGACGCCGAGCACGGCGGCGCCATCCTGTGGCAGCACCTGTTCTGGTTCTTCGGCCACCCGGAGGTCTACATCATCGCGCTGCCGTTCTTCGGCATCGCGACCGAGATCCTGCCGGTGTTCAGCCGCAAGCCGATCTTCGGCTACAAGAGCCTGGTGGGCGCCACGATCGCCATCGCCGGCCTGTCGGTGACGGTGTGGGCGCACCACATGTTCCCCACCGGCGCGGTGCTGCTGCCGTTCTTCTCCTTCATGACGTTCCTCATCGCGGTGCCCACCGGGGTGAAGTTCTTCAACTGGATCGGCACCATGTGGCGCGGCCAGTTGGTGTTCGCCACGCCGATGCTGTTCACCATCGGGTTCCTGGTGACGTTCCTGTTCGGCGGGCTGACCGGGGTCATCCTGGCCTCGCCGCCGCTGGACTTCCACGTCACCGACTCCTACTTCGTGGTGGCCCACTTCCACTACGTGGTGTTCGGCACCGTCGTCTTCGCGATGTTCGCGGGCTTCTACTTCTGGTGGCCCAAGTTCACCGGCAAGATGCTCAACGAGGCCCTGGGCAAGTGGCACTTCTGGTTCCTGTTCTTCGGGTTCCACGGGACCTTCCTGGTCCAGCACTGGCTGGGCGCCGAGGGCTTCCCGCGCCGCTACGCCGACTACCTGCCCAGCGACGGGTTCACCGAGCTGAACATGGTGTCCTCCATCGCCTCGTTCGTGCTGGGCGCCTCCACGCTGATCTTCTTCTGGAACATGTGGGTCACCGCCCGCAGCGCCCCGAAGGTCACCGTGGACGACCCGTGGGAGTACGGCTGCTCGCTGGAGTGGGCGACCTCCTGCCCGCCGCCGCGGCACAACTTCACGTCGCTGCCGCGCATCCGCTCCGAGCGTCCGGCGTTCGACCTGCACCACCCGCACGCCGCCGCACCCGGGTCGGCCGCGCCGGCCGCCGCGGGCCTGAAGTAGCAAAGCGAGTACTGACATGAAGATGCAGGCATACCTGTTCATGGGCGTCTCGACCTTCTTCGGGCTGGTCGCGGCCGTCTACGCCTACTGGTCGTGGGTGGCCGAGGGCTACGTGGAGTGGACCGGGACCGTCGCCCTGGTGGTCTCGATCGGCTTCGGCTGGATGGTCGGGTTCTGGCTGTGGCAGTCGGCCCGGCGCAGCGAGCGCTACCACGGGCTGCCGCCCGAGGAGCGGCTGGACGGCGAGATCGCCGAGAACTCCGGCGAGTACGGGTTCTTCAGCCCGCACAGTTGGTGGCCGCTGTTCGTGGCGCTGTCGGTGGCCTTCATGGCCGTGGGCGTCACGATCGGCTGGTGGATGGTCTTCATCGGCGCGTTCGCGGTGATCCTGACCGCCATCGGCTGGGTCTTCGAGTACTACCGCGGCGAGTTCCAGCACTAACCGGCAGTACGAGCCGCAGGGGGCGGCGCGGGCTCCTGCCCGCGCCGCCCCCGCACGGGTCTCCGGCGGCGGCGCCGGCGGCCCCGATCACCCCGGTGGACGGCGATTTCCGACGAGATCGACCATCCGCCGGGGTATTCTCTTTTGGGCGACCGATACCCGTTCGGGGTACGGCACGCGAGGGGCGGGTCCCCCGGCCGCCCCGACTCATCCCACACGTCCCAAACTTCTCCGCCTCGCGGTGCGTCCATACTGGGTAGAGACGCGGTAAATCGCGGGCAATCCGGACACTGGAGGTCGCACGGTGAAGGGCAGCGCATTCCCAACGGCGGTTCGAGGCGCGGGCGCCGGCTTGGCCGGGCTGCTGCTCGTCCTTGTCGCCGGCTGCACGGGAGCCGACAGCGGCGCGGAGTCCACCGGGGGAGAGGGCGACGGCCCGGTGGTCGAGGTCACCATCAGCCCCGAGGACGGCGCCAGTGAGGTCGCCCCCAACTCCCCCATCACGGTCGAGGCGGCCGACGCCACCATCACCGACGTCCGGGTGGAGCAGACCGGCGGCAGCGCCGACGCCCAGAACGCCCCGTCCGACGCCCCCTCGGCCAGCCCGTCGGGCGACGCCGCGCTGGGCGCCATGACCGGCACCTACAACGAGGACAAGACCACCTGGGTGAGCGACTGGAACCTCACCCCGGGCGCCGAGGTCACGGTCACCGCCACCGCCGAGAACAGCGACGGCGAGGAGGCCGAGGTCGTCAGCCAGTTCACCACCCTGGAGGCGGTCGAGGGCAAGCGGCTGGAGTTGCAGTCCAACTTCCCCACCAGCGGCCAGACGGTGGGCGTGGGCATGCCCGTCATCATCAACTTCGACCTGCCGGTGGAGAACAAGGAGCAGGTCGAGAACTCCATGGAGGTCACCTCCGAGGAGCCGGTGCAGGGCGCCTGGAACTGGTTCGGCGACCAGATGGCGGTCTTCCGGCCCGAGGAGTACTGGAAGCCGAACCAGGCGGTCACGGTGGACCTGCGCCTGGCGGGCGTGGAGGCCAGTGAGGGCGTCTACGGCATCGAGAACCACCAGATCAACTTCGAGGTGGGCCGCGAGCAGATCACCACGGTCGACGACGACGCCCACACCATGACCGTGGAGCGCGACGGCGAGACCGTGAAGACGTTCCCGATCAGCAACGGCCGCGGCGACACCCGGCAGTACACCACCACCAGCGGCGTCCACCTGACCATGGAGAAGTACGAGCACCTGGTCATGGACTCCTCGACCATGGGCATCCCGGTCGACAGCCCCGAGGGCTACAAGCTGGACGTCAACTACGCGGTCCGCTTCTCCAACAGCGGCGAGTTCACCCACGCCGCCCCGTGGAACGGCCAGCTCGGCGAGGCCAACGCCAGCCACGGCTGCACCAACATGAGCACCGCCGACGCCAAGTGGTTCTACGAGGAGTCGCTGATGGGCGACCCGTTCATCGTGACGGGCACCGACCGCCAGTTGGAGGTCGACAACGGCTGGGGCTACTGGCAGCGCTCCTGGGAGGACTGGGTGGCCAACAGCGCCACCGGCGAGCCCGACACCACCGACGGCGAGGGCACGCCCGGCGACGTCCACGGCGAGCAGGAGCAGGCCGACTAGGCACGCCCCCGCAACCGCACGACGGGACTCCGGCGACGGGGCCGCGGAGCAGGCGCTCCGCGGCCCCGTCCGCGTTCCCACGGCCGCGCTCCCGGCGGGGGCGCGGCCGCGCGTAGGGGCGCCGGAGAGGGCTCCCGGCGGCCCGAGGAAGGGGCGGCGTCCGGGTCCCGGCGGCCGGTCCGAAAGGCCGTGGCGTGTCCGGTGGCCCGGTGCCGTCCGCGCGGGGGCGCATGGGGGGCGACGAACGGGGACGCTCCGGCTGGCGCGGGGGAGTGGCCGGGCGGCGACGGCCGCGCGCGGCGCCACAGGCGCCGCTCAGCGGCCCGGGTGATCTTGGGCGGGTCTGACCACGGGTGGGGCGCGCGGTCCCCTCCTGGGGCGGCTCAGCGCCGTTCCGCCCGCCCCGGCCCGGTCCCTCCCCACTCCCGTCCGCTCCTCCGGGCGCCCCCGCCGCCCCTGCCCGCCCCCGTCCGTCCCGCCCGCACCACCGCGCACACGGCGAAGGGCCCGGCACCCCTCAGGGGTG
>NZ_JAJAQC010000070.1 GCF_027604915.1 Streptomonospora mangrovi
GGCCGCCTCGGCGGGTCCGGCGGGCTCGGCGCCCTGGGCGGCGCCGCGCCGGGGCGGGCGGACCAGCGCGCGAAACAGCGGCGGCACGGTGCCGGCGCGCCGCGCCGCCGCGCGCAGCCCGGCGGTGTCCACCGGCAGGGCCAGCAGGTGGGGGGCGCCGGAGGCCAAAGCGGTGTCCAGCGCCTCCAGTGCGCGCTCGGTGGACAGCGGCCCGGCCACACCCAGGCGGCGCATGCGCGCCAGGTCGGCGGCGGTGAGGCCGGCGGTCAGTTCGCTGCGCGCGGCCCACAGGCCCCACGCGATCGAGGTGGCGGGCAGGCCGAGGGCGTGGCGGTGCTCGGCGAGGGCGTCGAGGTAGGCGTTGGCGGCGGCGTAGCCGGCCTGGCCGGGCGGCCCGAGGACGGCGGCGGCCGAGGAGTAGAGCACGAACGCGGCCAGGCCCCGGTCGCGGGTGAGGGTGTGCAGGTTCCAGGCGGCGCGCGCCTTGGCGTCGAGCACGCGGTCGAGGCGCTCGGGGGTGAGGTCGGCGACCACGGAGTCGGCCAGGGCGCCGGCGGCGTGCACCACGGCGGTCAGGGGGCGGTCGGCGGGGATCTCGGCGAGCAGGGCGGCGAGCGCGTCGGCGTCGGCGGCGTCGCAGGCGCGCACCTGGACCTCGGCGCCCAGGTCGGCCAGCTCGGCGGCCAGGCGGCCGGCGCCGGGCGCCCGGTCGCCGCGCCGGCCGGCCAGCACGAGGCGGCGCACCCCGTGGCGGCGCACCAGGTGGTGCGCGGTGAGGGCGCCGAGGCGGCCGGTGCCGCCGGTGATGAGGACGGTGCCGCGCGGGTGGAGCGGCGCCGGGGGCCGCAGCACGAGCTTGCCGGTGCTGCGGCCCTGCTGGAGGCGGCGGAACGCGTCGTGGGCGCGGTGCAGCGGCCAGGCGGCGGCGGGCAGGTGGGGCAGCGCGCCGGAGTCGAGCAGGGCGACGACCTCGGCGAGCGCGGCCTGGAGGCGTTCGGGGGCCAGGGCGTCGATCCGGAAGGCGCGGTAGGCGGTGCCGGGGTGGGCGGCGGCGACGTCCTCGGGGCGGCGCACGTCGGTGGCGCCGATCTCGATGAAGCGGCCGCCGGGGGCGAGCAGGCCCAGGGAGGCGTCGACGTGTGCGCCGGTGAAGGCGTTGAGGACGACGTCGAGGCCGGCGCCGCCGGCGGCCGCGAAGCGGTCGGCGTAGTCGAGGGTGCGGGAGTCGGCGATGCGGTCCTCGGCGATCCCGGCGGCGCGCAGCAGGGGCCACTTGGCGTGGCTTGCGGTGCCGTAGACCTCGGCGCCGAGGTGGCGGGCGAGGTGGACGGCGGCGAGGCCGACCCCGCCGGCGGCGGCGTGCACCAGCACCTTCTCGCCGGGGCGGACGGCGGCGAGGTCGACGAGGGCGTGGTAGGCGGTGAGGTAGGCCACGGGCGCGGCGGCGGCCCGCACGTCGGTCCAGGCGGCGGGCACGCGGGCCAGGAGGCGGCGGTCGGCCACGCCGTGGGTGCCGAAGGAGCCGTGCATGATGCCGGCCACCCGGTCGCCGGGGAGGAGGTCGGTGACACCGGGGCCGGTCTCGGTGACGACGCCGGCGCACTCGGCGCCGAAGTCGTGGCGGCGGGGGAAGACGCCGAGGGTGGTCATCACGTCGCGGAAGTTGAGCCCGGCGGCGCGCACCGACACCCGCACCTCGCCGTGGCGCAGGGGCCGGCTCGCGGCGGGGTTGGCCACCGCGCGCAGCCGCGTGGTGCCGTCGCCGCGCGGCTCCACCCGCCAGGGCGCCGCGCCGTGGGGCGGCAGCAGCCGGTCCCCGGCGGCGGCGTCCACCATCCGGGGCGCGAGCAGCCGCCCGCCGCGCACGGCGACCCCGGGTTCGCCGGAGGCGAGGGCGGCCGGCAGCGGGACCGGTCCGGGCGGGGCGTCCGAGGTGTCCGCCGGCAGCGGGACCGGTCCGGGCGGGGCGTCCGAGGTGTCCGCCGGCAGGTCCACCAGCGCGAACCGCCCGGGATGCTCGCTCTGCGCCGCCCGCACCAGCCCCCACACGGCGGCCCCGGCCAGGTCGAGCCGCCCGCCGGCGGTTTCGGAATGCTCGGAACCGGTGGGGACCGCGCCCTCCCGCATGGCGGTGGGCCACGTCAGCGCCCCGCTCGGTGCGGGCTCAAGGTCCCCGGGTGTCGGGGCGGCCGCGCGGGTGAGGACGGCGAGGGTGGAGTCGGCGAACCGCTCGTCGGCGAGCCAGTCGCGCACCACGGCGGTGGTGCGGTGCAGGACCGCGCGCACGGCCTCCGCGTCCACGGCGGGCGCGGCGGGCGCGAGCAGCACGGTGCGCGGCACCGGTCGGCCGCCGTCAACGGCGGCGCGGAGCGCGGCGAGGTCGGGGAAGCGCTCGATCTCGGGGTCCAGGCCGTCGAGCGCGGTGTCGGGGCCGACGCACGCGCACTCCCGGGCGGGCAGCGGCTCGGGGACGGCGACGGGCACCCAGTCCACGCGCAGCAGCGCACCGCTGAGCCCGGCCGCGCCGCCGCCCGGCGACTCCGCGAGGGGACGGGAGGTCAGCGACTCCACGGTGACGACCGGCGCCCCGTCCGGGTCGGTCGCCTCCACGCGCACCGCGCCGTCACCGGCCGGCGACAGCCGCACCCGCAGGGCGACCGCGTCGGCGGCGTGCAGGCGCACCCCCTCCCACGCGAACGGCATCCGCACCGCCGGCCGCGCCGGACCCGGTGCCGCCCCCGAGGCGTCCTCCTCGGCCGGAACCGGGGTCGCGCCGGTCCCTGCCGAAGCGGGTTCCGCGCTGCTGGTCGCAGGGAAGCCGGCCGGACCGGCGTCCTCCCCCGGCACGCGCACCGCCGGTTCGCGGGCCGTGTCGGGCGCACGCCCGGCTCCGCCGTCCGCGCCGGTGTCCTCGGCCAGCAGCAGGGGGTGGAGGGCGGCGTCGAGGAGGGCGGGGTGGAGGGCGAAGCCGGGGGCCTCGGGGCGGCGGTCGGCGGGCAGGGCCACCTCGGCGTAGAGGTCGGCGCCGTGGCGCCAGGCCGCGCGCAGCCCTCGGAAGGCGGGGCCGTAGCGGTAGCCGCGCCGGGCGAGGCGGTCGTAGCAGTCGGCCAGCGGCAGCGGAACGGCTCCCTCCGGCGGCCGGGTCGCGGCGGGGGCCGGCCCCTCCCCCTCCCTCCCCTCCTGCGGTGCCTCGGGGGCGAGCACGCCTTCGGCGTGCAGGGTCCACTCCCCTTCACCGGCGCCCACGTCAGCGGCGCGCGGCCGGCTGTGGATGCGCACCGGCCGGTGCCCGTCCTCGTCCGGCGCCGCCACGCCGACCTGGATCTGGAGGCGGCCGCGCTCGGGCAGCCGCACGGGCGCGAGCAGGGCCAGTTCGCGCACGTGCGGGCAGTCGGCGCGGTCGCCCGCGTGCAGTGCGAGGTCGGCCAGGGCGGTGCCCGGCAGCAGGGCCGCGCCCTCCACGGCGTGGTCGGCCAGCCAGGGCAGCCGGTGCGGGGCGACCTCGCCGGTCAGCAGGAGCGCGCCGGTGGCCGCGTCGGTGACGGCGGCGCCCAGCAGCGGGTGCGGTTCGGTGTCGAGCCCGGCGGCGGCCGCCGCGTCCGCGTCCGCCGGCCGCTCCGCCCAGAAGCGGCTGTGCTGGAAGGCGTAGGTGGGCAGGTGCACGGTGCCCGCCGGGCGGCCGGAGTACACGGCCCGCCACGACGGCGCGGCGCCGTGGACGTGGGCGTCGGCCAGGGCGGCGGTGAAGGCGGCGGGGCCGCCCTCGCCCCGGCGCAGGGTGCCCACCACCCGGGCCGCCGCGTCCTCACGGCCGGCGGCCTCCAGGGTGCGCGCCAGGGCGGTGCGCAGGACAGGGTGCGGGCTGATCTCCACGAACACGGCGCGGCCGAGGTCGGCGGCGGCGCGCACGGCCGCCTCGAACAAAACCGGGCGGCGCAGGTTGGCGTACCAGTACTCGGGACCGAGGCAGGTTCCGTCGACGGCCGCGCCCTCCACCGTGGAGAGGAACGGGACCTCGGCCGGGCGCGGGCTGATCCCGGCGAAGGCGTCCAGCAGCGGGCGGCGCACCGGCTCGACGTGGGGTGAGTGGGAGGCGAACGCGGAGCCGACCTCGCGGGTGTCCACGCCCTCGGCGGCGCAGGCCGCCGCCAGCTCGGCGAGGGCGGGCCGGTCTCCGGCGACCACCACGGCTTCGGGGCTGTTGACGGCGGCCACGGTGAGCCGCCGGCCCCAGGGGCGCAGGCGCGCGGCGGCGTCGGCGTGGGGCAGGGCGACGACGAGCAGCCCGGTGGTGGGGGTGAGCGGGGCGCACAGGCGGCTGCGGGCGGCGACGATCCGGGCGGCGTCCTCCAGGGTGAGGGCGCCGGCGACGTGGGCGGCGGCGATCTCGCCCTGGGAGTGCCCGATCACCGCGTCGGGGCGCACCCCGCAGGAGCGCCAGAGTTCGGCCAGGGCCACCATCACCGCGAACAGGACCGGCTGGAGGACCTCCACCCGGTCCAGGGCGGGCGCGCCGGGAGCGCCGCGCAGCACGTCGCCCAGCGGCCAGTCCAGGTGGGGGGCCAGCGCGCGCTCGCAGGCCGCGACCGCATCAGCGAAGACGGGGGAGGAGTCGAGAAGGCCCGTTGCCATCCCGGCCCACTGCGCGCCCTGGCCGGGGAAGACGAACACGGTGGCGGCGGACTCGCGCGAGGGCGGGGCCGTGCCCCGCAGCACGGCGGGGTGCGGCGCGCCGTCGGCGAGGGCGCTCAGGCCGGGGCGGTGGTCGCCGTGGGCGTCGGGCAGTACGGCCGCCCGGTGCTCGAAGTGGGTGCGGGTGGTGGCCAGCGAGAACCCCACGTCGTGCGGGGAAAGGTCGGGCCGGGCGGCCAGGTGCGCCAGCAGCCGCCGCGCCTGCTCCGCCAGCGCCGCCTCCGACCTGCCCGACAGCGGCCACGGCGCCACGGGCGCGCCCGCCCCGAAGGCGGGAGGGCGGCCAAGCGCGCGGTGGGGCACGGGTTCGCCGGAAGACTCGGCGGCGGGCGCGTCCGCACCGGCGTCCTCGGCCCGCGAGGCGGCCGGACCCCGCCGGGGCAGCGGCGCACCGCCCAGGGCGGCGGGATCGGGGGCCGGGAGGGACGGCTGGGCGCCGTTCCCCCGAGCGTGGACGGCCGCCCGCTCAGCGGCCGAGGACGCCCGTCGCCCCTGGCGGGTGAGCGTCACGGGGTTATCGGGCACATGTCCGGCGGTCCCGACGACTGCGCCGGGGCGGGCCGCCGCGCGTGTGTCCGCGTGTCGGCGCTCGACTGCTTCGGCGTGGGGCACCGCTGCGTCATGCGGCCGATGGCGCGGCCCCGGCTCCGGCGCTCCGGCGTCGCGGCCCGCCCCGGTGGAATCCGGCGCGGCCGCGCCCGCCGGCCAGCGGCTCGACGTGGGCAGAAGGCGCGCGGGCGCCTGCGTCTCGTCAGCGGAGCCGAAGTCGTAGCCGTGACCGGCGGGGGGCTGCTCCAGGATGAGGTGGGCGTTGGTGCCGCTGATACCGAACGACGACACCGCCCCGATCCGCAGGCCCTCACCGGCCCGCCACCTGCGGGGGCCGTCCGTGGCCAACTCCAGGCCCAGGGCGTTCCAGTCGATCAACTGGGAACCGCCCTCAGGTGATCCCGCGAGGGGCGGTATGACGCCTCGGCCGACGATTCCGACCAGGTTGACCAGCCCCGCAACCCCGGCCGCCGCCTGGGCGTGGGCGATGTTGGCCTTCACCGACCCCACCACAACCCCACCGGCCCGCCCGTAGACAGCGCCCAGCGCACCGGCCTCCACCGGGTCGCCCAGCACCGTCCCCGTCCCGTGGCCCTCCACCACACCCACGACCGAGGCGTCCAGCCCGGCATCGGCCAAGGCCGCACGCAGCACCGCCTCCTGCGCGCTGCCCGAAGGCGCCGCCAACCCGTTACTGGCACCGTCGGAGTTCACCGCGCTGCCCCGCACCACCCCCCACACGCACCGCCCCCGCTCCAAAGCGTCACTCAGGCGCTCCAGCACCACGATCCCCGCACCCTCACCGAACCCCGTACCGTTAGCCCCCGCCCCATAGGACCGGCACCGCCCGTCCGGCGACAGACCCCCCTGGCGCGAGAACTCCACGAAAACGCCCGGCGACCCCATCACCGTCACCCCGCCGGCCAGCGCCAGATCGCACTCCCCCCGCCGCAGCGCCATCACCGCCTCGTGCACCGCCACCAGCGACGACGAACACGCCGTGTCCAGCGTCACCGCCGCCCCGCCCAGCCCCAGCACATAGGCGACCCGCCCCGACAGCACGCTCGCCGCCGTCCCGGTGACCACATAGCCCTCGGTCTCGCGGGGTGCGCGGACCGCGTCGGGCATGTAGCCGCCGCCCGTCGCGCCGACGTAGGTCGCGGTGCGGCTGCCCCGCAGGCTCCCCGGCTCGATCCCCGCCCGCTCCAGCGCCTCCCACACCGTCTCCAGCACCACCCGCTGCTGCGGATCCATCGCCAGCGCCTCACGCGGACTCACCCCGAAGAACCCCGCGTCGAACCCGGCGGCTTCCTCCAGGAACGCGCCCCGGCGGGTGGAACTGGTGCCCGGCCGGACGCCCTCGGGGTCGTACAGCCCCTCGACGTCCCACCCCCGGTCGGCGGGGAACTCCGACGTCGCGTCGCCCCCGGCCGCGACGAACTCCCACAGCGGCTCGGGCGCGGTGATCCCCCCGGGGAAGCGGCACCCGATCCCCACGATCGCGATCGGCTCGCGGGCGGCGGCCTCGGCCGCGCGCAGCCGGCGCCGGGACTCGCGCAGGTCGGCGGTGACCCGCTTGAGGTAGTCGAACAGCTTGCGCTCGGTGGTGCTCGGCTCGGTCATCAGGGGACCCCATAACTGCGCGGACGGCGGCGTGCGGTCAGGTGCGGCGGTCGTCGAGTTCGTCGTCTATCAGGGCGAACACCTCGTCGGGCGTGGCGTCCTCCAGCGAGATGTCGGCGGCGGCCCGCGCGGGCGGGTCGGGCTCGCAGGCCCGCAGCAGGGCGCGCAGCCGCTCGGGCACCTTCGAGGCGCGCAGCGCGCCGGGGTCCAGGGCCGGCAGCAGCGCCTCCAGGGCGGTGAGTTCGGCGGCGCCGGGGTGGGCTCCGGCGCCGGGGGCGGGGTCTTCGCCGGGGCCGGCGCCCGCAGCGCGCAGGCCGGCGCGCAGGTGGGCGGCGACCGCCGCCACGGTGGGGTGGTCGAAGGCCAGCGACACCGGCAGCGCCAGCCCGGTGGCGGCGCCGAGGCGGTTGCGCAGCTCCACGGCCATCACCGAGTCCAGGCCGAGGTCGCTGAAGGACCGCGCCTCGTCCACGGCCTCGGCGGCGGCGTGGCCGAGCACCGCTGCGGCGTGCTCGCGCACCAGGGCGCGGGTGAGGCGCTCGCGCTCGGGTGGGGATGCTGCGGCCAGGCGGCGCCGCAGGTCGGCGACCGGGTCGGTACCGGCCGGGGGCGCCGAGCCGACGGCGTCGTGCGCGGCGCGGCGCGCCTCGGGCAGGTCGTCCAGCAGGGTGGTGGGCCGGGCGGCGGTGAAGGCGGTGGTGAACCGCCGCCAGTCCACGTCGGCGACCGCGAACGCGGGCTCGGCGGTCCTGCCGAAGGCGCGGCCGAGGGCGGCGGTGGCGGTCTCCACCGGCATACCGGGCAGGCCGTGGCGGCGCAGCAGGGCGGCGACCCCGCCGCGCTCGGCCAGCCCCGCCCCCGCCGACCACGCGCCCCAGGCGACGGACGCGGCGCACAGCCCGCCGGCGCGGCGGTGGCGGGCGAGCGCGTCGAGGTAGGCGTTGGCGGGCGCGTAGTTGCCCTGCCCGGCCACCCCGAGCGTGCCCGCCACCGAGGAGAACAGCACGAACGCCGACAGGTCGGCCTCGGCGGTCAGGTCGTGCAGGTGCCAGGCGCCGGCGGCCTTGGCCGCCAGCGCGGCGGCGATGCGCGGCCGGTCGAGGTCGGCGAGGGGGGCGTCGTCCAGCGCGGCGGCGGTGTGCACGACGGCGCGCAGCGGGTCGGCGGCGGGGATGCCGGCCAGCAGCCGGGCGAGGTCGGCGCGGTCGGCGACGTCGCAGGCGGCGAGGGTGACGCGGGCGCCCAGCCCGGTCAGCTCGGCGGCGAGGCCGGCGGCCCCGGGCGCGGCGGCGCCCCGGCGCCCGGCCAGCAGCAGGTGCAGCCCGGTCGGGCCGGTGCGGGCCAGCCAGCGGGCGGTGTGGGCGCCCAGCGCGCCGGTGCCGCCGGTGACCAGCACGGTGCCCGGCGGGATCGTGGGCCGGTGCGCGCCGGCCGGGTCGGCGGGTGCGGCGGATTGGGCCGGGGCGCGCACCAGGCGGCGGGCGTGCAGGCCGCGGGGACGCACCGCCAACTGGTCCTCGCCGCCGGGGGCGGTGAGGGCGCGCGCCAGCAGCGCGGCGGTGCGGCGGTCGGGGCGGGGCGGCAGGTCGACCAGGCCGCCCCACAGCGCCGGGTGCTCCTGGGCGGCGACCCGGCCCAGGCCCCACACCAGCGCCTGGGCGGGGGTGCGCAGCGGGTCGCCGGGGCCGGTGGAGACCGCGCCCTCGGTGGCACACCACAGCGGGGCAACTGTTCCGGCCTCCTCGGCGGCGCGCAGGAGGGCGGCGAGCGCGGCGGGGCCGCCGGCGTCGGGCGCGGTGGGCGAGGAGGCGGGGCCGGGCCAGGTGAGCAGGCACAGCACCCCGGCGAGGCGGCCGGCGCCGGCCGCGCCGGCACCACCGACTCCGCCGTCCGTGCCGATCGCGCCCGCTGCGGCGGCGCGCAGGAGCGCGGCCAGGGCGGCGGGGTCGCCCAGCGGGTCGGCCTCGGCCACGGCGGTGGCGGCGCCGGCGGCGGCGAGCGCGTCGGCCCACGCGCGGGCGCCCGGCGCGGCTCCGGGGGGCAGCAGCACCAGCCAGGTGCCGGCGGGGGCGGGCGCGGGCGCGTCGGGCAGGGCGCGCCAGTGCTCGCGGTAGCACAAAGCGTCCACGGCGGCGCGCTCGCGCTGGTCGCGGTGCCAGCGGGCGAGGCCGGGCAGGACGGCGCGCAGGAGGTCGGGCTCGGCGCCGAGGGCGGCGGCGAGGGTGCCGGCGTCGCCGTCGTGCACGGCCGCCCAGAACCGGGCCTCGGCGGGCGCGGGGGCGGGTGCGGCGGTGCCCGCGTCGCCGCCGGCGCGGGCGGGGGGTGCGGGCGGCAGCCAGTAGCGGGTGCGCTGGAAGGCGTAGGTGGGCAGGTCGACCGGTTCGCCGGGGCGGCCGGCGTGGGCGGCGGCCCAGTCGACGGCGGCGCCGTGGCAGTGGGCTTCGGCGAGCGCGGCCGCGAAGCGCGGCCATCCGCCGTCGTCGCGGCGCAGCGAGCCCACGGCGACGGGCCGCCGGGGTCCCGCCGCGCCGCTGCGGGGGCCGGCTCCGGCACCGGGGCCGGGCGCCTCGGCCTCGGCGGCGAGGTGCTCGGCGGTCTCCTCGACGGCCGTGGTGAGCACCGGGTGCGGGCTCATCTCGATGAACAGGCCGTGGTCGGCGGCCGCCAGCGCGCGCACGGCCGGGCCGAAGGCGACCGTCTCGCGCAGGTTGGCGTACCAGTACTCGGCGCCGAGGTCGGCCGCGCCGAGGACGCCGCCGGTGACCGTGGAGTGGACGGGGGTGCGGGGGCGGCGCGGCGTGATGCCGTCGATGGCGCCGAGGAGGTCGGCGCGCAGCGGCTCGACGGCGGCGGAGTGGGAGGCGTAGTCGACGGGGATGCGGCGGGCGCGCAGGCCGGCGCCGGCGCAGTGGTCGAGGAGCCGGTCCAGCGCGGCGGGCGGCCCCGAGACCACGGTGGCGGCGGGGCTGTTGACGGCGGCGACCGCCAGCGGTTCGCCGAGGTCGGCGATGAGCGCGCGGACGCGGTCGGCCGGCAGCGGGACCTGGGCCATCCCGCCGCTGCCGGAGAGGTGGCGCAGGGCGCGGCTGCGGGCGGCGACGATGTGGGCGGCGTCGTCGAGGGTGAGGGCGCCGGCGACGTGGGCGGCGGCGATCTCGCCCTGGGAGTGCCCGATCACCGCGTCGGGGCGCACCCCGCAGGAGCGCCAGAGTTCGGCCAGGGCCACCATCACCGCGAACAGGGCCGGTTGGACGATGTCGGCGCGGTCGAGGGCGGGGGCGGCGGGGTCGCCGCGCAGCACGTCGGCCAGCGGCCAGTCCAGGTGGGGGGCCAGCGCGCGCTCGCAGGCCGCGACCGCCTCGGCGAACACCGGGGAGGCGTCCAGCAGCCCGGCGGCCATCCCGGCCCACTGCGCGCCCTGGCCGGGGAAGACGAACACGGTCTTGCCGGGCGCGTCGGCGCGGCCGCGCACCAGCGTCGGCGCGGGTCGGCCCTCGGCGAGAGCTTGCAGACCGGGGCGGTGGTCGCCGTGGGCGTCGGGCAGTACGGCGGCCCGGTGCTCGAAGTGGGTGCGGGTGGTGGCCAGCGAGAACCCGACATCGTGCGGGGACAGGTCGGGCCGGGCGGCCAGGTGCGCCAGCAGCCGCCGCGCCTGCTCCGCCAGCGCCGCCTCCGAACGCGCGGAAACCGGCCACGGCACCAGGTCGGACACGGGTCCGGGGCCGCGTTCGGTTCCGGCGGGCGCGGCGGCGGTGCCCGAGCGCGGGTGCGGCACGGCGCGGGGGTCGGCGCGGGCGGCGGGTACGGCCGGCTGGGCCGGGTCGGCGAACGCGCGGGGTTGGCGGGCGTCGCGCGGCGGCTGCTCCAGGATGAGGTGGGCGTTGGTACCGCTGATACCGAACGACGACACCGCCCCGATCCGCAGGCCCTCACCGGCCCGCCACCTACGCGGGCCGCCGGTGGCCACGTCCAGGCCGAGGCGGTCCCACTCCACCAGCGGGGACACGCCCTCGGCGGCGCCCACGGCGGCGGGGATCACGCCTCGGCCGACGATTCCGACCAGGTTCACCAGCCCCGCAACCCCGGCCGCCGCCTGGGCGTGGGCGATGTTGGCCTTCACCGACCCCACCACAACGCCGCCCGCGCGCCCGTAGACCGCGCCCAGCGCACCGGCCTCCACCGGGTCGCCCAGCACCGTCCCCGTGCCGTGGCCCTCCACCACGCCCACCGCCGAGGCGTCCACCCCGGCATCCGCCAACGCCGCGCGCAGCACCGCCTCCTGCGCCTGGCCCGAGGGCGCCGCCAACCCGTTACTGGCACCGTCGGAGTTCACCGCGCTGCCCCGCACCACCCCCCACACGCACCGACCCCGCTCCAAAGCGTCACTCAACCGCTCAAGGACGACGATCCCCGCACCCTCACCGAACCCCGTACCGTTAGCCCCCGCCCCATACGAGCGGCACCGCCCGTCCGGCGACAACCCGCCCTGCCGCGCAAACTCCACGAACACCCCGGGCGAGCCCATCACCGTCACCCCTCCGGCCAGCGCCAGATCGCACTCCCCCCGCCGCAGCGCCATCACCGCCTCGTGCACCGCCACCAGCGACGACGAACACGCCGTGTCCAGCGTCACCGCCGCCCCGCCCAGCCCCAGCACATAGGCGACCCGCCCGGCGATGACGCTGCTCAGCGTGCCGGTCATGGTGTAGCCGGCGGTCTCCTCGGCCGCCTCGTGCATCCGGGGGCCGTACTCCTGGTGGATCGCCCCGACGTAGGTGGCGGTGCGGCTGCCCCGCAGGCTCCCCGGCTCGATCCCCGCCCGCTCCAGCGCCTCCCACACCGTCTCCAGCACCACCCGCTGCTGCGGATCCATCGCCAGCGCCTCACGCGGACTCACCCCGAAGAACCCCGCGTCGAACCCGGCGGCTTCCTCCAGGAACGCGCCCCGGCCCACCGCGTCCCAGCCCCGGTCCGCCGGGAACTCCGAGGTGCCGTCGCCGCCCGCCTCCACCAGCGCCCACAGCTCCTCGGGCGATCCCACCCCGCCGGGGAACCGGCACCCGATCCCGACGACGGCGACCGGCTCGCTGCGCGACTCGCTGAGCCGCCGGTTGCGCTCCTTGAGCCGCTCGTTCTCCTTGAGCGTGGACCGCAGGGCGGACACGATCCGGTCGGTGTCGTGCGGGCGCGCGTTGGGACCGGGGCGGGGAGTGGTCATGGCGGTCTCCGTGGTCAGGGGGCGTCGGGGTGGTCGTCGGGGTCGCCGAGCGCGAGGTCCACGAGGTCCGCCACGCTCATCGCGTCGATCGCGGCGGCGCCCTCCCCCGGCGGCGGGGGCGGGGCGGGCTCCTCGGCGCGGACGAGGTCGCGCACCAGGGCCGGCAGGCCGGCCTCGCGCAGCCGGTGCAGGGGGATTCCGGCGAGCGCGCGCAGCAGCTCGGCGCGCTCGGGCTCCTCCGCCGCCTGCGGTGCCGGTGCGGTGTCCTCTGCCGGGGGCGCGGCGGCGCGCAGGTCGGGGTCGCGCTCCAGCCGCGCGGCCAGCGCGTCGGGGGTGGGGTGGTCGAACAGGACGGTCGCCGGCAGCCGCAGGCCGGTGGCCGCGTTGAGGCGGTTGCGCAGCTCGACCGCCGTCAGCGAGTCGATCCCGGCCTCGGTGAGCGGGCGGCCGGGCGTGAGCGCGGTGGGTGATGCGTGGCCGAGCACGACGGCGGCGTGGCCGCGCACCAGGTCGAGCAGCACCGCGCGGCGGTCCTCGGCGGGCAGGCCGGACAGCCGCCGCGCCAAAGCCTGGGGACCGGTGCCGGTGGCGGCGGTCGGGCCGGCGGCGCGGTCCCGCGCGCCCGCGTCGGCCGTCTCCCCCGGCGCCCGCGCGGCGGCGGGGCGCCCCGGGGCGGCGCCGCGCCGCTGCCCGCCCCGGTCGGGGGCGCACAGGCGGGCGGGCAGCAGCAGCGGGCGGTCCAGCGCGAG
>NZ_JAJAQC010000071.1 GCF_027604915.1 Streptomonospora mangrovi
GCGTCGAACAGGTCCAGCGCCCGGACCGTGGGCATCGGCACGAGCCCGCAGCGCCGCACCCGCGCGGTCCCGGCGGCGCCGAGCCGCCCGGTCAGCCCGCTGCGCTCGGCCCACAGGCCCCACGCCAGCGACGTCGCGGGCAGGCCGCGCGCGCGGCGGTGGTGGGCGAGGCCGTCGAGGAAGGCGTTTGCGGCGGCGTAGTTGGCCTGGCCCGGCGCGCCGAGGACGCCCAGGGCCGAGGAGAACAGCACGAACGCCGCCAGGTCGGCCTCGGCGGTCAGCTCGTGCAGGTGCCAGGCGCCGTCGACCTTGGCGGCCAGCGCCCGGTCCAGGCCCTCGCGGGTCAGCGCGGTGAGGGTGGCGTCGTCCAGCACGCCGGCCGCGTGCACCACCGCCGTCAGCGGCCGGTCGGGCGGGACCGCCGCCAGCAGGGCCGCCACCGCCGCGCGGTCGGCGACGTCGCACGCGCGCACCTCCACCTCGGCGCCCAGCGCGGTCAACTCGGCCATCGCCTCGGCCGCGCCCGGCGCCATGGGGCCGCCGCGCCCGGCCAGCAGCAGCCGCCCGGCGCCGTGCGCGGTGACCAGGTGCCGGGCCAGGCGCACCCCGAGCGTGCCGGTGCCGCCGGTGACCAGCACCGTTCCGGCGGGGTCGAGCGGGCGCGGCGGGATGAGCACGGTCTTGCCCGCCGTGGCGCCCCGCTGGAGGTCGCGCAGCGCCGCCGGGGCGTCGGCGAGGGCGCGCCGGTGCGGGGGCGGCGGCGCGGTGCCGCCCAGGCCGCCGTCTTCGAACAGTGCCAGCACCTCGGCGAGCATCCGGCCGACGTCCTCGGGTGGCAGGTCGGGGAGGCTGTAGGGCAGGTAGCGGCGCCCGGGGTGGGCGGCGGCCACCCGCGCCGGGTCGCGCCGGTCGGTCTTGCCCATCTCCAGGAACCGGCCGCCCTCGGCGAGCAGGCCCAGGGAGGCGTCCACGGCCTCCCCGGCGAGCGCGTTGAGCACCACGTCGACGCCGCGCCCGCCGGTGGCCGCGCGGAAGCGGCCGGCGAACGCGGTGTCGCGGGAGGAGGCGATGTGGTCGTCGTCCAGGCCCATGGCGCGCAGCAGCGGCCATTTGGCGGGCGAGGCGGTGGCGAACACCTCGGCGCCCAGGTGGCGGGCCAGGGCGACGGCGGCGGTGCCCACGCCCCCGGCGGCGGCGTGGACGAGCACGGTCTCGCCGGCGCGCAGGCCGGCGAGGGTGACCAGGCCGTGGTAGGCGGTGAGGTGGACGACGGGCACGGCGGCGGCGCGCTCGAACGACCAGCGCGGGGGGATGCGTACGAGGCGGCGGCGGTCGGCGACGGCGACCGGGCCGAAGGCGGCGTCGAACACACCCAGGACGCGGTCGCCGGGGGCGAGGTCGGCGACGTCGGGCGCGGTCGCGGTGACCACGCCGGCGCCCTCGATGCCCATGCCGGTCTCATCGGGGAGCAGGCCGAGGGCCACGACCACGTCGCGGAAGTTCAGCCCGGCGGCCCGCACGGCGACGCGCACGTGGCCGGGCGGCGGGGGCTCGGCCGCCCAGGGGGCGGGGAGGGGGGCGACGTCGGCGGCGCTGCCTCCGGCCCCGGCCGCCAGGTGCCAGGGGCCGGGCGGGAACGCCAGGGGTGCGGGGGCCGGTGCCACGCGGGGAGTGAGCAGCCGACCGGCGCGCAGCGCCACCTGGGGTTCCCCGGTGGCGACGGCCCGGCGCAGGAGGCGGGGGGAGGGGGTGTGCCCGTCGTCGTCCACCAGGACGAACCGGCCGGGATGCTCGGCCTGCGCACTGCGCAGCAGCCCCCACGCGGGTGCCTGAGCCAGCCCGTCGAGCCGGTCCCGGGGGGTGGCGGCGACCGCCCCCCGGGTGACCAGGACCAGCCGGGAGGCATCGAGCCGGGAGTCGCGCACCCACCACTGCGCGAGGTCAAGCACCCGGCGCGCCACGGCGTGCGCGGCCCGCCGGGGATCGAGGTCGGGCCCGGCACCGCAGTGGACCACCACGGCAGCGGGCGGTGGAAGCCCGCCGTCGAGAGCCAGACGCAGGTCGGCAAGGCCGCGAAAGGCGATGTCGGCGGCGTCGGTCGTGTCGGCACCCTGGTGGAGGCGATCCACTTCGGCGGGGTCGGCGGGTTCGCCGAGGTCAGCGGGCCGGCCACCGTCAACGAAGCCGCCGCGAGGGGCACGGCCGGGGCGGGCATGGTCGGCGGGGACAGCGGGGTCAGCGATCTGGCCGCCCTCGGGTAAGCCGTCACGACGGGGACGGCCGGGGCGGGCACGTTCGGCGTCCTCGGCAACGCCGCCATGACGGGAGCGGCCAGGACCGACAGGATCGGCGCCGTCGACGGGGACGGCGGGGTCGGAGGGCCGGCCTCCCTCGGCCGAGCCGTCGCGACCGGAGCAGGCGGGCGCAGCGGGTTCGGCAGGGCGGCCGTCGGCGGCGAAGCCGCCGCGACGGGAGCGGCCAGCATCGGCAGGCTCGGCGCCCTCGGCGACGCCGCCGCGACGGGAGCGGCCAGCATCGGCAGGCTCGGCGCCCTCGGCGACGCCGCCGCCCAAGGCGAGGGTGGCGGAGCCGTCGTGATGGGGAAGTCCGGAGCGGGCAGGCTCGGCGCCCTCGGCAACGCCGCCGCGACGGGTGCGGCCAGGACCGACAGGATCGGCGCCGTCGACAGGGACAGCGGGGTCGGAGGGCCGGCCTCCCTCGGCCGAGCCGTCGCGACCGGAGCAGGCGGGCGCAGCGGGTTCGGCAGAGCGGCCGTCGGCGGCGAAGCCGCCGCGACGGGAGCGGCCAGCATCGGCAAGCTCGGCGCCCTCGGCGACGCCGCCGCCCAGGACGGAGCCGGCGGAGCCCTGATGATGGAGGCGTCCAGAGTTGGCGCGGTCCCCGGGGCGGGCGCAGTCCGGCGCGTCGGCGGTCATCGTGGCGTCGCCGGGTCCGCCCCACGGTGCGAACCCGGTCACCGCCCTCGCCACGGGGTGCGGCGCGGCCACGACGGCCCAGGGGCCGGACGCGGGCGGCGGGGGGTCCTCCACCTCCCGCCACTCCACGACGTGCAGGTCGGCGGAGGCGGCACCGTCCGGGGCGGCGGGCGGCGGGCGCAGCGTCACCCGCTCGACGGTGGCCACGGGCGCCCCCGAGGGGTCGAGCAGGGTCAGCGCCGCCGCGCTCCCGGCCGGGCCGCCGTCCTGGCGCTCGCGGTCCGCGACGCGGAACAGCACCCGCAGGTCGGTGGCCCCGGCGGCGTGCAGCCGCACCCCACTCCAGACATGCGGCAACCGGGCGCCCTCAGCCGGGTCGGCCAGCAGCAGCGCGTGCAGCGCGGCATCGAGCAGGGCCGGGTGCAGCCCGAAGGCCCCGGCGTCACCGCGCAGCGGCTCGGGCAGCGCCACCTCGGCCGCGAACCCGGAACCGCAGCGCCACAGCGCCGTCAGCCCCCGGAACCCCGGCCCGTACCCGTGCCCGCGCTCCGCCAGCCGCGCATAGCCGTCGGCGAGGTCCACGGACTGCGCACCCGCAGGCGGCCACTCCCCTCCCCCGGTTCCCGAGAAAGGCGGGGCGTCGGGCACGGCGGCGGCGCCGGTGCCCACGGCATCGGCTTCGCCGACGGAGCCGCCACCCGTACGGCGCCGCATCCCGGCCTCGGCGCTCCCCGGCGCGCCGGAGGCGCCGCCGTCGCGGTCCTCCCGTCGACCTCCGGTCCGCCCCCGCCCGGACGCGCCGCCGTCGCTGCCGAGCCCGGCGGCGCCCTGTGCCGGGCTCGCCGCCTTCTCACGACCGGGGAGTCCGCCGACGGCATCCTCGACCGCTGGACGCGACGGGGCAGACGCGTGCCCGGCCGCACCGCCACCCCCATCGCCCCGCGAGCCCTCGGTCGGCCCTTGCCGATTCCCGCCGCCGCCACCGTCGACCGCAGCGGAGCCGCACCCCAAAGCCTCATCTCGGGCGGTAGCCGCCTGGTCGCCGTGCGCCGGGTGCGCCGCCTCTGCGGGTGCGGCGCCTCGGCCGTGCCCCCCGCGCCGACCGCCGGGCGGGGCGCCCTCGGCCCCCGGCGCCTCCGCTTCCGTATCCCGCCCCCCAGGGAAGGCGGTGCCCACGGACGGCCCGGCCTCGGGTCCCACGGCCAGGACGCCCGTGGCGTGGCGCTGCCATGGGTGGGCGGCGTCGTCGGCGTCGGCATCGGGGCGTGAGTGGACGGTGAGGCGGCGGCGGCCGTCCTCGTCGGGTGGCTCCACCGCGACCTGCACGTGGACCGCCGCGCCGCCGTCGTCAGGCCCCGGCAGCTCCAGCGGCTCCTCCAGGACCAGCTCCTCCAGCACCCGGCAGCCCACGTGGTCGCCCGCGCGCACGGCGATCTCGGCGAACGCCGCACCCGGCAGCAGCACCCGGCCGTTGACCGCGTGGTCGGCCAGCCACGGCAGGTCCCGCACCGACACCCGCCCCGTGCACACCGCTCCCCCGCCCTCGGCGAGGTCCACGGCGGCGCCGACGATCGGGTGCCCGGTGCCGCGTTGGCCCAGGTGCGCGGGGTCGGCGGTCTCCTCGGCGGCCGCCAGCCAGTAGCGCCGCCGCTGGAAGGCGTAGGTGGGCAGGCGCACGGCGCCCGCCCGCGCCGCCGCCGGTAGGAACGGGGTCCAGTCGACGTCCGCGCCGCGCACGTGCGCCTGGGCGGCCGAGGTGAGGAACCGGTCGGCGCCCCCGTCGTCGCGGCGCAGCGTGCCCAGGGCCGCGCCCTCGACCCCCGCCTCGGCCAGGCCGTCCTCGACGGCGGCCGTGAGCACGGGGTGCGGCGCGCACTCCACGAACATGCGGTGCCCGGCCCCGGCCAGCGCCCGCACCGCCGCGCCGAAGCGCACGGGTTCGCGCAGGTTGGCGTACCAGTGGCCGGCGTCGAGCGCCGAGCCGTCCACGGGGCCGCCGGTGACCGTGGAGAACAGCGGCACGTCCCCGTCGCGCGGGCTGATCGCGGCCAGGTCGGCGGTGATGCGCTCGCGGGCGGCCGCCACGTGGGGGGTGTGGGAGGCGTAGTCGACGTCGATGGCACGGGCGCGCACCCCCTCGGCCTCGGCGGCCGCGACCAGGCGGGCCACCGCGTCGGGCTCCCCGGCGACGACCGTGGCCGAGGGGCCGTTGACCGCCGCGACGTGCACCGCGCCCGAGCGCACCGCGTCGCGCCGACCGGTGCGCTCGGCGGGCTCGGCGAGGGAGGCCATGGCGCCGCCGCCCACGAGGTCGCGCACGGCGCGGCTGCGCAGGGCCACGACGGCGGCGGCGTCCTCCAGCGACAGCGCGCCCGCCACGCACGCGGCGGCGATCTCGCCCTGGGAGTGCCCCACGGCGGCCGCCGGGACCACGCCCACCGACCGCCACACGTGCGCCAGCCCCACCATGACCGCCCACAGGACCGGCTGCACGACGTCGACCCGCTCCAGCCCGGGGGCGTCGGGGCGGCCCTCCAGCACCGCTGTCAGCGACCAGTCGACGTGGGGGGCCAGCGCCCGTTCGCACTCGGCGACGCATGCGCGGAAGGCGGCGGAGCCGCGCAGCAGGTCGCGGCCCATGCCGGGCCACTGGGAGCCCTGGCCGGGGAAGACGAGGACGGGCCGGGCCGGAAGGTCGGCGCGGCCCCGGACGAGCCGCGCGTCGCCGTCTTCGTCGCGGGCGAGGGCGGCCAGTCCGCCGAGGAAGTCGTCGCGCCCCCGACCGAGGAGCACCGCCCGGTGCGCGAAGCGCGCACGGCCGGTGGCAAGCGCATGCCCGACGTCCACCGCCCGCGCGTCGGGATCCGCCAGCACAGCGGCCCGCAACCGGACGGCCTGGTCCCGCACCGCCTCGGGCGCAGCGGCGGAGACCACCCAGGGCACCAGGTCGGTCGAGAAGGCCACCGGATGCGCGGGGGCGGGGGCGGCGCCGCTGCGGGTTTCGGACGCGCCTGTGGCGGCGTCCGCCGGGGTCTCATCGGCGCCCGCTGTGCGGATGGACGCCACCGAGCTTGGCCGCTCCGCCTCAAGCGCTCCGATCCGGCCGCCGATCTCCCACGCGCGGTCCCGGCCCCGGTCCGCGTGCGGGGCGGCCGTCAGCGTCCCGGCGCTCTCGCCGCCGGCGGACCGCCCGCCTTTCCCCGCTGTGCCACGCGGCCCGGCGCTTGCCGACTCGCAAGCCGCAGAGGCACCGGCCGCACCGGATCCCTCGACTGTCGCGGCGGAAGAGCCGTTGCGCGGGGTCGTGTGCGGCCTCCTTCCGGCGGGTGAGGGCGAGGTGGTGATGCGGGCGGCGGAAGTGGGGTCGTGCGGGTCGCCGGCCGGGAAGTCCCGGGTGTGGGCGGCGGGGGGCTGCTCCAGGATCAGGTGGGCGTTGGTGCCGCTGATACCGAACGACGACACCGCGCCGACCCGGGTTCCGGACACGCCGCTCCACTGACGCGGGCCGCCGGTGACCACGCCCAGGCCCGCACGGTCCCAGTCGACGAGCGGTGACAGCCCCCGCTCCGCGCCGGGCAGGGCCGGTATGACGCCTCGGCCGACGATTCCGACCAGGTTGACCAGCCCCGCAACCCCGGCCGCCGCCTGGGCGTGGGCGATGTTGGCCTTCACCGACCCCACCACAACCCCGCCCGCGCGCCCGTAGACCGCACCTAGCGCACCGGCCTCCACCGGGTCGCCCAGCACCGTCCCCGTGCCGTGGCCCTCCACCACGCCGACGGCCGAGGCGTCCACCCCGGCGTCAGCCAGCGCCGCACGCAGCACCGCCTCCTGCGCACGCCCCGAGGGCGCCGCCAAACCGTTGCTCGCGCCGTCCGAATTCACCGCGCTGCCCCGCACCACCCCCCACACACTCCGGCCCCGCCGCACGGCGTCACTCAGGCGCTCCAGCACCACGATCCCCGCGCCCTCGCCCCAGGCGGTGCCGTCGGCGGCGGCCGTGTACGGCTTGCAGCGGCCGTCCGGCGCGAGCCCGCCCTGGGCACTGAACTCGGTGAACATGCCCGGCGCGGCCATCACCGCGACCCCGCCCGCCAGCGCCAGGTCGCACTCCCCGCGCCGGAGCGCCTGCACCGCCTGGTGCACCGCGACCAGCGACGAGGAGCACGCGGTGTCGACGGTGACAGACGGCCCATTGAGCCCGAGCACGTAGGAGATGCGCCCCGACACCACGCTCACGGTGGTACCGGTGAGCAGGTGGCCCGCCGCGTTGCGGGCCGCCGGGGAGTGCATGCGCGGGCCGTAGTCCTGCGCCGTCGCGCCGACGAACACGCCCACCCGGCCGCCGCGCAGCGCCCCGGGGTCGACGCCCGCCCGCTCCAGGGCCTCCCACGCGGTCTCCAGCGCCAGCCGCTGCTGCGGGTCCATGGCCAGCGCCTCGCGCGGGCTCAGCCCGAAGAACCCGGCGTCGAACAGGTCGGCGTCGTGCAGGAACCCGCCCCGGCCCACCGCCGAGCGCACCGGCCGCTCCGGCCCCTCGTCGCCGCCCGGTCCCCGGCCGAGCAGGGCGGCGATGTCCCAGCCCCGGTTCGCCGGGAACTCCGACGTGCCGTCGCCCTGCGCCTCCGCCAGCCGCCACAGCTCCTCGGGCGACGCCACGCCGCCGGGGAACCGGCACCCGATGCCCACGATCGCCACCGGGTCCGGGCCGGGGCCGGGGCGCGCCGGCTTCGGCGCGGTGGCCCGTGCCGACGAGCCTCCCGCGCCGCCACCGCCGCCACCGCCGTCCCGCAGCCGCTCCACCAGCAGGTCGGGCGTTGGCGCGTCGAACACCAGGGTGGCGGGCAGCGACCGCGCCAGCGCCTCGCCGAGCCGGTCGCGTAGTTCCACCGCCATCACGGAGTCGAACCCCATGTCGTGGAAGCTGCGCCCGGTGTCGACGGCGTCGGCCGACTCGTACCCCAGGATCTCGGCGGTCTGGGACAGCACGAGTTCCCGCAACCGCCGCCGCGCCGCCGCCCCGGCGGCCCCGCTAGAGACACCGTCCGAGCCGACCGCGTTGACCGCCCCGACCGCGCCCGCCCGGCCCTCTACAGCGTGCTCCCCCGCCGAGGCGTCCGGCCCCGCCGTCCCGGCGATGCTCACAGGCGTACCCACGCCGTGGTCCGCGACCGCCGGCCCCGCCGCCGCTCCCCTCGTCCCCCGCGCCGCCGCCTCGGCCCCCTCCTTGCCGGCGGCTCCCTCCTCCTCTGCGGCCAGGGGGAAGGAGCGGTACCGCCACGCGTACGTCGGCAGGTCCACCCGTTCGCCGTCGGTGCCCGGCACCGCGCGCCAGGACAAGTCCACTCCCGCCGTGTACAGCCCCGCCGCGTACTCCGCCGCCGCGCGCTCCTCCGTCTCCGCGCGCGGCCCCGGGACGAACGCCGCGCCCCGCCCGTCCGGGGCCGCCTCCAGGACCGTGCGGGCCAGGGCCGTCAGCGTGCCGCCCGGTCCCAGCTCGCAGAACACCGCCGCCCCGCGCGCCCGCAGGGCCGACACGCAGTCGGCGAAGCGCACCGGCTCCCGCGCCTGGCGCGCCCAGTGGTCGGGTGCGCCCAGCTCCGCCGCCCCCGCGACCTCCCCCGTCAGCCCCGACACCAGCAGCGGCCCCTCCCCCGGACCCACCGCCAGCCCCTCCGCCGCCGCGCGCAGCCCCGCCATCGCGGGCTCCACCAGCGGCGAGTGGAACGCGTGGCTCACCGCGAGCCGCCGCGTGCGCCGCCCCCGCGCGGCCAGGACGCGCGCCACCTCCTCGACCGCCGCCGCCTCCCCCGACACCACCACCGCCTGCGGCCCGTTGACCGCCGCCAGCGCCACCCGGTCGGGTGCCGCCGCCACCAGCTCGCCGACCTCCTGTGCCGACGCCCCAACCGCCGCCATCGCCCCGCCCTCCGGCAGGGCGTCCAGCAGCCGCGCCCGCGCCGCCACCAGCGCGCAGGCGTCGGCCAGCCCCAGCAGCCCGGCCGCGTGCGCCGCGCTGATCTCGCCGACCGAGTGCCCCGCCACCAGCGCCGGGCGCACCCCCCACGACTCCACCAGCCGGTACAGCGCCACCTCCACCGCGAACAGCGCGGGCTGGGTGAACCCGGTGCGGTGCAGCAACGCCGCCTCCGCCGTGCCCTCGGCCGCCCACAGCACCTCACGCAGCGGACGCGGCAGCAGCGGGTCCAGCTCCGCGCACACCGCGTCGAAGGCGGCGGCGAACGCCGGCGCCTCGGCGTGCAGGCGCCGCCCCATCCCCGCGTACTGGGTGCCCTGCCCGGGGAACAGCACGGCCACCGGTCCCGCGACCGCCCGGCCGCGCCGCACACCGGGCGCCCGCGCGCTCCGCTCGACGGCGGCGAGCCCGGTCAGCAGCTCCGCACGCCCTTCGGCCACCACCCCGGCGCGGTGGGCCAGGGGCGTGCGCGTGGCGGCCAGCGAGAACGCGAGGTCGCCGGGCCGCAGCCCCGGGCGCTCCGCCACGTGCCCGCGCAGCCGACCCGCCTGGGCGGCCAGCGCCTCCGCGCTCGCCGCCGAGATCACGAACGCCCGGTGCCGGCCGTCCCACGCGGACTCGGGTTCCGGGGCAGCCGGGCGGGCGCCGCGCGCGGGCGCCCCCTCACCGACCTCCCCCTCCCCGACCTGCGCCTCGCCTGGCTTCTCCTCGCCTGCCTCCTCCGACTTCCACCACGGCGCCGCGACGATGACGTGGCAGTCGGTGCCGCCCATGCCGAACGACGACACCCCCGCCACCGGCGGCCGCCCCGGGTGCGGCCAGGGCTCGGCCGCCACCTGCACCCGCAGGCCCAGCTCGGCCAGCGGGACGCGCGGGTGCGGCGCGGCGAAGTTGAGGCTGGGCACCAGTTCCCCGTGCGCCACCCCCAGCACCGCTTTGAGCAGCCCCGCGATCCCGGCGGCCGCGCCGAGGTGGCCGATGTTGGTCTTGACCGACCCCACCCGCAGCGGGTCGTCCGCCTCGCCCGGGTCTCCCACTGCCCGCGCCGCCCCCATGACCTCGCCCAGCGCCGCCGCCTCCACCGGGTCGCCGGCGCGCGTGCCCGTGCCGTGCAGCTCCACGTAGTCCACCCGACCGGGCGCCAGCCCCGCGTCGCGCAGCGCCCCCCGGATCGCCTCGGCCTGGCCCGCGCGCCCGGGCGCCGCCAGCCCCTCGGTGGCGCCGTCGTGGGCGACCGCGCCGCCCAGCAGCACCGCGTGCACCCGGTCGCCGTCGCGCCGGGCGTCGGCCAGCCGCTTGAGCAGCACCACCGCTGCGCCCTCGCCGCGCGCGTACCCGTTGGCGCGGGCGTCGAAGGTGAAGCACCGGTCGTCGGGCGAGAGCGCCCCGAACAGCTCCTCGCGGCGCGCCGCCGCCGAGGTCAGGTTGAGGTGCACACCTCCGGCCAGCGCCGCGTCGGTCTCGCCCCGGCGCAGGCTCGCCATGGCCAGGTGCACCGCCACCAGCGACGACGACTGCCCGGTGTCGACGGTGATGCTGGGCCCGCGCAGGTCCAGCGCGTGGGACACCCGGTTGGCGACGACCCCCCGGCCGCACCCGGTGAGCGTGCGGCGGGTGGTCCCCCCGGGCGGTTCGGGGGCGTCGCCCATCGTGCCGGCGAACACGCCGGTGCGGCTGCCGCGCAGGGTTTGCGGGGCGATCCGCGCGTCCTCGACCGCCTCCCAGGCCAGGTGCAGCAGCAGCCGCTGGCGCGGGTCCATGGCCGCGGCCTCGACGGGGGCGACGCCGAACGGCTCGGGGTCGAACGCGTCGGCCGCCACGAACCCGCCGTGGTGCCCGCCCGCGCCCGCCGCGCGCCCCGGCGGCGGCGCCGTGATGGCGTCGCGCCCCTCGGCCAGCAGCCGGCGCAGCGCCTGCGGGTGGTCCGCGCCGGGCAGGCGGCAGGCCATGCCCACCACCGCGATCACCGCGGTGTCCCGCGCGCCCTCCGCACGGCGCTGCGCCATGTCACCCCACCCCGCCCATGGTCGGTCGACCGCGCCGCCCGCGGCGGCGCGCCGTGAATTCCTCTTTTCCGCCACCGGATGCGCCGGGAACGCCGCAATTTCGTCCCCGGAATGGCCTCGTCCGCGTCAGCGCGCGGTTACGGCCGGTGGCGCGGCGCTCGGTCAGCCGCGGCCGGCGCGGCCCCGCGCGCGGGCTGCCGCCCCGCCGCGCGTGCGCCCGTGGCGGGCCGGGCACCCCTCGGGGGGAATGCGTCGGGCGGGCTGGTCAGCGTAACGCGCGTCCTGTGCCATATCAGGCCCCGGAGGTAGAGAAGGGGGATCTTGCCGAGCAGCCGCCAAAAGGGATGTTCGCCCCAATGGAAACATGTGTCGCTTTGGCGGCAACAACACAGAGATCGTAACTCCCACCTATAAGCAGAGCAATAGCATTGCGAAATTCACCGGAGGCGAAGATCGTTTTCCGCATTTCTCGCGGAAATCACCCGCCGAGGGAGTAACCAGTGGTACACGAGAGCCGTCCGGCCCGGTTTCCCCGCGTGGGGAGACCGGGCCGGACGGCGTGGTGACGGTGTTTCGGCTGCGCGCTATCGGTGCTTGTTGGCCGCCGCAACCTGGGCGATGTAGGCGCGGGCCTTCACCGGGTCGTACAGCCAGTTCTGGTAGTCCGGCGGGTAGTCCCACCCCTGGATCCAGCGGTCGCCGATCTCCGGGTAGGCCGTGGCGCCGGCCAGCATCTCCGTGAAGTGCTCGGGCAGCGGCTGCTCCCACAGCCCGGAGTTCATCGCCGCCCAGTGCTGCACGGGCAGGCCGTACTCCCAGAACCGCTCGAACGCGTCGGTGAGGAACTTGGCGTCGAAGGGCCGGTCGCCGTGCTCCACGATGCTGGCCAGGTAGCTGCGGGCGCACCGGGTGGAGTGGTTCCAGCCCTGCCCCACGAACGGGTCCATCGTGATCACCACATCGGCGATCCCCAGCACCAGCCCGCCCGAGGGCAGCACGCCCACCGGGTTGCGCACCTGCGGGGTCAGGTGCTCCACCAGCGTGCTGTTGCCGTCGACCAGCGAGGCGTCGCGCACCCGCTCGTAGTAGTCGGGCGCGTACTTGCTGAGCAGGTCGCGCATCCGCCGCCACTGCTCCTCGGGGCGCGGCCGGTCGGGCCAGGCGTCCATCGGGCCGCCGCGCTTGTCGCCGAGGAACAGCGAGTGGCAGGGGCCCTCGGAGGTCAGGAACGGCGTCAGGATCATGTTGCCGGCCTCGGCGGTGGAGGCCGCCCAGCCGATGGTCTCGTCCTCGCCGGGGTCGGCCGCCACGTCGTAGATGTTGGCCTGGGCCACCACGCGCGGGCGCGCCCCGGTGAACCGCCCGGGGTCGGGGTCGAACAGCGCGCCCAGCTCACCGTGGCCCACGGCGACCACGATGAGGTCGAACATCCGGGAGAAGTAGTCGAGGTCGCTGAGGGTGACCCCGTGGATGACCACCTTGCCGCCGGAGTCCTCGAAGTACTCCAGCCAGTCCGCCATCTTCACCCGCCGGTCGATGGAGACCGTGTACTGGTCGGCCCGGCCGGTGCGCCCGGTGAGCTGGATGGGCGGGTCGCCGCCCGGCGGGTAGAGGTGGATCTTGAACTTCTCCACCTGGGGCGCCTGCGCGCTCCAGAAGTCCAGGTGCAGCTCGCGCTCGTACTCCAGCGCGGTGGGGAAGGTGAGCTGCGTGACGGCGGGCCGGCCGGTGCGGATCTCGATGGAGGTCTGCCCGGTGATGACCGTGACGTCGTATCCGTGGTTGAGCAGCCCGTGGGCCAGGTGGAGGCCCGAGTGCCCCGCGCCGACGATGAGGATCTTGCGCATCTAAAGTTTTCCTTCTCGGGAGTGGGCGGGAGGGACCGCCGGGGCGCCCGCCCTCGCGGTGGTCACCCCACGGGCGCGGCGGCGGCGTTGGTCGACAGGGCGTAGCGCAGCAGCGTCTTGAGCACGGTGCCCCCCGAGGACCGGTCGCGCGCGTCGAAGTCGAGGATCGGCACGCTGGGGCTGACCTCCAGCGCCTCGCGCACCTGCTCGGTGGTGTACTCCAACTGGCCGTCGAACCGGTTGAGGGCCACGATGTAGGGGATGCGCCGGTTGGTCTCGAAGTAGTCGACCGCCTCGAAGCTCTCGGCCAGCCGGCGGCAGTCAACCACCACGACCGCGCCCACGGCGCCGCGCACCAGGTCGTCCCACATGAACCAGAACCGGGTCTGGCCGGGCGTGCCGAACATGTACATGATGAGCTGCTGGTCGACCGTGATCCGGCCGAAGTCCATGGCCACCGTCGTGGTGACCTTGTGGGGGGTGGCCGAGATGTCGTCGTGCCCGATGCTCGCCTCGGTCATGACGGCCTCGGTGGTCACCGCCGGGATCTCCGAGACCGAGCCCACCAGCGTGGTCTTGCCCGCTCCGAATCCTCCGGCGATGACGATCTTGGTCGACATCTTGGTCGGGATGTCACTGGAATAGTCGTTCGAGACCACGGAGCGCCCTCTCCAGTACCTGGTTCTCAGACGGGCTGTTGCCCGTGATGGTCGGGTGGATGTAGACGAGACCCAGCTCCGCGAGGTCGCTCAGCAGGACCTGGGCCACCCCCAGCGGGATCTTGAGTTCGGCGGAGACCTCGGCCACCGAGCGCGTCTCCCGGCACAGCACGTAGATGCGCTGCGACTCCGGCATCAGCTTGGCGGGCGGATCGTTGCTGGGATCCGCGGTCGAGACGAGCGTCTGCACCATGAGCGGGTGGCGCGACCGGGTCCGCCCGCCCGTGAAGGTGTAGGGGCGGATGCGCGAACCCCTGCGCTTGCGGTAGCTCATAACTGTGGCAACCTCTTCATGATTCAGCTCCAGCCTGGACGGCCGCCGGCGCCTAGTTCCCGATCACTTCGCGGAGTTCGGAGCGCAACTGCGGAGTGAGCGCGTGCCCGACGTTCTCCACGAGGCGGGTCATCTGGTAGGCGACGATCTTCATGTCGGCCGTGGGCGCGCTGAGCACCGCCAGGCACGAGCCGTCGCTGATCGACATCACGAACAGGTGGCCGTGCTGCATCCGCACGATGAGCTGCTCGCACTCCCCCTTGGCGAACAGCTTGGCCCCGCCCACCGCCAGGCTGTGCATGCCGCTGGCGATGGCGGCCAACTGCTCGGCGTGCTCCTCGGGGAAGTCGCGCGATGAGGTGAGCACCAGGCCGTCGGAGGACACGACGACCGCGTGGTCCACGCCCGGGACGTCGTTGACGAAGTTGGAGATCAGCCAGGCGAAGTTCTCTGCGGTGACGCTCATCTGGTCGTTCATGGCAGTTCCAGCCCCTTGCTAGGCGGATGGGTGACGAGGTCGGCACCGGCGCGGCCGAAGGGGCGGCGCCGCGGCGTGCGGTGTCGGTCGGAGGGTCGGAGCACGCTCACTCCGCGCGGTTGGTGTCGCGGGTGGCGGCGCGCTCGCCCTGGATGAATCCGTCGAGGTCGTCGCGGATGCGCTCGGCTCGGTCGCGGCCCCGGTCGCCGCCGCCCGCCGGGGGCGGAGGGTCCTGGGCCGGGGTGGGCAGCACCCGCAGCGGCGAGGCGTGGGCGGCGCTGCGGCGGGGCAGCCCGGCCGCGGTGACGGCGGAGGTGCCGCCGCTGCGGCGCGGCCCGCCGGGCGGGGGCGCGCCGTGGGCCGCCGGCTGGGGGGCCAGCGCGGGCATCATCCGCGAGGGTCCGGGCACCACGGGCTCGGGCCGGGGGCCGTAGGCCGTGATCAGGTTCGCGGGGATGACCGTGTAGGCGTTGAGGCCGCGGAAGGCCCGCGACTCAAGCTGCACCCGCAGGCCGTGGCGGTGGGCGATCCGGCTGGCCACGTACAGGCCCATGTGCCGGATGACGCGCTTGTCCAGCACCGGGGTGCCGGCCAGGCGGTTGTTGAGGTCGGCGAGCTGCTCGGGCGGGATGCCGATGCCCTCGTCCTCGACCACCAGCAGCAGCCCGCCGTCGGCCATGAGCTGGCCGCTGATGACCACCTGGGAGTGGTCGGGCGAGTGGTTGGTGGCGTTGTCGAGGAGTTCGGCCAGCAGGTGGCTGATGTCGTCGGCGGCCTCGCCGGCGACGTACTTCTCGGGCAGCCGGCCCAGGTGCACCCGGCTGTAGTTCTTGATCTCGGAGGTGGCGGCGCGGGCGACGTCCAGCAGCGCGACCGGCTCCACGCCGGAGTCGTCGCTCTCCTGGTCGGCCAGCACCAGCAGGTTCTCGCCGTTGCGGCGCATGCGCGTGGCGAGGTTGTCGATCTCGAACAGCTTGGCCAGCAGGTCGGGGTCCTCGGTGGAGTCCTCCAGCGCGCCGACGATGTCGAGCAGGGACTCCACCATGGTGAGGTCGCGGACCGCCAGCCCGGCCAGGGCGTCGGTGAGCAGGGCGGGGTCGGGGTCGTGCCCGGAGGCGGGCGGCGGCGCGGCCCCGGCGGCGTGGCGGCCCGAGGGCGCCCCCGACACGTAGGCGGCGCCGGCGTGGGCGCCGTTGTAGACGCTGTAGGCGGGCGCGCCGCGGCCGGGCGCCACCGCGCGGTGCCCCGCCTGCGGGTGGGCGGGGGGTG
>NZ_JAJAQC010000072.1 GCF_027604915.1 Streptomonospora mangrovi
GGCCCGCGCCGGGGCTGCTCGTCAGGGGCGCAGGTGCGCCCAGGGCCGGACCGTCTCGAAGGCGCGGGCGGCCGCCAGCACCAGCGCGTCGCCGTGGCGGGGGCCGACGATCTGGAGGCCCACCGGCAGCCCCGCCTCGGTGAAGCCGCACGGCACGCTCGCGGCCGGCTGCTGGGTCATGTTGAACGGGTAGCTGAACCCGGCCCAGGAGGTCCACCGGGGGTCGGTGGAGCCGGGCGGGACCTCCAGCCCGGCGTCGAACGCGGGGATGGGCATGGTGGGGGTCAGCAGGAGGTCGTACTCGCCGTGGAAGCGGCCCATCGCCTCGCCCATGGCCATGCGGGTGGCCATGGCGGTGAGGTAGTCCCGCGCGGAGTAGCGCAGCCCCTCCTCGGTGATCTCGCGCAGCCCGGGGTCGAGCAGGTCGCGGCGCTCGCCGGTGATGTGCTCGGTGGCCTTGGCCGCGCCGGTGTACCACAGGATGTGGAAGTGCTCCCGGCAGTCGGGCAGCGGCGGGTCGGCCTCCTCGACCACGGCGCCCAGCTCCTCGAAGGCCGCGACCGCCGCCGCGACCACGCGCGCGACCTCGGGGTCGACCGCCAGGCGGCCCAGCGCCGGGCTGTAGGCGACGCGCAGGCCGCGCACCGGGCGCTCCAGCGACGCGGTGAAGGAGTGGGCGGGCGGCGGCAGCGCCGCCCAGTCGCGGGGGTCGGGGCCGCTGATGACGTCGAGCATGAGCGCGGCGTCGGCGACGGTGCGGGTCATCGGCCCGGAGTGGGCCAGGCTGCCGAAGGCGCTGGCCGGGTAGTGCGGCACCAGCCCCCACGTGGGCTTGAGGGCGACGATGCCGGTGAAGCTCGCCGGGATGCGCACCGAGCCGCCGCCGTCGGTGCCGGTGGCCAGGGGGCCCATGCCGGCGGCCACGGCCGCTGCGGCGCCGCCGCTGGAGCCGCCGGGGGTCTTGGCGGTGTCCCACGGGTTGCGGGTGACGCCCGTCAGCGGGCTGTCGGTGACGCCCTTCCAGGCCAGCTCGGGGGTGGTGGTCTTGCCGACGAACACCGCGCCGTGCTCGCGCAGCCGCGCCACGGCCGGGGAGTCCTCGGCCCACTCCTGGTCGCGCGGGGTGGTGGCCGAGCCGCGCAGGGTGGGCCAGCCCCGGGTGAACATGACGTCCTTGATGGAGGTGGGCACGCCGTCGAGCCGGCCGGCGGGCTCGCCGCGCCGCCAGCGCTCCTCGGAGGCGCGCGCGGCGGCGCGGGCCTCCTCGGCCGCCACCAGGCAGAACGCGTTGAGCGAAGGGTTCTCGGCCTCGATGCGGTCGAGCACCGCGTCGGTCGCCTCGACCGGGGAGAGGTCGCCGCGGGCGTAGGCGGCGAGCAGCTCGGTGGCCGGCAGCCAGGCCGGGGAGTCGGTCGGAGAGCCGGCCGGAGAGTGGGCCGGGGCCGCCGCCGGGCGCGCCGGGTCGGCCTCGGGCCGGGGCGCGGCGCCGGTCTCGTCCAGCCCCTCGAACTTGGTACTCACGTGTGCGTCCTTCCTGCTGTGCGGGTGCGCGCGGAGGGCGTGCGGCGCCGGGCGGTCGGTGCGGCCGGGGAGCGGCGGGGGCGGCGGGGCGCGGTGCGGGCGGTTCAGGGGCCGGCGACGTAGCCGCGCCGCTTGTCCACGACGTTGCGCAGGTCGCGGCCGTCGAGGAAGCGGTCCAGGTTGTCGGCGAACAGGGCGGCCAGTTCGTCGCGCCAGCCGACCACGTCGCCGGACATGTGCGGCGAGACGATGACGCCGGGCAGGTCCCACAGCGGTGAGGACTCCGGCAGCGGCTCGGTCTGGGCGACGTCGAGCGCGGCGCCGGCGATGGCGCCCTCGCGCAGCGCCCGCACCAGCGCGTCCTCGTCGACCATGGGGCCGCGGGCGACGTTGATCAGCCGCGCGGTGGGGCGCATGGCGGCCAGGAAGCGGGCGTCGACCAGGCCGCGCGTGGCGTCGGTGAGCGGCGCGGCGAGCACGACGTAGTCGGCGCGCGGCAGGGCGCCGGCCAGGCCGGTGCCCGAGGAGGGCGCCAGGGCCGCCTCGACCACGGTGCCGAAGTCGGGGTCGCCGGTGCGCGCGGTGCGGCCAGCGCCCTCCACCTCCATGCCGGCGGCGCGCAACTGGCGGGCGATGGCGCGGCCGATGGGACCGGTGCCCACGACCAGGGCGCGCCGCCCGCCGACGCGCTCGGTCTCGCGGTGGCGCCAGACGCGCTCGCGCTGGAGGTCGCGGGTGCCGTGGAGGTCCTTGGCGAAGCTGATGACCAGGCCCAGGACGTACTCGGCCATGGGCTGGTCGAACACCCCGCGCGAGTTGGTGAGGACCACGTCGGCGGCCACCAGGTCGGGGAACATCAGGTTGTCGACGCCGGCGGTGGCGGCGTGCACCCAGCGCAGGGAGTCGGCCTTGGGCCAGGCGGCGCGCAGCGCCTCGGAGAACAGGTCCCAGACGAACAGGGCGGTGGCGCCGGGCAGGACCTCGCCGAGGGTGTCGGCGGTGGCGTAGCGCACCGAGGCCAGCCGGGGGTCGGAGTCGAGGGCGGCGTGGCCGGGCGGGAGGTCGTCGCCGTGCAGGACGGCGAGGTGGACGGGCTGCGGTGCTCCGGTGGTCACTGCGGGCGGCTCCCGGTTCGCGGTTGGACGGCCAGGTGCGGGACGGGCGGCCGGACCGGCCGCCGCCTACCCGGTACCCGCGCCCGCCCGGGAGGACACCCTCCCGGCAGGGGCCGGATCCGCGCGGCGGATGAAACGCTAGGCAGCGCCCGTACGATTGTCAACAATATCCAGGGAGTCCCCGCCTGCGGTGACGGCGGCGCGGGGCGACGGCGGGCGGCCGGGAGCGGTGGGCGGAACCCGCGCCTCCTGCGTCACAGACACGTAACACCCCGGGGCCGCGCGGCCATTGATCCACCCGGCTCCGCGATCGTATGATTGTCGACAATCAGCGCCCGCCGGGCCGACGGTTCCGGCGTCGGCGGGGCTGGGTCCTCGGCGCGTTGACACATCAGCACAGCGGAAAACGCATCCGCGAGAAGGCGTCACCACTCCTCCTTCGCGCCGCCGGCCGGGCGCCGGCGGCCTCCGTCAGCGTTCCCCAGTAGTCCGATCACCGGTTGTCTCCGGTTGCCCGCCGCCACCGGGAGGTCCCCCGCCCGGTCCGGGCCGGCTCCCGTCCCGCCTCACGCACCCCGCCCGCGGCGGCCCGCCCGGTCCGCCGCACCCGCCCGACCCACGGAAAGGCCGTGATACGACGATGCCCAGGTACATGTCCATCAGCCTGGAGAAGCGCGGCGTCTCCTGCGTGGCCGAACTCCTCGACAAGGACGCCCCCCGCACCTGCGACGCCGTGTGGAACGCGCTGCCGCAGGGCGGCGACATCTACCACGCCAAGTACGCCCGCAACGAGGTGTACGCCATGGTGCCGCGCTTCGCCGATGAGGAGCCCGGCCAGGAGAACCCCACGGTCACCCCCATCCCGGGCGACGTCGTCTACTTCTCCTTCAACGGCGGCATGCTCGACCGCCGCTTCAAGGAGGAGAAGGGCATCGACCACCTGCCCGGCGTCATCGACCTCGCCATCTTCTACGGCCGCAACAACCTGCTGCTCAACGGCGACGTCGGCTGGGTGCCGGGCAACGTCTACGCCACCATCGTCGAGGGCCTGGCGCCCATGGCCGAGGCGTGCAACGACGTCTGGCGCTCAGGGAGCATCGGCGAGCGCCTGGTCTACCGCCGCCTGGAGCGCTGACCGTACCACCCGTCCACCCGCAGCACCCGTCCGTCGGGGGCCGCCCGCGGCGGCCCCGCCCCGCACACCCGAGAACACGAAGAGAAGGAGGTGAGTGACCAATGCGGACCGATCGGATCGCCGGAGCACCGGTGAGCGACCAGGGCGAGCGGGTCATCCTCGACAAGCACGTGAAGCCCGCCGGCCATACCGCCCACGACACCGCGCCCACGGTGGTGGAGCTGTCGGCGGTGGCCGAGACCCCCTGGCAGTCGGGCGTGGGCATCGTGGCGCCCTACGACTTCGCGCTGGATCGCGAGCTGTGGCGCTGGGCGCCCGACGATGTCTCGCTGTACGTCACGCGGCTGCCGTTCGTGCCCGTGCCGGTGACCGTCGACCAGGCGTCGGCGCTCAGCGACGGCGACAACGTCGCCCGCGCCACCCGCGACCTGCTGGCGCCCGAGCCGCTGGTCGTGGGCTACGCGTGCGCCTCGGGCAGCTTCGTCCACGGCGCCGAGGGCCAGCGGCGGCTGCGGCAGTGCATCCTCGACGCCGGCGCGCCCGAGGCGGTCACCACCTCCGGCGCGCTCATCCAGGCCCTGGAGGCGCTGGACCTGCGGCGGATCGCGGTCGTCACGCCCTACGTCGACAGCGTCACCGACCGCCTGCTCAACTACCTGGCCGAGCACGGCGTGGAGGCCACCTCCAGCGTGGGGCTGGGGCTGCTCGGGCACATCTGGAAGACCACCTACTCCGAGGTCGTGCAGGCGGTGCGCGACGCCGACCGCCCCGAGGCCCAGGCGGTGTTCATTAGCTGCACCAACGTGCTGACCTACGACATCATCGCGCCGCTGGAGCGCATGCTGGGCAAGCCCGTGATCGCCGCCAACCAGGTGACCATGTGGGCCGCCCTCCAGGCGATGGGCCGCCAGCCCGTCGCCCACGGCCAGCACCTCGTCGACGCCACCGCGCGCACCGCCGCCTGACGGCCGCGCCGATCACACCGAAGGGAGGGTCGTGCCGCACATGACCCGAGTCGGATTCCTCTACCCCGGCTACAGCGCCGAGGACGACTACCCCGCCTTCCAGCGGCTGCTGGGCGACGACGTCGAACTGCACCTGGTGCACACGCTGATGCGCGAGGACGCGCACCGGGTCGACGCCCTGCTCGACGTCGGCGGCGCCGACGTCCTCGGCGAGGGCGCGCGCGAACTCCGCGCGCGCGGCGTCGACTCCGCCGTGTGGGCGTGCACCAGCGGCAGCTTCGTGTTCGGCTGGGAGGGCGCCCGCGCCCAGGCCGAGGGCGTCGCCGCCGAGGCGGGCGCGCCCGCCTCCAGCACCTCGTTCGCGTTCGTGCACGCCGTGCGGGCGCTGGGCCTGAGCCGGGTGGCGGTGGCGGCCACCTACCCCGACGACGTCGCCGGCCGGTTCGCCGACTTCCTCGGCGCCGCCGGGATCGGGGTGGCGGCGTGGTCGGGGCGCGGGATCGTCACGGCCGCCGAGGTCGGCACCCTGCCGGCCGACGACGTGCTCGACTTCGTGGCCGCCAACGACCACCCTGAGGCCGAGGCGGTCCTGGTGCCCGACACCGCGCTGCACAGCGCGGGCGTGCTGGACGCCCTGGAGGACCGGCTGGGCAAGACCGTGCTGACCGCCAACCAGGTCAGCGTGTGGGAGGGGCTGCGCCTGGCCGGCGTCACCACGCCCCGCGAGGGGCTGGGCTCGCTGTTCCGCGCCGGGGCCGGGACAGCGGCGGCGGCGGCCGAGCGCTAGGCGCGGCCGCCGCGACCACGGTGCGGCCGGGACCCGTTGGCGGGTTCCGGCCGCACCGCGCG
>NZ_JAJAQC010000073.1 GCF_027604915.1 Streptomonospora mangrovi
GGGGGGGGGGGGGGGCGGGGGGGGGGGGGCGCGGGGGCGGGGGGGGGGGGGGGGGGGTGGGGGGGGGCCCCGCCCCCACCGCGCGGTACCGGTTCCGGCCGGTCCGCGCGACCATGGAAAAAAGGCGCGACCATAAAAGAAGAGAGCGAAGGAGTACGGATGCCATGAACTCGCCAGCCCGACTCGAACCCGTCCCGCGGAGGTCCACCGCCGAGCTGATCGCCGACCAGTTGCGCACGGCCATCATGCACGGCGCACTGGCCCCCGGTGACCAACTGGGCGAGACCGACCTCGCCGCCCAGCTCGGCGTGAGCCGGGGCCCGCTGCGCGAGGCCATGCAGCGCCTGGTGCAGGAGGGGCTGCTGCGCAGCGAGCGGCACCGCGGGCTGTTCGTGCGCGAACTCGGACCCGAGGACGTGCGCGACATCTACGTGGCGCGGCTGGCGGTCGAGCGCGCCTCCTGCGAGCTGATCATGCGCGGCAACCGGGGCGAGGCGCTGGCCCGGCTCACGGCCGCGCTCAACGACCTGGTGGCGGCGGCCGGCACCGGCGACCGCACCGCCATGAGCGACGCCGACCAGGCGTTCCACCGCGCGCTGGTGAGCTGCTCGGGCAACCACCGGCTGGAGCGGATGGCCGAGACCCTGCTGGTCGAGGCGCGCATGTGCCTGACGGTGATGCAGGAGGTCTACCCCGAAGCCGACGAACTCGTGGAGGAGCACCAGAAGCTGCTCGACGCCATAACCGACGGCGACGAGGAGCTTCTGCTGCGTCTCATCGAGTCGCACATGCTCGACACGGTCGAGCGGATCAACGCGGGCGCGCCCACCGCCCGGAGCTGACCCGCCCGCACCGCCGACGGCCCGCGCCGCCCCGCTTGCGAGGGGTGGCGCGGGCCGTCGGCGTGTGCGGGGGGCGGTGGGCACTGCGGGTGCGCGAGGTCCCCGCCGGTGCGCGGGCCCTCGCCTGTGCGCGGCCCTCGCCTGTGCGGACACCCGGTGGCCGGGCCGGGGCGCTGTCCGTACGGGAGGGTGCCGCGCGGGTGAATCCGTGAACCGGTACGGACCGTTCACACCGGCGCACGCGCCCCGCGTCCGGACCGGCGCCGCCTCCGCGCGCGCCGCCGCCGGCCCGCCCGCGCGGGCGCACGTGTGGAAGAAATCCCAGTTCACCGGGGTTTTCCTCAATCGGGACCGTTCTTCCTCCCCGCACCGCCGCCTCTCCCCCGGCCCGCGCCGGCCCGCGCGATGTTGCCCGATGTGAACCCGGTGTAGCACTCTCTCAGAATTGTACGTACACTCTGTCCGTACAATAATGCGTGACACGTGTGGGGAAGGATCCGCATCCCGGCCCCCGGAGAGGAGCAGCCATGCGCGACGGCCATGGCACCCTGGTCCCGATCTTCCGGACCATGAACCGCCTGCCCGGGGGGCTCATGCTGATCCCGCTGCTGCTGGGATCGGTGATCGGCACCTTCGCCCCCGGGGCGCTGGAGATCGGCGGGTTCACCACCGCCCTGTTCAAGGACAGCGCGCTCCCGCTCATCGCGCTGCTCATCTTCGCCACCGGCACCCAGGTCACGATGCGCACCGGCGGCCCCGTGCTGGCCACCACCGGCGTGGTGCTGCTGACCAAGAGCGTCATCCCCGGCCTGCTGGTCATCGCGCTGGGCGCGGTCACCGGCCCCGACGGCGTGCTCGGGGTCTCGATCCTGGCCCTGCTGGCCGCCGCCACCAACTCCAACGGCGGCCTGTGGCTGGCGGTGACCGGCCAGTACGGCCGCGCCCGCGACCGCGGCGCCTACATCGCCGGCGCCATCAACGACGGCCCGTTCTTCGCCCTGCTGTTCCTGGGCGCCTCCGGACTCGGCGAGATCCCGTTCCTGGCGCTGCTGGCGGCCGTGCTGCCGTTCGTGCTCGGCGTGATCGTCGGCAACGTCGACGCCAAGTGGCGCGAGGTCCTGGCCCCCGTGCCCAACATCGTCATCCCGTTCTTCTCCTTCTCGCTGGGCACCGGCATCAACCTCGCCGACGTCGCCTCGGGCGGCCTCAGCGGCATCCTGCTGGGCGTGCTGCTCGCCGTGGTCACCGGCGGCCTGGTCTACCTGGGCTACCGGGTGCTGCTGCGCCGCGGCGCCGAGAGCGGCATCGGCTTCGCCGCCGGCACCACCTCGGGCAACTCCGTGGCCACCCCCGCCATCGTCGCCGCCGCCGACCCCTCCTTCCAGCAGTACGTGGGCACCGCCACCTCCCAGATCGCCGCGTGCGTGCTGGTCACCGCGATCCTCGCGCCGCTGCTGACCACCTGGCTGCTCAAGCGCGGCGGAGCCGCCGAAACCCTCGCTAAGGAGTCCGCCGCCGAGCAGGAGGCCGCCGCATGAGCCCCGTCATCGCCCTCGTCGCCGACGACCTGACCGGCGCCAACGACACCGGCGTGCGCTTCCTGCGCGCCGGGTGGTCCACCGAGCTGCAACTGGGCTCCGCCGGCGGCACCGCCGACGTGGTCGCGGTCAGCACCGACTCCCGCGCGATGGACGCCGAGGCGGCCGCCGCCGCGGTGGCCGAGCAGGTGCGCCGCCTGCACGGCGCGCGCCACCTCTACAAGAAGGTCGACTCCACCCTGCGCGGGCAACTGGCCGCCGAGGTCGAGGCCGCCCGCCGGGCGTGGGCGCCCGACGCGGTGGCCGTGGTCTGCCCCGCGTTCCCCGAAGCCGGGCGCACCGTCGTCGACGGCGTGCTGCTGGTCGACGGCGTCCCCGCGCACGAGACCCCGGTGGGCACCGACCCCGTCACCCCGGTGCGCGAGAGCCACATCCCGACCCTGCTGGGCGCCGGGCACGTGCGGCTGGCCGGCGACGGCCCCGCCGACCCCGCCGCCGACGCCGCGCTCATCGCCGCGGCCGGCCCCGTGGTCGTCGCCGACGCCCGGACCGACGCCGACCTGGAGCGCCTGGCCGCAGCCATCGCCCACCTGGGTCCGCGCGCCGTGCCCGTGGGCTCGGCCGGCCTGGCCGCGCCGATGGCGGGCGCCTGGGCCGCCGGCGCCGCGCCCGGCACCGCGCTGGTGGTCGTCACCTCGCTGCACGCCGCCACCCGCGGCCAGGTGGAGCGCCTGGCCGCCGGCGCGCCGGTGGAGTACTGCCCGGCCGCCGCGCTCGCGCCCGGCGCCGACGGCACCGCCTGGAAGGAGTGGCACGCCCGCGTGGAGGAGCGCCTCGCCCAGGCGCCCGAGATCCTCGCCGTGGTCGCGCCCGAGGACCGCGCGCTCGGCCTGGACCCCGCCGAGGTCGCCCACCGCTTCGGCGTGCTGACCGCCGAACTCGCCCACCGCCACGGCCTCGCCGGGCTCGTGGTGACCGGCGGCGACGGCGCCCGCGCGGTCGTCGATGCCCTGGGCGCCACCGGCATCGCCCTCACGGGCGAGGTCGAGGCGGGCATCCCCGCGGGAACCCTCACCGGCGGGCCGCTGCACGGGCTGCCCGTCGTCACCAAGGCCGGGGGCTTCGGCGACCCCGACGCCCTGATCACCGCCGCCACGGCGATCCGACACAGGAGGCACCAGTCATGAGCCGTCCGACCCTCGCCATCACCCTCGGCGACGTCGCCGGGATCGGTCCCGAGATCACCGCGAAGTCGCTGCTCAACCACCCCGAGGTGCGCGAGGTCTGCCGTCCGGTGGTCGTGGGCGACGCCGACGCGCTGCGCGCCGGGGTGCGGCTCGTGGGCGGCGACCCCGACCGCGTCCGCGTGGTGGAGTCGCCCGCCGAGGCCGGCGCCGACCCCGAGGCCATCGACGTCGTGCAGGTCGGCGGGTCGCTGGCGCACGTGCCCCACGGCGAACTCAGCGCCGAGGCCGGCGACGGCGCGGCGCGGTTCGTCATGGCCGCCTGCGACCTCGCCCGGCGCGGCCTGGTCGACGGGATCGTCACCCCGCCGCTGAACAAGGCCGCCATGCACCTGGGCGGGCACCGCTGGCCCGGCCACACCGAGCTGCTCGCCCACGAGTTCGGGGTCGAGAACTTCAGCCTGGTGCTGTCGGCCGGCGACCTGTACTTCTTCCACCTGACCACGCACGTGTCGCTGGCCGACGCCATCAAGAACGTCACGCCGCAGCGCACCGACGCCGTGCTGCGCCTGGCGGGGGCGTTCGCCACCGCGCTGGGCCGGCCCGGCGAGGCCATCGGCGTGGCCGGCCTCAACCCGCACGCCGGGGAGAACCGGCTGTTCGGCGACGAGGACGCCGACGTGCTGGAGCCCGCCGTGGCGCGGGCGCGCGCGGCCGGGATCAACGCGTCGGGGCCGCTGCCGGCCGACGCGCTCATCCCGGCGGCGGTCAAGGGCAAGTGGAAGCTGGTCGTCGTGTGCTACCACGACCAGGGGCACGCGCCGTTCAAGGCCGTCTACGGCGACGACGGGGTCAACATCACCGTGGGCCTGCCGGTCGTGCGGGTCTCGGTGGACCACGGCACCGCGTTCGACATCGCCGGCCAGGGCATCGCCCGGGAGTCCAGCCTGGTGCTGGCCATCCGGCGGGCCGCCGAGCTGGCGCCCGGCTGGGACCACGTCTGGAAGACCGCCCAGGCGGCCGGCTGACCGCCGGCCCGCCACCCACGGCGGTCAGCCGCCCTTGCCGCCCACCGCCCGGCGGCCGGTCCACGGGCCGGCCGCGCCCTCCGCGCCTAGAATGCCGACCATGTCCGTCGACCGGTCCGATCCGCGCCCGCTGTACGCCCAGATCGCGGCGGAGCTGCGCGCCGAGATCCGCGACCGGACCATCGCGCCGGGCGACACCCTGCCCAGCGAGGCCGCGCTCCAGGAGCGGTTCGGCGTCTCGCGCAGCGTGGTGCGCCAGGCGCTTGCCACCCTGGAGGAGGAGGGGGTCGTGCGCCGCGACCCCGGGCGGGCGGCGGTGGCCACGGCGGGGGTCGAGCACCGGCGGCTCGTGCAGCGGGTGACCGGGCTGTTCGACCAGTTCTCCCGCAGCGGGCTGGAACTCGCCACGCGGGTGGTGCGGCTGGAGGAGGCCGCGCCGCCCGCGCACGTGGCCCGCCACCTGGGCACCCGCGCGGTGCTGCGGCTGGAGCGGGTGCGCTCGGTGCGCGCCGACCCGCTGTCCTACGTGCGCACCTGGCTGCCCGCCGACCGGGTGGCCGGGCTGAGCGCCGACATGCTCACCGACTCCTCGCTGCACCGGCTGCTGGCCGCGCGCTTCGGCGCCCAGCCGGTCAGCGGCCGCCGCCAGGTCCGCGCGGTCCCGGCCGACTCCGCCATCGCCGAGTCCCTGGGCGTGGCCCCGGGCGCCCCGCTGCTGCTGCTGGAGGGCAGCACCTTCGACCAGCACGGCGCACCCCTGGAGTGGTTCGAGAGCTGGCACCGCTCCGACCGGGTGGTGTTCGACATCGAGGCCGACGAGTCGGCCGAGCAGGTACGCCTCCACCCCGGCACCGCCTTCACCGAGCCCACGGCCCCCACCCCCGCCGACACCGCCACCCCCGGGCACCCCGCCCCCCGCCTCACCCGAGCCCACGCCCTGGCCGCCGAACTCCACGCCGAACTCACCCGCCTGGCCGAGGAGGAGAAGCAGGAGAAGGGAGAGGGGGACGGTTGAAGCTTGTGACCGGTTCCCCCAGCGGACGGCCGGGGCGGCGACGCCTCGTGAACCGACCACCGCACGCCCGGACCCCGACCCGGCGGCGCTAGGCCACCACGTTCGCGGGATCGTCCAGCCACACCGACTGGCCCTCAGGTGTCGTGGTGAGGCCGAACCGCGTGTACTCGGGGCTTCCCGCCTCCCGCCACCAGCGGTGGGCGCGGTCGAGTTCGTCGAAGAGGCGGCGGGGGCCGTGCTGGCGCACGGTGTACTCGGGGTACTCGGGGTTCTTGGCGCCCTCCGGCAGGATCCGCCAGGACGCCCACGACCCGGACCCGGGGTCCATGAGGTAGACCGTGTAGCGCCGCGTGGCGGGGTCGTCGTCATCGTGGACGAGCGTCGAGGTCATGCCCGGCACGCGCAGACCGATCGCGAACGACGCCGAGAAGTCGCCCACGGGTCCGTAGGGGTGGAGCCCGGTGACCGTCTCGGTGAAGTCGTGCTCGGGCCGCACCCGGTCCTCCACGGACCCGTGCGGTGTCCGCTGGCCGCGCACCCACATGAACCCCGCGTCGCCGTCGAAGCGCCCCGATGCGGTGCCGTCGTCGGCGACCCGCAGGCGCAGCAGGGCGCCGCTGTGGAACGCGGTCGCCCACGGGGTGACGACCTTCCCGCCGGGCGCGGTCTGCTCGATCCACGGACGGGGCACCGCGTGCACGGCCGCCGTGGACAGGATGCGGTCGTAAGGGGCGTTGGCGGCGTACCCGGTAGTGCCGTCGCCGATCACCACCTCGACCGGCCACCCGGCGCTCGTGAGGGCGGTGCGGGCCGCGACCGCCAAGCCGGGGTCGATCTCGACGGTCGTGACGTTCTCGGCGCCCACGCGGGTGGCGACCAGGGCGGCGTTGAACCCGGTCCCGGTGCCGATCTCCAGGACCCGGACGCCGGGGGAGAGTTCCGCCGCCTCCAGCATGAGCGCGACCACACCCGGCATGGACGCCGACGACGACACGTACCCGCGCCCGCTGCCGTCACCGTCGTCCAGTTGCACGGCGATGGGCTCGTCGGTGTAGCAGACCGCCAACCACTTCTCGGGGGAATCGGACCGGCGGACCGGGACGGGTTTTCCTTCCTCGCGGATCCAGACGGTCTCCGGAATGAATTCGTGCCGGGGAACGGCCAGGAAAGCGGCCCGCCACTCCGGGGGCACGCCCCGGGCCAGGCGGGCCTGGAGTTCGCGGAGGGGGGTCACCTGTCCTCGTCGTCGCGTTCGTGCCTGCCGCCGCCTCCGCCGTAGTCGGGGGGCGGAGGCGGCGACCTGTCCTTGCGGGCGTCCAGCGGGAGGGGTCGCCGTGCTCGTCGGTCGGCCCACCCGCGCCCTACCGACGGCCTACTGCCTCTGCCTCCAGGCTACAAACCGCCGATGCCGACGTACTTGGTTTCCAGGAACTCCTCGATGCCGACCTTGCCGCCCTCGCGGCCCAGGCCCGACTGCTTGACGCCGCCGAAGGGGGCGGCGGGGTTGGAGACGATGCCCTGGTTCAGGCCGACCATGCCGGTCTCCAGGGCCTCCGACACCCGCAGGGCGCGGTTGAGGTCCTGGGTGTAGACGTAGCTGACCAGGCCGTACTCGGTGTCGTTGGCGGCGGTCAGCGCCTCCTCCTCGGTGTCGAAGGGGATGATCGGGGCGACCGGGCCGAAGATCTCGGTGGTGGACAGCTCGCTGGACTGCGGCACGTCGGCGAGCACGGTGGGCAGGTAGAAGTAGCCGTCGCCCTCCCCCGGGCCGCCGCCGACCAGCACCCGGGCGCCCCGGCTGACCGCGTCGTCGACCAGCCCCTGCACCTTCTCGCGGGCGCGGGCGTCGATGAGCGGGCCGACCTGGACGTCGGGCTCGGTGCCCCGGCCCAGCCGCAGGGCGCCCATGCGCTCGCTGAGGCGGCGGGCGAACTCCGGCGCGATGCCCGACTGCACGTACATGCGGTTGGCGGCGGTGCACGCCTCGCCGATGTTGCGCATCTTGGCCTGCATGGCGCCCTCGACGGCGGCGTCGAGGTCGGCGTCGTCGAACACCAGAAACGGGGCGTTGCCGCCCAGCTCCATGGAGGTGCGCAGCACCTGCTGGGCGCTCTGCTCCAGCAGCGTGCGGCCCACCCCGGTGGAGCCGGTGAAGGAGAGCTTGCGGATGCGGCCGTCGCGCAGCAGCGGCTCGGTGACCCCGCCGGCGTCGGAGGTGGGCAGCACGCTGAGCACGCCCTCGGGCAGGCCGGCCTCGCGGAGGATGCCGGCCAGCGCCAGCGCCGACAGCGGGGTCTGCTGGGCGGGCTTGAGGATCATGGTGCAGCCGGCGGCGATGGCCGGGCCGATCTTGCGGGTGCCCATGGCCATGGGGAAGTTCCACGGCGTGATCAGCATGGAGGGGCCCACCGGCTGGCGCATGATGAGGAAGCGGGCCTGGCCGTTAGGCGAGACGGAGTACTCGCCGCCGATGCGCACGGCCTCCTCGGAGAACCAGCGCAGGAACTCCGCGGCGTAGGCGATCTCGCCCTTGGCCTCGGCGAGGGGCTTGCCCATCTCCAGGGTCATCAGCAGGGCGAGGTCGTCCTGGCGCTCCATCAGGAGTTCGTAGCCCCGGCGCAGGATCTCGCCCCGGTCGCGCGGCGCCCACGCGGCCCACGAGGACTGCGCGGCGGCGGCCGCGTCGAGGGCGGCGAAGGCGTCCTCGACGGTGGCGTCGGCGACCTCGCACAGCACGCCGCCGGTCGAGGGGTCCTCGACCTTGAACGTGGCACCGCCGGTGGCGTCACGCCACGTGCCGCCGATGAAGAGCTGCTTAGACACGCGTTCGACGACCTGCGTCTCCCGTTCCGCCAAGGTCATTGCGGTACATCCCCTTCTCGGTTTTCGGCTCGTGCGCAACGAGGGGTCCACAACGCGTCCGAGGAGAGCGCGCAGGCCCCGCCGCTTACGCCTTCCCCGGTGGGCGCGCGGGCTAACTGCCGCCGGGAACATCATGCCGGGCGGACGGCGTCCAGGCCCGCGCGGGGGTAAGCGCGAACCTGGACACCGCCACACGCCGGATGATTCCATAGCTCTGTCGATTGTCAACAATCCTACGGAAGTGCTGTGCTGCACGCCCGCGGTCCCGGCGCCCGCGGGCGGCCCGCCCCCGCCCCCCGCGCCGCGGCCCGGGGCCGCGTGGGCGAGCATGGTCCCCAGCGCCGCCGGGGCGCACCACCCACGGAATGAGGTTTGAGTATGGCTGAGCAGTCGGCCGAGCTGTCCCCCCTGCTCAAGCAGGCCACGCCCGTACTCGCCGCGCGCGGTGAGGGCGTCTACATCTACGACGAGGACGACCGCCGCTACCTCGACTTCACCGCCGGGATCGGGGTCACCAGCACCGGCCACTGCCACCCGCGCGTCGTGGAGGCGGCGCAGCGCCAGGTCGCCACCCTCATCCACGGCCAGTACACGACCGTGATGCACCGGCCGCTGCTGCGGCTCACCGAGCGGCTGGGCGGGGTGCTGCCCACCGGCGTCGACCGGCTGTTCTTCGTCAACTCCGGCAGCGAGGCGGTCGAGGCCGCCCTGCGCCTGGCGCGCCAGGCCACCGGCCGGCAGAACGCGATCGTGTTCCAGGGCTCCTTCCACGGCCGCACCATGGCCGCCGCCTCGCTCACCACCTCCGGCGTCAAGATCCGCGCGGGCATCGGCCCGCTGATGCCGGGCGTGGTGGTCACCCCCTTCCCCTACGCCTACCGGCTGGGAATGAGCGAGGACGCGGCCGTGGAGTACGCGCTGCGCGAACTGGACTACCAGTTCGCCACGGTCACCTCCCCCCAGGACACCGCCGCGATCTTCATCGAGCCGGTCCTGGGCGAGGGCGGCTACGTCCCGGTGCCGCCGGCCTTCCTGCGCGGCCTGCGCGAGCGGGCCGACCGGCACGGCATCCTGCTGGTGGCCGACGAGGTCCAGACCGGGTTCGGGCGCACCGGCCGGTTCTGGGGCCACGACCACGCCCAGATCACCCCCGACATCGTGATCACCGCCAAGGGCCTGGCCAGCGGGTTCCCGCTGTCGGCCATCGCGGCGCCCAGCGCGCTGATGGAGAAGGCGTGGCCGGGCTCCCAGGGCGGCACCTACGGCGGCAACGCGGTCTCCTGCGCGGCGGCGCTGGCCACCCTCGACGTCATCGAGGAGGAGGGGCTGGTCGACAACGCCCGCGCGATGGGCGAGCGCCTGCTGGAGGGGCTGCGCGGCGTGGCCGCCGAGCACGCCGCCATCGGCGACGTCCGGGGGCTGGGGCTTATGGTGGGCAACGAGTTCACCACGGCCGACGGCCGGCCCGACACCGACACCGCCGCCCGCGCCCACCGGATCGCCGCCGACAAGGGGCTGCTGCTGCTGACCTGCGGTCCGCACGGCAACGTGGTGCGGATGATCCCGCCGCTGATCGTCACCGCCGACCAGGTCGACTCCGCGGTGTCCCTGTGGGCCGAGGCGGTCAAGGAGGCCACCGCGGGCTGAGCCGGCCCGGCGCCCCGCACCCCGCGTCCCCCGGTCCGCGGCCGAACCCGCCGCGGACCGGGGCCGTGCGGGTGCGCCGCGCCTCAGATCAGGCTGAGCGCGGCCTCGCGCAGGGCCGCGTCCGCCCGCGCGGCGTCGCCGCTGTCGAACGGCGGGCGGGGGTCGTACTCCGTCACCAGTTGCACGGCGCGCGCGGTGTCGGCGCCGCTGGCGCGCGCCAGCAGGTCCAGGGCCATGTCGATCCCGGCCGACACCCCCGCCGCCGTGACCACCGTGCCGTCCACCACGACGCGCTCGCGCACCGGCTCGGCCCCGAAGCCGGCCAGGCCCTCGACCACGCCCCAGTGGGAGGTCGCCCGCCGGCCCCCCAGCAGCCCCGCCGCGCCCAGGATGAGCGAGCCGCTGCACACCGACGTCGTCCAGGCGGCGTGCTCGTGCGCGGCGCGCAGCCAGTCCAGCAGGACGGCGTCACCCATGGCCTCGGCCGTGCCGGGGCCGCCCGGCACCACCACCACGTCGGGGCGGGGCACGTCGGCCAGGGCGGCGGTGGCGGCCAGGGTGAGGCTGCCGCGGTCGTCGGTGACGGGCCCCGGCTCGGCGGCGGCGAAGGTCACCGTCCAGCCCGGGGCGAAGGCGAGCACGGTGTAGGGGCCCACCGCGTCCAGCGCGGTGAACCCGGGGTAGAGGGGAATCGCGGCGTGCATCGTCTCAGTTCTCCTTCGCCTGGAACCGGCGGCGGTAGTCGCCGGGTGAGATCCGCCAGTGGCGGCGGAAGACGCGGTAGAGGGTCTCGGGGGTGCCCAGGCCGGACTCGCGGGCGACCCGGTCCAGCGGGTGGGCGGTGGTCTCCAGCAGCCGCCGGGCCGCGTCGGCGCGGCTGCGCTCCACGTAGGCGCCCGGTGTCATCCCGGTCTCGCGGGTGAAGACCCGCGCGAAGTGGCGCTCGCTCATGGCGGTGCGCTCGGCCAGCGCGGGGATACGCAGGTCGGCCGCGGGGTGGGCGTCGATGAACGCCTGGAGGTCGCGCAGCGGCGCGCTGCGCGGCGCGGGCACGCGCACCGGCAGGCTGAACTGGTCCTGGCCGCCGGGCCGGTGCAGGTAGACCACCAGGGCGCGGGCCACCCGCGCGGCCAGGTCGTGGCCGTGGTCCTCGGCCACCAGCGCCAGCGCGAGGTCGATGCCGGCGGTGACGCCGGCTGAGGTCCACACGTCGCCGTCGCGGATGTAGATGGGCGCGGGGTCGGCCTCGGTGGCGGGGTAGCGCTCGGCGAACTCGGGGGCCGCCCACCAGTGCGTAGTGGCCCGGCGGCCGTCGAGGAGCCCCGCCTCGGCCAGCAGGAAGGCGCCGTTGCAGACGGAGGCCACCCGGCGCGCCTCGCCCGCCAGGCGGGCGATGTCGGCCACCAGCGCGCGGTCGGCCAACTGGTCGGGCACCCCGAACCCGCCGACCACCAGCAGGGTGTCGATGGGGCCGGCGACCTCGCCCAGGGCCGCCTGGGCGTGGACGGCCAAACCGTTGTGGGCGGTCACCGCGCCCGCGCGCGGCGCCGCCGGCTCGATCCGGTAGCCGCCGTCGCCGGCGAAGAGCCCCGCCGAGGCGAACACGTCGGCGGGGCCGGCCAGGTCCAGCAACTGGAACCGCTCGAACACCACCACCACGACGCGCCTCATGCCGTTCATGCTGGTCGGCGGGGCACACGGCGTCAACGACACGGACATTGCAGATCCTGCCACGCGGGGGCGCGGCGGCGCCGGCGCCGGGTCCGATCAGGGCGGACCCGGCGCCGGCCGGTCACTTCTCCTCGAAGTCCTCCCGGCTGGTGCCCGCCTCCTCCATGGCGTCCTGCAACTCGGCCTCCAGCTCGCGCCGGGTGTCGGGCTCGCGGTCCTCGCCCTCGTCGCGGGCGCCGGGCAGCACCTGGTCGGTCTGCGGGGTCTTCTTGCCGGACTCCTCGGGCATGGTCATGGGGCTTTCCCACCTTCCGTTCGGTCGGCGGCCCGCGAGGGCGGGCGCGTCGTCACGGGCGCAGCCGCTACCCGGTCCGCGCCCGCCTCACACGGGCGCCGACCTCAGCGCATGGTGGTGGGGCGGATGACGATCTCGTTGACGTCCACCTCGTCGGGCTGGTCGAGCGCGAAGCTCACCGCGCGGGCCACCGCGTCGGGCGACATGGTGTTGGCGCGGTAGGTCTTCATCATCTCCGCGGCGCCGGGCTCGGTGATGGAGTCGGCCAGTTCGGACTCCACCACCCCGGGCGAGACCGTGGTGACCCGCACCGAGGGGTCGCTCTCCTGGCGCAGGCCCTCGGTGATGGCCCAGGCGGCGTACTTGGTGGCGGAGTAGACGGAGCTGGTCGGCACCACCTCGTGGGCGCCGGTGCTGGCGATGGTGACGAAGTGGCCGCCGCCCTGGGCGGTGAAGACCGGCAGCGCCGCGGCGATGCCGTGCAGCAGGCCGCGCACGTTGACGTCGATCATCCGGTCCCACTCCTCCACCAGCAGGGAGTCCAGGCGGGACAGCGGCATCACGCCCGCGTTGGCGACCAGCGCGTCGACGCGGCCGTGCCGGGCGCGGGCGGCCTCGACGAAGTCGGCGGTGCTCGCGCGGTCGGTCACGTCCAGGCGCAGGGGCAGCAGGCTGCCGCCCGAGCGCTCGGCGGCCGGGGCGGTGCGCTCGGCCAGGGCGTCCAGGCGGTCGGTGCGGCGGGCGCCCGCCACGACGTGGTGGCCCTCGGCCACCAGGCGCTCGGCGATGGCCTCGCCGATACCGCTGCTGGCGCCGGTGACCAGGACGACTCGGTTGGTACGGGGAGCGGTGTGTGTCGTATCCATGGCCCCGACTCTGCCGGTGCCGCCGCGCCCGAGGAAGGGCGCTCTCCGCCTGGGTGCGGCGCACCCAGGCTGGGCGGGCGGGCCTTGCCTACAGTTGTGCCATGAGCGAACTCGGCGAGTACCTGCGCACCCGGCGCGGCCGGGTCACCCCCGACCAGGCCGGCCTGGTCAGCACCGGCCGGCGCCGTGTCAGCGGCCTGCGCCGTGAGGAGGTCGCGCTGCTGGCGGGCGTCAGCGCCGACTACTACACCCGGCTGGAGCAGGGCCGGGAGCGCACGCCCTCGGCCCAGGTCCTCGACGCCCTGGCCGCCGCGCTGCGGCTGGACGAGGACGGCCGCCAGCACCTGTTCCGCCTGGCCGGGCTGGCGCCGCGCGAGCACCCCGCCGGCGTGTCCGACCGGGTGGAGCCCAGCCTGCTGCGGCTCATGGACGCCTGGCCCGACAACCCGGCGGTGGTCTACAACCGCGCCTACGACGTGCTGGCCACCAACGCGATCGCCGACGCCCTGTTCGGCGAGCGGGCCCGCTCGGGCAACCTGCTGCGCATGGTGTTCACCGAGCCCGGCGCGCGGTCCTTCTACCGCGACTGGCCCTCGGTCGCGCGCGGCGCGGTGGCGGGGTTCCGGCTGGGCCACGGCCGCGCGCCCGACGACCCGCGCGTGCGCGCGGTGCTCGCCGAGATGCTGGCGGCCAGCCCGGAGTTCGCGGCGCTGTGGGCCGACCACGACGCGCGGGGCAAGACGCTGGAGCACAAGGCGTTCGACCACCCCGAGGTGGGGCCGCTGGAGCTGACCATGCAGACCTTCGACGTGCGGTCGGCCCCCGGCCAGGAACTGATGGTCTACCAGGCCGAGCCGGGGTCGGCCAGCGCCGAGGCCCTGGGCCTGCTGGGCTCCCTCGCCGCGACGGCCCGGAACAGCTCCTAGGGATCCGGCACACCTCCCCGGAAGTTGAAAATTTCCGACCGCGAATGCGGTAGCGTTTCTTCAACCCACCTCACCGGAGGAACGCATGCTGCCCGATCCGCACGGTGCCCTGGACCTCCCCCGCCTCCACTCCCGCCTCGAAGAGATCGGCACCTCCTGGCCGGTCCTTGAGCGCGCCATCCGCATGGGCGAGGCCGGCCGGCGCCAGGCCACCCCCAACCACAGCGCGGGCGCGGCGGGCCGGTTCGGCTACGAGGCGCGGCTGGCGGCCCTGCGCGAGGGCCAGAAGTCGGAGTTCGGCTGGGACAACGCCCGCCTGATGCAGATCGACCTCACCGTCGACCCCCAGCGCACCACGGCCATCCAGACCATGCTGGGCAACTCCCTCACCGGCCACCCCACCGAGGCCCCGCGCAACCTCCACCCGCGCGGACCCAACGGCCAGGTGCTGCTCGCCCAGGGCGGCGGCGACCAGCTCGCGCTGTTCGACGCCGAGCCGCTGCGCCGCCCGGGCGACGAGGTCGAGTTGGCGGACTCCGAGCACCTCGACGTGTGGGTGCTGCTGGTCAACCGCGAGGCCCGGCCCGGCGACGACACCGTGTACTGGCACAGCGAGCTGTCGCTCCCCAAGCCCACGGACGAACAGGGGTACATTACCGACTGGATCGAGCGCCTCCCGCTGCCGGTCGTCGCGACCGGCCCGGTCGTCTTCCCCGACGAGGGCGAGGTGCCGGGCGGGCTCGTCATCCCGGTGGACTTCCGCTGACGCCGGTCCACCGCCAGGCCACCACCGACTTACACGACAGGGCGCACACCACACATGGTCACCCCCTCCCGCATCCAACTCGCCCGCGAACGGCGAGCGGTGACCCTGGCGCAGCTCTCGCGGACCTGCGGGATCTCCCAGCAGAGCCTGTCGCGCTACGAGAACGCGCGGGCCGAGCCCTCCGCCGAGACCCTGGCGGCGATCGCGGCGGCGCTGCGGTTCCCGGTCGCGTTCTTCACCGCCGAGGACATCGAGGAGGTCGGCTCGGAGGCCGTGGCGTTCCGCGCCCGCACCAAGACCTCGATGCGCAAGCAGAAGGCGGTGCGGGCCAGCGCCGCGCTGGGAGTGCAACTGCACCACTGGCTGGCCGAGCGGTTCGCGCTGCCCGAGCCCGACGTTCCCACCCTGGGCCGGCCCGCGCCCGACGTGGCCGCCGAGATCGTGCGCTCCCGCTGGGGGCTGGGCGAGGCGGCGGCGCCCAACATGGTGCACCTGCTGGAGGCGCACGGGGTGTGCGTGTTCTCGCTCGACCCCGAGCACGAGGAGGTCGACGCGTTCAGCTTCTGGCGCGACTCCACCCCCTACGTGTTCCTCAGCACCGGCAAGACCGCCGAGCGCGGCCGGTTCGACGCCGCCCACGAACTCGGGCACCTGGTGATGCACGGCCAGGAGCGGCCGCTGACCGGGCCCGACGCCGAACGCGAGGCCAACCAGTTCGCCAGCGCGTTCCTGATGCCCCGGGCCGACGTCCTCGCGCGCATGCCGGCGGGCGCCCAGGTCGACCAGATCCTGAAGGCGCGCACCATCTGGCGGGTGTCGGCGATGGCGCTGACCTACCGCATGCACGACCTCGGCCTGCTCACCGACTGGCAGTACCGGTCGACCTGCGCGCAACTGGCCGAACTGGGCTACCGCCGCGGCGAGCCCGACGGGATCCCCCGCGAGACGTCGCAGGTCCTGACCAAGGCGTTCCAGCGCCTGCGCCGCACGGGCACCCCGGCGGCCCAGGTGGCCGCCGACCTGCACATCCCGCTGGAGGAGCTGAACACGCTGATGTTCGGCCTGGCGTTCACCGCCAGGGACGGAGCGGCCGAGCCGGGCACCCCGACGGGCCGGCGCGCCCGGCTGCGCGTGCTGTAGGGGCACCGCAGCCGGGGCGCCGGCGGGTCAAGCGGGCGCCGACAAGTCGTCACATCGACCGGTCAGGCATGCGGGGGCACGTCGGCGTCGGGGTCCTCCAGCACCGAGCGGTCCTCGGTGTCGCCGTCGGCTGGCACCGAGGTGGGCACACCGGTGCCGGTGGCCTTGCGGCCGTGCTCGCGCGCGTACTCCTGCGACGGCGACTCGTCCTCGTCGCGCAGCACGGGCGCGAACCCGCGGTCGTCGGTCTGCTCGGGCTCGTGGCCCAGGGGCTCGGACACGTCATTCCTCCTGCGGTTCGCGGGCGCCCGGGGAGGCGCGGGTCACTCGAACAGCGAACGGTGGCCGGGACCGCGCCGCCGCCGGCGGCGCTGGACGACCACGGCGTCGACCACACCGACCACCGCGAGCGCCCACAGGACCAGGGCGAGGACGGCGAAGTCCGCGACCCACGCCGCGACGCCCAGGGCGACGCAGACGACGACACCCAGCGCGGCCAGCACCAGGCGCAGGTTGAGCGCGCTGTAGGGCCGGTCATGCGTCCCGCGCGGCGGCCGATCACGTCCGGCCATGCCTCCCCCTTCCCAAGGCGCCTCTTCCACCGTCGGTGGCCCGCTGCCCGAAGCGCCCTGGGAAATGCACGCCGGTGGTCGCCGCCTCACCGGCAGTCCGCACACCGCAAAACCAGGTGCGCCCGCGCCCGGTCGATGCGACGATGCCGCCCGCACCCCACACGGCGGCCAGGCAAGGACTCTCATGCACGACACCAACGGCGCGGCGGCCACGGCCCCGGGCTGCCTGATCCTGTCGGGCATGCCCGGAGCGGGAAAGTCGACGGTGGCCCCGCTGGTGGCCGCCCACTTCCCGCGCGCGGCCCACATCAGCGGCGACACGCTGTCCTACATGGTGGTGCAGGGCCGCGTCGGGTTCACCGGCACCCCACCCGAGGAGGCCGACCGCCAACTCCTCCTCTGCGCCCGCAACATGTGCACCCTGGCGAACAACTTCGCCGATGCCGGGGTGTTCCCGATCATCGAGTACACCATCGACAACCCCCGGCTGCTCGACCACATGCTCCACCTGCTGCACCCCCGCCCGGTGATGTTCGTCGTCCTGGCCCCACCCCTGGAGGTTTGCCAGGCCCGCAACGCCGCCCGCCCACCCCGAGAACGCGTGGACCTCGACTACACCCCCTACTACCGGGCGATGGAGCACACCATGTCGGGTATCGGCTGGTGGCTGGACACCGCGACGATGACCCCCCAGGAGACCGCCGCAGCCATCGCCCACCACGCCTTCACCCAGGCCGCGGTGCAGCCCCCCGCCCAGCTTTAATGTGGCCAAACCGCCCTGTGCCCCGTGGTAGAGTCATACACGTCTTCCAGGGGAACACCCCACGGAAGTCCACAACTCAAAACCGGCACTCGTAGCTCAATGGATAGAGCATCTGACTACGGATCAGAAGGTTGGGGGTTCGAATCCTCCCGAGTGCGCCCAGGTCAAAGGCCGGTTCCTTGTTCGGGAACCGGCCTTTGTGCTAACACCCCCGCTAACACGGAGCGGCTATCCCGCCTCGCGCAGGATCTCCGCGAAGGTGTCGGCCACCGTGGCCACCTGCTCGTTCACCACGTGCGCGTAGACCCGCAGCGTGATGGACGGATCGGCGTGCCCCAGCCGCGCGGCCACCACGTGCACCGGCACCCCCGCGTGGAGCAGCGTGGTCGCGTGGATGTGCCGCAGGTCGTGCAGTCGCGCGGCGGGAAGCGGCTCGTCCGGCGCCGCGCCCTTGCCCGCCGGCGGGTTGTTGTACCGGCGGATCAGGGTGGACATCAGCGACGACACGGTGTCCGGATGGATGGGCTCCCCCCACCCCGTGGTGAACACGTAGTCACCGCTCCCCCGCCACGCCTCCCCCACCGCCTCACGGTCTTCGTCCTGGCGGGCGCGGTGTCCCTTGAGCACGGCCACCGTGTCGGAGTCAACGGCGACGGTCCGCGCCCGGCCGCTCTTGGTCGTGCCCTCGACCCGCTTGCCGTCGATAAACGAAGCCGACCCAGCGATCCGAATCTCTCCCGTGTCCAGATCGACATCCGACCACCGGAGGTTGAGCAGTTCGCCGCGCCGCGCGCCCGTATACGCGGCCAGGTGGAAGAACGCGTGCAAGCGGTGACGGCTGGCGGCCTCGGTCAGGAAGACCCGCAACTGCCCCGGCGTCCAAACCTCACCCGGTTCCGCGCGTTCCTTGCGCGGACGCTTGGCGCGCTCGACCGGGTTGGACGCGAGGAGCTGTTCCACCTCCACCGCGTCACGGAACGCCTTGCGCAGCACCGCGTGCACGTACTCGACCGTGCGCGGGGACAGCGGACGGCCGCCTTTCCCGCCGGTTGCCGAAATCTCGCGGTAGAGCTTGGTGAGCGTGGCCGGCCGCACCGCCTGGAGCCGGACACCGCCGATGCGCGGAACGACGTAGCGGGTGATCAGATAGCGGTACATGTACAGCGTCTTGGGCTTGATCACCACCGCGTGCGCGTCGATCCACTCGGAGAGGTACTGCGCGACCGTGACGTTGTTACGATTGACGTATTCTCCCCGCCGCGCCTTGACTCTTGCCTCGTCACGCGCCGCCTTGGCTTCGTCCTCGGTTGAAAAGCCGCCGACCCACTTGGGCTTGCTCAGTCCCGTTTCCGGATCGGGCACGCGGATGACGTAGGACCAGGTCTTGCCCCGCTTCACAACACCGTCGCGCAGCTTGGGACGCTTCTTCGGGCGGCCCGCGCTTTCGTCGTCCGGCTTCGGGGCGGCGGTCGCTTTCCTGGACATCAGGCAGCCACCTCGTCACTGCCCATCAGCGAGGCCACGTAGGCGTCGAGCGCCCTCACGGGAATGCGGCGAGCACCGTCGATCTTGACGGAACGCACGGCGCCCGCGCTCATCAGCTCGTAGAGCTTGCTCCGCGAGATGGCCAGTGCCCGAGCCGCTTCCGGAACGGTGAGCAGAAGAGGAGTGGGGGTCATGCTGCCCTGCCTTCACTACTTGCCGAAAGACCGGATTGCCGTGCCGCGTCGAGTTGGGCGCGGCGTTTGAGGGCTTCGCCGACCGCGCGCAGCAGGCGGTGTTCACGGGGCGGGACGTCGGGGTCGGTGGGCCGTGCCAGCTCCCAGGCGTGGTTGCCGGAGGCCACGGAGGCGAGCGCCGGGGGTTGTTGGGCGGCGTGGTCCTGGCCCTCCTCGCCGGGGCGGACGCCGAGTGCGTTGAGGACCCAGGTCAGGCGGTCGGCCTTATGGTCCGCCATGGTCTTGCCCGACCACTTGCGCGAGACCAGGACGCGGCGCCCGGCGTAGCCCAGGTGTTCGCGGCGGTGGGCCTTGGACCGGCAGTAGCCCGGCACCATGCCCGGCTTGGGGTTGTCGGGTTGGATGCCGTAGCGCAGCCAGTTGGCGCAGCGGGGCGAGCAGGGCTCGAACCTCAGGGCCTCAACGAGGCGTTCGACGTGGCGGGCTTGTGCGTCGGTCTCCACGGCGTGGCATTCGGCGATGTCCTTGGTCAGGTACTTCGCGAGGTAGCGCACGCACCGGTCGGCGTCAGCAGACCCGGCCAGCACGCCTTTGGCGTCCACCTGCGGCCCGAAGCGGACCACGTGCATCGGCTCGGCGTCGGGGTCGGCGTCCAGGGCGTCCAGCGCCTCATCCCAGGTCGGCAGCACCTCCCCCGTGCGGGGGTCGACGTAGGTGGTGGCGTCCTCGTCCCAGACGGGCAGGTTCGCCCCGTCATAGACCACGGTGTCGGCCGGGGGCCACCACACCTGGTGGTAGGTGGCCGCCGCGATCTGGCGCAGCTCCGCGCGCGGGCCCGTCCCGCGTGTGGCCATGTGCAGGTGCGGCGCCAGCCGCCGTTGCGGCTCCACCGTGGCGAAGTACTGCACGTCGAACCCCGCCACCCGGCGGAGGTTCTGCACGAAGCGGTCGATGAGCTTGGAGAAGTGCAGGGCGTCGCGCGCGGCACGCCGGTAGTCATACGTCGAGGG
>NZ_JAJAQC010000074.1 GCF_027604915.1 Streptomonospora mangrovi
GGGCGGCGCGCGAGGCGCCGCCCGGCCGCCGGGCCGTCTGCGCGGGCCGGGACCGCGCCGGGCTAGCGGGCGGCCGGCGCCAGGCGCGCCGCCGAGGTGCCCAGGCCGGTGGGCCGGCCCGAGAACCCGGCGGGCGCCCCGGGGCGGTGCTTGGCGCGCAGCCAGTCCTCGCGGTAGCGGGCGACCTCGTCGTGCCAGGCCAGGATGCCCGACATCCACTCCTTGAGGTGGTCGGCGTGGCCGCTGAGCACGCGCCGGGCGTGGTCGTCCAGCTCCCACTGGTCGAACAGGTCGGGCAGGCCGGTTTCCAGGATGTGCTCGAACTGCTCCACGCGCACCCGGATGAGGTCGACGACGATGTCGCGGGCGGTGTGGCGGTCGACGTCAAGGAAGTTCTCGATCACCAGCACCATGTTGTGGACCTCGCCCTCGAACTCGATCTCCTTCTGGTAGGAGTACAGGTCGTTGAGGTAGCAGGCGGCGTCCTGCGCGGCGGTCTCGAGTTCGCGCAACGTGCGGGTCTGGTAGATCCCCTCGGGGACCTCCTCGTGGTGCGCCAGCCGCGACAGGCTGATGGTCATGTCCGAGCCGAAGGTGCGGCGGCGCATTTCGAGGTAGTCGACCGGGTCGGGCACCCGGTTGGCGGCCTGGTTGCCCAGCTCCCACAGCCAGCTGGTGGTCATCTCCTCGACGGCGGTGCGGAACTGCCGCCGGGCGGCCGTGGGCATGGGTTCGGCGGTGCGCCGCCACAGGTCGGCCAGGCCGCGCTCGACGGCGTTCGCGGGTTCGGGGACCTCGCCCATGTCCAGCGGCATGAACGCGGGCAGGCGGTCGGTGAGCGCCTTGGCCGCGCCGAGGCTGCGGGTGGCGCCGAACACCCGGGGGTAGGCGTCGTCGCCGTAGGTGCCCCAGGTCAGCCACAGGGCGGCCAGGGTGACGCCGCCGAGGTCCCCGCCGGGGTGGATGCGGGCCGCGCAGAACGCGAGGTCCATGGCGGTGAACTCGTCGTCGTCCCACACGCCGTCCAGGCCGGCGGGCGGGGTGTCGGTGATCATGCCCATGGCCCGCGCCCACTCGCGGGAGGCGCGGCGCGCGGCGTCCTGGTGGGGGCTGAGGCGGACCTCGAAGGGGATGTACAGCTCGGGGAAGTCCAGGTGGCCCACTGGCGGGCACACCGGCTGGGAGTGCTGGCGGGCGCGGCGGCGCGCGCCGGGGCCGATGGAGGTGAACACCGGGCGGCCGGCCGAGGTGCCCAGGCCGGTGGGGCCGTGCAGGCCGCCGGAGCGGGTGGCGGCGCCCTGGTTCATGTACCGGCTGGAGCGGGCGTGCCACTCGTGGCCGCCGGCCTGCCAGTCCTGGAGGCCCTTGGTGTAGGCGGCGACATTGGCCTGGCCGGGCGGGGGCACCGCGTACTCGGCGAGCATGGCGGGGATCTCGACCAGGGCAGTGTCCTCGAACTGGAGCAGCCGGGAGGTGAGCAGGTCGTTGACCATCTCGGCGGCCTGCTGGGTGGAGCAGTCGAAGAACCGCTCGAACACCAGCACGGCGTTGGAGTTCTCGCCCTCCTCGCGGACTTCGCGCTGGTAGGAGAACAGGTCGTTGCGCAGGTGGACGGCGTCGGCGAAGGTGTCGGTGAGGACCTTGACGGGGCGGGTGGCGGCGACCTCGGCGGGGATCTCGGCGGCGGCGGCGACCTCGACCAGGTTGGCCGACCACGGGGCGCCGCCCACGCGGCGGCGCATCTGGATGTACTCGATGGGGTTGGCGATCCGGCGGCGCTGGATGTTGTCCAGCTCCCACATGGACTCGACCATGAGGAAGTGGGTGCTGGCGCGGAAGCGCGACCGCCAGTCGGCCGACATCAGCGGCACGGTGCGGCGCCAGAGGTCGTCGAGGCCGCGCTCGGCGGCGTTCAGCGGCTCAGGGGGGTCCTGGCCCTCGTCGGTCATGAAGAGTTCGAGCCGGTCGAGGTAGCGCTGGCCGCCCTTGAGGTCGCGGGAGTACTTGAACTCCTCCAGGAAGTCGTCGTCGAAGAAGAAGACCCAGACATACCAGTCGGTGATGAGGTCGAGCATGGGGCCGTCGCAGTCGGGATGGGTGTAGGCGCACATGAGCGCGTAGTCCATGGCCGCGAGCGCGGGTTCGTCCCAGACCAGGCCGCCTCTGGGTGAGGGGGTGTCGAGCATGCCCATGTCGCGCGCCCACGCCATGGTGTGCCGCCGGGCACGCTCGACGTTCGGATTGATGCGGGCGGGGTGCGACAGGTAGAAGTCGGGCAGGGTGAACGCGTCCATCCGCGTACCTACTCTCATCGACCGACTGAGGCGGTTGTACGCTCTGGATTCTATTGATCGCGTTCGGTGTCTATGGTGCGTTTGCCGAGGTGGTGTGGACGGCGGGCAGTTGGGAGCGCTCCCAAACCGGATCGCCGTGGCGGCCGGGCGTTACGCGCCGTCCGCCGGATCCGCCCGGCGGTGCCGGTTCGGCGGCCCGGGTGTGCGGCGCCGCGCGAACCGCTCGTTGGAACCGCTTACTGAAAAACGATTCACCATTCGTCTGAGGTCGAATTCCGGTAAGCGAAAAACGATCATGACCGCCGGATTCGGGGTGGCCCTTTCATTTCCGGTGATCTGACCGGAAACGGACAGAGGGCTGCGCCGGGCTGTTTCCTCGTGTTTTCCTGGACGGGTCTGCCATGATCTGCGGCGGCGTTCCGGCGCCGCACGCGATTTCACGGTGCCGGCGGCCGCCGTCTGGCCGGGAGCGGACAGCCCGGCGAACGAAGGAATGGAACCGCCGAGGCGGTCTCGCCCTCTCAGGAAAGAGACCGCACCCGTGCCCCAGGGTGTTGCAAGCGATGTCCGCGACAACGGGCGGTGGCGTTTTGAGCGATGGTCTGATCCGACCGGAGGACGTGCCGATTCCGCAGGTCAACCCGGAGGACCTGCGGCGGGCCGGCGATGCCCTGAAAGGGGACGGCACCGAGATCCAGAGTGCCGGCGAAGACATCAAATCCGCATGGAACGGCCTTAACGGCATTTATGCGGCACCCGAGCAGGACATCCTGCTCAACGCGCTGAACGAGGTGCCGACCAAGGGCGGCGAATTCAACACCGCCGTCGCGGTGGTGGGTGGTGCGCTGCTGACGTTCGCCGACCGCGCTGAGGAGATCAAGGGCCGTCTGGAGACTTTGAAGGCCGACGCCCAGGAGTTCCGCGACGAGATCGACGGCGACGACGACTGGCGTGAGGACGAGGACAAGGTCAACCGGCACAACGACCTGAACAACGACGTGCTGGCGGCCCTCAACGACTACATGGCGGCCGAGCGGGACTGCGCCAACGAGATCACCCGGCACTTCGGCGGGACCACGTTCGTGGCCACCGACCCCGGCGGCGAGACCGGCCTGGGGCCCAACCAGCAGGCGTACGGGTTCACCGAGGCACCCCGCGACATCGAGACGCCCTGGGCGACGCCGCAGCAGCATGACGCGCCCTGGTATGAGGACGTGTGGAACGGTGTGGCGGACTTCGGTGTGGGCATCGCCGAGGACCTGGGCGCGATGGTGGGTCTGTACGGCGAGGACGGCTGGGGTGTCAGTTCCTGGAGCGAGTGGGGCAGCAACCTCAAGGACAACTGGGGCGACACGCTGGCGGGCCTGGGCAGCCTGGTCGGCGTCTACGGCGAGAACGGCTGGGGCGTGGGGTCCTTCGGCGAGTGGTGGGGCAACTTCTCCAGCGGGTGGACGGAGTTCGCGCACGCCATCGTGCCCTGGCGGGAGTGGGGCGACCGGCCGGGCTATGTGATCACGCAGAGCGCGCTGAACATCGGCAGCATGTTCCTGGGCGGGGCGGGCGTCTTCAAGGCGCTGGCACGCGGCTCCCGCGCCGTCGGCGGCGGCGACAGCGGCAACGGCAACGGCAACGGCGACGAGGGCAACGGCGGCGACCAGGAGCCGGTGAACACCAACCAGTTGCAGCAGGTCGGCCAGGGGCAGGGCCAGCAGACCGCGCAGTCGCTCCAGGAGGCCCTCGACGGCCTCCAGATCGACCAGAACCAAATCGACGGGTTGCAGCAGGTCCTCGACGACGCCGACCAGGACCTCACCCGGGAGTCCACTCCGGTGGGCGGCGGCGACGGCCCCGGCGGCACGCAGCCGCTGACGTACCGCTACGAGCCCGTGGGCGGCGGTGACGGCGGCTCAGGGGGTTCGGGAGGCTCGGGCGGTTCCGGTGGCTCCGGAGGTGGCGGTACCGGCGGCGGTGGTGGCGGTGGCGGCACCGGCGGTGGAGGTGGCGGCACCGGCGGTGGAGGCACCGGCGGTGGAGGTGGCGGCACCGGCGGTAACGGCGGTGGAGGTGGCGGCACCGGCGGTGGCGGCACCGGCGGTGGAGGCGGCGGCACCGGCGGTAACGGCGGTAACGGCGGTGACGGCCAGCAAAGCGATGGTCAGCAGAGTGACGGCCAGCAAAGCGATGGTCAGCAGAGTGACGGCCAGCAGTCCGACGGGCAGCAGTCGAGCGGCCAGCAGAGTGACGGCCAGCAGTCCGATGGCCAGCAGTCGAGCGGCCAGCAGCAGTCCACCCCGACGGACCCCGTGGACCCGCCGAGCCGGACGACCGACGGTGACGGCGGCGGCGACCCCCTGGCCACCAACCCGGACGGCATCCGGCTGCCCGACCCGGTCGACTCCGACCCGGTGGACGCATCCGGCTCCGACCCCGCCGGGAACACCGACCCGAACGGCGGCTCCGATCCCGACGCCGAAAACACCGGGGACGGCGACAGCGACGCGGACGGCGACAGCGACCCCGCCGCCGACCCCGCCTCCGATCCCGGGTCCGGATCCGATCCGGCCTCCGACCCTGCCTCTGACCCCGACAGCGACCCCGACCCCGATCCCGCCCCCGCGCCCGACCCCCGGGACTCCTGGCCCGGCCGGGTGGACCCCGACGGCGTCCGGCGCTTCGACACCGACGCCGACGGCGAAGCGTACGGCGAGGACGTGTTGGGCGACAACTACCGCAACCTCCCGGAGACCCAGCGCTACGCCGCCTACGAGTACACGCGGCACTCGTGGCCGTTCAACCCGATCGCCCGGGACCCAGCCTCCATCACCCGCCACCTGAACTATTGGCAGAGCAAGACCGGCGGGGCCGGCGTGGAGCTGATCAACATGGTGGGCGGCAACCGCGCGGTCCGCCTCCTGGATGTCCTGGACGGGACCCGCCGGACCGACCTGAATCCGTACCAGCGCTGGCTCGTCAACGACATTCTGAACGACGCCGACCCGGCAAGCCGGCTGGACTACTGGATCGGGCGGTCAGGCCCGCGCGAGCGGATGATCCAGTCCTACGACGGGTTCCCGACCTCGGGCGACCTCCTCGACCGCATCGACACACTCGATGCGGCCATGGAGAACAGCCGGCTTCCCGAGCGCCTGGAAACGCTGCGCGGACTGCGCGACTTCAACCACCTGGACGGCTTCGACGCGGGCAACCCGGACGTCTTCGACGCCCTGCGCCAGTTGATCGGTGTGCGCCAAGTCGAGCGCGGCTACATGTCGACGTCGCTTGGCACCGAACCCGCGGTGATCGACGGAGATCCGTACCGCTACAAAATCCATTTCTCGCTTCCCGCGGGTATGCGGGCGCTGTGGATGGGGACGGAGAGCCACTTCCCGACTCAGCGGGAACTCATCCTGCCGCGGAACATGGAGTATATGATCACGAATGTCTCACGGAACCCGGACGGCAGTTACCGCATCGACGCGGAGGTCATCAACCCCACGTGAGCGTCGGTCGCGGGCGGAGAGAGGTGAGCGGTGAGCAGTGCCGGGCAGGATTCCGACCAGCCGACACCCCAGTGGCGGCCGCCTTCGGCCGCGCCGGGCGCGGCCGAACCGGGTACCGGCTCACGGGGGCCGGTGCGCTACCTTCCCGTGGAATTGGACGGGAAGCCGATCGGGTACGTTTACGTGGCGACCACGACGAGGAAGGCGTCGTTTATCCGCATTCTCTCGGCGCAAGACAACATCGCCGGTTTCGAGGCGGCCATCAAATGGTCGGAGCGGTTGGATCGCGCGAGCAGAAAACCGCGCCTGGAAGATGCGGTCGCGGAATGGATCGGCGTTGAGGCCGAGGGCGACGACAAGGCGGGGCGTATTCCCAAGGGCGCCCGGTTCGCCATCGCGGAGAGCGTGGAGGAGTTGACCCAGCTCGCCAACCCCGGGTACTCCAAACCGTCGCTGCCCCCGCCGCCGGGGCTGCTGCCCGACGGTGCGCCGATGGACGGGCCCGCCACCGCCGCGCCGCTGGACACCTGGCGGACCGACGATCCCGGCACCTACCGCATGGCCACCGACAAGCCGGTCCACTACCTGCCCGTGCGCGCGGCGGACGGCACCCTGCTGGGCCACGTCTGGGCGTCCCAGGCGGACGCGGACAACGCGGCCGGGTTCGCGCGCAACCCGCGTGCCGACGCGGCGGCGAGCCGCGCCGAGAGCGTGTGGCTGGAGCGGCTGAACGCCTATAAGCGCGAGGGCCTCGCCCCCCGGGAGGCGCTCCACCGGGTCCGCGGCTACCCGGCCGACCCCGTGGCCGGCGCCGTGCCTGAGGACGCGCGGGCCGAGGAGGCCGTTAGTTCAAAAGCGTTGGGCCTTCCCGGTCCCCGCTGAGGGCGGCGGTCGCCCGGGCGTTCCGCGGGCGCCCGGCGGCCCGATCGGGAAGGCCACCGTCTCCGCCTCATGGTCCGGACGGTCCGCACCAACGCAACGCCCACCGGTGACCCGGCGGCTCGGCCGGGTCACCCCACCCTGCGCGAGGCCCGGCCGGCCGGGTGGACCGGCTGCCGGTGAGGGGAGACCATGAACGGTGACATCGGCGGTCCCGCGGACTTTCACATGCCCTACGGCCTGCCGCCGGAGGGCGGCGCGGCGCGGGACGGGGGACGTTCCACGGCGACCTACGGCACGCGTGTGAGCGGCCCGGTGCGCTACCTGCCGGTGCTCCTCGGGGGTGAGGTGATCGGCTACCTGTACGCGAGTGTGCGCGGCAACGCCGCCTCCTACATCCGCCGCCTCGGAGCGCGGGCCACCCGCGAGGGCGCCGAGGGTGCGGTGGAGTGGGCGCGGCGGCTGCGTGCGGCCCATCGGGAAGGGCTGACCCCGCAGGAGGCCCTGGAGCGGTGGATCGGCGCGGAGGAGCATCCGCATGCCGGTGCCGTCCCGGTCGGCACCGGATTCGCCGAGGCCGAGAGTTACGAGGAGTTGATGCAGCGCGCCAACCCGGGGTACGTGGAGCCGGAGGTTCCGCAGGTGCCGATGTACGACAGCGAGGGCACCCCTTTGGACCGGGACCAGCCGGGAGGCTGGGGACCGATCGGGCCGCTACGCACGGAGGACCCCGAGGGATACCGAATGGTGTCACTGACCCCCGTGCTCTACTACCCCGTTCTCCGGGGCGGTGCCGGACTCGGATACGTGTGGGCGGCCGAGGCGGGAGACGCCGCCGGGTTCGCCCCTCGGGTCGAGGCGCGGGGCGCCGGCTACCGCGCGCGTACCGCATGGGTGGACCGGTTCAAGCTCGGCAAGCGCGAAGGCCGGACACCACTGGAGACCATCCGCTGGTGGAAGGGTGCCGCTGAGGACCCGGTCGCCGGGCGTGTCCCCTCCGAAGCCCAAGAGCAGAGGGCGGCCGATTCGAAAGCGTTGAACCTTCTCGCGCAAGACCAGACGCGGCCGTAGCCGGCGTGCGCGCCGGCCCCTTCCCTCTCCGCGTGAGGAGGGTGGATCCCGGTCCCTTTCGCCGCAGGCAGTGGTACGCGGCGGTGGACGGCACCGAGGCGAGGCCGGGGACCGGCGGCCGGGTGGGGGCCGCCCGTTTCGGAACCGGAGGGAGGCCGTGTCCTCCTCATCGTCCGGACGGCTCCCGCAGCCGAAGGCCGCCGGTGCCCCGTGGCCTTGGCGGCCTACCCCGCGGCGAGGCGGACGAAGCCGGTGAAGTGCGGAACCCGGTCGCCGGGGGTCGGGGTGCCTCCGGGGCGGGCGAGGGCCTCGGTGATGTCCGGGTCGGGGGTGCCGTAGACGTCGAAGCGCTCCACGGTGCAGTGCTCCATGACCGCCTTGATGTAGGGGTCGGAGAGCCGCCAGTGGGTGCGCACGGCGTCGCTGTCGGCGTAGAGCTGGAAGCTGTAGGCCAGCATGCGCTCCTCATCGACGTAGACGTTCACCATGAGCTGGGGTGCGTGCTCCTCCACGAAGGACACGGCGCGGTCGACGGCCTCCTTGAAGGCGTCGAGGTGGCCGTCGGCGATGCGCATCGTGTTGCGGAACAGCAGGGCTCCGTTGCCGTAAGTCGTCATGGCCCCAGGATGAGATATGAAGTTAGGTTGAGGTCAAGGGGTGGCGGCCTCGCCGCGCCGGTCAGGAGGGGCGGCCGCGCTCCGGGGGGCGCAGGTGCTCCATGAGGGCGTTGAATTGCCGCCAGGCTTGGGGATCAGTGCCGTCGCCGAGTGGGTACCACAGTGCTGGAGCGTGTGAGGGTCCCACGCGCTCGCCCGGTGAGGGGGCGCTGTCGGCGTGCGCGGTGCCGATCTCGGCGACCGTGTCCGGGCCGACCGCGACCCCCACCGGGACCGGCGGCCCCGACCACAGGGGCTCGTAGGTGAGGTCGGGGCGACCCGCGAGCCGCTGCACGGTCATGGTCTTGAGCACTCCGCGTTCGGCGAGTTCGCCGGCCACCCGGCCCAGCAGGTGCAGCGCGGGCTCCTCGTCGCGGCGGTAGCCCACGGTGAACACCACGGTCTCCTTGACGCCCTCGACCACGCGGGTGGTGCGGTGGGTGCCCAGGAAGCGGTGGGCGGCCACCGGCGGACCGGTGAACACCGTCCAGGTGGGCTGGGGGGAGCGCCGGCGGCCGAGCGCGGTGAGGGCGGCGGGGTCCCACGGGGTGAGCGCGGGTTCGCTGGTGCCCCAGCCGGCGGGGTCGGCCTCGGCGAAGACCTCGGCGAGGTACTCGACGGAGTCGCCCAGCAGGAGGTCCTCGCGCGGTTTCCGCAGCAGCCGGAGGTCGATCCAGAGTTGGCTGCCGGGGTCGGAGCAGGGGCGTCGGAAGGTGGGCGAGGGGCCGTCCTCGGGGCGGGCGCGCCGCACGACGAACCCCGACCGCTCGTCCCACACCAGCGGCACCCCGGAGAAGCCGTCGAAGTGGCCGCTGCCGTCGGGTTCCTCGACCACCCAGCGGGCGTTGGGGTTTTGCAGGACGGTGCGCAGGGGCAGGGTGACGCGGGCGTCGGCGGGGGTGAGCACCTGGAGCGAACGGTTGGTGGCGGCGCACATGGCCAGCGCGTCGGTGAGCCAGGACGACAGGGGCACGACCGGGCGGTCCTGGATGGCGACGGCGGCCTTGTCGGTCATGACGTCGACGGCTGGGTGCTGCTGGACGGCGGGGGGAGGAGCGGCCATGGTCACGTGTCCCGCCTTTCCTGCTGCTGGTCGTGGTTGCGCTGCTGATCCTGCTGCCGCTCGGGGTCGGGTGCGGGTGGCGGCGGGGGCGGGTCCTGGGGGCCGGGCGCGGGCAGGGGGTCCAGCGCGCCGGGCGGCGCGGGGCGGGGCGACCACACCAGGCCGCCCAGCCGCTGGACGAGCCCGCCGGCGAAGCGGTGGGCCAGCCCGGCGGGGCCGGGGTCGGCGCCGGCGGCGCGGGCCTCGACCCACCAGCAGGGGTCGGGCAGTTGCGCGGCGATGTCGGCGCCGAGCAGGCGCTCGACCTCGCCGGGCACCAGGACCTCCTGGGCGGCCTCGATGCTGAGCAGGGCGCGGCCGGAGTCGTCGCAGAGCTGGATCACGGCGCCGTCGCCGGCGCCGGCGACCTTGAGGTCGGGGTGGGCGTCGACCATGGAGTCGACCAGGGCCCGCAGGTCGGGGGCCTCGCGGACCAGAGCGACCACGTCGTAGGTCACCGGTTGTCTCCCTGGGGGTCGAGGATGGCTGTCTGCATCAGACGCGGGGACTGGCCCCGCCGGATCCATCGGCCGCGGCCGGGCGGCTGGGCGTTGGCGTAGACCTTCGGGAAGAGCTGACCCTCGCTGCGGTCGCCCGACATCAGCACGGCGCTGGTGCCGATCTCGCGCATGGCCAGCACCAGGGGGTCGAACAGGCCGCGGCCCGCGCCGGCGACGCGGCGGGCCACCACGAAGTGCAGGCCGATGTCGCGGCCGTTGGACACGAACGGCACGAACGGGGTCAGCGGTTTCTGCCCGGCGGTGGTGAGGACGTCGTAGTCGTCCACGAGGACGACGATGCGCGGGCCGGGGACGGTGCCGGAGTCGATGGCGTCGGGGTCGGCGTCGTCGGGCATGCGCTCCTCCAGCTCCTTGGCGACCCCGCCGGCCAGGCCGGCGCACACGCGGGCGTTGCTGGCGTAGCCGCCGAGGTAGGGCTCGGGGATGGCGTTGCGCAGGGTGCGGCGGGGGTCCATGACCGCGAAGACGACCTCCTTGGGGGAGTAGCGGGCCATGATGCCCTCGGCGACGAGCCGCAGCAGGTTGGTCTTGCCGCACTCGCCGTCGCCCAGCACCAGGAGGTTCTGGTCGCGGTCGAAGAGGTCGAGCAGCACGGGGTCGAGGGCGCGTTCGTCCACGCCCAGGGGGATCAGGGGTTCCTCGGCGGGGCCGGGCAGGGTGGCGGCGGGCAGCAGGTGCGGCAGCACCCGCACCGGCGGGGCGACGGGGCCCTTCCACGCGGTGGCCACGGCGCGCGCGGTCTTCTCGACGACCTCGCCGAGGTTCTCGGCGTCGGCGGTGGCGTCGATGCGGGGCAGGGCGACCTGGCCGAACAGCTTCTGGTCGGTGAGGGCGCGGCCGGGGGTCTCGGCGCCGATGGTCTGGGCGAGCTTGCGGTCGATGGAGGAGTCGGTGGGGTCGTTGAGGCGGAGTTCGATCTTCTGCCCGAAGTTGGACTGCATGGCGATGCGGACGTCGTTCCACCGCAGCATGGCGGCCACCACGTGGATGCCGAACCCGCCGCCGCGCTGGAGGAGGTCGTTGACGATGTCGTTGATCTCCTCGAAGTCGGTGCGGATGGCGCCGAAGCCGTCGACGCACAGCACGACGTCGGCGCTGGGGAGTTCGGGGACCTCGCCGCGGGCGTGCATGCGGCGCAACTGCTGGACGGAGTCGATGCCGCGGTTGCGGAAGACCTCCTGGCGGTGGTCGAGCATGCCGCGCAGTTCCTCGGCGGTGCGGCGGACGCGTTCGGTGTCGGTGCGGGCGGCGACCCCGCCGACGTGGGGGAGGTCGGCGACCGCCTGGAGGCCGCCGCCGACGAGGTCGAGGGCGTAGCAGGCGACCTGGGCCGGAGTGTGGGTGAGCGCCAGCGACATCAGCAGGGTGCGCAGCAGCGTGGTCTTGCCGGTCTGGGGGCCGCCGATGACGGCGACGTGCCCGCCGGAGGCGGTGAGGTCGATGCTCCACAGCCCCTGCCACTGCTTGGCGGCGTCGTCGAGGACGCCGACGGGCACCCGCATGGGGCCGGGGGCGTCGGGCAGCCGCAGGCCGAGGTCGCCCATCTGGGCGGGGCCGGTGACGAGGTCGAGGGTGGTGGCCTCGGGCAGCGGCGGCAGCCAGACGCTGCGGGTGCGCTGCCCGGCGCGGGCGAGCTGGCCGACCATGACGTCGAGCAGGGTGGGCCCCACGGTGCGGTCGGGCAGGGCGGGTTCGTCGTCGGGCGCGGGTTCGGTGGCCGGGCCGGCGGCCTGGGCGCCGTTGAAGGCGGGGTAGGCGTAGACGGGCGGGGGGCCGTCGTCGGCGGCGGCTTCGTCGGCGGCGACGGGGCCGCGGTAGGCGCCGGAGACGTAGCCGGCCTTGAACCGCTGGTAGACGCTGGTGTCGACCTTGAGGTAGCCGAACCCGGGCAGCGCGGGCAGGTGGAAGGCGTCGGGGCTGTCGAGGACGGTGCGGCTCTCCTCCTCGGAGAAGGTGCGCAGGCCCAGCCGGTAGGACAGGTAGGTGTCGAGGCCGCGGAGCTTGCCGCTCTCGATGCGCTGGCTGGACAGCAGCAGGTGCACGCCGATGCTGCGCCCGATGCGGCCGATCGACAGGAACAACTGGATGAAGTCGGGGCGGGCGGTGAGGAGTTCGCCGAACTCGTCGATGATGACCAGCAGGTGCGGCAGCGGCGGCAGGCTGGGGTCGTGGGCGCGCCGGTAGTGGTAGTCGGCGATGTTGGCGACGTTTCCGGCGTCGCGCAGGACCTGCTGGCGGCGCTGGACCTCGCCGGAGAGGCTGGCGTAGGCGCGTTCGATGAGGGCGGCGTCGTCCTCGAGGTTGGTGATGACGCCGGCTACGTGCGGCATGTCCTCGAACGGCGCGAAGGTGGCGCCGCCCTTGTAGTCGACCAGGACCATGCTGACGCGTTCGGGCGGGTGGGTGGCGGCCAGCGCGATGACCAGGGTGCGCAGCATCTCGCTCTTGCCCGAGCCGGTGGCGCCCACGCACAGGCCGTGGGGGCCCATGCCAAGCTGCGCGGACTCCTTGAGGTCGATGATGACGGGCTGGCCGAGGTCGTCCACGCCCACGGGCACCCGCAGGAACGACCGCTCGCTGCGCGGCGCCCACAGCCGGGCGACGTCCATGTCGCCGGGGTCGCCCACGCCCAGCATGGTGGGGAAGTCGACGCTGCCGCCCTCGGCGGCGGTCTCCTCGACGGATTCGCGGCTGAGGCGCAGCGGCGCGAGCATGCGCGCCAGGCCGGTGAGGGTGCCGGGGGTGACGTTGTCGACGGTGCCGGTGGTGGTGGCGCCGTGGGGGTCGGCGCTGCGGAGGTCCTCGACGCGGACGCGGTCGCCGTCGACGGTGATGCGCACGCTGACGTCGCCGGGTTCGTCGACCTGCCGGGCCGCGAGGTGGATGACGGTGGCGCCGAGGTTGGCGGGGGGCACGGCGTCGTCGGGGCGGGCGAGTTCGGTGGCCACGGCGCCGTAGGTGTCGTGCACCACCACCAGGCGGCGCATGAGCTGGTAGGTCTCGCGCTTGCCCATGCCGCGCCGGACCTCGGCGGCGAAGTCGGTGCGGCTGCGGAGTTCGTCGGAGAGCAGGGCGCCGAGCTTGGCGGGGGTGGCCGCGATGAGGCGGGTGGGCGCGCCGCCGTCGCGGCGCTGCGGGTCCAGCGCCTGGGGCAGCCACTTGAGCCAGTCCCAGTCGTCGGCGGCCGAGGCGGGGTGGGCCACGGCCAGGGCGGTGTCCTCGGGCGCGTGGAAGGCGCACAGTTGGGCGACCAGGGCGCGCATGAGGCGCATGACGTCGGCGCGGTCGCCGATGACGCTGACGTTGCCGACCATGTCCAGGGGCACGGTCAGCGGCATCTCGGGCACGGTGGCGAACCGGCGGATGGCGGCCTGGGCCTCCGACAGCATGAAGGGGTCGGTGGGGGTGAGCGCGGAGCCGCGTTCGCCCAGCACCAGCGGCTGGCCGGGCACGGCGCCGGTGCCGATGCGCACCCGCAGGAAGTCGGGGTCGCGGCGGCGGCGCTCCCACAGCCGGGTGGGGTCGCGGACGATGTCGTAGAGCGCCTCGGGCGGGGGGTCGAGGAGCTGGGCGCGGGCGCGGGCGTCGCGTTCGCGCGAGCTGAGGTCCTCGCGCAGCTCCTCCAGGTACTCCAGGTACAGCTCGCGCTGGTTGCGGCGCTGGCGGGCGGCCTGCCCCCGGCGCGACAGCAGCATGCCCAGCGCCGCGAACAGCGCCACCACCAGCACCAGGGCGCCCAGCGCCATGAAGGCGGGGTTGCGCAGGACCATCATGATGGTGAGCGAGCCCATCATGGCCACCATGGGCAGGATGGTCATGAGCTGGTTGCCCTGGGCGTTGCCGTCGGGCAGCGTGGGAGGGGCCTCGACGTCGTAGGGGTCCCGCTGGGGCGGCGGGTGGACCGTGCGGGCCGGCCGGTGGACTACGCGGGTGGTCACCCGGCTCTCCTCTCGGGGGAAGCGAGCGAATCAGAGGCTGGTGCGGTTGGGCACTCCCTTACCGTAATCGGGCACTTCCACGAACGGTCAACGCGTTGTACCGCTTGTGGACAACCGCGCGCGGCGGGGATCCCCGTGCGGATCCGTATCGGTGCGCGCCGCGTCTGAGGGGAGGGGCCGGTGGGCGCCAACGAGCTGGAGATCGCCGGCGAGGTCCACGCGCTGGTCGACGGCCTGCTGCCGGTGGCCCTGCCGCACGCCTCCTTCGACCGCGCGGCCTCCCGCGTGGTGCTGCCCGTCGGCCGCATCACGCTGCGGGCCTCCACCTGGGACCTGCTGGAGCGCTGCGCCGCCGCGCCGCGCGAGCGCTGGCCGGGACTGGTCGACACCTGGCTGCGCGAGACCGCCGACCTCGCCGCCATGGCCGTGGCCGAGATCGAGCTGCTGGGCGACGTCCGGCGGCTGCTGCGGGTGCGGGTGGTGCCCGCCATGGACGGGGAGCGGCGCCGCGAGCTGGTGTGGCACCCGGTGGGCCCGCACTTCGACGCCGTGGTGATGGTCGACCACCCCACCTACGGCGCGCCGCTGTCGTGGCACCGCGCCCGGCTGCTGCAACTGGGCAAGCTGGGCCGTGCGGTGCGCAACACCCTGGAGCACGAGCTGTCCGACGTGGTGGTCTACGACCGCCCGCTGCGCTCGGGCAGCGACGTCCGGGTGGTCACCAAGCCGGGCAGCGGGTACGTCACCCTGCTGCTCACCGAGCTGCGGCGCTACGTCCCGCCGGCGCTGCCCTGCGGCGCGCTGGTGGGCGCGCCCCGCTACGACACCCTGCTGGTGCACCCGGTGACCTCGCGGGCGTCGGTGGAGGCGCTGCCGGCCCTGGCCGCCGAGGTCGCGGCCCTGCACGAGTCGGCCGACGACCCGTGCAGCCCCGAGGTGTTCTGGTGGCGCGGCGGCGCACCCCGGGCGCTGGACCCCGGCCGGGGGCGCCGCGAGCTGAGGCGGGCGCTGAAGGGGCTGGGCATGTGGCGGCCGCCCCGCCGGCGCGGCTGAGCGGGGCCGTGCGAGGGGCCGGCGGGAGCGCTCGGCGGGTCCGGTGGGGCCGGTGCGGCGCGTGCGCGCCGAGGCGGCCGGTGCGCCCGGGGGCGGCGGGCCGTGGCCGGTTGTGGCCGCGCCCGCGCGGCGGCCGCAACACACCGAGGGATGCCAAGGGATATCGGACCGCAGGGCCGCACGAATCTCGGTCGCCGCAATCCGCGGCGCAATCCCTCGACCGCCGCGCGCGGTTCGGGTGCCCGGATGCGGAGCACTGTCCTTTTCGCGGGTGTGCGGGGCGATCCACCCGGGTTTCGGTCACCGGCTTGACCCAACATTGAACCGGTGCCGCGGGCGCCCGGGTGACGACGCGATCCCCACGGGGTATCCGCCGATGGGAACGACGCCGGAGGAGGGCACGTGCTGGACGGTGACTGGCTCGCGGAGACCGGGTCCGAGATCCGCGGTGTCCTGAAGGTGATGGTCGACGCCGGGTGGATCCCCGGCGGCACCGCCGTGGTGGGGACGGGCAGCATGTGGGAGTTCGTCGCCGTGGGGGGCACCCACGCCGGCGACGCCGAGCACCTGGCGGCCCCCGACGTGCACTACGACGTGGCCAGCCTGACCAAGGTCATGGCCACCTGGCCGCTGGTGGGCCGGGCGGTCGCCGAGGGCCTGATGGACCTCGACGCCCCGCTGGCCGAGCACTTCCCCGGCGGCCCCTACCCCGGCGGCCGGGTCACCGTCCGCCAGATCCTCACCCACACCTCGCGGCTCAACCCGGTGACGTGGCTGGAGCGCTACGTCGGCACCGAGCAGGACCTCGCCGAGGCCATCCTGTCCGAGCCGCTGGACGACGAGGGCTACCGCTACATCGACCGCGGGTTCATCCTGCTGGGCCTGCTGCTGGAGCGGCTGTTCGGCGCACCGCTGGACCGGTTGGCGGGCGAGCTGTGGTCGGTGGCGGGGATGTCCTCGACCACCTACGGCCCGCTGCCGCGCTCGCCGATGGTGGCGCCCACCGAGCGCCGCATCCCCGGCACCGCGCCGACGTGGGGCGTGGTGCACGACGAGTCCGCCGCGCTGATGGGCGGGGTCGCCGGCCACGCCGGCGTGTTCACCACGGCCATCGACCTGGGCGTGTTCGCCCGCGACCTGCTGCGGGTGCACGGCGAGACGCGCGGGGCCTCCGGCAGCTTCGCGCACTACCTGCGGCAGAGCTGGCAGCCGCAGGTGTCGGTGGACGACCGGTTCGCGCGGGGGCTGGCCTGGCTGGTCACCGGCGACGGGCTGGTCTACCACCACGGCTACACCGGGGTCAGCCTGTTCCTCCAGCCCGAGACCGGCCGCTACGTCGGGCTGCTCACCAACGCGGTGCACTACGGCCGCCGCCGCACCGGGCTGTTCGACCTGCGCGCGGCCGTGCGCACCGCCTTCACCGGCTGAAGGGCGGGCGGCGCCGGGTCCGCGCGGGCAGCCGGGCGCCGGGCGCCGGATCAGCGCTCGGCGGTGGCCCGCAGGTAGGTCAGCACCGCCATCACCCGCCGGTGCACGTCGTCGTCGGCGGGCGGCAGGTCCAGCTTGGCCAGGATGCCGCTGATGTGCTTGCCCACCGCCGCCTCGCTGACGAACAGGGACCGGGCGATGGCGCCGTTGGACCGGCCCTCGGCCATGTGGGCCAGCACCTCGCGCTCGCGCTCCGACAGCCGCGACAGGGGGTCGCGCCCGCGCCGCAGCAACTGCCGCACGACCTCGGGGTCCACCACGGTGCCGCCCGCCACCACCTGCCGCAGCGACGCCGCGAACTCCGCCACGTCGGCCACGCGCTCCTTGAGCAGGTAGCCCACGCCCCGGCCGCCGTGGGAGTCCAGCAGGTCGAAGGCGTAGCTCTGCTCCACGTACTGGCTGAGCGCGGCCACCGCCAGGCGGGGGCGGGAGCGGCGCAGCGCGACGGCGGCGCGCAGGCCCTCGTCGGTGAAGTCGGGCGGCATGCGGATGTCGGTGACCACGAGGTCGGGCTCGTGCTCGGCCACGGCCGCCTTCAGCTCCTCGGCGTCGCCCACGGCGGCCGCGACCGTGAAGCCGAAGCGCGCCAGGAGCCCGGAGAGCCCTTCCCGCAGCAGGACGCCGTCCTCGGCCAGGACCGTGCGCACCGGGGGAGGGGGCGGGGCGGGGTGGGGATCGGCGTGAGGGGACGGCGGCCGGTGGTCCGGCGTCGGGTCGTACTCGGGTGCGGCCATGGCCGTCCCTTCGTGCGTCGCGGCGGGCGGGGTCGGGGGGCGGAGGCGGGGGCGTGAGGCGGTCGGGGCGGGAAGAGCGGGCTCAGGCCGGGAGCCGGCACGGGAGTTCGACGCGCAGGAGGGTCGGGCCGCCGGGCGGGCTGGACACCAGCATTCTGCCGTCCATCACCGCCACCCGGTCGGCCAGCCCGGTGAGCCCGGTGCCGGCACCGGGGTCGGCACCCCCGGCGCCGTCGTCGCGGACCTCCACCACCAGGCGCCCGCCCGCGCAGCGCGCGGTGACCAGCGCCGCCTCGGCCCCGCTGTGCTTGGCGACGTTGGCCAGCGCCTCCGACACCACGAAGTAGGCGGTGCCCTCGATGTGCGGCGGGCAGCGCCCCGCCAGGTCGGTGCGCACCCGCACCGGCACCGTGCAGCGGTCGGCCAGCTCGGGCAGCGCCGCCGACAGCCCCCGGTCGGTGAGCACCTGGGGGTGGATGCCGCGGATCAGTTCCCGCAGTTCGGCGATGACCTCCTTGGCGCTCTCGTGCGCCGAGGCGACCTGGCGCGCCGCGGGCGAGTCCGGCGGCAGGTCCAGCCGCGCCAGTCCCAGCTCCATGGTCAGCGCCACCAGCCGCTGCTGGGCGCCGTCGTGCAGGTCGCGCTCGATGCGGCGCCGCTCGGCCTCGAAGGCGTCGACCAGCCGCGCACGCGAGCGGGTGACCTCGGTCAGCTCGGCGCGCAGCGCCTCGCCGGGGGCGCGCAGCAGCGCCCGCGCCAGCGCGGCGTGGGCGCCCGCGAGCAGGGCGTGCAGGTAGAGCGCCGCCGCCGTCAGCGGCACGCCCGCCAGCGCGGCAGCCCAGCTCTCCCGCGGCTCGGTGAGCACCAGCGGCCCCAGCGTGACGGCCTCCTCCTCCGCCCCGGTGAGCAGCGGGGTGGCCAGCACCACCGCGCCCAGGACCAGCGCGAACCAGGCCAGCAGGGCGGCCGCCGGCAGGAGGGTCGCGGCCAGCACCAGGTAGCCGAACCCCCGCCAGGTGGCGGCCTCGGTGAAGCGCAGCCGCAGCCACGGCCACAGGCCGGGGGTGTCGGGCACGCGGTGCGGGGAGCGCAGCGGGCGGTCGTCGGCCACGCGCAGCCGCAGGCGCTCCAGCGACGCGCACGGCAGGCTGATCAGCGGCCCCAGGACCCCCGCCAGCAGGGCGCCCCCGGTCGCCATCGCCACCAGGGCCGCCGCCGACACCGGGCGGTCCGGATCGGGCTCGGAGAGCTGGGAGAACAGCACCACCAGCGGCAGGGAGACCAGCAGCAGCGTGAACGCGTAGGCGCCGCCGGCGAGCGGGGTCAGGGTGTTGTGCGCCAGCGCCCGCCACGGCCACGGGCCGAGGAGGAAGCGCGGGGAGCGCACGGCCTCCAGCGGGGTGCGCGCGGGGGCGGCGGCGTTCGCGGGGGCGGGGGGCGGCGCGGGAGCCGGCCGGGCGGCCGCGCCCGCCTCGGGAGCAGACACGGTCCAACGGTACGCAGCGGCCGGCGCCCAGGCCAGGAGCCTGGGCCCACGGTCCGGGTAGGGCGGGCCCTACCGCGGCTCTCGGCCGTCCACCAGTGCCCGCGCGCACCGCGCGCTGCTGGAATCGGCCCATGATTCAGACCAACGCCGTGCAGTTGCACGCGCTCACACGGGCCTACGGCATGCGGGACAGCCGCGTGGTGGCCCTCGACGAGGTGACCGTGGGATTCGAGGCGGGCTCCTTCACCGCCGTGATGGGGCCGTCCGGCTCGGGCAAGTCAACGCTGCTGCACTGCGCGGCCGGCCTGGACCGCCCTACCTCGGGGCGGGCGGTGGTCGCCGGAACCGAGCTGACCGGCCTGTCGGAGAAGCGGCTGACCCGGCTGCGCCGCGACCGGATCGGGTTCGTCTTCCAGGCGTTCAACCTGGTCTCGGCGTTGAGCGCGGAGCAGAACGTGGCGCTGCCGCTGCGCCTGGCCGGGCGCCGCCCCGACCGGGCCGCCGTGCGCGCGGTGCTGGGCGAGGTGGGGCTGGGGGGGCGCGAGCGGCACCGCCCCGCCGAGCTGTCGGGCGGCCAGCAGCAGCGGGTGGCGATCGCCCGGGCGCTGGTCACGCGCCCCCAGGTGCTGTTCGCCGACGAGCCCACGGGCGCCCTGGACAGCGGGTCGTCGCGGACGGTGCTGGAGTTGCTGCGCGCCTTCGCGGGCGGCGGCGGTCCGGGCGGCGGACCGGGGCGCGGGGCGGCCGAGGGCGGCGGGCCGCCGCGCACCATTGTCATGGTCACCCACGACCCCGTCGCGGCCTCCTACGCCGACCGCGTGCTGTTCCTGTCCGACGGGCGGATCGCCGACTCCCTCGCGGCGCCCACCGCCCACGAGGTGGCGGCCCGGCTGGCCGCGCTGGAGACCGGACCGGCGGTGGCCCGGTGATCGCGGTCGCCCTGCGCGCCCTGCGCGAGCGCTGGGTGGCGTTCGCGGGAACGTTCGTCATCATCGCCGTCGGCGTCACCCAGGTCGCGGCCCTGGGCCTGACCATGGCGGCCACCGGGCGCGATCCCGCGTTCGACGGCGTGCTCGACATCCTCGCCATGACCATGGTGGTCACCACGTTCGTGTCGGTGTTCGTCATCGCCTCGACCTTCGCGTACTCCATCGCCCAGCGGCAGCGGGAGTTCGCGCTGCTGCGCACGCTGGGCAGCGGGCCCCGGCGGATCGCGGCGGCGGTGTACGGCGAGGCGCTGCTGGTGGCCGTGTCGGCGGGCGCGGTGGGCTGCGCGCTCGCCCAGCCCGCGGCCACGGCGCTGCTGGCCCTGCTGCACGGCATCGGCATGGTGCCCGAGGCGCCGCCCGTGCGCTACGAGACCGAGGCGCTCGTGCCGGCGCTGGGCACCGGGGTGGCTGTGGCGCTGGCCGGGGTGTGGGGCCCGGCGCGGCGGATCCGCCGCATCAAGCCCATCGCGGCGCTGCGGGAGGCGTCGGTGGACGCCCGCGCCATGACCCTCGGCCGATGGGTACTGGGGCTGGGGTGTGCGGCCCTGAGCGCGTTCGCGGGTTATGCGCTGCTGGAGGCCAGCGGCGACGGCGTGGCCCCGCTGACGATGGGCCTGGGCATGAGCGCCATCGTGGCCATGGGGTTCCTCAGCCCGGTGGTGATCCCGCCGCTGGCGGCGGCGCTGACCTGGCCGCTGCGCGGCCTGCCCGGGGCGGGCGCCATGGTGGTGCGGGCCGGGATGTCCGCCGCCGTGCGGCGCACGGCGGCGCTGTGCGCGCCGGTGCTGCTGACGGTGGGGCTGTTCGGGATCGCCATCGGCCTGGTGTCGGTGGTCAACGGGGTGGCGGCGCGGGCCATGGCCGAGTGGACCTCGGCGGAGTACACCGTGACCGCGACCGGGGGCGGCGGCCTGTCGCGGGAGCAGGTGGCGCGGCTGCGGGCGCTGCCGGGGGCGCGCACGGCGGTGGTCCGCGAGGCCGAGGTCGGCCTGGGCGGCGTGGCGCACGTGGTGCGGGTGGTCGACCCCGAGGACGCGGCGGCGGCGATCGACCCGCCCGCCGACGAGGGGGACTTCACCGCGCTGGGCGCCGGAGGTGTCGCCGTGGACGCCGCGACGGCCCGGGACAACGGGTGGCGCGCCGGGGACGAGGTCGTGCTGCGGCTGCCCGACGGCGCGCGTGTCCGCGCGCGGGTGGCGGCCGTGCTGGCCGAGGGGCCGTACACGCCGGTGACCTACGTGTCCGCGCCGCTGCTGGCGGGGCACGGGACGGCACCGGCGCCCTACGCCTACGTCGGCGCCGACGGCCCGGCCGAGGCCGCCGGCGCGGCGGGCGGCGACCTGGGGGAGCGGCTGGAGGCGGCGGTCGACACCGACACCGCGCGCGTGGACCCGGTGGGCGCGATCGAGCCCGGCCGCGAGGAGAACAACCGCATGGTGCTGCTGATCGGGGCGGTGCTGCTGGGGATGGCGCTGTTCTGCTCGTGCGTGGCCATCGCGAACACGCTGGTGATGTCCACCGCCGACCGCGTCCGCGACTTCGCGGCGCTGCGCCTGGCCGGAGCCGACCGCGCGCAGGTCCTCCGGCTCGTGGCGGCCGAGGCGGTCGCGGTGGTCGGTATCGGCGCCTTCCTGGGCACGGCGGTCACGGCGGTGACCCTGGCGCCGCTGGCCACGGCCCTGGGCGAGGGGCTGTCCGGGGTCGCGCTGTCGATGCCGTGGTGGCAACTGGCGGTCATGACGGGGGTGTGCGCGGTCATCGCCGTGGCGGCGGCGGTGGCCCCGGCGGCCGTCGCCACCCGCACGAGCCCGGTCCAGGCGCTGGGCGCGCGGGAGTAGGCGGACCGGGGGCGGGGGTCGGCGGCGGGCGGGCGGAGCCGGCCTTCGCCGGTTCCCCCGGCCGTCGTCTGCGCGCCCGGCGGCCGTTCTCGCGACCTGACCTCGTTTCCGCGCCCGGCCGCCGTTCTCGCGGCCGGACGGCGTTCCCGGTACCTCGCTACGATGGCGCGGACCACGACGGCCGGCGGATGCGGAACGCCGAAACGCGCGAGGAGTGCGGATGCAGCCGAATGCACAGCAGCCCGGGGCGCCGGCGCACGGGCGGCCGCCGGCGGCGGGCGGACCCGCCCCCTGGGGCGGCGGGCCGAGCCCGCAGGCGGCGCGGCCGAAGCGCAGGGCGAACACCGCGGCGGCGGTGGCCGCCGGCGCCCTGGCGCTGATCACCTCCGGCTTCCTCTTCCTGTTCGCGGTCGTCAACGTCGTCATCGCCGACGTGCCCTCCACCGGCCCCGGGGCCGCCGTGGTGGCGACGAACATCGCCGCCGGCGTCGGCGCCGCCGTGGTCCTGCTGGTCCCGGCGGGGTTCACGGTCGCCCGCAGGATCGCCGGCGCGTGGACGCTGTGCGGGCTGTGCCTGCTCTACGTCGTCGCGAACGTCGCGCTGGCGCCGGTCCTGTGGGGCACGCCCGTCCTCGACCAGCTCGTGTTCCTCTTCGGCTTCCGCGGGATCGACGACGCCGCCATCGGGCTGGCGTCCATCTGCTGCCTCCTGACGGCGGTCGCCGCGGCGGTCGCCGGAAGTGTGACGTCGCTCGTGCCGACCGCCGCGGGCCCGCGGCGCCGGTGACCGCCGCGCGGCCCGGTGCGCCGGGCCGCCCCTGAGCGCCGCCGGCGGCGGCGCGGCGTCCATTACCACCCCGGTGATCCGCGTACGGTCGCGCCGACCGCACACCAGGCTCATCCGCCGCCTCCGGCGCCCGCGTCACGGGGTGAGGTGTTCGTCTCCCTCGCCGGCGCGCGCCCGGCCGGGCCACCCGCCGCCCCGTTTTCCCGCCGCCGGGCAGCAGCCCACCCCGCCGGGCCGGCGCACCGGCCCTCCGCGAAGCGGGCGGCGGTCAGCCCGCCGCCGCCGTGATCTCCTCGCGCAGGGCGGTGAGCAGGCCGGCGACCCCGGGCGGGCCGTCGACCACCAGGTCGGCGCGTTCGGCCAGGGTGGCGACCTCGTCGGAGCCGCTGCACACCGTGATGCCGGGGGTGCCCTCGGCGGCGAGGCGGTCGACGGCGTCGAAGGCCGGGAGGTCGCCGAGGTCGTCGCCGGCGTAGAGGACGGCGGTGTGCTCGCCCCGGTGGTCGGCGACGGTGAGGTTGAGCGCCGCGCCCTTGTCCATGCCGTCGGGGCGCAGTTCGATGACCCTGCGGCCGGGTTCGACGGTGAGCCCGGCGCGCTGCGCCAGCGCCGCCAGGGGCACCCTCAGGGCGTCGAGGGCGGAGTCGGGGTCGGGGGCGCGGCGGGTGTGGACCGCCAGGGAGCGCCCCTTGTCCTCGATGGCGACGCCCTCGGGCGCCTGCGCCTTGCGCAGCAGGCCGGGCAGCTCCTCGCGGACCAGCGCCACCCCGGGCGGGGTGCCCGGCGCGGTGACGCGGCCGTCCTCCCAGCGCTCCAGGCCGTAGTGGCCCAGGACCAGGATGTTCTCGACGGAGTCGAGGGCGCCGTACTCCACGGCGACCTCGGCCGGGCGCCCGGTGATGATCACCAGGCGCCCGACCAGAGGGGCGAGCCGCTGGAGTTCGGCGGTGACGCCCGGATAGGCGCGGGCGTCGCGGGGGTCGGAGACGATCGGTGCGAGGGTGCCGTCGAAGTCGAAGGACAGCACCGCCTCGGCGGGATACCGCACGATCCGCTCCAGCGCGGTCGCGCCCTTGGCGGAACGTGGTTCGGGCAGAGGCATGGGCGGTCGTCTCGCTCCCGTGTCGGGGTGATCGCGATTGCGGGCGGAAGTGATATGCCCTCAGATGGTGCCGCGGAACACTCCGGGTGCGCCTGGGGTCCGCTAGAGCTGGATACCCAGTTGGCGGGCGGTGCGCTGGCGGCGGCGGTTGGCGCGCAGGCGGCGCAGCCGCTTGACGGTCATGGGGTCGTAGGCCAGCGCTTCCGGCCGGTCCACGAGCCCGTTGAGAAGCTGGTAGTAGCGGGTCGGCGAGAAGCCGAACTCGGTGCGGATGGCCTGCTCCTTGGAGCCTTCGAGCTTCCACCATTGGCGCTCGAACGCCAGGATGCGCTGTTCACGGTCTGCTAGGTCGGATGCTTCGGTCACGGGCGGATCGTCCACCGAAACCACGGACGTTTCTGGATCGACGTGCCCGGGATCGAATGGCCCTGGATCTGACATTGGGCGCCTCCTCGTCCGGATTGGCGCGACTCATGGTAGCGACTCGTCCCGAACGCTGAGGAGGCGATCAGCCATCATCCACCCCGGCGGTTAGAGTTTGCTTTCCCCCGGTGGGGTCACCCGCGTCGCAGGGGCACCGGGCGTGCCGTGCGGCTCCTGGGCCGCTCGGCGCGCGGGCGCGTGGAACAATGGCGCCGTCCGTGCCGGTCGCGCCCCCGGCGGTGGCCGCCGCGCCCGCCGCCCGCGCGCCCGGACGCACGCAGACGCCGAGCCGGCCAGCTCAGTCACGGGGGAAGTCACCATGCGCAGTATCCCGCCCGCCGTCCGCGCCGCCGCCGCGGCCTGCGCGGCGCTGCTGCCGGTGCTGGCGGGTGCCGCGCCGGCCGCCGCCGACGGTGCGGAACTGCGCCCCGAGCAGTGGGGCATGGACCAGATCGGCGCCCCGGCCGCCGCCGAGGCCAACGACGGCGGCGGGATCCTCGTGGCCGTCCTGGACGACGGCGTCGACGGCACCCACCCCGACCTCGCCGACGCGGTCCGGCAGGGCACCGACTTCGCCGAGACCGCGGGCGAGCCCGGCGACGCGCAGTACGGCGCATCGGGCACCGCCCTGGCCGGGGTGATCGCCGGGCGCGGCCACGGCCGGGAGTTCACCGGCGGTGTGGTGGGCGTGGCCCCCGGCGCCGACCTGCTGTCGGTGCCGGTGGTGGCCGAGGGCGGCGGCGCCGAGCGCCTGGCCGAGGCCGTGCGCTACGCGGCGGGCGAGGGTGCCCAGGTCATCACGCTGCCCGCCGGCGCCGCCACCGCCGAGCCCGACGAGGCGGTGCAGGCGGCGGTGACCTACGCCGCCGACGGCGGCGCGCTGGTGGTCGCGCCCGCCGGCGAGGGGGACTCCGCCTACCCCGGCGGCTACCGCGACGTGCTGTCGGTGGGCGCCGTGGACCGGAGCCTGGCCCTGGCGGCGGGCTCCCCGGCCGCCGAGGGCGTGGCGCTGGCCGCGCCCGGCGCCGACATCACCGCGCTGGAGCCCGGCGGCGGCTACACCACCGCCGAGGGCACCGGGGTGGCCACCGGGTTCGTCGCCGGCACCGCCGCGCTGGTGCGCGCCGAGTACCCGCAACTGCGCCCCGCCGAGGTGGCCGAGGCCCTGACCGGGAGCGCGGCGGCGCCCCCGGGCGGCGCGGGCGCGCCGGGCTACGGGGCCGGCGTGGTGGACGCGCGGGCGGCGCTGGAGCAGGCGGGCTCCTCGGCCGAGGGCGTGCCGCTCTACGACGAGGAGTTGGCCGACACCGCCGAGGCCGACACCGGTGTCAACTGGCCGCTGTGGGCGGCGGTCGCCGCCGCGGCGGTGCTGCTGGTCGCCGCGGGCGTGGTGCTGGTGCGCCGCGCCACCGCCAACCCCTACGGCTTCCCCGAGCGCGCCAAGCGGTCCACGCGCGGCGAGCGGACCCGCCGGGGCGGCCCGCG
>NZ_JAJAQC010000006.1 GCF_027604915.1 Streptomonospora mangrovi
CCGGCCAGCGCCAGATCGCACTCCCCCCGCCGCAGCGCCATCACCGCCTCGTGCACCGCCACCAGCGACGACGAACACGCCGTGTCCAGCGTCACCGCCGCCCCGCCCAGCCCCAGCACATAGGCGACCCGCCCCGACAGCACGCTCGCCGCCGTCCCGGTGACCACATAGCCCTCGGTCTCGCGGGGTGCGCGGACCGCGTCGGGCATGTAGCCGCCGCCCGTCGCGCCGACGTAGGTCGCGGTGCGGCTGCCCCGCAGGCTCCCCGGCTCGATCCCCGCCCGCTCCAGCGCCTCCCACACCGTCTCCAGCACCACCCGCTGCTGCGGATCCATCGCCAGCGCCTCACGCGGACTCACCCCGAAGAACCCCGCGTCGAACCCGGCGGCTTCCTCCAGGAACGCGCCCCGGCGGGTGGAACTGGTGCCCGGCCGGACGCCCTCGGGGTCGTACAGCCCCTCGACGTCCCACCCCCGGTCGGCGGGGAACTCCGACGTCGCGTCGCCCCCGGCCGCGACGAACTCCCACAGCGGCTCGGGCGCGGTGATCCCCCCGGGGAAGCGGCACCCGATCCCCACGATCGCGATCGGCTCGCGGGCGGCGGCCTCGGCCGCGCGCAGCCGGCGCCGGGACTCGCGCAGGTCGGCGGTGACCCGCTTGAGGTAGTCGAACAGCTTGCGCTCGGTGGTGCTCGGCTCGGTCATCAGGGGACCCCATAACTGCGCGGACGGCGGCGTGCGGTCAGGTGCGGCGGTCGTCGAGTTCGTCGTCTATCAGGGCGAACACCTCGTCGGGCGTGGCGTCCTCCAGCGAGATGTCGGCGGCGGCCCGCGCGGGCGGGTCGGGCTCGCAGGCCCGCAGCAGGGCGCGCAGCCGCTCGGGCACCTTCGAGGCGCGCAGCGCGCCGGGGTCCAGGGCCGGCAGCAGCGCCTCCAGGGCGGTGAGTTCGGCGGCGCCGGGGTGGGCTCCGGCGCCGGGGGCGGGGTCTTCGCCGGGGCCGGCGCCCGCAGCGCGCAGGCCGGCGCGCAGGTGGGCGGCGACCGCCGCCACGGTGGGGTGGTCGAAGGCCAGCGACACCGGCAGCGCCAGCCCGGTGGCGGCGCCGAGGCGGTTGCGCAGCTCCACGGCCATCACCGAGTCCAGGCCGAGGTCGCTGAAGGACCGCGCCTCGTCCACGGCCTCGGCGGCGGCGTGGCCGAGCACCGCTGCGGCGTGCTCGCGCACCAGGGCGCGGGTGAGGCGCTCGCGCTCGGGTGGGGATGCTGCGGCCAGGCGGCGCCGCAGGTCGGCGACCGGGTCGGTACCGGCCGGGGGCGCCGAGCCGACGGCGTCGTGCGCGGCGCGGCGCGCCTCGGGCAGGTCGTCCAGCAGGGTGGTGGGCCGGGCGGCGGTGAAGGCGGTGGTGAACCGCCGCCAGTCCACGTCGGCGACCGCGAACGCGGGCTCGGCGGTCCTGCCGAAGGCGCGGCCGAGGGCGGCGGTGGCGGTCTCCACCGGCATACCGGGCAGGCCGTGGCGGCGCAGCAGGGCGGCGACCCCGCCGCGCTCGGCCAGCCCCGCCCCCGCCGACCACGCGCCCCAGGCGACGGACGCGGCGCACAGCCCGCCGGCGCGGCGGTGGCGGGCGAGCGCGTCGAGGTAGGCGTTGGCGGGCGCGTAGTTGCCCTGCCCGGCCACCCCGAGCGTGCCCGCCACCGAGGAGAACAGCACGAACGCCGACAGGTCGGCCTCGGCGGTCAGGTCGTGCAGGTGCCAGGCGCCGGCGGCCTTGGCCGCCAGCGCGGCGGCGATGCGCGGCCGGTCGAGGTCGGCGAGGGGGGCGTCGTCCAGCGCGGCGGCGGTGTGCACGACGGCGCGCAGCGGGTCGGCGGCGGGGATGCCGGCCAGCAGCCGGGCGAGGTCGGCGCGGTCGGCGACGTCGCAGGCGGCGAGGGTGACGCGGGCGCCCAGCCCGGTCAGCTCGGCGGCGAGGCCGGCGGCCCCGGGCGCGGCGGCGCCCCGGCGCCCGGCCAGCAGCAGGTGCAGCCCGGTCGGGCCGGTGCGGGCCAGCCAGCGGGCGGTGTGGGCGCCCAGCGCGCCGGTGCCGCCGGTGACCAGCACGGTGCCCGGCGGGATCGTGGGCCGGTGCGCGCCGGCCGGGTCGGCGGGTGCGGCGGATTGGGCCGGGGCGCGCACCAGGCGGCGGGCGTGCAGGCCGCGGGGACGCACCGCCAACTGGTCCTCGCCGCCGGGGGCGGTGAGGGCGCGCGCCAGCAGCGCGGCGGTGCGGCGGTCGGGGCGGGGCGGCAGGTCGACCAGGCCGCCCCACAGCGCCGGGTGCTCCTGGGCGGCGACCCGGCCCAGGCCCCACACCAGCGCCTGGGCGGGGGTGCGCAGCGGGTCGCCGGGGCCGGTGGAGACCGCGCCCTCGGTGGCACACCACAGCGGGGCAACTGTTCCGGCCTCCTCGGCGGCGCGCAGGAGGGCGGCGAGCGCGGCGGGGCCGCCGGCGTCGGGCGCGGTGGGCGAGGAGGCGGGGCCGGGCCAGGTGAGCAGGCACAGCACCCCGGCGAGGCGGCCGGCGCCGGCCGCGCCGGCACCACCGACTCCGCCGTCCGTGCCGATCGCGCCCGCTGCGGCGGCGCGCAGGAGCGCGGCCAGGGCGGCGGGGTCGCCCAGCGGGTCGGCCTCGGCCACGGCGGTGGCGGCGCCGGCGGCGGCGAGCGCGTCGGCCCACGCGCGGGCGCCCGGCGCGGCTCCGGGGGGCAGCAGCACCAGCCAGGTGCCGGCGGGGGCGGGCGCGGGCGCGTCGGGCAGGGCGCGCCAGTGCTCGCGGTAGCACAAAGCGTCCACGGCGGCGCGCTCGCGCTGGTCGCGGTGCCAGCGGGCGAGGCCGGGCAGGACGGCGCGCAGGAGGTCGGGCTCGGCGCCGAGGGCGGCGGCGAGGGTGCCGGCGTCGCCGTCGTGCACGGCCGCCCAGAACCGGGCCTCGGCGGGCGCGGGGGCGGGTGCGGCGGTGCCCGCGTCGCCGCCGGCGCGGGCGGGGGGTGCGGGCGGCAGCCAGTAGCGGGTGCGCTGGAAGGCGTAGGTGGGCAGGTCGACCGGTTCGCCGGGGCGGCCGGCGTGGGCGGCGGCCCAGTCGACGGCGGCGCCGTGGCAGTGGGCTTCGGCGAGCGCGGCCGCGAAGCGCGGCCATCCGCCGTCGTCGCGGCGCAGCGAGCCCACGGCGACGGGCCGCCGGGGTCCCGCCGCGCCGCTGCGGGGGCCGGCTCCGGCACCGGGGCCGGGCGCCTCGGCCTCGGCGGCGAGGTGCTCGGCGGTCTCCTCGACGGCCGTGGTGAGCACCGGGTGCGGGCTCATCTCGATGAACAGGCCGTGGTCGGCGGCCGCCAGCGCGCGCACGGCCGGGCCGAAGGCGACCGTCTCGCGCAGGTTGGCGTACCAGTACTCGGCGCCGAGGTCGGCCGCGCCGAGGACGCCGCCGGTGACCGTGGAGTGGACGGGGGTGCGGGGGCGGCGCGGCGTGATGCCGTCGATGGCGCCGAGGAGGTCGGCGCGCAGCGGCTCGACGGCGGCGGAGTGGGAGGCGTAGTCGACGGGGATGCGGCGGGCGCGCAGGCCGGCGCCGGCGCAGTGGTCGAGGAGCCGGTCCAGCGCGGCGGGCGGCCCCGAGACCACGGTGGCGGCGGGGCTGTTGACGGCGGCGACCGCCAGCGGTTCGCCGAGGTCGGCGATGAGCGCGCGGACGCGGTCGGCCGGCAGCGGGACCTGGGCCATCCCGCCGCTGCCGGAGAGGTGGCGCAGGGCGCGGCTGCGGGCGGCGACGATGTGGGCGGCGTCGTCGAGGGTGAGGGCGCCGGCGACGTGGGCGGCGGCGATCTCGCCCTGGGAGTGCCCGATCACCGCGTCGGGGCGCACCCCGCAGGAGCGCCAGAGTTCGGCCAGGGCCACCATCACCGCGAACAGGGCCGGTTGGACGATGTCGGCGCGGTCGAGGGCGGGGGCGGCGGGGTCGCCGCGCAGCACGTCGGCCAGCGGCCAGTCCAGGTGGGGGGCCAGCGCGCGCTCGCAGGCCGCGACCGCCTCGGCGAACACCGGGGAGGCGTCCAGCAGCCCGGCGGCCATCCCGGCCCACTGCGCGCCCTGGCCGGGGAAGACGAACACGGTCTTGCCGGGCGCGTCGGCGCGGCCGCGCACCAGCGTCGGCGCGGGTCGGCCCTCGGCGAGAGCTTGCAGACCGGGGCGGTGGTCGCCGTGGGCGTCGGGCAGTACGGCGGCCCGGTGCTCGAAGTGGGTGCGGGTGGTGGCCAGCGAGAACCCGACATCGTGCGGGGACAGGTCGGGCCGGGCGGCCAGGTGCGCCAGCAGCCGCCGCGCCTGCTCCGCCAGCGCCGCCTCCGAACGCGCGGAAACCGGCCACGGCACCAGGTCGGACACGGGTCCGGGGCCGCGTTCGGTTCCGGCGGGCGCGGCGGCGGTGCCCGAGCGCGGGTGCGGCACGGCGCGGGGGTCGGCGCGGGCGGCGGGTACGGCCGGCTGGGCCGGGTCGGCGAACGCGCGGGGTTGGCGGGCGTCGCGCGGCGGCTGCTCCAGGATGAGGTGGGCGTTGGTACCGCTGATACCGAACGACGACACCGCCCCGATCCGCAGGCCCTCACCGGCCCGCCACCTACGCGGGCCGCCGGTGGCCACGTCCAGGCCGAGGCGGTCCCACTCCACCAGCGGGGACACGCCCTCGGCGGCGCCCACGGCGGCGGGGATCACGCCTCGGCCGACGATTCCGACCAGGTTCACCAGCCCCGCAACCCCGGCCGCCGCCTGGGCGTGGGCGATGTTGGCCTTCACCGACCCCACCACAACGCCGCCCGCGCGCCCGTAGACCGCGCCCAGCGCACCGGCCTCCACCGGGTCGCCCAGCACCGTCCCCGTGCCGTGGCCCTCCACCACGCCCACCGCCGAGGCGTCCACCCCGGCATCCGCCAACGCCGCGCGCAGCACCGCCTCCTGCGCCTGGCCCGAGGGCGCCGCCAACCCGTTACTGGCACCGTCGGAGTTCACCGCGCTGCCCCGCACCACCCCCCACACGCACCGACCCCGCTCCAAAGCGTCACTCAACCGCTCAAGGACGACGATCCCCGCACCCTCACCGAACCCCGTACCGTTAGCCCCCGCCCCATACGAGCGGCACCGCCCGTCCGGCGACAACCCGCCCTGCCGCGCAAACTCCACGAACACCCCGGGCGAGCCCATCACCGTCACCCCTCCGGCCAGCGCCAGATCGCACTCCCCCCGCCGCAGCGCCATCACCGCCTCGTGCACCGCCACCAGCGACGACGAACACGCCGTGTCCAGCGTCACCGCCGCCCCGCCCAGCCCCAGCACATAGGCGACCCGCCCCGACAGCACGCTCGCCGCCGTCCCGGTGACCACATAGCCCTCGGTCTCGCGGGGTGCGCGGACCGCGTCGGGCATGTAGCCGCCGCCCGTCGCGCCGACGTAGGTCGCGGTGCGGCTGCCCCGCAGGCTCCCCGGCTCGATCCCCGCCCGCTCCAGCGCCTCCCACACCGTCTCCAGCACCACCCGCTGCTGCGGATCCATCGCCAGCGCCTCACGCGGACTCACCCCGAAGAACCCCGCGTCGAACCCGGCGGCTTCCTCCAGGAACGCGCCCCGGCCCACCGCGTCCCAGCCCCGGTCCGCCGGGAACTCCGAGGTGCCGTCGCCGCCCGCCTCCACCAGCGCCCACAGCTCCTCGGGCGATCCCACCCCGCCGGGGAACCGGCACCCGATCCCGACGACGGCGACCGGCTCGCTGCGCGACTCGCTGAGCCGCCGGTTGCGCTCCTTGAGCCGCTCGTTCTCCTTGAGCGTGGACCGCAGGGCGGACACGATCCGGTCGGTGTCGTGCGGGCGCGCGTTGGGACCGGGGCGGGGAGTGGTCATGGCGGTCTCCGTGGTCAGGGGGCGTCGGGGTGGTCGTCGGGGTCGCCGAGCGCGAGGTCCACGAGGTCCGCCACGCTCATCGCGTCGATCGCGGCGGCGCCCTCCCCCGGCGGCGGGGGCGGGGCGGGCTCCTCGGCGCGGACGAGGTCGCGCACCAGGGCCGGCAGGCCGGCCTCGCGCAGCCGGTGCAGGGGGATTCCGGCGAGCGCGCGCAGCAGCTCGGCGCGCTCGGGCTCCTCCGCCGCCTGCGGTGCCGGTGCGGTGTCCTCTGCCGGGGGCGCGGCGGCGCGCAGGTCGGGGTCGCGCTCCAGCCGCGCGGCCAGCGCGTCGGGGGTGGGGTGGTCGAACAGGACGGTCGCCGGCAGCCGCAGGCCGGTGGCCGCGTTGAGGCGGTTGCGCAGCTCGACCGCCGTCAGCGAGTCGATCCCGGCCTCGGTGAGCGGGCGGCCGGGCGTGAGCGCGGTGGGTGATGCGTGGCCGAGCACGACGGCGGCGTGGCCGCGCACCAGGTCGAGCAGCACCGCGCGGCGGTCCTCGGCGGGCAGGCCGGACAGCCGCCGCGCCAAAGCCTGGGGACCGGTGCCGGTGGCGGCGGTCGGGCCGGCGGCGCGGTCCCGCGCGCCCGCGTCGGCCGTCTCCCCCGGCGCCCGCGCGGCGGCGGGGCGCCCCGGGGCGGCGCCGCGCCGCTGCCCGCCCCGGTCGGGGGCGCACAGGCGGGCGGGCAGCAGCAGCGGGCGGTCCAGCGCGAGCGCGGCGTCGAACAGGTCCAGCGCCCGGACCGTGGGCATCGGCACGAGCCCGCAGCGCCGCACCCGCGCGGTCCCGGCGGCGCCGAGCCGCCCGGTCAGCCCGCTGCGCTCGGCCCACAGGCCCCACGCCAGCGACGTCGCGGGCAGGCCGCGCGCGCGGCGGTGGTGGGCGAGGCCGTCGAGGAAGGCGTTTGCGGCGGCGTAGTTGGCCTGGCCCGGCGCGCCGAGGACGCCCAGGGCCGAGGAGAACAGCACGAACGCCGCCAGGTCGGCCTCGGCGGTCAGCTCGTGCAGGTGCCAGGCGCCGTCGACCTTGGCGGCCAGCGCCCGGTCCAGGCCCTCGCGGGTCAGCGCGGTGAGGGTGGCGTCGTCCAGCACGCCGGCCGCGTGCACCACCGCCGTCAGCGGCCGGTCGGGCGGGACCGCCGCCAGCAGGGCCGCCACCGCCGCGCGGTCGGCGACGTCGCACGCGCGCACCTCCACCTCGGCGCCCAGCGCGGTCAACTCGGCCATCGCCTCGGCCGCGCCCGGCGCCATGGGGCCGCCGCGCCCGGCCAGCAGCAGCCGCCCGGCGCCGTGCGCGGTGACCAGGTGCCGGGCCAGGCGCACCCCGAGCGTGCCGGTGCCGCCGGTGACCAGCACCGTTCCGGCGGGGTCGAGCGGGCGCGGCGGGATGAGCACGGTCTTGCCCGCCGTGGCGCCCCGCTGGAGGTCGCGCAGCGCCGCCGGGGCGTCGGCGAGGGCGCGCCGGTGCGGGGGCGGCGGCGCGGTGCCGCCCAGGCCGCCGTCTTCGAACAGTGCCAGCACCTCGGCGAGCATCCGGCCGACGTCCTCGGGTGGCAGGTCGGGGAGGCTGTAGGGCAGGTAGCGGCGCCCGGGGTGGGCGGCGGCCACCCGCGCCGGGTCGCGCCGGTCGGTCTTGCCCATCTCCAGGAACCGGCCGCCCTCGGCGAGCAGGCCCAGGGAGGCGTCCACGGCCTCCCCGGCGAGCGCGTTGAGCACCACGTCGACGCCGCGCCCGCCGGTGGCCGCGCGGAAGCGGCCGGCGAACGCGGTGTCGCGGGAGGAGGCGATGTGGTCGTCGTCCAGGCCCATGGCGCGCAGCAGCGGCCATTTGGCGGGCGAGGCGGTGGCGAACACCTCGGCGCCCAGGTGGCGGGCCAGGGCGACGGCGGCGGTGCCCACGCCCCCGGCGGCGGCGTGGACGAGCACGGTCTCGCCGGCGCGCAGGCCGGCGAGGGTGACCAGGCCGTGGTAGGCGGTGAGGTGGACGACGGGCACGGCGGCGGCGCGCTCGAACGACCAGCGCGGGGGGATGCGTACGAGGCGGCGGCGGTCGGCGACGGCGACCGGGCCGAAGGCGGCGTCGAACACACCCAGGACGCGGTCGCCGGGGGCGAGGTCGGCGACGTCGGGCGCGGTCGCGGTGACCACGCCGGCGCCCTCGATGCCCATGCCGGTCTCATCGGGGAGCAGGCCGAGGGCCACGACCACGTCGCGGAAGTTCAGCCCGGCGGCCCGCACGGCGACGCGCACGTGGCCGGGCGGCGGGGGCTCGGCCGCCCAGGGGGCGGGGAGGGGGGCGACGTCGGCGGCGCTGCCTCCGGCCCCGGCCGCCAGGTGCCAGGGGCCGGGCGGGAACGCCAGGGGTGCGGGGGCCGGTGCCACGCGGGGAGTGAGCAGCCGACCGGCGCGCAGCGCCACCTGGGGTTCCCCGGTGGCGACGGCCCGGCGCAGGAGGCGGGGGGAGGGGGTGTGCCCGTCGTCGTCCACCAGGACGAACCGGCCGGGATGCTCGGCCTGCGCACTGCGCAGCAGCCCCCACGCGGGTGCCTGAGCCAGCCCGTCGAGCCGGTCCCGGGGGGTGGCGGCGACCGCCCCCCGGGTGACCAGGACCAGCCGGGAGGCATCGAGCCGGGAGTCGCGCACCCACCACTGCGCGAGGTCAAGCACCCGGCGCGCCACGGCGTGCGCGGCCCGCCGGGGATCGAGGTCGGGCCCGGCACCGCAGTGGACCACCACGGCAGCGGGCGGTGGAAGCCCGCCGTCGAGAGCCAGACGCAGGTCGGCAAGGCCGCGAAAGGCGATGTCGGCGGCGTCGGTCGTGTCGGCACCCTGGTGGAGGCGATCCACTTCGGCGGGGTCGGCGGGTTCGCCGAGGTCAGCGGGCCGGCCACCGTCAACGAAGCCGCCGCGAGGGGCACGGCCGGGGCGGGCATGGTCGGCGGGGACAGCGGGGTCAGCGATCTGGCCGCCCTCGGGTAAGCCGTCACGACGGGGACGGCCGGGGCGGGCACGTTCGGCGTCCTCGGCAACGCCGCCATGACGGGAGCGGCCAGGACCGACAGGATCGGCGCCGTCGACGGGGACGGCGGGGTCGGAGGGCCGGCCTCCCTCGGCCGAGCCGTCGCGACCGGAGCAGGCGGGCGCAGCGGGTTCGGCAGGGCGGCCGTCGGCGGCGAAGCCGCCGCGACGGGAGCGGCCAGCATCGGCAGGCTCGGCGCCCTCGGCGACGCCGCCGCCCAAGGCGAGGGTGGCGGAGCCGTCGTGATGGGGAAGTCCGGAGCGGGCAGGCTCGGCGCCCTCGGCAACGCCGCCGCGACGGGTGCGGCCAGGACCGACAGGATCGGCGCCGTCGACAGGGACAGCGGGGTCGGAGGGCCGGCCTCCCTCGGCCGAGCCGTCGCGACCGGAGCAGGCGGGCGCAGCGGGTTCGGCAGAGCGGCCGTCGGCGGCGAAGCCGCCGCGACGGGAGCGGCCAGCATCGGCAAGCTCGGCGCCCTCGGCGACGCCGCCGCCCAGGACGGAGCCGGCGGAGCCCTGATGATGGAGGCGTCCAGAGTTGGCGCGGTCCCCGGGGCGGGCGCAGTCCGGCGCGTCGGCGGTCATCGTGGCGTCGCCGGGTCCGCCCCACGGTGCGAACCCGGTCACCGCCCTCGCCACGGGGTGCGGCGCGGCCACGACGGCCCAGGGGCCGGACGCGGGCGGCGGGGGGTCCTCCACCTCCCGCCACTCCACGACGTGCAGGTCGGCGGAGGCGGCACCGTCCGGGGCGGCGGGCGGCGGGCGCAGCGTCACCCGCTCGACGGTGGCCACGGGCGCCCCCGAGGGGTCGAGCAGGGTCAGCGCCGCCGCGCTCCCGGCCGGGCCGCCGTCCTGGCGCTCGCGGTCCGCGACGCGGAACAGCACCCGCAGGTCGGTGGCCCCGGCGGCGTGCAGCCGCACCCCACTCCAGACATGCGGCAACCGGGCGCCCTCAGCCGGGTCGGCCAGCAGCAGCGCGTGCAGCGCGGCATCGAGCAGGGCCGGGTGCAGCCCGAAGGCCCCGGCGTCACCGCGCAGCGGCTCGGGCAGCGCCACCTCGGCCGCGAACCCGGAACCGCAGCGCCACAGCGCCGTCAGCCCCCGGAACCCCGGCCCGTACCCGTGCCCGCGCTCCGCCAGCCGCGCATAGCCGTCGGCGAGGTCCACGGACTGCGCACCCGCAGGCGGCCACTCCCCTCCCCCGGTTCCCGAGAAAGGCGGGGCGTCGGGCACGGCGGCGGCGCCGGTGCCCACGGCATCGGCTTCGCCGACGGAGCCGCCACCCGTACGGCGCCGCATCCCGGCCTCGGCGCTCCCCGGCGCGCCGGAGGCGCCGCCGTCGCGGTCCTCCCGTCGACCTCCGGTCCGCCCCCGCCCGGACGCGCCGCCGTCGCTGCCGAGCCCGGCGGCGCCCTGTGCCGGGCTCGCCGCCTTCTCACGACCGGGGAGTCCGCCGACGGCATCCTCGACCGCTGGACGCGACGGGGCAGACGCGTGCCCGGCCGCACCGCCACCCCCATCGCCCCGCGAGCCCTCGGTCGGCCCTTGCCGATTCCCGCCGCCGCCACCGTCGACCGCAGCGGAGCCGCACCCCAAAGCCTCATCTCGGGCGGTAGCCGCCTGGTCGCCGTGCGCCGGGTGCGCCGCCTCTGCGGGTGCGGCGCCTCGGCCGTGCCCCCCGCGCCGACCGCCGGGCGGGGCGCCCTCGGCCCCCGGCGCCTCCGCTTCCGTATCCCGCCCCCCAGGGAAGGCGGTGCCCACGGACGGCCCGGCCTCGGGTCCCACGGCCAGGACGCCCGTGGCGTGGCGCTGCCATGGGTGGGCGGCGTCGTCGGCGTCGGCATCGGGGCGTGAGTGGACGGTGAGGCGGCGGCGGCCGTCCTCGTCGGGTGGCTCCACCGCGACCTGCACGTGGACCGCCGCGCCGCCGTCGTCAGGCCCCGGCAGCTCCAGCGGCTCCTCCAGGACCAGCTCCTCCAGCACCCGGCAGCCCACGTGGTCGCCCGCGCGCACGGCGATCTCGGCGAACGCCGCACCCGGCAGCAGCACCCGGCCGTTGACCGCGTGGTCGGCCAGCCACGGCAGGTCCCGCACCGACACCCGCCCCGTGCACACCGCTCCCCCGCCCTCGGCGAGGTCCACGGCGGCGCCGACGATCGGGTGCCCGGTGCCGCGTTGGCCCAGGTGCGCGGGGTCGGCGGTCTCCTCGGCGGCCGCCAGCCAGTAGCGCCGCCGCTGGAAGGCGTAGGTGGGCAGGCGCACGGCGCCCGCCCGCGCCGCCGCCGGTAGGAACGGGGTCCAGTCGACGTCCGCGCCGCGCACGTGCGCCTGGGCGGCCGAGGTGAGGAACCGGTCGGCGCCCCCGTCGTCGCGGCGCAGCGTGCCCAGGGCCGCGCCCTCGACCCCCGCCTCGGCCAGGCCGTCCTCGACGGCGGCCGTGAGCACGGGGTGCGGCGCGCACTCCACGAACATGCGGTGCCCGGCCCCGGCCAGCGCCCGCACCGCCGCGCCGAAGCGCACGGGTTCGCGCAGGTTGGCGTACCAGTGGCCGGCGTCGAGCGCCGAGCCGTCCACGGGGCCGCCGGTGACCGTGGAGAACAGCGGCACGTCCCCGTCGCGCGGGCTGATCGCGGCCAGGTCGGCGGTGATGCGCTCGCGGGCGGCCGCCACGTGGGGGGTGTGGGAGGCGTAGTCGACGTCGATGGCACGGGCGCGCACCCCCTCGGCCTCGGCGGCCGCGACCAGGCGGGCCACCGCGTCGGGCTCCCCGGCGACGACCGTGGCCGAGGGGCCGTTGACCGCCGCGACGTGCACCGCGCCCGAGCGCACCGCGTCGCGCCGACCGGTGCGCTCGGCGGGCTCGGCGAGGGAGGCCATGGCGCCGCCGCCCACGAGGTCGCGCACGGCGCGGCTGCGCAGGGCCACGACGGCGGCGGCGTCCTCCAGCGACAGCGCGCCCGCCACGCACGCGGCGGCGATCTCGCCCTGGGAGTGCCCCACGGCGGCCGCCGGGACCACGCCCACCGACCGCCACACGTGCGCCAGCCCCACCATGACCGCCCACAGGACCGGCTGCACGACGTCGACCCGCTCCAGCCCGGGGGCGTCGGGGCGGCCCTCCAGCACCGCTGTCAGCGACCAGTCGACGTGGGGGGCCAGCGCCCGTTCGCACTCGGCGACGCATGCGCGGAAGGCGGCGGAGCCGCGCAGCAGGTCGCGGCCCATGCCGGGCCACTGGGAGCCCTGGCCGGGGAAGACGAGGACGGGCCGGGCCGGAAGGTCGGCGCGGCCCCGGACGAGCCGCGCGTCGCCGTCTTCGTCGCGGGCGAGGGCGGCCAGTCCGCCGAGGAAGTCGTCGCGCCCCCGACCGAGGAGCACCGCCCGGTGCGCGAAGCGCGCACGGCCGGTGGCAAGCGCATGCCCGACGTCCACCGCCCGCGCGTCGGGATCCGCCAGCACAGCGGCCCGCAACCGGACGGCCTGGTCCCGCACCGCCTCGGGCGCAGCGGCGGAGACCACCCAGGGCACCAGGTCGGTCGAGAAGGCCACCGGATGCGCGGGGGCGGGGGCGGCGCCGCTGCGGGTTTCGGACGCGCCTGTGGCGGCGTCCGCCGGGGTCTCATCGGCGCCCGCTGTGCGGATGGACGCCACCGAGCTTGGCCGCTCCGCCTCAAGCGCTCCGATCCGGCCGCCGATCTCCCACGCGCGGTCCCGGCCCCGGTCCGCGTGCGGGGCGGCCGTCAGCGTCCCGGCGCTCTCGCCGCCGGCGGACCGCCCGCCTTTCCCCGCTGTGCCACGCGGCCCGGCGCTTGCCGACTCGCAAGCCGCAGAGGCACCGGCCGCACCGGATCCCTCGACTGTCGCGGCGGAAGAGCCGTTGCGCGGGGTCGTGTGCGGCCTCCTTCCGGCGGGTGAGGGCGAGGTGGTGATGCGGGCGGCGGAAGTGGGGTCGTGCGGGTCGCCGGCCGGGAAGTCCCGGGTGTGGGCGGCGGGGGGCTGCTCCAGGATCAGGTGGGCGTTGGTGCCGCTGATACCGAACGACGACACCGCGCCGACCCGGGTTCCGGACACGCCGCTCCACTGACGCGGGCCGCCGGTGACCACGCCCAGGCCCGCACGGTCCCAGTCGACGAGCGGTGACAGCCCCCGCTCCGCGCCGGGCAGGGCCGGTATGACGCCTCGGCCGACGATTCCGACCAGGTTGACCAGCCCCGCAACCCCGGCCGCCGCCTGGGCGTGGGCGATGTTGGCCTTCACCGACCCCACCACAACCCCGCCCGCGCGCCCGTAGACCGCACCTAGCGCACCGGCCTCCACCGGGTCGCCCAGCACCGTCCCCGTGCCGTGGCCCTCCACCACGCCGACGGCCGAGGCGTCCACCCCGGCGTCAGCCAGCGCCGCACGCAGCACCGCCTCCTGCGCACGCCCCGAGGGCGCCGCCAAACCGTTGCTCGCGCCGTCCGAATTCACCGCGCTGCCCCGCACCACCCCCCACACACTCCGGCCCCGCCGCACGGCGTCACTCAGGCGCTCCAGCACCACGATCCCCGCGCCCTCGCCCCAGGCGGTGCCGTCGGCGGCGGCCGTGTACGGCTTGCAGCGGCCGTCCGGCGCGAGCCCGCCCTGGGCACTGAACTCGGTGAACATGCCCGGCGCGGCCATCACCGCGACCCCGCCCGCCAGCGCCAGGTCGCACTCCCCGCGCCGGAGCGCCTGCACCGCCTGGTGCACCGCGACCAGCGACGAGGAGCACGCGGTGTCGACGGTGACAGACGGCCCATTGAGCCCGAGCACGTAGGAGATGCGCCCCGACACCACGCTCACGGTGGTACCGGTGAGCAGGTGGCCCGCCGCGTTGCGGGCCGCCGGGGAGTGCATGCGCGGGCCGTAGTCCTGCGCCGTCGCGCCGACGAACACGCCCACCCGGCCGCCGCGCAGCGCCCCGGGGTCGACGCCCGCCCGCTCCAGGGCCTCCCACGCGGTCTCCAGCGCCAGCCGCTGCTGCGGGTCCATGGCCAGCGCCTCGCGCGGGCTCAGCCCGAAGAACCCGGCGTCGAACAGGTCGGCGTCGTGCAGGAACCCGCCCCGGCCCACCGCCGAGCGCACCGGCCGCTCCGGCCCCTCGTCGCCGCCCGGTCCCCGGCCGAGCAGGGCGGCGATGTCCCAGCCCCGGTTCGCCGGGAACTCCGACGTGCCGTCGCCCTGCGCCTCCGCCAGCCGCCACAGCTCCTCGGGCGACGCCACGCCGCCGGGGAACCGGCACCCGATGCCCACGATCGCCACCGGGTCCGGGCCGGGGCCGGGGCGCGCCGGCTTCGGCGCGGTGGCCCGTGCCGACGAGCCTCCCGCGCCGCCACCGCCGCCACCGCCGTCCCGCAGCCGCTCCACCAGCAGGTCGGGCGTTGGCGCGTCGAACACCAGGGTGGCGGGCAGCGACCGCGCCAGCGCCTCGCCGAGCCGGTCGCGTAGTTCCACCGCCATCACGGAGTCGAACCCCATGTCGTGGAAGCTGCGCCCGGTGTCGACGGCGTCGGCCGACTCGTACCCCAGGATCTCGGCGGTCTGGGACAGCACGAGTTCCCGCAACCGCCGCCGCGCCGCCGCCCCGGCGGCCCCGCTAGAGACACCGTCCGAGCCGACCGCGTTGACCGCCCCGACCGCGCCCGCCCGGCCCTCTACAGCGTGCTCCCCCGCCGAGGCGTCCGGCCCCGCCGTCCCGGCGATGCTCACAGGCGTACCCACGCCGTGGTCCGCGACCGCCGGCCCCGCCGCCGCTCCCCTCGTCCCCCGCGCCGCCGCCTCGGCCCCCTCCTTGCCGGCGGCTCCCTCCTCCTCTGCGGCCAGGGGGAAGGAGCGGTACCGCCACGCGTACGTCGGCAGGTCCACCCGTTCGCCGTCGGTGCCCGGCACCGCGCGCCAGGACAAGTCCACTCCCGCCGTGTACAGCCCCGCCGCGTACTCCGCCGCCGCGCGCTCCTCCGTCTCCGCGCGCGGCCCCGGGACGAACGCCGCGCCCCGCCCGTCCGGGGCCGCCTCCAGGACCGTGCGGGCCAGGGCCGTCAGCGTGCCGCCCGGTCCCAGCTCGCAGAACACCGCCGCCCCGCGCGCCCGCAGGGCCGACACGCAGTCGGCGAAGCGCACCGGCTCCCGCGCCTGGCGCGCCCAGTGGTCGGGTGCGCCCAGCTCCGCCGCCCCCGCGACCTCCCCCGTCAGCCCCGACACCAGCAGCGGCCCCTCCCCCGGACCCACCGCCAGCCCCTCCGCCGCCGCGCGCAGCCCCGCCATCGCGGGCTCCACCAGCGGCGAGTGGAACGCGTGGCTCACCGCGAGCCGCCGCGTGCGCCGCCCCCGCGCGGCCAGGACGCGCGCCACCTCCTCGACCGCCGCCGCCTCCCCCGACACCACCACCGCCTGCGGCCCGTTGACCGCCGCCAGCGCCACCCGGTCGGGTGCCGCCGCCACCAGCTCGCCGACCTCCTGTGCCGACGCCCCAACCGCCGCCATCGCCCCGCCCTCCGGCAGGGCGTCCAGCAGCCGCGCCCGCGCCGCCACCAGCGCGCAGGCGTCGGCCAGCCCCAGCAGCCCGGCCGCGTGCGCCGCGCTGATCTCGCCGACCGAGTGCCCCGCCACCAGCGCCGGGCGCACCCCCCACGACTCCACCAGCCGGTACAGCGCCACCTCCACCGCGAACAGCGCGGGCTGGGTGAACCCGGTGCGGTGCAGCAACGCCGCCTCCGCCGTGCCCTCGGCCGCCCACAGCACCTCACGCAGCGGACGCGGCAGCAGCGGGTCCAGCTCCGCGCACACCGCGTCGAAGGCGGCGGCGAACGCCGGCGCCTCGGCGTGCAGGCGCCGCCCCATCCCCGCGTACTGGGTGCCCTGCCCGGGGAACAGCACGGCCACCGGTCCCGCGACCGCCCGGCCGCGCCGCACACCGGGCGCCCGCGCGCTCCGCTCGACGGCGGCGAGCCCGGTCAGCAGCTCCGCACGCCCTTCGGCCACCACCCCGGCGCGGTGGGCCAGGGGCGTGCGCGTGGCGGCCAGCGAGAACGCGAGGTCGCCGGGCCGCAGCCCCGGGCGCTCCGCCACGTGCCCGCGCAGCCGACCCGCCTGGGCGGCCAGCGCCTCCGCGCTCGCCGCCGAGATCACGAACGCCCGGTGCCGGCCGTCCCACGCGGACTCGGGTTCCGGGGCAGCCGGGCGGGCGCCGCGCGCGGGCGCCCCCTCACCGACCTCCCCCTCCCCGACCTGCGCCTCGCCTGGCTTCTCCTCGCCTGCCTCCTCCGACTTCCACCACGGCGCCGCGACGATGACGTGGCAGTCGGTGCCGCCCATGCCGAACGACGACACCCCCGCCACCGGCGGCCGCCCCGGGTGCGGCCAGGGCTCGGCCGCCACCTGCACCCGCAGGCCCAGCTCGGCCAGCGGGACGCGCGGGTGCGGCGCGGCGAAGTTGAGGCTGGGCACCAGTTCCCCGTGCGCCACCCCCAGCACCGCTTTGAGCAGCCCCGCGATCCCGGCGGCCGCGCCGAGGTGGCCGATGTTGGTCTTGACCGACCCCACCCGCAGCGGGTCGTCCGCCTCGCCCGGGTCTCCCACTGCCCGCGCCGCCCCCATGACCTCGCCCAGCGCCGCCGCCTCCACCGGGTCGCCGGCGCGCGTGCCCGTGCCGTGCAGCTCCACGTAGTCCACCCGACCGGGCGCCAGCCCCGCGTCGCGCAGCGCCCCCCGGATCGCCTCGGCCTGGCCCGCGCGCCCGGGCGCCGCCAGCCCCTCGGTGGCGCCGTCGTGGGCGACCGCGCCGCCCAGCAGCACCGCGTGCACCCGGTCGCCGTCGCGCCGGGCGTCGGCCAGCCGCTTGAGCAGCACCACCGCTGCGCCCTCGCCGCGCGCGTACCCGTTGGCGCGGGCGTCGAAGGTGAAGCACCGGTCGTCGGGCGAGAGCGCCCCGAACAGCTCCTCGCGGCGCGCCGCCGCCGAGGTCAGGTTGAGGTGCACACCTCCGGCCAGCGCCGCGTCGGTCTCGCCCCGGCGCAGGCTCGCCATGGCCAGGTGCACCGCCACCAGCGACGACGACTGCCCGGTGTCGACGGTGATGCTGGGCCCGCGCAGGTCCAGCGCGTGGGACACCCGGTTGGCGACGACCCCCCGGCCGCACCCGGTGAGCGTGCGGCGGGTGGTCCCCCCGGGCGGTTCGGGGGCGTCGCCCATCGTGCCGGCGAACACGCCGGTGCGGCTGCCGCGCAGGGTTTGCGGGGCGATCCGCGCGTCCTCGACCGCCTCCCAGGCCAGGTGCAGCAGCAGCCGCTGGCGCGGGTCCATGGCCGCGGCCTCGACGGGGGCGACGCCGAACGGCTCGGGGTCGAACGCGTCGGCCGCCACGAACCCGCCGTGGTGCCCGCCCGCGCCCGCCGCGCGCCCCGGCGGCGGCGCCGTGATGGCGTCGCGCCCCTCGGCCAGCAGCCGGCGCAGCGCCTGCGGGTGGTCCGCGCCGGGCAGGCGGCAGGCCATGCCCACCACCGCGATCACCGCGGTGTCCCGCGCGCCCTCCGCACGGCGCTGCGCCATGTCACCCCACCCCGCCCATGGTCGGTCGACCGCGCCGCCCGCGGCGGCGCGCCGTGAATTCCTCTTTTCCGCCACCGGATGCGCCGGGAACGCCGCAATTTCGTCCCCGGAATGGCCTCGTCCGCGTCAGCGCGCGGTTACGGCCGGTGGCGCGGCGCTCGGTCAGCCGCGGCCGGCGCGGCCCCGCGCGCGGGCTGCCGCCCCGCCGCGCGTGCGCCCGTGGCGGGCCGGGCACCCCTCGGGGGGAATGCGTCGGGCGGGCTGGTCAGCGTAACGCGCGTCCTGTGCCATATCAGGCCCCGGAGGTAGAGAAGGGGGATCTTGCCGAGCAGCCGCCAAAAGGGATGTTCGCCCCAATGGAAACATGTGTCGCTTTGGCGGCAACAACACAGAGATCGTAACTCCCACCTATAAGCAGAGCAATAGCATTGCGAAATTCACCGGAGGCGAAGATCGTTTTCCGCATTTCTCGCGGAAATCACCCGCCGAGGGAGTAACCAGTGGTACACGAGAGCCGTCCGGCCCGGTTTCCCCGCGTGGGGAGACCGGGCCGGACGGCGTGGTGACGGTGTTTCGGCTGCGCGCTATCGGTGCTTGTTGGCCGCCGCAACCTGGGCGATGTAGGCGCGGGCCTTCACCGGGTCGTACAGCCAGTTCTGGTAGTCCGGCGGGTAGTCCCACCCCTGGATCCAGCGGTCGCCGATCTCCGGGTAGGCCGTGGCGCCGGCCAGCATCTCCGTGAAGTGCTCGGGCAGCGGCTGCTCCCACAGCCCGGAGTTCATCGCCGCCCAGTGCTGCACGGGCAGGCCGTACTCCCAGAACCGCTCGAACGCGTCGGTGAGGAACTTGGCGTCGAAGGGCCGGTCGCCGTGCTCCACGATGCTGGCCAGGTAGCTGCGGGCGCACCGGGTGGAGTGGTTCCAGCCCTGCCCCACGAACGGGTCCATCGTGATCACCACATCGGCGATCCCCAGCACCAGCCCGCCCGAGGGCAGCACGCCCACCGGGTTGCGCACCTGCGGGGTCAGGTGCTCCACCAGCGTGCTGTTGCCGTCGACCAGCGAGGCGTCGCGCACCCGCTCGTAGTAGTCGGGCGCGTACTTGCTGAGCAGGTCGCGCATCCGCCGCCACTGCTCCTCGGGGCGCGGCCGGTCGGGCCAGGCGTCCATCGGGCCGCCGCGCTTGTCGCCGAGGAACAGCGAGTGGCAGGGGCCCTCGGAGGTCAGGAACGGCGTCAGGATCATGTTGCCGGCCTCGGCGGTGGAGGCCGCCCAGCCGATGGTCTCGTCCTCGCCGGGGTCGGCCGCCACGTCGTAGATGTTGGCCTGGGCCACCACGCGCGGGCGCGCCCCGGTGAACCGCCCGGGGTCGGGGTCGAACAGCGCGCCCAGCTCACCGTGGCCCACGGCGACCACGATGAGGTCGAACATCCGGGAGAAGTAGTCGAGGTCGCTGAGGGTGACCCCGTGGATGACCACCTTGCCGCCGGAGTCCTCGAAGTACTCCAGCCAGTCCGCCATCTTCACCCGCCGGTCGATGGAGACCGTGTACTGGTCGGCCCGGCCGGTGCGCCCGGTGAGCTGGATGGGCGGGTCGCCGCCCGGCGGGTAGAGGTGGATCTTGAACTTCTCCACCTGGGGCGCCTGCGCGCTCCAGAAGTCCAGGTGCAGCTCGCGCTCGTACTCCAGCGCGGTGGGGAAGGTGAGCTGCGTGACGGCGGGCCGGCCGGTGCGGATCTCGATGGAGGTCTGCCCGGTGATGACCGTGACGTCGTATCCGTGGTTGAGCAGCCCGTGGGCCAGGTGGAGGCCCGAGTGCCCCGCGCCGACGATGAGGATCTTGCGCATCTAAAGTTTTCCTTCTCGGGAGTGGGCGGGAGGGACCGCCGGGGCGCCCGCCCTCGCGGTGGTCACCCCACGGGCGCGGCGGCGGCGTTGGTCGACAGGGCGTAGCGCAGCAGCGTCTTGAGCACGGTGCCCCCCGAGGACCGGTCGCGCGCGTCGAAGTCGAGGATCGGCACGCTGGGGCTGACCTCCAGCGCCTCGCGCACCTGCTCGGTGGTGTACTCCAACTGGCCGTCGAACCGGTTGAGGGCCACGATGTAGGGGATGCGCCGGTTGGTCTCGAAGTAGTCGACCGCCTCGAAGCTCTCGGCCAGCCGGCGGCAGTCAACCACCACGACCGCGCCCACGGCGCCGCGCACCAGGTCGTCCCACATGAACCAGAACCGGGTCTGGCCGGGCGTGCCGAACATGTACATGATGAGCTGCTGGTCGACCGTGATCCGGCCGAAGTCCATGGCCACCGTCGTGGTGACCTTGTGGGGGGTGGCCGAGATGTCGTCGTGCCCGATGCTCGCCTCGGTCATGACGGCCTCGGTGGTCACCGCCGGGATCTCCGAGACCGAGCCCACCAGCGTGGTCTTGCCCGCTCCGAATCCTCCGGCGATGACGATCTTGGTCGACATCTTGGTCGGGATGTCACTGGAATAGTCGTTCGAGACCACGGAGCGCCCTCTCCAGTACCTGGTTCTCAGACGGGCTGTTGCCCGTGATGGTCGGGTGGATGTAGACGAGACCCAGCTCCGCGAGGTCGCTCAGCAGGACCTGGGCCACCCCCAGCGGGATCTTGAGTTCGGCGGAGACCTCGGCCACCGAGCGCGTCTCCCGGCACAGCACGTAGATGCGCTGCGACTCCGGCATCAGCTTGGCGGGCGGATCGTTGCTGGGATCCGCGGTCGAGACGAGCGTCTGCACCATGAGCGGGTGGCGCGACCGGGTCCGCCCGCCCGTGAAGGTGTAGGGGCGGATGCGCGAACCCCTGCGCTTGCGGTAGCTCATAACTGTGGCAACCTCTTCATGATTCAGCTCCAGCCTGGACGGCCGCCGGCGCCTAGTTCCCGATCACTTCGCGGAGTTCGGAGCGCAACTGCGGAGTGAGCGCGTGCCCGACGTTCTCCACGAGGCGGGTCATCTGGTAGGCGACGATCTTCATGTCGGCCGTGGGCGCGCTGAGCACCGCCAGGCACGAGCCGTCGCTGATCGACATCACGAACAGGTGGCCGTGCTGCATCCGCACGATGAGCTGCTCGCACTCCCCCTTGGCGAACAGCTTGGCCCCGCCCACCGCCAGGCTGTGCATGCCGCTGGCGATGGCGGCCAACTGCTCGGCGTGCTCCTCGGGGAAGTCGCGCGATGAGGTGAGCACCAGGCCGTCGGAGGACACGACGACCGCGTGGTCCACGCCCGGGACGTCGTTGACGAAGTTGGAGATCAGCCAGGCGAAGTTCTCTGCGGTGACGCTCATCTGGTCGTTCATGGCAGTTCCAGCCCCTTGCTAGGCGGATGGGTGACGAGGTCGGCACCGGCGCGGCCGAAGGGGCGGCGCCGCGGCGTGCGGTGTCGGTCGGAGGGTCGGAGCACGCTCACTCCGCGCGGTTGGTGTCGCGGGTGGCGGCGCGCTCGCCCTGGATGAATCCGTCGAGGTCGTCGCGGATGCGCTCGGCTCGGTCGCGGCCCCGGTCGCCGCCGCCCGCCGGGGGCGGAGGGTCCTGGGCCGGGGTGGGCAGCACCCGCAGCGGCGAGGCGTGGGCGGCGCTGCGGCGGGGCAGCCCGGCCGCGGTGACGGCGGAGGTGCCGCCGCTGCGGCGCGGCCCGCCGGGCGGGGGCGCGCCGTGGGCCGCCGGCTGGGGGGCCAGCGCGGGCATCATCCGCGAGGGTCCGGGCACCACGGGCTCGGGCCGGGGGCCGTAGGCCGTGATCAGGTTCGCGGGGATGACCGTGTAGGCGTTGAGGCCGCGGAAGGCCCGCGACTCAAGCTGCACCCGCAGGCCGTGGCGGTGGGCGATCCGGCTGGCCACGTACAGGCCCATGTGCCGGATGACGCGCTTGTCCAGCACCGGGGTGCCGGCCAGGCGGTTGTTGAGGTCGGCGAGCTGCTCGGGCGGGATGCCGATGCCCTCGTCCTCGACCACCAGCAGCAGCCCGCCGTCGGCCATGAGCTGGCCGCTGATGACCACCTGGGAGTGGTCGGGCGAGTGGTTGGTGGCGTTGTCGAGGAGTTCGGCCAGCAGGTGGCTGATGTCGTCGGCGGCCTCGCCGGCGACGTACTTCTCGGGCAGCCGGCCCAGGTGCACCCGGCTGTAGTTCTTGATCTCGGAGGTGGCGGCGCGGGCGACGTCCAGCAGCGCGACCGGCTCCACGCCGGAGTCGTCGCTCTCCTGGTCGGCCAGCACCAGCAGGTTCTCGCCGTTGCGGCGCATGCGCGTGGCGAGGTTGTCGATCTCGAACAGCTTGGCCAGCAGGTCGGGGTCCTCGGTGGAGTCCTCCAGCGCGCCGACGATGTCGAGCAGGGACTCCACCATGGTGAGGTCGCGGACCGCCAGCCCGGCCAGGGCGTCGGTGAGCAGGGCGGGGTCGGGGTCGTGCCCGGAGGCGGGCGGCGGCGCGGCCCCGGCGGCGTGGCGGCCCGAGGGCGCCCCCGACACGTAGGCGGCGCCGGCGTGGGCGCCGTTGTAGACGCTGTAGGCGGGCGCGCCGCGGCCGGGCGCCACCGCGCGGTGCCCCGCCTGCGGGTGGGCGGGGGGTGCGGGGGACGGCGCCGGCGCCGGCGGGGCCGGGGCGATGGCGGCGCGCGGCGCGGGCTGAGCGGGCGGGGGTTCGGGCGCGCGGCCGAACCCGAGCACGCGCAGCAGTCTGCGGAACGGCCCCGGCCGCGCGGACCGGGAATCGTCGGTTGTCGTCACGGCCGGGGTGCGGCCGTCTCGACCTGGCGGTGAGGGCGACTGCGCCACAACACGCCTCCTCAGAATCTGGTGGGGGGACATTTCACTTCCGCGCTCGGTGCGGAGGGACAATCCCGGCGCACGCGAGCGCCACGGGCATTGCGACCGGCCGCCCGGCGAGCGGCCGGCGACAGGCGGAAACGCCGCCGAAAACGCGCGGCGGCACGCGTGGCCGCCGGCGGGAACAGCCCTCCGATCAGCCCAGATAATCGCACGGACAGGGCGGCTTTGCAGTAGAACCGTTAATGATCAACCGATTCATCGGCGAGCCTAGCAAAGGACGGGGAACCACTCAGGAAGTTCGCAAAATACGATTGAGTTCACCGGAAAGCGCCGTATGGGGTGAATGACCTTGACCCCGACCGGTTCGCACCCATGGTCCCGAATACGAAACTCGGGACGACCGGGCGCACGGCACCGCGGTGATCGTTTCCCGCCGGAATTCATAAAGTACTAAGTTGTTTAGTGCGTTCGGCGCGCGCGGCACTCGGAGGCGGCGAAGAAACGCAAATGCCGCATCGGCCTGCGGAGGGGGCGTTTCCGGCGCGCGGCGCGACCGCCGCCCGGCCGCTCCCCCGGCCGCGCCGACGGCATCGGCGCCGAGAGGCCGGGCGTCGGGCGCGGCCGGAGCGAATCCGAAAACGAGGTCGCCCGGCCGCGCGGCGGTGAGAGCGGGACCGCCCGGCGTGCGCGGCGGTCCCGAGTCAGCCGCGAGTCGGTCCGGGGTCAGTCCCGGACGGCGGCGGTGGAGCCGCGCACCACCAACTCGGGTGCGAAGCGCAGGCGCTCGTGGCGGTGGTCGGCGTCGTTCAGCTCCGACAGCAGCAGCCGCATGGCCGCCGCCCCCAGGTCGTACTTGGGCTGGGCCACCGTGGTCAGCCCGGGGTGCACCAGCCCGGCCGTGGCGACGTCGTCGTAGCCCACCACCGACAGGTCGCCCGGCGCGCTCAGGCCGCGCTCGCCCAGCCCCTTGAGCACGCCCAGGGCCAACTGGTCGTTGGAGCAGAACACCGCCTGGGGCCGCTTGCGCGGTCCGCCCGCCAGCACCTCCTCGACCGCCTTCTCGCCGCACTCGGCGTTGAGCTGCTCTGCCTCCACGACCCGCACGGCCGCATCGGGGTCCAGCCCCGACTCCGCCAGCGCCGCGCGCAGCCCGGCCAGGCGGGTGCGGCACTGCTCCAGGTCGGCCGGGCCGCTGAGGTAGGTGACGCGCTCGTGGCCGAGGTTGACCAGGTGGCGGCCCGCCGCCAGGCCGCCGGCGTGGTTGTCCACGGCCACGCTGCACGCGATGTCGGCCGAGACGTCGCCGCGGTCCAGCAGCACGCCGGGCACGCCCTGCTTGCGCAGCCACAGCAGGTCGGCGGTGTCGCCGTCGACCGGCATCACCACCGCCCCGGCGGCGCGCTGCTCGGCCAGCAGCCGGATGGCGCGGCGCTGGCGCCCGGCCTGCTCGGCGGAGTTGAGCAGCACCACGGCCAGGCCCGCCTCGCCGGCGGTGTCCTCGACCCCGCGCGCGACCTCGGCGAAGAACGGGTTGGTGACGTCGAGGACGAGGAGCCCCACGGAGTCGCTGCGCCCGGCGCGCAGGCTGCGGCCCGAGGAGTTGCGCACGTAGTCCAACTCCTCGACCGCGCGCTCCACCCGGCGCCGGGTGGCCTCGGCGACGCGCTCGGGGCGGTTGAGCACGTTGGAGACGGTTCCGGGCGACACCCCGGCGCGCGCGGCGACGTCGTTGATGCCCACGGGACGCTTGACTTCGGACGAGGACAACGCAGGTGCTCCGAGGGGGTCGGTCGGCTCCGGGCCGCTCATGCTCTCACAGGTCGATTAAAACGTGTCAATGCCTTGCCCGGAAACCTACTCCTCCGCCGGGGGCGGCGCCACCGGGCGGCCGGATCCGGCACCCACGGTCACACTGCGGGCACAGCGGCGCAATCCAGGCGCAACCCCCTTGACACGCGATCTGTGACCCACCTAACGTCCTCGTCCATTGAAACGTTTTTCCAGCCGCCGCGCACCGCGGCCCTGAATCCTGAAGGGGGACGCCGTGGACCATCACCCACCATCGGCTCCTCCGCTCCTGTCGCTGGTCGGCGTGGGCAAGTCCTTCGGGACCGTGCGCGCGCTCCAGGACGTCTCGCTGGAGCTGCGCGCGGGAGAGATCCACGCGCTCTGCGGAGAGAACGGGGCGGGCAAGTCCACCTTGGTGAAAACGATCGCCGGTGTGCACCGGCCCGACACCGGCCACGTCGAGGTCGACGGCGCGCGCACGGAGTTCGCCGCCCCCGCCGACGCCCAGCGCGCCGGTGTGGCGGTGATCTACCAGGAGCCCACGCTCTTCCCCGACCTGTCGGTGGCCGAGAACATCTTCATGGGCCGCCAGCCGCTGCGGACCGGGCGGCGCATCGACCGGCCGGCCATGCGCCGGGCCACCGAGGCCCTGTTCGAGCGCCTGGGCGTGCGCATCGACCCCGACCGCCCGGCGCGCGGGCTGTCCATCGCCGACCAGCAACTGGTGGAGATCGCCAAGGCGATGTCGTTCGACGCCCGCGTGCTGGTGATGGACGAGCCCACGGCGGCGCTGTCGGGCGTGGAGGTCGAGCGGCTGTTCGCGGTGGCGCGCTCGCTGCGCGACGCCGGCGCGGCGGTGCTGTTCATCTCCCACCGCTTCGACGAGGTGTTCGCGCTGTGCGACCGCATCACGGTGATGCGCGACGGCCGCTACATCTCCACCGACCCCGCCGCCGACCTCACCGTGGCGGCGGTGGTGCGCCGCATGGTGGGCCGCGACGTCGCCACGCTGTTCCCCAAGCAGGAGGTCGAGCCCGGCGAGACCGTGCTGGAGGTCGAGGGCCTGACCCGCGCCGGCGTGTTCGCCGACGTGTCGTTCACGGTGCGCGCCGGTGAGATCGTGGCGCTGGCCGGGCTGGTGGGCGCCGGCCGCAGCGAGGTCGTGCGGGCGGTCTTCGGCATCGACCGCTACGACTCCGGCCGGGTGCGGGTGGGCGGCCGGGCGCTGCCCCAGGGCCGGCCCGCCGCCGCCATGGCGGCCGGGGTGGCGCTGGTGCCCGAGGACCGCCGCCAGCAGGGCCTGGTGATGGAGCTGTCCATCGAGCGCAACGCCACGCTGACCCGGCGCTGGCCGCTGAGCCGCATGGGGCTGCTGCGCCGCCGCGACGAGGAGCGGGCCACCGCCGTGTGGGCCGAGCGGCTGCGCCTGAAGGCGGGCCGGTTCACCGACGCGGTGTCCACGCTCTCGGGCGGCAACCAGCAGAAGGTGGTGCTGGCCAAGTGGCTGGCCACCGAGCCGCGCCTGCTGATCGTGGACGAGCCCACGCGCGGCATCGACGTCGGCACCAAGGCCGAGGTGCACCGGCTGCTGTCGGAGCTGGCCGGGCAGGGCATCGCGGTGCTCATGGTCTCCAGCGAACTCCCCGAGGTGCTGGGGATGGCCGACCGGGTGCTGGTGATGCACGAGGGCCGCGTCAGCGCCGAACTGGACCGCGCCCAGGCCGACGAGGAGTCGGTCATGTACGCGGCCACGGGGCAGAAGGGCAGGGCCGCGTGAGCACCACCCGCAACCCCGACTCCACCGGGTCCCCCGGAACCGCCGCCGCCACCGGCTCCCCCGCCGGGGCCGCCGCGACCGCCCCGCGCCCGCGCGGCGGCGGCGACGCCCGCGCCGGGCGGCGCGTGCGCCAGGTCCGCGAGCTGGGGATCCTGCTGGCGCTGGTGCTGCTGATCGCGGTCACCACGGCGGTCAACCCGGGCTTCCTGGCCGCCCAGAGCGTGCGCGACCTGCTGCTGGGCGCCACCCTGCTGACGATCCTGGCGGTGGGCCAGTCGCTGGTCCTCATCACCCGCAACGTCGACCTGTCGGTGGGCTCGGTCATGGGCCTGTCGGCATTCGCCGTGGGCACCCTGTTCGTGGCCTTCCCCGGCCTGCCCACGCCGGTGGCGGCGCTGGCGGGCGTGGCCGTGGGCACGGTGTGCGGCGTGGTCAACGGCGTGCTGGTGGCCGCGGCCCGGGTGCCGGCGCTGGTGGTCACCCTGGGCACCCTCTACATGTTCCGCGGCATCGACTTCTGGTGGGCCTCGGGCCGCCAGATCAACGCCGCCGACATGCCCGACGGCTTCCTCGGCCTGGGCCGGGTGACGCTGCTGGGGGTGCCGCTGCCGGCCGTGGTGGCGCTGCTGGTGGTGCTGGCCGCCGGCTGGTACCTGCGCAACTACCGCAGCGGGCGCGAGCTGTACGCGGTGGGCTCCGAGCCCCAGGCCGCGCGGCTGAGCGGCATCCCGGTGGACCGCCGGGTGTTCGCGCCCTTCGTCGTCAACGGGGCGCTGGCGGGCCTGGCCGGCGTGCTCTACGCGGCCCGGTTCGGCACCCTCGACGCCACGGTGGGCACCGGCATGGAGCTGGAGGTCGTGGCCGCCGCGGTGGTGGGCGGCGTGGCGATCTTCGGCGGCAGCGGCACGGTCTACGGCGCGGCGCTGGGCGCGCTGCTGCTGTCGACCATCGACGCGGCGCTGCCCATGCTGCGCGTCGACTCCTTCTGGCAGCAGGCGGTGGTGGGCCTGCTGATCCTCGTCTCGATCGGACTGGACCGGCTGCTGGCCGTTCGCACGGCGCGCCGGCTCCGAGGAGGTGGTTCCCGTGGGGCCTGAGGTGGGCACCGCCCCCAAGGCGGCGGCGTCGCCGGGCGCCGACACCCGTTCGGCGCTGCGGCGCCTGGCGGGCACGCGCGAGACCTCGGTCATCGGCGCCCTGGTGGTGGCGGTGCTGGCGGCCTCGCTGCTGGTCGAGGGGTTCGCCTCCGGCCGCAACGCCGGGTTCCTGATCCTGGACATCGCCACGATCGCGCTGATCGCGCTGCCGATGACGCTGATCGTCATCACCGGCGAGATCGATCTGAGCGTGGCCAGCACGCTGGGCCTGACCAGCGCGGTCATGGGCCAGTTGTGGGTGATGGGCCTGCCGCTGGAGACCATCGTGCCGCTGTGCGTGCTGCTGGGCGTGGTGCTGGGCGCCGTCAACGGCCTGCTGGTGACGGTGGCGGGGCTGCCCTCGCTGGCGGTCACCATCGGCACCATGGCGATGTACCGGGGCCTGGCCTACGTGGTGCTGGGCGACCGGGCCGTGGCCGACTTCCCCTTCGAGTGGACCGGCGGCGCCACGGCGCGCCTGCCCGGCACCGACCTGCCGTGGGTGGTGCTGCTCATCGCGGTGCTGGCGGTGGTGTTCGGCGTGGTGCTGCACGCCACGCCGGTGGGCCGGTCGCTGTTCGCCATCGGCAGCAACGACGAGGCGACCCGCTTCTCGGGCATCTCGGTGGCCTGGACCAAGCTGTGGCTGTTCGTGGCCTCGGGCGCGGTGGCGGGCCTGGCCGGGGTGTTCTGGACGCTCCAGTACGGCAGCGCCCGCGCCGACAACGCCTTCGGCCTGGAGCTGTCGGTGGTGGCGGCGGTGCTGCTGGGCGGGGTGTCGATCTTCGGCGGCAAGGGCGCGCTGCCCGGTGTGCTGGCGGGCGTGCTGCTGCTGGGCGTCATCCGCAACGCGCTGAGCCTGGCCGACGTGTCCTCCGACGTGCTCTCCATCGTCACCGGTGTGCTGCTGGTGGTCTCGGTGGTGCTGCCCACCACGATCACCCGGCTGCGCGAGCGCCGTCCCCGACCGGCGCCCTCGTGAGGGGCGGGCCGCCTCCCGGCCGCGCCCCCTCCCCCCTCCCCCGCTGTCCCCTGATCCCCTTCGTATGAGGTGAACCCCATGATGAGAAAGCGCATCCGCTACGGTGTGACCGCCGCGGCCCTGGCCGGGGTCATGCTGGCCGCCACCGCCTGCGGCGGCACCACCCGCGGCGACGACTCCGGCGAGGGCTCGGGCGGCGGCGCCCAGGGCGAGGCCGACCCCGACGCCGAGATCCCCGAGGGCCTGGCCATCAGCTTCCTGCCCAAGCAGCTCAACAACCCCTACATGACCTACGCCAACTCCGGCGGCCAGGAGGCCGTTGAGGAGCTGGCGGGGGAGTTCAAGGAGGTCGGCCCCTCCGAGGCCAACGCCTCCTCCCAGGTCAGCTACATCAACACGCTCAGCCAGCAGGGCAGCGACGCCATCGTGATCGCCGCCAACGACCCCGACGCGGTGTGCGGTGCGCTCAACCAGGCGCGCCAGGCCGGCAGCGTGGTGGTGTCCTACGACTCCGACACCAACCCCGACTGCCGCGACGTGTTCATCAACCAGGCCACGGCCGAGGAGATCGCGCGCGTCCAGGTCGAGATGGTCGCCGAGCAGATCGGCGGCGAGGGCGAGATCGCGTTCCTGTCGGCCACCCCCAACGCCACCAACCAGAACACCTGGCTGGAGCTGATGGAGGAGGAGCTGGCCAAGGACGAGTACGCCGACATCGAGGTCGTGGACACCGTCTACGGCAACGACGACGACCAGAAGTCGTTCAACGAGATGCAGGCGCTGCTCCAGTCCCACCCCGACCTGGCCGGTGTGGTGGCCCCCACCACGGTGGGCCTGGCAGCCGCCGCCCGCTACCTGAGCGGGTCGGACTACAAGGGCGAGGTCGTGCTGACCGGCCTGGGCACCCCCAACCAGATGCAGGAGTACGTCGAGGACGGCACCGTCGAGGAGTTCGCCCTGTGGGACCCCAAGGACATGGGCTACCTCGCGGGCTACGCGGCGGCGTCGCTGTCGGCCGGGCGGATCACCGGCGCCGAGGGCGAGACCTTCGAGGCCGGCCGGCTGGGCGACTACGAGATCGGCGCCAACGGCGAGGTCGTGCTGGGCCCGCCCACGGTTTTCAACGCCGACAACATCGACGAGTACGACTTCTGACCGGCGGCGGGCGGGGGGCGGGCGCCCCCCCCCCCCCCCCCCCCCCCCCGGGCCCCCCCGGGGGGGGGGGGGGGGGGGGGCCCCCCCCCCCCCCCGCCCCCGCCGCCGTGCCCCACCCCATCCCCCTGCCTTTCATCCCCCTGCCTTCGCTTCTGTGACCCCTGGTGATACCTGTGCGCCCGCGCGGGCGCGGAGAGGACGGCGACGGGTATGCGGCGCGTCTGCTTCCTGCTGAAGGTCCGGCCCGAGCGGCTGGCGGAGTACCGCGAGCGCCACGCGGACGTGTGGCCGGAGATGCTGGCCGCGCTGCGCGAGGCGGGCTGGCGCAACTACTCGCTGTTCGCCCGCGAGGACGGCCTGCTCGTGGGCTACCTGGAGACCGAGGACTTCGCGGCGGCGCAGGAGGCGATGGCGCGCACCGAGGTCAACGCCCGCTGGCAGGCGGAGATGGCGCCGTTCTTCGAGGGGCTGGACGGCCGGCCCGACGAGGGCATGGTGCCGCTGGCCGAGGTCTTCCACCTGGACTGACGGACCCGCGCCGCCCCACCACCGCTTACGTGTAGAAGGAGCCTTCCCACATGACCGACCTTGGCGCCGTCAAGTCCGCGCTGCGGCAGCAGGCCATCGAGCTTCCGTCGTGGGCGTTCGCCAACAGCGGCACCCGGTTCAAGGTGTTCGCGCAGAAGGGGGTGCCGCGCACACCCCAGGAGAAGATCGCCGACGCCGCCCAGGTGCACGCCTACACCGGCATCGCGCCCAGCGTGGCGCTGCACATCCCCTGGGACGCGGTGGAGGACTACGCGGCGCTGGCCGCCTACGCCGCCGAGCAGGGCGTGCGCGTGGGCACGATCAACGCCAACGTGTTCCAGGACGACGACTACCGGCTGGGCAGTGTCACCAACCCCGACCCGGCGGTGCGCCGCAAGGCGGTGGACCACCTGCTGGCCTGCGTGGACGTCATGGACGCCACCGGCAGCCGCGACCTCAAGCTGTGGTTCGCCGACGGCACCAACTACCCGGGCCAGGACGACATCCGCGCCCGCCAGGACCGGCTGGCCGAGGCGCTCGTGGCGGTGCGCGACCGGCTCGCGCCCCACCAGCGGATCCTGCTGGAGTACAAGCTGTTCGAGCCGGCGTTCTACACCACCGACGTGCCCGACTGGGGCACCGCCTACGCCCACTGCCTGAAGCTGGGCGAGCAGGCGCAGGTGGTCGTGGACACCGGCCACCACGCGCCGGGCACCAACATCGAGTTCATCGTGGCGTTCCTGCTGCGCGAGGGCAAGCTGGGCGGGTTCGACTTCAACTCCCGCTTCTACGCCGACGACGACCTGATGGTGGGCGCCGCCGACCCCTTCCAGCTCTTCCGGATCATGCACGAGGTGGTGCGCGGCGGCGGCTACGACCCCGCCGCCGGCATCGCGTTCATGCTCGACCAGTGCCACAACATCGAGGCGAAGATCCCCGGGCAGATCCGCTCGGTGCTCAACGCCCAGGAGGCCACCGCCAAGGCGCTGCTGGTGGACACCGCCGCGCTGGAGGCCGCGCAGCGGGCGGGCGACGTGCTGGGCGCCAACGCGGTGCTGATGGACGCCTACAACACCGACGTGCGCCCGCTGCTGGCCGAACTGCGCGCCGAGGACGGCCTGGACCCCGACCCCATGGCCGCGTTCGCGCGCTCGGGCTACCTGGAGCGGATCGCGGCCGAGCGGGTGGGCGGGCAGCAGGCCGGCTGGGGCGCCTGACACCCGCCGCGCGCCCGCGCGCACAGCCCACACCACACCCGAGACTCCGCCCGCGAGACGACACGAACGCCACGGCGGAGCCGGGCGGCCCGGTGGGCGGGCCGCCCGGGTCCGCCCCCACCACACACAGGGGATGAGATGACCGAGCCGACTTCCCATGGCCCCGACGCCGGCCATGGCCCCCACCCCCAGGTCGCGGCGCTGCTGGAGCGCTCGCACCGGCTGGGGTCCGACCCGCGCAACACCAACTACGCCGGGGGCAACGCCTCGGCCAAGGGCACCGCGACCGACCCGGTGACCGGCGAGCCGACCGAGCTGATGTGGGTGAAGGGTTCCGGCGGCGACCTGGGCACCCTCACCGAGGCGGGCCTGGCCGTGCTGCGGCTGGACCGGCTGCGCGCGCTGACCGGGGTCTACCCGGGCGTGGAGCGCGAGGACGAGATGGTCGCGGCGTTCGACTACTGCGCCCACGGCAAGGGCGGCGCCGCGCCCTCCATCGACACCGCGATGCACGGCCTGGTCGAGGCCGCCCACGTCGACCACCTGCACCCCGACTCCGGTATCGCGCTGGCGTGCGCGGCCGACGGCGAGAAGCTGACCGCCGAGTGCTTCGGCGGGCGCGTGGCCTGGGTGCCCTGGCGGCGCCCCGGCTTCCAGCTCGGTCTGGACATCGCCGCGATCAAGCGCGACAACCCCGAGGCGATCGGGGTCGTGCTGGGCGGGCACGGGATCACCGCCTGGGGCGACACCAGCGAGGAATGCGAGGCCAACTCGCTGGAGATCATCCGCACCGCCGAGGAGTTCATCGCCCGCCGCGGCGAGGGCCGCCCGCACCCCTTCGGCCCGGTCGTGGAGGGCTACGCCCCGCTGCCCGAGGCCGAGCGCCGTGCGCGCGCGGCGGCGCTGCTGCCGGTGGTGCGCGGCCTGGCCTCCACCGACCGGCCGCAGGTGGGCCACTACACCGACAGCGAGGCGGTGCTGGACTTCGTCTCCCGCGCCGAGCACCCGCGCCTGGCGGCGCTGGGGACCTCCTGCCCCGACCACTTCCTGCGCACCAAGGTGCGCCCGCTGGTGCTGGACGTGGCGCCCGACGCGCCGCTGGAGCGGGCGGTGGAGCGGCTGCGCGAGCTGCACGCGGCCTACCGCGAGGACTACCGCGCCTACTACGAGGCCCACGCCGAGCCCGACTCCCCCGCGATGCGCGGCGCCGACCCGGCGATCGTGCTGGTGCCGGGGGTGGGCATGTTCTCCTTCGGCGCCGACAAGCAGACCGCGCGCGTGGCCGGGGAGTTCTACGTCAACGCGATCAACGTGATGCGCGGCGCCGAGACGGTCTCCACCTACACCCCCATCCCCGAGTCGGAGAAGTTCCGCATCGAGTACTGGGCGCTGGAGGAGGCCAAGCTGCGCCGCCGGCCCAAGCCCAAGGCGCTGGCCACCCGGGTGGCGCTGGTGACGGGCGGCGGGTCGGGCATCGGCCGGGCCATCGCCCACCGGCTGGCGGCCGAGGGCGCCTGCGTGGTGGTGGCCGACCGCGACACCGAGGGCGCGGCCCGGGTGGCGGCCGAGATCACCGAGGCGGCCGGTGCGCGCGCGGGCGACGTCGCGGTTCCGGCGGCGGTGGACGTCACCGAGCCCGAGCAGGTGGCGGCGGCCGTGCGGGCGGCGGTGCTGGCGTTCGGCGGGGTGGACCTGGTGGTCAACAACGCCGGGCTGTCGATCTCCAAGCCGCTGCTGGAGACGACCGAGGCCGACTGGGACGTCCAGCACCGGGTGATGGCGCGCGGGTCGTTCCTGGTGGCGCGGGAGGCCGCGCGGGTGCTGGTGGACCAGGGCATGGGCGGCGACATCGTCTACATCGCCAGCAAGAACGGGGTGTTCGCCGGTCCCAACAACGTGGCTTACGGCGCGGCAAAGGCCGACCAGGCCCACCAGGTGCGGCTGCTGGCGGCCGAGCTGGGCGGGCACGGGATCCGGGTCAACGGCGTCAACCCCGACGGCGTGGTGCGGGGGTCGGGCATCTTCGCCGGGGGCTGGGGCGCCCAGCGCGCGGCGGTCTACGGGGTGCCCGAGGAGGAGCTGGGCGCGTTCTACGCCCAGCGGACCCTGCTCAAGCGCGAGGTCCTGCCCGAGCACGTGGCCAACGCGGTCTTCGCCCTGACCGGCGGGGAGCTGAGCCACACCACCGGCCTGCACATCCCGGTGGACGCGGGCGTGGCGGCGGCGTTCCTGCGCTGAGGCGCCTGAGGCCCTGAGGCGCGGCGCGCGGCGGCCGGACGGGGGTCCGGCCGCCGCGCGGCTCACGCCACCCCGAGACCCACCCCCCCACCACCCGAAACCAACCCGAGTAAGACCCTGGCC
>NZ_JAJAQC010000007.1 GCF_027604915.1 Streptomonospora mangrovi
GGGGGGGGGTCCGGGGGTTGGGGCGCCGGTGCCCGGGGGGGGGGGGGGGGGGGGGCGGGCGGGGGGGCGGGCCGCCGCGCGGCTCACGCCACCGCTCGACCTCCCCACCCTCCTCCGTATCCCTCCGCGTGTCATCGCGTGTCCTCCTCTGAAAGGCGTGCGCTCCCGTGTCTGCTCACGACGTCTTCGCCGCCGTCGACCTCGGCGCCTCCAGCGGCCGCGTGGTCGTCGGGCGGGTCGGCCCCGACACGTTCGACCTGACCGAGGTCCACCGCTTCGCCAACCGGCCGCTGCGGCTGCCCAGCGGCCTGCACTGGGACATCGGCGGCCTCTACCGCGAGATCCTGGACGGCCTGCGCGCCGCCGCCGCGCACGGGCCGCGCTCGGTGGGCGTGGACACCTGGGCGGTGGACTACGGCCTGCTCGACGCCACGGGGGCGCTGCTGGGCCTGCCCCACCACTACCGCGACTCCCGCACCGACGCGGTGGCGCCCGCCGTGGTGGAGCGGGTGGGCGCCTCCGAGCTGTACGCCGCCAACGGGCTCCAGTTCCTGCCGTTCAACACCGTCTTCCAGCTCGCCGCCGCGCGGGGCGGCGCGCAGTTGGCGGCGGCCGACACGCTGCTGCTGATCCCCGACCTGATCGGGTACTGGCTGACCGGGGAGCGCGGCGCGGAGGTCACCAACGCCTCCACGACCGGGCTGCTGGACGTGGCCACCCGGCGGTGGTCGGCGCCGATGCTGGCGGCGGCCGGGGTGGCGCCGTCGCTGCTGCCCGAGCTGCGCGCGCCCGGCTCCCGGCTGGGTCCGCTGCTGCCGGAGGCGGCCGAGCAGACGGGCTTGAGCGGGGCCGAGGTCCGGGCGGTGGCCTCCCACGACACCGCCTCGGCGGTGGCCGGGATCCCGGCGCGCACCGAGCGGTTCGGCTACATCTCGTGCGGCACGTGGTCGCTGGCGGGGCTGGAGCTGCCCGCGCCGGTGCTCACCGAGGCGGCGCGCGAGGCCAACTTCACCAACGAACTGGGCGTGGCGGGCACGACCCGGTTCCTGCGCAACATCATGGGGCTGTGGCTGGTGCAGGAGTGCCTGCGCGACTGGGGGCTGATCGACGCCGCCCTGCCGGACCTGCTGGCGGAGGCCGCCGCCGCGCCCGCGTTCGCGTCCCTGATCGACGCGGGCGACGCCCGGTACATGGCGCCGGGGGCGATGCCCGCGCGCATCGCCGCGCACCTGCGGGAGACCGGCCAGCCGGTGCCGGAGGGGGCGGGGGCTCGGGGGGCGCTGCTGCGCTGCGTGCTGGAGAGCCTGGCCCTGGCCCACCGCGACACCCTGCGCCGCGCGTGCGCGCTGGCCGACCGCGAGATCGAGGTGGTCCACCTGGTGGGCGGCGGCGCGCGCAACGAACTGCTGTGCCAATGGACGGCGGACGCGACCGGCCTGCCGGTGGAGGCGGGACCGGTGGAGGCGACGGCGATCGGCAACATCGCCGTCCAGTCCCACGCCCCCGACTCCCCGGAGGACCTGGCCCACCTGCGCGCCCTCATCCACCGCACCCAGCGCCCGCGCCGCTACGAGCCGACCGGCGACCGTGCGTCCTGGGACGCGGCAGCGGCCCGCCTGGGGCTGCGCTGAGGGAAAGCGGGCCACGGGCACAGGCCAGAGGGCTCCGTACAATCCGTTGTTGAACACCCCGGCTTGCCCGTCGACCGCCCGTGGCCTTCCCCGTAACTTAAGAGGATGAAGTGGGATTCCTCGAATACTTTATAACCATGGTAGTCTGCGCGTCCATTTTTATTATGGCGCTTGTGAACTACAGGCACTGGGAGCGATTCCAGGAGTTCTTGATATCCATAAGCCCGAGAATGCTGCGCGCCTACGACAGAATAAAAAGAGGCCCGGCCGAGCAGTTCAACAGGGTCGCGACCACGGCAATCCTGATCTTCATTTCAGGCATGGTCATGGTTTCAGCAACGCGCGGCTATTTCGGCATATGACTACAGCCGTCCGCCCTGCGAGCCCGATGCGCGCCGCCCGGACGTCCCCCACGGCCATGCCGGGGCCAGTGAACGTCCGGTCGGCGACTTGGCTCGACCCGCCCCTACAGATCGGTGGCCTTCACCGCCGTGAGGAACGCCGGCCACTCGTTCGCTGAGAATGCGAGGTGGCCGAGGTGCCGGTTCTGCGTGTCCCGGACGAGCACGACGGGCGCGGTGTCGGCGACCTCGACGCAGTCGCCGCCCTTTTGATTGCTGTAGCTGCTTTTGCGCCATCCACTGACTGAAGCGGGCGTAGGCCCCATAGAGTCATCCTCCTGGTCCGACGCGCCGCCGCAGGCGGTGCGTCGCCTCGTCGCGAGGAGGGCGGCCGCCGGTTGCGGGCGGCCGAGGGGAGGAAAAACACTCCCCTCCACTCTCAACGTATAGCGCACCCCCGGGCTTGCGGCAAGACCCCGGTCATGCCGCACAATCAACGTCCGTGGCCGGGACCCAGCGACCTGGGACCGCGTATTTCCCGTTTTCCGCTTGCCGTTTCCCGTTCCTCGGGTTCTGGTCGGCGCGCGAACACGAGGGGACGCCGACGCTCCCGCACCGCTCCCGGCCGGGTTCCTCATTCCTTCCTGATTGCCTGCTTCACGAACGGCGGATTTCCATGATTGACGTGATCGTTGCCGGTGCCGGACCGACCGGTCTGATGCTGGCCGCCGAACTGCGGCTGCGCGACCTGCGCGTGGTCGTACTGGAGAAGGAGGCGGAGCGGACCCCGCAGGTCCGCTCGCTCGGGCTGCACGCGCGCAGCATCGAACTGATGGACCAGCGCGGCCTGCTCGACCGGTTCCTCGCGCACGGCAGGAAGTACCCGCTCGGCGGTTACTTCGCCGCCATCCCCAAGTCCCCGCCGACCGGGCTGGACACCGCGCACGGCTACGTCCTCGGGATCCCGCAGACCACCACCGACCGCCTCCTGGAGGAGCACGCGGCCGAGGTCGGCGCCGACATCCGGCGGGGCCGCGAACTGGTCGGCCTGGCCCAGGACGACGAGGGGGTGACCGCCGAACTGGCCGACGGCTCGCACCTGCGCTCCCGCTACCTCGTGGGCTGCGACGGCGGCCGCAGCACGGTCCGCAGACTGCTCGGCGTCGCCTTCCCCGGCGAACCCGCGCGCAACGACATGCTGCTGGGCGAGATGGAGCTGGCCGAGGATCCGGACACGGTGGCCGCCGTCGTGAAGGAGGTCCGCAGGACGCACCTGTTGTTCGGCGCCGGACCCACGGAGGGCGGGGCCTACCGCGTACTGGTCCCGGCGGCCGAGGTCGCCGAGGACCGCACGGTCCCGCCGACCGTCGAGGAGTTCCGGGAGCGGCTGCGGGCGTTCGCGGGCACCGACTTCGGCGCACACTCCCCGCGCTGGCTCTCCCGCTTCGGCGACGCCACCCGCCAGGCCGAGCGCTACCGGGTCGGTCGGGTGCTACTGGCGGGCGACGCGGCGCACATCCACCCGCCGACCGGCGGCCAGGGGCTCAACCTCGGCCTCCAGGACGCGTTCAACCTGGGGTGGAAGCTGGCCGCCGAGGTCAGCGGCTGGGCGCCGGAGGGGCTGCTGGACAGCTACCACGCCGAACGCCACCCGGTGGCCGCCGACGTGCTGGTCAACACCCGCGCGCAGATGATGCTGCTGTCCACCGACCCGGGTGCCCAAGCGGTCCGGCACCTGATGTCGGAACTGCTGGACTTCGAGGAGGTCAACCGGTACCTGACCGAGAAGGTCACCGCAATCTCGGTCCGCTACGACTTCGGCGAGGGGCACCCCCTGCTCGGCCGCCGCCTGCGCGATGTCGAATTGAAGCAGGGGCGCCTCTACGAGCTGCTGAGGAGCGGCCGGGGGCTCCTGCTCGACCAGACCGGCCGCCTCTCGGTCGCGGGCTGGGCGGACCGGGTCGACCACGTGCACACCACCGGCGACGACCTGTCCGCCCCGGCCGTGCTGCTCCGCCCCGACGGCCACGTGTCCTGGGTCGCCGGGGACGGGGAGGACGAGCGAATGCAGCGGGACCTGACCGCCCACCTCCCCACCTGGTTCGGCCCCGCCTCCCGCTAAGGGCCGTTCGCCCCCCAGTCGGCACCCGCGCGGACCGGCCCTCAGTGCCAGGGGCCGGTCCGCCCGAGGGTGTCGACGGGGGTGGCGCCGGGGCGGGTCCACTGCGGCACGGGGCGGCTGGTGGGACCCCAGGTGGCGTTGCCCTCGGCGTCCGAGCGCCAGAACCAGCACGGTTCGCGCCCCTCCGGGTAGCCCTCGGGCTTGTCCTCCCACGCCTCGCCCCGGCCGTAGGGCGTCATGTCGAGCAGGCCGAGCGACCCGTTGACCCGCTCGGTGCCGCGACCCGTCGTGGAGTAGGTGAGGAACGTGCGGTCGCCGTCGCGCAGGAAGGAGGTCATGTAACCCGTCGCGCCGCCGACGGGCTCGGGCACGTCGCGCACCGAGTACCAGGGCTGGGTGTAGCCCATGAAGGCGACGAAGGCGGCCACCTCGTCCCAGCTCCCGGTGGTCACGATGGCGAAGGAGACGCCGCGTGCGTTGAGGTAGACGGCGTCCTTCAGGTGCCAGGCCGTGGTGGTGCACCCCTCGCACTGGCCCTGGGGCGGCGCGCCGTCGTACCACATGTGCTTGTAGACGACGAGTTCGTCGCGGCCCTGGAAGAGGTCCAGGAACGGGACCGGGCCGTCGGCGCCGACGACCTCGACGGTCCCGTCGAACTCCACCATCGGCAGCCGCCTGCGGGCCGCCGCGATGGCGTCGCCCTCGCGGGTGTGGGCCTTCTCGCGAATCAGCAGCTCCTCGCGCGCGGCCCGCCAGGTGTCCAGGTCGACAACGTCCGGCCGCCCAGGCAGGTCGGTGGTCGGCTTATCTGGAGTGTTCGACATTGCGCACCTCCACGGTGTCTCAAGGCCGACCGACACCACGCCGCCCGGCACCCCTCACCAGTACCGACTCCCGCCCCACCCGAAACTCATCGCCCAACCCCCGCCCGCCGCGAACACAAACAACCCCCTCCGGCCACCGCCACGTCGGCCGAAGGGGGTTGTCGCCGTGTCAGGACCGGTCGGACAATCAGTCCCGCGCCTGCGGGGGGACCAGCGGCCAGCGCCGGTCGCCGTCCTCGGAGCCGAACCAGACGTACTGCTCGTTCGGGGTCACGGTGGCGCCGAAGGCGCTCCAGTCGGGTGCGTTGTTGGCGGTCCACCACCGGTGGGCCTCCTCCACCGCCGTCCACAGCCGCCGGGGGCCGCCTTGCACCACGCGGAACCGGCTGCTCTCGACCGGTGCCAGGTCGATCTCCGCCCACGAACCGTCTCCGCCCTCCATGAAGAGGAAGTCGGTGCCGTCGTCGGCCTTCTTGAGGAGGGTCTCGGCGTCGCCCGAGGCGAGTTGGGCCACGAACGCCATGGCGGGGTCCCGCACGGCGGCGGGGTCCAGCGCCGTCCAGCCGTCCTCGCCGTCGTCGTCAACGGTGGTGCGTGTGTGCGGGGAGTGGCTCCGGGCCGGCATGAAGCCCGCCCACTGCGGGAGGAAGCGTCCCGTCGCGGTTCCGTCGCCGCGCACGTCGAGCTTGACCATGGCGCCGCCGGTACCGCCCGCGACGTTGACGAGCACACGTCCACCGGGCACCACCTGACCGAGCCAGGCCGGAGGGACATGGGTGAAGGCGGTGGTGGCGATGATCCGGTCGTAGGGTGCGCGCTCGGGATAGCCCAGGTGGCCGTCGCAGACGGCGGTGACGGGCGTGTAGCCGGAGCGGTCGAGCCGGTCGGCGGCGTCGGCGACCAGGCGCGGCGAGATGTCGACACTGGTCACCCGCTGGGAGCCGAGCACCTCGCACAGGATCGCGGCGTTGTACCCGGATCCGGCTCCGATCTCCAAGACGCGCTCTCCACCGGCCAGGTCGAGTTCGCCCAGCAGCCGGGCCATGAGGCCGGGCATGGTCGAGGAGCTGGTCCAGCGGCCTTTGCCGGTTCCCTCGGGGAGGGCCTCCACGACCGGCGTGCCGTTGATCTCGATGACCAGCGTCTCGTCGGCGTAGACGTGGGCGGCCCACTCCTCGCGCTGCTCGGCACGGTCGCCACGCACGAGCCGGTACCGGGTGCCCTGCGGGGTGTGGTCGAAGAGGGCGAACGCGGGAACGAACGCACCCCGGTCGACCCGCCGGAACGCGTCGATGAGAGCGCCCTCGGGCTCCAACACGCCCGCCTCGACAAGCCGATCGGCAAGCGCCACCGAAGGGGCGTGGACGGCACGCGTCACGTCTCTCCTCTTTCCAGTAGGGCGGCGATGGTCCGAGCGACCGGAAGATCGCAGTGGTGCGCCAGCCAGCCCCATTCGCCGTTGGGATTGACCTCCAGGAAGGACCAGCTCCCGTCGGGCGACACCACGAAGTCGACTGCTCCGAAGACGAGCCCGAAGGCGTCCATACAGCGTCTCAGGCCGACACGCACGTCATCCGGGATTTCGCAGACCTCGTACCGATGAGCGGCGTAGTCGCTGCGCCAGTCGACGTGCGCGGCCTGGGACTCCGCGTGGATGGCCACAGCGAACATGGCCTCGCCGACGATGACCACGCGGACTTCGTGGTGCTTGTCCACCCACTGCTGGAAGCAGTGCGCGGTCAGCGCCAGGGCCGGATCACGAAGTTCCCCGAGCGCATCGACAGGGGTGGTGTAGACGATCTTGGTGCGCCCTTCCTCGACGTGCAGCGCGCCCCCGAGCGGCTTGTACACGACCGCCCCGGAGACTCCGGCCGCCCACGCGGCGGCGTGCTCGGGCACGTTGGTGATGATGGTGCGCGGCACCCGCAGACCGGCCTTGGCGGCCGTCGCCAGTTGAACGGGCTTGTATTCGGCCGCGCTCATCAGTGACGGCCGGTTGATCCACAGGCAGTCCAAGCTCAGCAGGACGCCGCCCAGCCCCATCCGGGCCTCCCGGTAGGACCAGCGGGCCTCGGGGCCGGACATGCCGTCGACGAGCGTGAACTGGGACGGGCGGCGGTAGTAGACACTGCGCACCGACTTCAGGTCGATCCCCCGAAAGGCGTCCTGAACGGTACCCGTCCAACGCACGGAGTCGAACTCGGCTTCAACGGTCATTTCCGAGGGGAAATCGCCGGGGTCCAACCTGACGACCGGAACTCCCCGCTCGGTGAGGTGATGGATCACGGGGTCGACGGTGCTGTCCTCGACACCGGTGAGGACGAGCACTGCCTTCCGCGCTGAGGCGCGGGCCATCAGTCGTCGGTGGTCTCTTCCGGCGCGGGACCGCTGCTGTCGGGCTCGCCTGTGGTCTCCTTGGTGCCGCTGCTCCGCTTGCCGAGCGTGGGCGCGCCGGTGATTCGGTCGACGCCCATCTGGCTCACGGGGTCGTAGACCCGCCGTTTCCTCCAGAAAACCCCCTCCGGCCACCGCCACGTCGGCCGAAGGGGGGTAACGCTGTGAGAGGGCTACAGGTTGAAGGACTTCACCGCCACGAGGAAGGCGGTCCACTCCGCAGCGGGGATCTCCAGGTGACCCGCACCGCGATTCTGGCTGTCACGCACGTCGGCCCCCGCCATGTGCTCCCGAACTTCTACGCAGTTGGCGTTGTCGGGGGCACTGAAGCTGCTTGTGTGCCAACTGAAGTCCTTCATCCAAGCACGCCTCTCATCCGATCGATCAGTTCGCGCGATGCGGTAGGTGACAGTGCCTCCGATTGTAGATTGTCGAAGTAGCGGAACAGCTTCCCAACGTCCTTAGCTTGATTGACAACGACCTGCCCTAGTGGGTGCTCACTGTGAGCGACCATGCCACCGGTGGGCAGGGTCATGATCCGGAAGCTGCCACCAACCAGAGGACGATGAGGAGCATCACGGGGGATCACGGTGATGCGCACCCGTTGGTTGCTGAGTTCCAGCAGGCGAGTGAGCTGCTCCCGCATGATGTCCGCCGTTCCCACTACACGCTCCAGCACAGGCTGGTCCACGACAAACGTGAGCAGTGTCCTCGGAAGGGCCTCGTATCGCTCCATCCGGGCTTGGACTAGACGTTCGACCTCTTCTTCATCATCCACGCTGACGCTCTGGCGCAAGAGGGTACGGGCGTAGTCCTCCGTCTGTAGAAGTCCCGGAACCATCAGCGGCTGATACTCCCGGACCTGCGTTGCCTGCCGTTCCAACATGACGAAATCCCTCCAATCGGGAGGAATCTCCTCCTGCGCCTTCAGTTCGCTCCAAAGGTGTTGCAGGACTCCTCCTGTAGCAAGGGCCTCGTCTAGGGCGCCCGATATGGCAGAGCTTGGGGTGCGCGTCCCTGATTCGAGTTTGCCCAATTGAGGACGGCTGATCGTGACCAGATCTGCCAACTCCGCCTGCGTTTTACCAGCTCGGGACCTATGTTTTCGCAACTCGATCCCCCACCGGGACCAAACTTTGCTTGGTTTCTCAGTCATAGTGCCATCGTGCTACATCGACGTGCCAAGGATCTACGACTTCGCCGAATCGCTTCCAGTCCTGTACCAAAGGTCGATTTCCGCCATGTGGCCCACGAGGATCTTCACAAGAAGGCGGCCCTGTCGGTGTAGCTACCACCAGACAGGGCCTTGGTCCCCGACCTGGAGGAGCCAGGTGGAAACCCAAGATGAACCCTATACGCCCGCAAGTGCCCTATTCGGCACCGGCAAGCTCACAATTCCGGCGGCGGCCATGACCGTTCTCGCCACTTCGCGTACTTTCGCCGGTCATCGGCGAATGGTTCCCGAGGCGCGGCGGTGGCTGGACCTCATGCTCGGGGCCTCGCGACTCAGCGTTCCCGACGACACCCAGGCGACCGCCGTTCTGCTGTGCTCCGAGGCCGCAACGAACGCCGTCGTCCACACCGCCAGCGGGCGCCAAGGCACATTTACCGTCCACATCCGCGCCATCCCCGGCCACCTCACCGTCGAGGTCGAGGACGACGGCGCGGCGACCAACCCCGTCCCCGTCCAGGCCGGCGCCCTGGACGAGCACGGGCGCGGGCTGGCCCTGATCGCGGGCTTCGCCGACACGTGGGGGCCGCGCGCCCTCGGGTGCGGGATCTACTACACCCTCTCCTGGCGGCCCGCCCCGCTGAACATGTAGGCCGACCGACAAGCCACCCCCCGCGCGGGGCGGCCGACTCACCGGGAGGGGGAGACGGCCGCCCGCGCACGAGGGCCGCCGGGATGCCAGGCCCGGCGGCCCTCACTTTCCCTCCTGCACTCTCCCGCCCCAACACGGAGACCCGGCCCCATGCCCGAGACGCACGGCACCGCCCGACCGCCCCGCCTCTACACCACCACCGAGGTGGCCCGCATGTTCCGCGTGGACCCCAAGACCGTCACCCGGTGGGTGAGAACAGGCCAACTCCGCGCCCTGCGCACCCCCGGCGGGCACGCCCGCATTCTCGCCGACGACGTGGACGCGGCACTCGCCGGCCTGACCCAGCCACCCCCCGCGCACGGCGGCTGACTCGCCGGAAAGGGGAGACGGCCGCCCCGCGCACGAGGGCCGCCGGGATGCCAGGCCCGGCGGCCCTCACTTTTTCTCTGCAACTCCCCCGCCCCCGCTCCTCCGCCTCCCCTCCCTCGCGCTCCCGACCGACCCCTCCCGGGCCGCGATTTTCTTCGCGTTGACAAAACGGAACATGGTTCCGTATGTTCAAGCGGAACAGAGTTCCGCTTCGATGGCCACGGCCGTCCGAGTCGGGCTCCCCTCCTCCTCGGTCGCCGTCGGGTTCGGCCCGGCGGGCCGTCCGGGGCCTGCAACGGAAGTGCGCATCATGAGTGTTTCGTCCACCGCCGCCCGCGCCGCCGAACTCCTCGGCCCGCCCGCCCCCGTCCTCTCCCTCGCCCCGGTGGTGCTGCCCGCGCCCGGCCGGGCCGTGGACCTGGAGCTGCGGGTCTCGGCGCCCGTGACCGGCGACGACCTGCCCGTCATCCTGCTCTCCCACGGCCACGGCTGGTCACACCACCTCTCCTCCCTCAACGGCTACGCGCCGCTCGCCGACTTCTGGGCCGCGCACGGGTTCCTCGTCATCCAGCCCACCCACCTGAGTTCGCGGTCCCTGAGCCTGCCCGCCGACACCCCCGGTGCGCCGCTGTTCTGGCGGTCGCGCGCCGAGGACATGACCCGGATCCTGGACGCCGCCGACGCCGTCGAGGCCGCAGCCCCCCACCTGCGCGGGCGCGTGGACTGGAGCCGGGTCGCCGCGGCCGGGCACTCCATGGGCGGGCACACCACGGACCTGCTGCTGGGCGCCCGGACCACCGACCCCGACGATGGCTCGGAGCCGGACCTGTCCGAGCCGCGCATCACGGCCGGCGTCGTGCTCACCGGGACCGGCCGAGGCGGCGACGCCCTCAACCCGGAGGCGGCCCGGAACTACCCCTTCCTCCGGAAGACCGACTTCTCCCGCATGGCCACACCCGCGCTCGTGGTCGTCGGCGACAACGACGCCTCCCCCCACCTGACCGTCGCCGGCCCCGAGTGGCACGCCGACCCCTACCGCCTCTCCCCCGGCCCCAAGACCCTGGTCACCCTGTTCGGCGCCGAGCACGGGCTGGGCGGCATCTCGGGCTACGACGTCGCCGAGACCACCGACGACAGCCCCGAGCGCGTCGCCGCCGTGCAACTGCTCACCTCCGCCTACCTGCGCACGCGCCTGTACCCCGGCGACCCCGCGTGGCAGGCGGCCTGCAAGGAGCTGACGACCGGCCCCGACGCCCTCGGGAAGGTCGAGTCCAAGGGCGACGACATCGCCTAAGCCCTGAGCCCCGCGCTCGGCGCGCGGTCCGCGACGCCCCCCTGGTCCCGCTCGACGGCGGCCCCGCGTCGGCCCCGCAGCCCACTCGGCGCGCCGCCTGCGCGGCGCCGGCGGCGGCCCTTTCCGCCCGCCCCCGCGTCCGCCCCGGTCACCGACGGCACACCCGCCGTGGCCGGGGCGGATGCGTTCCTGGGAATTTGCTGAGAGAATTCGTCGGACGTTCGGACAGGCGACTGCGGGGCATCCCCTCGGGACGCCTGGCGGCACGGCCCGCCCGTTCCCCGCAGCGGGGAACCGGCGGGCCGTGCCGTCCTCCGCCCACTGGAGAACGGAGACCGCGCCCGGTGACCGCCGACACCCGCACCCTCGCCGCCCCCGCGTCCACCGCCTCCGCACCCGGCGCGCGCCGGTTCCTGCCCGAGGTGCAGGGGCTGCGCGCGGTGGCGGTGCTGCTGGTGCTGATCTACCACGTCGACCACGATCTGCTGCCCGGCGGCTACGTCGGCGTCGACGTGTTCTTCGTGATCTCGGGCTTCCTCATCACCACCCTGCTGCTGCGCGAGGCGCGCGAGACCGGCCGCGTCTCCCTCGCCGGGTTCTACGTTCGCCGCATCCGGCGCATCCTCCCGGCGGCCGGCCTGGTGCTCGCCGTCACCGGCGCGCTGTCCTTCGTGCTCCTGCCGGAGTTCCGGCTGCTGGACACCGCCATGCAACTGGCCGCCAGCGCCTTCTACGTCGAGAACCTGTTCCTGGCCGACCAGGCGGTGGACTACCTCGCCGCCGAGGCGGCCGCCAGCCCGGTGCAGCACTTCTGGTCGCTGGCGGTGGAGGAGCAGTTCTACCTGGTGTGGCCGCTGCTGTTCGTGGGCTGGGCCGCCCTGCCGCGCCGCCTGCGCACCGTGCGCGCGCTCCTGGCCGCCACCCTGATCCTGGCCGCCGCCTCGCTGGCCTGCTCGATCGCGATGACCCCCGACGGCCCCCAGCAGTCCTACTTCCTGCCGCAGACCCGCATGTGGGAGCTGGCGGTGGGCGGCGTGCTGGCGATCTTCCTCAGCCGCCGCGAGGTCCCCGCGGCGCTGCGGTGGGTCCTGGGCTGGGCCGGTCTGGCCGCCATCGGCGCCGCCGCCTGGTACTACAGCGACGCCACGCCCTTCCCCGGCTGGACGGCGCTGCTGCCCGTGCTGGGCGCGGCCGCCGTCATCGCCGCCGGGCACAACGGGCGGCGCCTCTCCTCCTACCAGGTCCTCTCCAGCCCGCCCGCCCGGTTCGTCGGCGACATCTCCTACGCCCTGTACCTGTGGCACTGGCCGCTGATCGTCTTCGCCCTCAGCCTCACCGACTCCACCCGCCTGGGCCCCCTGCACGGCGCGCTCGTGCTGGCGGCCTCCTTCCTGCTGGCCTGGGCCACCAAGGTCGCCGTGGAGGACCCGGTGCGCCGGTTCGGCCTGCTGCGCACCGGCCGCGCGGCCGCCGCGTTCGCGGTGTGCGCGTCGCTGCTGGTGGGGCTGATCGCCGCCGGCCAGTACGCCCGCTACGACCACCTGCGCGGCGTGGAGTTCGACCCCGTGCGCCACGTCGGCCCCTCGGCGCTGGGCACCGCCGAGCCCGCCGGATCGCCCGACGTCCCGATCTACCCCGCCCCGGTGGCCGCCGACGAGGACGTGCCCGACGTGTTCGAGCGCTGCCAGGCGTCGCCCCGGCTGACCGAGCTGCGCTCCTGCGTCTACGGCCCGGCCGACGCCGACACCACCGTCGCGGTCACCGGCGACTCCCACGCCGCCCACTGGGTGCCCGCGCTGCGCGAGATCGCCCGCGAGCGCGGCTGGCGGCTGCACATCTACGCCAAGTCCTCCTGCGCGTTCACCACCACCCTGCTGGAGCACCCGGCCGACGGCCGCGACTACACCGAGTGCGCCGACTGGAACGCCTCGGTGCTGGCCGAGCTGACCGAGCAGGTGCGCCCCGACGCGGTGTTCACCAGCTCCAGCGCCCGCTCGCAGGCGGCCGGGGCCGGGTTCCCCGAGGCCGGCAGCACCGACATCGCCGCCGGGATGAACGAGCTGTGGGCGCCGCTGGAGGAGGCCGGGACCGACGTGGTGGCCATCCGCGACACCCCGCGCATGGGCGCCCGCCTGCCCGAGTGCGTCTCCGAGCACGCCGCCGCCCCCGGCGCCTGCGCCCGCGGGCGCGCCGACGCCTTCGCCGACCAGGACCCGCAACTGCTGGCGGCGGGCAACGCCCCCGACGCCGACGTGGTGGACCTCACCGACGCGCTGTGCCTGGGCGGGGAGTGCCTGCCGGTGATCGGCAACGTCATGGTCTACCGCGACAGCCAGCACCTGACCGCCACCTACTCCCGGCTGGCCGCGCCGCGCCTGGCCGCCGCGATCGAGGACCTGGAGGAGGCCGGGTCGCTGAGCGGCCTGTCCTGAGGGCGGGCGCCGGCCGCCGCCTCGCCCCGGCACCCGGCCCGCCCCCGGCGGGGCCGCCGCGCTCAGCGCCCGGCGGCTTCGCCCAGCCCCTCGTACATCCGCGACAGCCCGTCCAAAAACGCCGACAGCGCCAGCTCGAAGCTGTCGCGGTCGATCTCGGCGGCGTGCTCGGAGAGCCGGTGCGCCTGGGAAAGGTTGGGGTAGCGGTCGCGGTAGACCTGCACGTCGGCGTCGAACCCCCGGGCGAAGGAGTTGATCGCCGCGCCCACCACCAGGTACTTGGTCGAGGCCCCGATCATGGTGGCGTGCCGCGCGGGCCAGCCCGCCGCCACCAGCCCGCCGTGCACGGCGTCGGCCCGGCGCAGCGCGGCCTCGCGGCGGCCGGGGCCGTGGGCGATCACCGGCACCAGGTTGGGGTGGGCCGCCAGGGCGGCGCGGTAGGAGCGCGCCCACACCGTGAGGCCGTGGCGCCAGTCGCCGGTGGCGAAGCCCGACACGTCGACCTCGGCCATGATCTCGTTGGCGATGTCGGCGAGCAGGTCCTCCTTGGTCCGGTAGTGGCTGTAGAGGGACGCCGCCCGCACGTCCAACTCCTGGGCCAGGCGGCGCATCGACAGCGCCTCCAGGCCCTCGCGGTCGATCACGGCCAGCGCCGCCGCGCGGATCCCGCTCACGCTCAGGATGGGGGTCCTGGGTCGGGCCATCCGGTGTCCTCCCTGGTTCGACGGCTGCTCGGGCGGCCCGGGCGCGGGGCCGGGGCGCGCGGTGGACGCGTGCTGCGATCCTGCCATGCCCGCGCCCACCGCGCGGCAGCCCTTGCGGGGACGGCGGTCCAGCGCCTACATTCAAAACCGAACAGCGTTAGGTTAAGGGGATGAGATGGTCGACTTCGGGCTGACCGAGGAGCAGCGGGAGATCCAGGCGTGGGTGCGCACCTTCGTGGAGCGCGAACTCATGCCCCTGGAGAACGAGGTGCTGCGCCGGGAGCGGGCGGGCGCCCAGCCCGGCCTCACCGCCGACGAGGTGCGCGACCTGCGGGCGCTGGCCCGCAAGTCCGACTTCTGGGGCGTGCAGACCCCGGTGGAGTACGGCGGCATGGGCCTGGACTCGGTCACCGCCGCCCTCATCGAGATCGAACTGGGCCGCACCTTCCTCAGCTTCAAGTTCGGCGGCGAGGCCGACAACATCCTCTACCACGCCAACGACGACCAGCGGCAGCGCTACCTGCTGCCCACCATCTCCGGCGAGCGCCGCTCCTGCTTCGCCATCACCGAGCCCGGCGCCGGCTCCGACGCCAAGGCCATCCGCACCCGCGCGGTCAAGGACGGCGGCGACTGGGTGATCAACGGCGAGAAGACGTTCATCACCGGCGGCAACGAGGCCGACTTCGCCATGGTGTTCGCGGTGACCGACCCCGAGCGCGGCGCCGACGGCGGGGTCACCTGCTTCCTGGTGGACCGCGACGCGGGCTGGACCTCCGAGCCCATCGACACCATGGGCGAGCGCCGCCCGGCCTCCCTGGTGTTCGAGGACGTCCGAGTGCCCGAGGCCAACATCCTCGGCGAACTGGGCGGGGGCTTCAAGCTGGCCATGCAGTGGATCGGCAAGGGCCGGTTCCTGCTGCCGGCCAACGCGCTGGGCGGCTGCGAGCGGCTGCTGTCCATGGCCATCGACTACGCCAAGACCCGGCACACCTTCGGCGCGCCCATCGCCGAGCGCCAGGCCATCCAGTGGATGATCGCCGACTCCCAGACCGAGATCGAGGCGCTGCGGCTGCTGGTGCTGCACGCCGCCTGGCAGGTCGACCAGGGCCGCGACTCCCGCCACGCCCAGTCCATCGCCAAGCTCTACGGCGGCGTCAAGGCCAACGAGATCGTCGACCGGGTCATGCAGATCCACGGCGGCATGGGCTACACCCGCGAACTGCCGATCGAGCGGTGGTACCGCGACCTGCGGCTGCTGCGGATATTCGAGGGCACCGACGAGATCCAGCGGCGCACCATCGCCCGCGACCTGCTCAAGGGGCACGTGAAGGTCGGGCAGACCCTGCGCTAGCCCGGCGCCGGGCCGCCGCGCAGGAGCCGGGCTTGAGATTGGGGCGCGCCGCGCACCCCGCCGCACGCGCGGCGCCCCGCACCGGAACCGCGTCCGGTGCGGGGCGCCGCGTCACGTCTCGTGCATCCGCGCCGGGCACCGCCCGGCGCGCTGGGGGTCAGTGGACGTCGACCAGGTCCACGACGAACACCAGCGTCTCGCCGGGCTTGATGACCCCGCCGGCGCCCCGGTCGCCGTAGGCCAGGTGCGGCGGGATGACCAGTTGGCGCCGGCCGCCCACGCGCATGCCCAGCACGCCCTGCTCCCAGCCCTCGATCACCTGCCGGCCGCCCAGGGTGAAGCTCAGCGGCTCGCCGCGCTCCCAGGAGGCGTCGAACTCCTTGCCGGTCGAGTGGGCGACGCCGACGTAGTGGACGTCGACGGTCGCGCCGAAGCCCGCCTGCGGGCCCTCGCCGATGGTGAGGTCGGACACCGCCAGGTCGGCCGGCGGAGGTCCGGGGGCGACGTCGACTACGGGACGTTCGAGCGTCATGAGGGCACTCCTCGCCATGATCGTGATGAAGCTCTCAGCGTACCCGCGCGCACGGGTGGTCGCGGCCACGGGCGCCCTCACGCGCTGGTCCCCCGCCGCGCGGCCCGCGCCCGCGGCGCCTCCGCCCGGCCCGCGGCGCCCTAGCCGCCGACAACCTCGGGGCCGTGCCCCACGGTGGCCACCACCAGGTGCCCCTCGCCGCGCACCTTGACGTGCCCGGCGCGGGCGGGCACGAACACCGACTCCCCGCGCGCCAGGCTGAGGGCGTCGCCCGACTCCGCCACCAGGTCGGCGCCGCCCTCCAGGGCCAGCGCGATCGCGGGCGCGCCGCCCGGCAGCCGGGTCTCCACCGGCCCCGGCCCCAGCGTGGCCAGCGCGAACTCCGGCACGCCCGGCCGGAACTCGGCGCGGCCGTCCACCTCGACGGGGCCGGTGTAGGGGATCGGCAGCACGGAGAAGTCCACGACCGACAGCAGTTCGGCGGTGTCGACGTGCTTGCCGGTCAGCCCGGCGCGCAGCACGTTGTCGGAGCTGGCCATGACCTCAACGGCCGTGCCGCGCAGGTAGGCGTGGACGTTGCCGGCGGGCAGGAACAGCGCCTCGCCGGGGCGCAGGCTCACCCGGTTGAGCAGCAGCGCGGCCACCGCGCCGGGGTCGCCGGGGTAGCGCTCGGCCAACTCCACCACGGTGTCGTGGTGGGCGCCGGTGCCGCCCGTCTTCCACTCGGCGACGAACGCGCCGACGTCGCGCTCGCAGGCCGACTCCCGCGAGAGCAGGCGGGTGAGGGCGGCGCGCAGCGCGCGGTGGGGGTCGGGGTCGGCGAGGTCGCGGCGCAGCACCTCGGCCAGGTCGCCGCCCAGGCCCTCCAGGTCGGCGCGCGCGGCGGCGGGGTCGCGGAACCCGCACAGCGCCTCGAACGGCTCCAGCGCCAGGACGAGTTCGGGCTTGTGGAAGGGGTCGCGGTAGTTGCGGTGGGGCGCGGTGACGGGGATCCCGGCGGCCTCCTCGGCGGCGAACCCGGCGCGGGCGCGCTCGGCGTCGGGGTGGACCTGGAGGGACAGCGGCGCCTCGGCGGCCAGCACCTTGAGCAGGAACGGCAGCCGCTCGCCGAAGCGGCTGACGGTGGCCTCGCCGAGCATGTCGGCGGGGGCGGCGGCGATGACGTCGGCGAAGGGGAAGGCGCCGTCGGGGGTGACCACGGTGCTGGGGGCGCCGGGGTGGGCGCCCAGCCACAGCTCGGCCTGGGGCCGGCCGTCGGGCTCCACGCCCAGCAGCCTCGGGATCGCGGTCCGCGCGCCCCACGGGTAGGGCCGTATCCGGTTGATCAGCCTGTGCATCCGCCCCGCTCTTCCCGTTCGCCTTGACCACCGCTGTCGGGGGACAGTCTGCTAAACGGGGCACCGCCGCGTCAGCCCTGCCGACTCCCCCGCCACCGGTAGTGCGGGCACTACCCCGCGCGGGGGCCGCGCCGGTCCGTGCGCACCATCCAACGTACCGAACGCCGAGGTCGGCCTACAGGGGGCGCCCGGGGCCGCCGGGCGCCCCCCGGGTCGGGCGGCACGTCGGACGGGCGGCGCGCGGGGCCGCCGGGCGGGCCGGGGACGCGGCGGCGCGGGCACCCCGGGGGTGATCGGCGCTGGTGGGCCGCCCGGGGCCGGTGCGGGCACCGGGGAGATAACAATTCCGAACGCCCGGGATCACATAAGCTCACAAATGGTATTACCATTGCGCCCAGCCATCCTCCGGCGCACGTCACACCCGCGCCCCGCGCACCCCCCGCGCCGGACCGTCCCCATTCGCGGAAGGCACACCGTGGAAGCCATCGAACCCGCCTACGGCACGGTGCCGCTGCTGCTCATCGCGGCCGCGGCGATCGCCGTCCTGCTGATACTCGTGATCTGGGTGCGCCTGCACGCCTTCGTGGCGCTCACCCTGGTCAGCCTGCTCACCGCCCTGGCCACCCGCATCCCGCTGGCGGACGTGGTGCCCACCCTCCTCGACGGGTTCGGCGGCACCCTGGCCAGCGTCGCCCTGCTGGTGGGTCTGGGCGTGATGATCGGCCGCCTGCTGGAGATCTCCGGCGGCGCCGCCGTCCTGGCCAACTCCCTGATCCGCGTCTTCGGCGAGCGCCGCGCTGGCTTCGCGCTGGGCGTGGCCTCGCTGATCTTCGGCTTCCCGATCTTCTTCGACGCCGGCCTGATCGTCATGCTGCCGATCGTGTTCAGCGTCGCCCGCCGCCTGGGCGGATCGGTGCTGTTCTACGCGCTGCCGGCCGCCGGCGCCTTCGCCGTGATGCACGCCTTCGTGCCGCCCCACCCCGGCCCGGTGGCCGCCGCCGACCTGGTCGGCGCCAACATGGGCACCACGCTGATCGTGGGCACCGTGCTGGCCATCCCCACCTGGTACATCGCCGGCTACCTGTTCTCGCGCTACGCCGGGCGCCGCTTCGACCTGCCGGTGCCCGAGGACTTCGTCGTCGCCGAGGGCCAGGAGGAGCGGCGGCCCCCGCACCTGCTGACGGTGCTGGCCGTGCTGCTGCTGCCGATGCTGCTCATCTTCGCCAACACCGGGGCCTCCACCCTGGTCACCACCGGCGCCCTCAGCGAGGACGCCGCCTGGGTGCAGGCGCTCGTGCTCATCGGCCAGACCCCGGTGGCCCTGCTCATCACCACCCTGGTGGCCATGGTCGTGCTGCCCATCGGGCGGTTCGGGCGCGGCCGGGTGGAGGACATCGCCAACGAGGCGCTGGGGCCGGTGTGCGCGATCATCCTCATCACCGGCGCCGGCGGCATGTTCGGCGGCGTGCTGCGCACCAGCGGCATCGGCGAGGCGCTGGCCTCCAGCCTGGAGGCCACCGGCCTGCCGGTGATCGTGGCGGCGTTCGTGATCGCCACCGCGCTGCGCGTGGCGCAGGGCTCGGCCACGGTCGCGCTGACCACCACCGCCGCCCTGGTGGCGCCGCTGGTGGAGGCCACCGACGGGCTGTCCTCGCTGGACCTGTCGCTGATCGTGATCGCCATCGCGTGCGGCTCCACCGTGCTCTCCCACGTCAACGACTCCGGGTTCTGGCTGGTGGGGCGGTTCCTGGGCATGGACACCAAGACCACCCTGCGCACGTGGACGGTGATGGAGACGCTGATCGGCGTGGTCGGGTTCGCCTTCGCGGCGCTGCTCAGCCTCGTGCTGTAGCGCCGGGTCCGCCCTGGGGGGAGCCGGCGGCGGAGTCCTCTGCCGCCGGCTCCCCGGCCGCGTCCAGCGCGGCCACCACCTCGTCCACGATGGCGCGCATGGCGGCCTCGGCCACGTCGGCCAGACCGCCGCCGATCGCCTCGGCGACGTGGGTGTGCAGGCGCAGCGCCTCGGGCCGGGGCAGGTTGGGCATGAGGTCGTACTCGGTGCGGCCGGTCAGGACCTCGGCCACCACGCCCGACAGCCCGGCGAACATCTCGTTGCGCGACAGCTCCAGGATGCGGCGGTGGAACTCGATGTCCAGGTGCAGGAACGCCTCCAGGTCGCCGCTGCGGCCGGTGGCGACCATGCGGGCGTTCAGCTCCACGATGCGCTCGCGCTCCTCGGGCGCCGCCCGGCGGGCCGCGAACGCCGCGGCGGGGGGCTCCACGGCCGCGCGCAGCTCGGTCAGCGACCGCAGTTGGGCGATGCGGTGGGGGCCGGCCAGGCGCCACCGGATGAGCTGGGGGTCGAACACGCTCCACTCCTCGGAGGGGCGCACCCGGATCCCGGTGCGGGGACGGCTGACCACCATGCGCATGGACTCCAGCACGCGCACGGCCTCGCGCGCCACGGTCCGCGAGACGCCGAAGCGCTGAGCCAGCCGGTCCAGGGTAAGGACCGCGCCGGGGGCGTACTCTCCGGCGGCGATGGCCGGGCCCACCTCCGCGAGCACGCGGTTGTGCAGGGTGCGGTGGTGGTCGGTCATCGGTCTCCTTCGCCGGCGGACGGGGCGCTCCCCGCGGAGCGCATCATTGATAACACTATTAGTACGTAGGCCGCGCACCTTCACAAAACAGCACGCACACGAACAACGGCCGCGCGGCCGCGCGAAGCGCCGCAGGGCGCGGGAACGGGACGGAGCCGGGAATGGCAGACGCACACACGGAGAACACCGCACCCACCACGCACTTCGTGGTGATGGGGGTCTCGGGCAGCGGCAAGAGCACGGTCGCCGAGGCGATCGCCGAGCGCCTGGACCTGCCCTTCGCGGAGGCCGACCACTTCCACCCCAAGGCCAACATCGACAAGATGTCGGCGGGCACCCCGCTGACCGACGACGACCGCCGGCCGTGGCTGGAGTCGCTCGCGGAGTGGATCGGCGAGCACGACCGGCGCGGGCAGGCCACGGTGACCGCGTGCTCGGCGCTGCGGCGGTCCTACCGCGACATCCTGCGCTCGGGCGCCCAGGACGTGCGGTTCCTCCACCTGGCGGGCGACACCGAGACCCTGGCCCGGCGGCTGCACGCGCGCAAGGGGCACTTCATGCCCGAGTCGCTGCTGCGCTCCCAGCAGGCCACCCTGGAGCCGCTGGCCGACGACGAACCGGGCGCCACGCTCGACATCGCGCCCCCGGCCGAGGAGGTCATCGAGCGCGCCGCCCGGATCGTGGCCGCCGCGCTGGGCACGGACGCCGACGCGCGGGGGCCGGAACGGGGGTGAGGCGGCGGGCCGGCGGGGTCAGCCGCCGGGGCTCTCCATGTGCCCCATGCGGATCGAGATCTCCATCGCGGCCTTGCCCACGGTCTCGCCGATGGTGTCGAGCTTGTCGCGGTCCATCCGGTAGGAGGGGCCGGAGGCGCTCAGCGCCGCGATGACCTCGCCGGTCAGCCCCCGGATCGGCGCGGCCACCGCGTTGAGGCCGACCTCCAGTTCCTCCACCGCCGTGGCGTAGCCGCGCTCCAGGATCTCCTCGATCTCCGCCCGCAGGACGTCGGGGTCGGTGATGGTGTCGGGGGTGAGCCGCTCCAGGCGGCCGCGCAGGATCCGGCGCTGGTCGGCGGGGCGCATGTGGGCCAGCAGCACCTTGCCGGTCGAGGTGGAGTGCAGGGGGTTCTGCCGGCCGATCCAGTTCTGGCTGACGATCGCCGAGGCGCCGCGGACCTGGTCGATGTTGACGACCATGTCGCCGCTGGGGATGGCGATGTTCACCGTCTCGCCCAGGTCGGAGGCCAGGTCCTCGCACACGCGGCGGCTCTGCTGGGTGAGGTCGAGCCCGGCGGCCATGGTGCCGGCCAGCCGGATGATGCCGAACCCCAACTGGTACTTGCCCCGCAGGCCGGGCTGCTCGACGAGTCCGCGCCGCTCCAGGGCTCCCACCAGGCGGAACGCCGTGGACTTGTGAACTCCCAACTCGGCCGCGATCTCGGTGACCCCGGCCTCGCCGTGCTGGGCCAAAATCTCCAGGACCGTGATGGCCCGGTCGACCGACTGCACGGGGGCACCGCTGCCCCCGGACGCCGCCCGGGCCGGTACCGCTTCACCACCCGACCGCCGCTCGATCTCCTCCGGATCAAGGATGCTCCGACTCTTTTCCGCGCGGTGGTCGTTGGAAGCCATGCGCACCACGATAGTGGGAGAACCTGTGCTCTCCCTGGACACGGAGTGCTCCAGGCCACACCACCGGCGCCGCCCCGAGCATCCGGGTGCGGGCGCGCGGGCCACTGACCTGCTGCGGGCCGGACGTCGGCGGCTCCCCCGGCGCGGAGGGTAACGGCCGTCCCAATCCCGGTGCCGCCCGTGGCCCGCAACCACGCCACCCAGCGCCCCGGCCCTGCTCGGCGGGGCCGAGGCGGGTGCGGCGCCACCGAACCGCCACACCCGTGTTGCCCGCCCGGCCCCGGCCGAGCCGCCGGAAGGGCGGTGGGGAAGGCGCCGCTCACCCCGCCGCGCCCGGCCACCGGGGGCGGCGGTGAACGGGGGGCCGGCGCCACCCAACCGTGATCGGAACGGAATCCGGCACCCCCTCGGCCAGCCGGAAACGGACGTCTGTTTCCGCCCGCCCTTTCATTCCGGAACGAAGGAACGCCGCTCCCGCGCGCCGGCCACAAGCCCCCGGGGTGCACCCGCCGCTGGAGACCCGGGGCTCCCCCTCGCTGAAGATCGGGAACCGGGCACCGCCGGACGCCCAAGGACCATCCCCTCGCCGCAGACCTGAAACCCAGGCACCGCCGCGCTCACGGGCTCACCCGCCGCTGGAGACCCGCGGACCGGGCACCGCCCCGGCGCCGCCTTGGGCGGGTGCGGCGCCTCCCGCCGCCGGTGCGGGGTCGTCAGCCGCCAGCGCGCCGTCGCCGGCCATCAGCGCGCCGTCGCCGGCCACCGGTGCGGCGTCACCCTCGCCCCCGAGGGCCGCGCCCAGGCCCGGCAGCGCGTCCAGCCGCGCCTGGAGCGGGACGGTGCGGGCGAAGGCGATCAACTCGGCCGCCACCACCGGCTCGGGATGCCGTTCGGCGACCACGATCCCCACCCCGGTGGGCTCGGCGGTCTCGGCCATGGGGACGGCGCGTAGGCCCTCGGGCACCCCGGTGGGGCGCAGCCACGCGTGGGTGATGACCGCGCAGCCGCCCCCCGCGCGCAGGTGGGCGAACAGGGCGTCGGGCGAGTCCACGGCCACGCGCACCTCGGGCTCGGCACCGGTGGTCATGGCCAGCGCCTCCCGCACGTGCCGCCACGTCGGGTCGGGCAGCAGGCGGCAGAACGGCACGTGGGCGAGTTCGGCCCACTCCAGGCGCGTCCGGCCGGCGAACCGGTCGCGGTCGCCGGTGAGCAGCACGGCGCGCTCGCGGTAGAGCAGCGCCTTGCCGCCGCGCGCGCGGGCGGGCGAGAGCGCCACGCGGATCACACCGCAGTCGACGGTGAAGTCGGTCAGCCCGTGCTGGATCTCGGTGGCCGGCATGGTCCGCACCGTCAGCGCCACCCGGGGGTGGCGCGCGGCGAAGGGCGCGGCAACGTCGGCGAAGGCGGCGGCGGCCTCGGGCAGCACCCCGACGCGCAGGGTGCCGATGTGGCCGGCGCGGACGGTGTCGACGTCGGCGGCCAGGCCGTCGCGGTCGGCGAGGATGCGCGCGGCCCAGCGCAGCACGCGCTCGCCCTCGGGGGTGAAGCCCTCGAACCGGTGCCCGCGCCGCACGATGGGCACGCCCAGTTCGCTTTCGAGCTTGCGGATGCCGGCGGACAGCGCCGGCTGCGAGACGTGGCAGGCGGCGGCCGCGCGTGCGAAGTGCTGCTCCCGCGCCAGCGCGACCAGGTACTCGAACTGCCGTATCAGCATCGTCGTCCCCACCCGCGGCACGGCCGACCGGGGCCGGACCCAGGGGTAGTCCGGCCCCGGAGCTTGACGACCGCCGCGAGCGCCAACGGCACCCACGGCGGTGCACGCCTCCGCGGCCCCCGCACGGGGGGCCGGGAGTTCATTGTGGTGTCTCAGACCACATTCGCGCCAGGTGTCGGAGCGATTCCCTAGGGAGGCGATCCGCAACGACCCGCAAATCCGGAGGTCAGACGGTGTGGACGGCAGGGAAACGTATCGGCGAGCCCCACGACCCCGCGCCCCGGCCACCCGGCCGCCTCAGCCGAGGCGAACCCCGCCGCGCCTCAGACAGCAACTCTTCGCGCGTTTCCCCTGCCCCCCACGTGCGCCGTGGCCGTGGGTGAGGAGGCCATTCTCCGTAAAACCCGCCGAGAGTCCGGCGACGAAGTCGCGTGCCGGCGCACAGGGCGACGCCGTCCACCAATGAGGAAAAGGTCTGCGCGCCTTGACAGGCACATCGGCGGAGCCGGCACGTCAACAAGGACAAGGGCGCGGCACCGGAACGGGATCTACGGGTCCCACAGCCGGACCCCCGGCCACCCAGTCGCCTCACCCAAGGCGACAGCCGCGCCCAGACGGCGACTCCTCGCGCGGTCTGCCCGCCTCCGGCGGGCACACGCAGCTTGGCCGACCAGCCAGGGACGGTCGCCAGTGGAACCGCACCGCCCTACCTCTCCCCCCTCTCCTTCAGCGGCCTTGCGAGGACGGCACCCGTCCCAGCACGCGCCCTGCGCGCCACCAGAGGGCGCCCCGCACCCGGCATGGGGGTGCACACGGCTGCGCCGTTGTCCACGAGTGGGGGCTAGAGCCCGGCGGCCCGGTCGGCCTCCGCCTCCGCCGAGGCGTCGGCCGCGCGCTCGTGGTAGGCCAGCCGGGTGGCCTCGGTGTGCTCGCGCATCAGTTCGGCCGCGCGCTCGGAGTCGCCGGCCTCGATGGCGTCGATGATGCGGCCGTGCTCGTCCCAGGACTCCCGGCCGCGCTGGGTGACCACCAGGCCGTGGTACCAGCGCACGCGGCGCGCGACCTGGCCCGCCAGCCCGGCGAGCACCGCGTTGCCCGACATCTCGGTGATGGAGCGGTGGAGGTCGGCGTTGCGGTCGACCATCGCGTCGCTGTCGCCGCGCTCCAGGCCGGCGACGCCCGCGCGCCACAGCTCGCGCAGCCGCTCCACGCCCTCGGGGGTGGCCGAGGCCGCCGCCAGCCGCGCCGCCTCGGTCTCCAGCAGCGTGCGCACGGCGAGCAACTGCTCGGCCTCGCTCTCGCTGGGCTGGTGCACGAACGCACCGTAGCCGGGGCGCAGGTCGACCCAGCCCTCGTTGCTGAGCCGCTGGAGCGCCTCGCGCACGGGCTGGCGGGAGACGCCGAGCTGCTCGGCCAGTTCGTTCTCGACCAGGTGCTGCCCGGGCGGCAGCCGGCGCCGGGTGATCAGCTCCAGCAGGGTCTCGTAGACGCTGTCGCGCAGCGGAGCGGGACGCTGCACCGGAGTGGCGAGCACGCCCTTGTCGAGGCGAGGCGAGGTCATGGGTTCATGGCTTTCGTCGGCGACGCGTCGGAGCCCTGGCGATTACGGGCGGGGACGGGATTTACGGCACCGAGTCTAAGCCAGTCCGGCCCGCCGATCGGTACAGCGCACCGCCGCGCCGCCCCTCCCCCACGGGGCGGCGCGCACCAGGCCGCAGTCCCCGCCGCCGGGCGCTTTTCGCCGCGCTTCGCGGCTGGCACGTCGCCGGCCGGCCGTCGCCGACCGCCCGCCACCGGGCACCGGGCACCGGGGCGTCAACCGCGCGGGAGCCACACCAGCGGGGCGTAGGGGCCGCTCCAGCCGGGCGGGATCACGGCGTAGGCGTCGGCGAGGGCGGGGCCGCGCAGGCTTCCGGGGCGGTCGTGGCCCACGGGCTCGGCCTGGCCGCCCATCACCCGCACGGCCACCAGGCGGGTGTCGTGGGCGTGCGGGCGGATGGCGCCCTTGACCCGGATCGTGGGCGGGAGCGCGGCGTCGGGGTCGGGGGCACCGGCCATGGCGCGCAGCAGGGGCGCGAGCAGGGTGACGGCGGCGGCCAGCGCCGCGTTGGGGTTGCCGGGCAGGCCGACGACGACCGTGCCGGGGTCCTCGGGCGTACCCAGGTGGGCGAGCAACTGCGGGTGGCCGGGGCGGCAGGAGACGCCGTCGACGACCACGGTCGCGCCGATCCGGGCGAGGGCGGCGCGCAGGTGGTCGGCGGGGCCCTTGGACGACGCCCCGCACACCACCACGACGTCGACCGGTCCGGCCGCCGACGCCAGCGCCTCGACCATGGTGTCGAAGCCGTCGCCGATGTGGCGCAGCCCGGTCAGCTCGGCTCCGGCCGAGGCGGCGAGCGCGGGGAGCATGGGGCCGATGGCGTCGCGGACCTGCCCGGCGCCGGGACGGCCCGTGGCGGCGATCTCGTCGCCGGTGACCAGGGCGGCGATCCGGGGGCGCCGTACGGTCAGCGTGTCGTGGCCGAGGCTGGCGGCGAGCCCGACGACGGCGGGGGTGACGGCGCTGCCGGCGGGCAGCACGGTGGCACCGGGGGCGGTGTCCTCGCCGGCTCTTCGCACGTGCCGGCCGAGGGCGATCTCCCCGGCCACCTCCCCCCGCGCCGCGGTGGCGTGCTCATAGGGCAGCACGGCGTCGGTCCCGGCGGGGACGGGGGCTCCGGTGGCGATCTCCACCGCCTCGCCCGGCCGCAGCACGGGATCGGGCATGGGTCCGGGCACGGGGTCGGACGTGGGGAGTCCGGGCACGGGGTGGGAACCGGAATCGGCAGCGGAAAGCCCACCCGCTCCCCCGCCCGGCAGTTCACCCTCACCCCCGGCCTCAGCCCTCTCGGCCCTCCCCACACCCTCAGTCTTCTCCGCCGCACGCCCGCCGGCGAGGACGCGCCCCACCACCCGCCACCGGGGTCCGGGGCCGGCGACCGCGTAGCCGTCCATGGCGGCGGCGTCGAACGGGGGCACCCCGACAAGCGCGGTCAGGTCCCGGGCGAGCACCGCCCCGACGGCCCGGTCGAGCGCCACCGGCCGCCCGGTGGCGGGCCACAGCCGGTCCCCCAGCTCGCGCGCGGCCTCGCGCGCCTCGGCCCATGGCGTCACCGCGTTCCCACACCGGACCATCCGCACTCCTCCTGGCCCACCCGACGCCGCGACCGTGCACGGCCTTCTGTATATCTGCCGCCTCCGGGTGGCCCGGTGTCAACCCACCCGCCGATTTGCCGTCTGCTGACTTTCCGCTACAGTTCTAACTGCACGAAGGCACGGGAGCCCGGGACCACACAGGACCCGCCCCGCCGCCCGAAGCACGCGGACGTGGCTCAGCTGGTAGAGCATCACCTTGCCAAGGTGAGGGTCGCGGGTTCGAATCCCGTCGTCCGCTCGGAGACACCTCGGGGGCTGTCGACACCCCTGACCGTAGAGTCCGGTGGAGTGGCCGAGAGGCGAGGCAGCGGCCTGCAAAGCCGTCTACACGGGTTCAAATCCCGTCTCCACCTCTGGTTTCACCCCTCTGGGGCGGTTAGCTCAGTTGGTTAGAGCGCTACCTTGACACGGTAGAGGTCACAGGTTCGAATCCTGTATCGCCCACCAGCATCACCCCAGGTCAAAGGCCGCCTCGGCGGCCTTTTTCCATGCCCGGGCACCGCCCGTGGAGCGAACCTGGAGACGATCTTGCCCCAGACCTCTACGCAGCCTCCGCCTCTATCTGCGTCCGGAATGCCCGGGACGGGAGGGGGAAGAAGAGGAGGAGGTCAGGCTGACGGCCGGCACCGCCGCCATCGTTCCGCGCGGACGGTGGCACCGGATCCAACTCGACATCCCCAGCACCGTCATGACCATCACTCAGCCCTGCGGCGGCCGCTTGGAGAGACGCGCCGACGCGCTCTGACGACGCGTGCCCTTCGGCTCTTTGGGGTGGAGGTGGGAGATCAGCATCCGCAACCGCTGACGGTCGGCGGGGTTCGTGCCCTCGCCTATGGCGTACCACAGGGTCGGGGTGAGGCGTGGGCCGATGGGGACCGGGCGTACCGGGGCCGCTGATGCGTGGGCGAGGCCGCCGGTCTGGTGGAGGGCGGCGGGGCCCAGGGCCAGGCCGATCGGGATGAGGGCACCGCTGTGGGTCGCCGCGCGGGTGAGGTCGGGGCGGCCTCGGCGGCGGTGGACGTTGAGGGATTGGAGGCCGCCGCTCGCGGCCAACTCCTCGACCAGCCCCCTCACCGCCGACAGGTCGGGCTCGGCGCCCGCCGGGTAGGCCACCGCCAGCGTGGTGCTCTCCTTCACGCCCTCCGCGACCCGTTCCACGCGCAGGCTGCCGCTGAACGGCCGCGCGCCGCCGTGCGGTCCCAGGAAGACCAACCGCGAGCCGCGCGGGGAGCGGCGCCGGACGAGGTCGGTCAGTCTGTCCCGGTCCCACACCAGCGGCGCGGGCTCGCTGGTGCCCCACAGCGCCGGCGCTGACCCCGCCAGGGCCGTGGCCAGCAGCTCGGCCTCTCCCCCGACGCGCAGCTCGGCGTCGGCGGCGTGCAGCATGTTCAGGTCGAGGACCAGGTGGTCCACCAGGGAATCGGGGTTGCGGCGGAAACGCGGATGCGCCGTGGGTCCGGACCCGAGGGAAGGGTCTCGCACGAAGCCGGCGTCCTCGTGCCACACCAGCGGGACGCCGAAGAGGCCGTCGTAGTAGCCGCCGTCGGACGCGCGCACGACCCACCGCGCCATCGGGTTGTGCAGCAGGGCGGCCAACTCGTGGGTCAGCCGCGCCTCGGGCGGGGTGACCAACTGGAACGCGCGCCGCTGCCGCCCGTGCCCGGCGACGGCGTCGATGATCCACGGCGACAGCGGCACCACGGGCCGGTCCTGGACCGCCACCGCGACCCGCTCGGCGGCCAGGGAGACGGCGGGGTGGTCGGTGGCTCCCAGCAGCAGCGGATCGTCGCGGCGCAGGCGCGGCTCGGCCTCCCAGGTGGCGCCGCCGAACTGGGCCACGAGGGCGGCGGCGAAGCGGCGCACCATGCCGACGGTGTCGACGTCGCTCTCGCCTCCGGTTCCGGTGCCCTCGGCGTCGAACTCTCCGCCGCGCGCCTCGACCCACCACGGGTGCTCGGGCAGCGGGGTTCGGGCGGCGTCCGCGCCGGCGCCGCTCCGCCACACGGCGCGGTCGCCGCCGCCCAGGAGGCGGCGGACCTCGTCCAGGCCGGACAGCCGCTGCCCGGCCTGCGCGGCGGCGAGCAGCCGGCCGGAGTCGTCGCGGATCTCGACCACGGCGCCGTCGGCCACCGTGCGGACCCGCGCCCGGGGGTCGGCGTGGACAAGGGCCCTGGTCATGCCGCGCATGGTGGGGCGGTTCTCCAGCAGTGCGACGACGTCGTGGGTCATGGGGGTCCCCTCTGTGCCGGGTCTGGGGCCTACAGGTGGTCGCTGGCGGGATCCGCGAGTGCCCTGGCGGCGGGATAGTGGAGTTCGCCGGATGGCGTGGTCCGCGCCCGCAGGAGGAGGGAGGTGAACCGGGAGTCGTCCTCGCTCGCGGGGGTCCGGTCCACCGCGGGTTCGCAGCGGTCGACCACCCCGTGCGAGAGGACGAGAGTTCTGGTGGGGTCCGGACCGGATTCCGCGGTCTCCCGCCTCCAGCGGGCAACGGCTTCGCGCGCGTCCGGGATCCGCCTCATCGGTCTCCACCTGCCTCTTCGGCTTCGACGGTAAGCACGACGCCGTAGCCGCAGGGTTCGGCGTAGGCGGTCGCCTCGTCGGGTTCGTCGGCGTCGAGCCGCGCGCCCAACGCGGTCTCAAGGTCGCGCAGCGCCTTTTCGAGCCGTGGTGCGTTCCGTTCACTCACCTCGGGGTGCGGCCGTCCGCGGAAGTCCCTGGGCGACCAGATGTCGTGGTGGACTCCCACCGAGAGCATGGTGGCCGAGTCGTACACGGCGAGGGTCGCCGAGCAGATGTCCGGTTCCTCTCTGAGGGTGTCAGCGGGGGTGACCCAATATCCCCTGCCGCGCATGTGGAGGTAGGAGGGAATCGCGTCCGGATGGCCCGCCGGGCGGCTTTTCCAAATGTCCGCGGCAAACTCCTCAGGGGTCTCCCGGAAAGGGGCGCGGATCCGCGTTCTCGACCGGACGAGCCCGGTCGTGAGGCTGTGCCACTCCACATCGACATGATCGAGCACCAGCAGGCCGGACTTCTCCAGTGTGTCGGCCACCGTCAGCGCGATCGGCGCCCCTACGTCGAGCCCGTCCGCGTCCACGTCGTGGTCAAGAAGCCAGGTCCATGTCGCGATCGGGCTTCGCACGCTCATCAGTGCAGACATCGTTCAACGCCCCTGGCTCTCCTTGGCGGATCGGGGGCCTACAGGTGGCCGCTGACGTCGACGCCCGTGCCGTCCTCGGCGACGTGGGACCTTACGCCGTGGTTGAAGGGGGTACCGAAGAACGTCGGGCCGCCGGGGGTTCCGGGGGAACCAAGGGCCTGCTCGACGGCGCGGAGGCCGGCGGACAGGCGTGGGGCGTTCAACTCGTGGATCTCGGGGTGCGGGGTGCCGAAGAAGTCGTGCTCGGCCCAGATGTCGTGGTGGGCGGCCAGTTCCAGGTAGGCGGCCGACGGGCCGAGGCGGACCGTACCCGTCAGCAGGGCCGGGTCGGTCCGGGAGTCGCCGCCGGGGGCGAACCACCGGCCTGCGCCGATGAGGGCGAGCGCGGCGGGCGGCAGATCGGGGTCTCCGGCGGGGCGGGCGTCGCGGATCCGCTGCGCCAGGTTCTCGGCGGTGAACGGCTGGGAGGAGGAGACCCGGGTCCGAAACGGCGCCTCGGTCCCGTCCGGCGCCGCCCAGGACACCTCCACGGCCCGCAGATGCAGGAGTTCGGTCTTCTCCAGCACGTCGGCGGCGGTCACCGCGACCCGCGCGCCAAGGTCGAGCCCGCCGGGGCCGCCCCCGGGAGCGCCGACCTCCCACGTCCACGACGCCACCGGCGCGTCCGACCGGTACAGCAGCACCACTTCGCCTCCTACCGTCTCCGACTGGGCCTCTCCCGTCTGGGCGGGATGTCCGTTTGGGCCGCGCTCCGCTAGAGCCGCTCCGTCACATCGAGGGGGCGGCCGTTGGCGCCGCTGGGCGCGCGCACGCCGTAGTTGAACGACGTGCCCAGGAAGGTCGCGCCGTCGGGTTCGGTCTCCACGCCCAGCGCGCGTTCGACGGCGAGCAGCACCGCCTCCAGCCGGGGCGCGTTGCGCCGGTGCACCTCGGGGTGCGGGCGCCCGGCGAAGTCGTTCTCCGCCCAGATGTCGTGGTGGACACCGAGTTCGACCATGGTGTCCTCGTCCACGACGTTGAACGACACCCCGAACAGGTCGGGCTCGCCGCGCCGGGTGCCGTCGGCGGCGATCCAGTACCCGGTTCCGCGCAACTCCAGGATCGTCGGCTGGGCGTGCTCGTGGGCGGCCGGGCGGGTGTGCCAGACGCGGCGGACCAGGTCTTCGGGGGTGAGGCCGGCGGCGCCGCTCAGCCGCGTGCGGATGCCGAGGTAGCCGACACCGTCCTGGAACCACTGCGTCTCCACGTCCTCCACCGTGAACACGCCGGTCTCGCCGAGCGCCCGCGCCACGTTGACCACCACCGGGGCCCCGGCCGCGAAGCCGTCCGCGCCCTCGTCGTGCTCGACGACCCACGTCCACGTGGCCGTCCTCTTCAGCGATCTGGTCAGCAGAGACATACCTACCTACCTGTGGGCAAGCTCGGGAACGCGTCGCCGTCGGGCGGGATCATCAGGACTCCGTCGCGATGGTAGATGACGAAGACCATGTTGTTCCGGCGCGCGTTGTTCAGAATGCTGCGGTACTGCTTTTCGGAGATTTCCCCGAGCGGGGCGTCGGCCTCCATGATTCCGACCGTCCGGGTGTTCTCCCAGCCCGAAACGACTCTGAGCTGGTTGGCGATCTTCTTGGAGTTGTTGACGAGCTGGCTGCCCCGGATGGTCCCGTCCTGCACGTCCAGGTGCTTGATCTGGTAGGCGTAGTCGCCCGCGCTCCCGTCGGACCTGATGAAGGTGTCGATGTCGTAGTTCTCCGCCGCGTTCCGGGTGTCCTGCTCGGATTTCTTCTCGGCGAACTCCAGGCGGTCGACGGGATATCCCCGGTCTATCAGGTGGTCCATGAAGCGCAGCTCGGCGGCGGCGTCGCGGGCCATCGACGGGCTGGAGAAATCGGAGACGAATTCCGCGAAGTTGTGGACCTTGTCGACCCGGCCCTCCAGCAGGATGTCGGCGACCTGCCTTCCCACGGAGTCCCCGGACGCGCCGTCCCGCAGGCTGTCCACGATCTCCTCGACCTTGTTGGCGTTGAGGCCGGAGTTGCGCAGGACCTCCCGGACCCCCGCCTCCTGCTCGGGTGTCATCGGGCCGTCCGCCCGCTCGGGGTCGGGCCTGTCCTCGTCGGGGGACGACGGGCCGTCCCCTCCCCCGCCGCCTCCGGGTGGGCCGCCGCCGGGTGGGCGGTCGCCGCCGCCCCCGCCTCCGCCGGTTGACGGGTTCTGCTCGGGCCGGTCCTCGGTCACCTCCACCGGGCGGCCGGCGTCGTCCGGGCGGGGGTCGGCGCCGGGGCTGTTCGTGCCCTCGGTGCCGTCCGGGTCGTTGCGGCTCATCTCCAGGCCGTCGGGGGTGACCGGGACCCGGGTCCGGTCGTCGGGGCCGCCGCGGCCGCCGTCCGGGCCGGTGTCCTCCAGGGCGCCGATGGTCCAGGGCGCGTCGCCGTCGAGTTCGGCCATCCGCCCGCCGTCGATGTCGTCCATCTGGTCGGCGAGGTCCTCGTTGCGCCGGGCGATCTCGGAGAAGGCGTCGTCGACCTCCTCAGCGGTGGGGTCGCGGCGCGGGGCGGTCTGCCCGGGGGGTTGCTCCGGTTGCTGATCCGACTGCCGCTCGGGCGGCTGCTCCGGCCGCTGCTCGGGCGTTTGCTCCGCCGACGGCCGGTCCTCGGGCGGCCCCTCCCCGGTCTCCGGATCCGGCTCGGGCTCGGGGGTGCTCTCCTGCCTCGGCGGGGGGCTGGGGTCGGGCGCGCCCTCGGGGGCGAGGTCCGCGGCGGGCGGTGCCGCGGGCTGGTCGGGGACCGCGTTGCGGGTGGCGTTGAGCCGGCTGAGCGACTCGCTCATGTCCCCGATGCCCGAGGTGTCGAAGCCCTCGCCCGGCTCGATATTCTCGGGCCGGGTGACCTGCTGCGGCCCGCCTTCGGGCGTGGCGCCGGTGATCCGGTCGTCGCGCCGCTCGGCGTCGTCGCCGCCCTCGGAGCCGTCCCCGCCCCCCGAGGAGTCGCCGCCGCGCCCCACCGACCCCAGGATGCGGGTGACGCGGCTGGTGATCATGGGCACGCCGGCGACCGCCCCCAGGCCGGTGGCGCTCAGCGCGATCCCGCCCGCGATCATGCCGATGTTCGTCAGCGCGGTGCCGAAGACGTACCCCGGCCGCTCGTCCAGCTCGGTCCAGGGGAAGAACCCGTGGATGGCGTCGCCCCAGGCGCCCCTGGCCACGTCCCACGCCTCGCCGAGGCCGGCGGTGAACTCCCCGGTCTCGGGGTTGTAGACGCCGGCCATCGCCCCCAGCCCGGCGATCGAGTCGCCCCAGTAGCCGCCGAGGTTGCCCGTCCAACTGCCGCCCTGCCACAGCCAGCCCTCGTCGCCGTGGAGGCCGAACGCGCCGCCGAAGTCCTCCAGCGTGCCCATCAGCACGTCGCCCGCGCCGTGCACCAGGTCCACGTGTCCCTGGTGGTCGGTGCTCTGCGGCGACCCCCACGGCGTCTCCACGCCGGAGAAGGGCTCGGCCGTGCCGTAGACGGACTCGCCCGCGCCCGGCTGCCCGCCATCAGCACCGGCCCCGACGAACCGGGTGCCGCCGAACAGTGCGGTGATGGCGTTGGCGCAGTCGCGCTCGGCCGCCCAGTAGCGGTGCACCAGGGAGTTCACCCGGTTGAGCAGGTCGTTGTGCTCGCCGACCTTGTCGCTCTCGCCGCCGAAGAAGCCGCCCTCGTCCCAGTCGTCGTCGCCCTCGATCGAGGCGCGGAAGTCCTGGGCGTCCGCCTTGGCCTGCACCAACTGGGCCTTGAGGTCGCGGGCGGTCTCCGCGAAGGTCTCCAGCGCGGCGGCGACCTGCCCCAGGTCCACGTTGACCTCGTCGCCCTTCTCGGCGACCGGGTCCATCACCGCGAACAGCGTCTCGGCCTCGGGGGCGACGTAGTGGTCCCGCAGGTCCGACCAGGAGGTCTTGACGGCCTCGCCGGTCTCGGCGATGTTGCCGCCCTGGGCGCGCAGGTCGGCGGCGGCGTCCTCCAGCGCGTCGGGGTCGACGGCGGGGATGGGGATGGAGTCCGGGTCGATGAGGTCGTCACTCACTGCGGTGTCCTCGCCGGGGGGTGGGGGGTGCCGCCGGCCTGCGGCGCCGGCGGATGGGGGCGCGGTGGTCAGTCCTCGACGCTGCCGGCGTTGGCCTGGGCCTCGGCAGCCATCTCCAGGTTTCCGTTGATGTAGTGGCGGGTCGCGTTGCCCGCGCCCGTGACGCCGCTGGAGCCGCGGCCGATCATGTCTCCGACCAGGCCGAAGCAGTGGCCGGAGAACTCCTGGAGCGCGGTTCCGATCGGCGCGCTGGCGGCGGCGTCGTTGGCGTCGTTGACGGCCGTCTCCAGCGACTTGGCGTGCAGGCTCAGCCCTTCGGTGCCCGCCTCGTCGCCGATGTGGCCGGCGACGGTCTCCAGCACCCGGAAGACGTCGCCGGTTCGCAGGTCCCACGTCGACATCGCGGCCGCCACTCCCCTCCGCCGGGCTGCACGGCCGCGGCGATCGGCTGTCCGGGCTGCCACGGCCCCGCCTCCTGCGGGGTCCGCGGACGGCGCTCGCGGGGACCGGAAGCCGTGCCCGGCACCGGCCGCGCGCCGTGCTCGCAGCATGCAACACCGGCCGCGCCCCGCGCGAGGGCCGCCGTTTGCGCGGCGGCGGAGATCAACGGGGCGGCCCGCGCAGTTGGGCGACCATGTGGATCTTGGCGGGCAGGCGGCGAGTGTGACGTGGACCACTGTCCACAAACGGTCACGCGGCGCGCCTACGGCAGGACGCCGCGCGCCTGGCAGACGACCGCCGTGGAGACCATGAGCATGACGCCCGCACCCATGGGGAAGGTGATGACGGCGTAGTCGGACTGCCCGCCGAGGAGCCCTTGCCAGTACAGCCATGACGCGGCCGACACCAGGAGCACGGCCACGAGCAGGAGCACGCACGCGCAGCCGACGACGACCCGCTCCCCGCCTCTGCTCAGCGGTGACCACGGCCGCCCGACGTGAACGCCGAGGGCCAGGTAGAAACCGCCGGACACACTGGACGACGCGGCCCCCACGCCGTGCAGGTCGAGTACGGCGGCCGAGATCCCCATCTGCACCACGGGCACGGCCACCGCACCACCGATGACGATGAGGATCCACCCGAGGACCGCCGAGCCCCGCACCGCCCGCTTGTCCGCCGCGGTGAAACCGCTTCGGCTCTCCATGTGCGCAGACCGCCTTCCGCCGCCGAAGCCGCCGGCGAACCGGGGGGCGCGGTTCGTGGAGGACCGATGGTTCCCAACGCCCCTCCACCGCCACCGCCACCGTAGTCGCCGGCTCTGTCGGGCGGTGTCCTCGGGGCCGGGGAACCGGGGTCCCGTGGCGCCCCCCGCCGTGGTCCGGGCTCCGCCGGGCGGTGTCCTCGGGGCCGGGGAACCGGGGTCCCGTGGCGCCCTCCGCCGTGGTCCGGGCTCCTCCGGGCGGGCCGCCCGTCGCGGGGCGGGCCGTCCGGGGTGGTCAGGGCGTGGTCCACTCCGTCCGGTGGGCGCTGGCGAAGTCCCGGAAGGGGCGGGGCGGGCGGCCGGTCAGGCGGTGGACGGTGTCGGTGACGCGGTCCTCGCGGCCCTCGGCGATGGCGGTGTCCACCCCGACCAGCGCCGCGGCGAAGGGCTCGGGCATGCCCGCGGCCACGTTGCGCGCGACCAGTTCGGCCACCGGGGCGGGCGTGTGGCGCACCGGGCGGCCGGTGACCTCGGCGATGACCGCCGCCGCCTCCGTGTACCCCAACGCCTCCGGCCCGGTCAGCACGTGCTCGCCGGCCACCGGCCCCGGCGCCGACAGCACCTCCGCGGCCACGGCCGCGATGTCGGCGGCGTCGATCCAGCCGAGCCGCCCCTGGCCGGTCGCCGAGCGGATCTCGCCGCGCTCCCGGATCCCCGCCGCCACCGGGTGCGCCCCGGTGAAGTTCTGCATGAACCCCGACGGCCGCAGCACCACCCACTCCGGGAACGACCGCACGGCCCGGCCCAGCTCCGCGACCCCCGGGGCGCCCGGCAGCTCCGCCAGCGAGCCCAGCAGCACCACGCGCCGCACCCCGGCGGCCCGCGCGGCCGCCAGGAACGGCCCGACCAGCGGCATGGGGTCCAGCGTCAGCGGCGGCGGCACCAGGTACACCGCCTCGGCGCCGGCGAGCGCCGGGGTGTGCGTCCGCGGGTCCGCCCAGTCGAACGGCACGCCGCCGGGGCCGGGCCGGCGGGCGGCCGCGCGGACGTCGGCGCCGCGCTCCCGCAGCGCCGCGACGAGAGGGCGGCCGGTGTTGCCGGTAGCGCCCGTGACCAGGATCGTCACTGCCCCAGCCCCTTCCGCAGCGCCTCCAGCGCCCCGCCGGCGCGCGCCGCCTGGACGGGGCTCCAGTAGTCGCGGTACTCGGCGATCAGCCCGTCCCGGACCGTGACCACGGTGATGTAGTCCATCCGGTAGGGCGCGCCCGTGCGCACCGTCCGGCCCTCGGCGCTGAACTCGGCGACGACGGTCTCGGGGTCCCCGGTGCGGTGCACCCGCACCGCCGCCACCCCGGTGACGTCGTACACGTCGGTGTAGCCGGCCAGGTAGTCGCGGACGGCCGCGCGCCCGCTCAGGCGGGTGGGCGCCCCGGCCTCGGCGAACGGGAACTCGGCCGTCCCGTCCGGCGCCCACAGCTCCGCGATGCCGGCCATGTCCTTGGCGACCAGCAGCTCCAGCAGCCGCCGGAACACCCCTTCGGGTGATCGGTCCATCTCCCACCTCCGGTGTCGGTCCGTCGCCTGCCAGGTTCGCCGGGTCCGCCGCGCGGCGGAACGGCAGCGTCGTCCCCTGACCACCGGTCCGTGGTTCGCCGACCGCGCGTGTGCCAGGCTGGGGGCGTGGACAAGCGAGAACTCGGCGGGTTCCTGCGCGCCCGCCGCGAGGCCCTGCGCCCGGCCGACGTCGGCCTCCCCGACCACGCGGGCGGGCGCGCCCGGCGCACGCCGGGGCTGCGGCGTGAGGAGGTCGCCGACCTCGCGGGCGTCTCGGTGAACTACTACGAGCGGCTGGAGCAGGCGCGGGCGCCGCGCCCCTCGCCGCAGGTGGTCGACGCGGTCGGCCGGGCGCTGCGGCTGTCGGAGGCCGAACGGGCGCACCTGTCCCGGCTCGCCGGGCACGCGCCGCCCGCGCCGCCCGACCCGGCCGACCGGGTCCCGCCGGGGGTGTCCGCCCTGCTGGACCGGCTCGGCCCGGTCGCCGGCTACGTGTGCGACGCCCGCCACGACATCGTGGCCTGGAACGGCCTGGCGGCGGCGCTGATCACCGACTTCGGCGCGCTGCCCCCGGCCGAGCGCAACGTGCTGCGGCTGGCCATGGGCGCGGGCCGGGCGGTGTGCTCGGCTCCCCCGGAGGCGGCGGGCGGGTTCGAGGCCCAGGCGGCGGCCGAATCGCGCGAGGCGCTGGCCCGGCGCCCCCACGACCTCGCGCTGCGCCGGCTGGTCGGCGAGTTCGCCGAGTGGTCGCCCGCCTTCGCGGCGCGGTGGCGGCGGCACGACGTCCGGCCGCGCGCGACGCTGCGCAAGCGGGTCGACCACGCCGACCTCGGGGTGCTCGACCTCGACTGCCAGACGCTCACCGTGCCCGGCACCGGCCTGCGCGTGGTGCTGCTCAGCGCGGAACCGGGCACCCTGGCCCACGACAAGCTCACCCGGCTCCAACTTGGCCTCGCGGCCACCAAGCCCGAGCCCTCCCCGCGCGCGTAGCGGAGCGGTCCTCTTCACGATCGGCTCGAAGTCGGCGATGGAGCCCCATCCGCGCGCCTAGCGCGGCGTAGCGAGCGCCCCGCCGACGCACAACCGGCCCTTCCCGCGCGCGTAGCGGCCGGGAGCACGGTCGGGACACGCGCCGGGCCGGCGTGGCCGGCGCCGACGCCTGCTCCCGCGCCCCGGTCCCGCCCGGCTCGTACGCCGCCCCGCTCCTAGACTGCCCGCATGGACGAACGAGCCCTGTACCTGGTCGTGACCGGCGCCCCCGCGCGGGACGCCCCGGTGGCCCGCCTGGTGGCCGAGGCGCAGCGCCGGGGCTGGGCCGTCACCGTGATCTCGACGCCCATGGGCACCCGGTTCCACGATCCCGACGAACTGGAGCGCCTCACCGGGGCCGCGCCGCGCGTCGACTTCCGCCGCCCGGGCACCGGGCAGCGCCTCGTCCCGCCAGACGCCCTGCTGGCCTGCCCCCTCACCTTCAACTCGCTCAACAAGATCGCCGCCGGATTCGCCGACACCATGGCGGTCGCAGTGGTCTGCGAGATGCTCGGCTACGGGGTCCCCACCGTGGCTGTGCCCCACGTCAACGCGCCGCTGGCCCGGCACGCCGCCGTCGAGCCGAGCATCGCCGCGCTGCGGTCGATGGGCGCGCGGGTGCTGTTCGACCCCGATGCCCCCGCGGAGCGGCGGACCCCGCCCTGGGACCGGGTCCTCGACGCCGTCGAGGAGGTCTGGCACCGGCGCCCGCAGCCGCGCGCGGCCACCGACCCGCCCTGACGCGGTCCACGGCAAAAGAAACTGGGCATGGCGGAGCCGGCATATGCCGCAGGTGAAACCGCACTTTTTCCGACTCTTTCTCCTGTGCGCCGCCCATTGCCGGGGGTTGTCCGGATGGACTAAATTTGCACTGCGAAACGCGCGCGGGAAAACCGTCCTGCTCGACGAAAAGGGAGAGGTCGCCCATGGCCGAGGAACGGCACAAGGACCCACGGACGCTTCCCCACGAATCCGAGTACGAACGCGGCGCGCGGGAGCGGCTCGCCGAACTTCTCGCCGATTCCCCGGTTCCCGCGAATTACCTGCTGGACAACCTCGGCCTGTACACGCGCCGGCACACCCTCGCCGACCTGCTGTCCATGGACGCCCTCTACCGGATGGCCATGGACGTTCCCGGTGAGTTCATGGAGTTCGGGGTTTTCCACGGCCGCCACCTCGCCACTCTCACCGCCCTTCGGGGGCTTTACGAGCCCTACAACTCCACCCGCCGCATCATCGGTTTCGACACCTTCACCGGATTTCCCGACCTCGCCGATATCGACCGGGTGAGCCCGAGCGCCGACCCGGGCCGGTTCGCCACTCCCGAGGGTTATCTCGGCCACCTGCGCGAGGTCATCGCCGCCCACGAGTCGCTGGAACCGCTCGCGCACATCCAGCGGACGTTCGCGGTCGAAGGAGACGTCCGGGAAACCGTTCCGGCCTATCTCGCCGACAATCCGCACACCGTTGTCGCGCTCGCCTATTTCGACCTCGACATCTACGAGCCCACCCGCGCCGTCCTCTCCGCCGTTCGGCCCTATCTCACCCAGGGCAGCGTGATCGCCTTCGACGAACTCGCCCACCCCAAGTGGCCCGGCGAGACCGCCGCCCTGCGCGAGACCCTGGGCGCCGACACCGTCCGGCTCCGCCGCCTGCCCGTCCACGGGCGTGAGGCGCCCATCGTCTACCTGCGCTGGGGCGAGTAGCCGGCCCGCCGCCCGCGGAGCCGGTCGAGCAGGGCGCGCACCGGCTCCTCCAGAGCGCTCCAGGAGTAGCGGTCCCGCACCAGGTCGTAGGCCGCGGCCCGGCGGCGCAGGTCGGCCGCCGGGTCGCCGAGCAGGTCGGCGACCGCGCGCACGTGGGATTCCGGGTCCAGGCCGACCCCGAGGTAGTGCGTCCCCGCCACCGCGTCGAGCCCCTCGGCGCCTTTGGCGGTCGACAGCACCGGCACGCCCGCCGCGAACGCCTCCAGGATCTTCAGCCGGGTGCCGCTGCCCAGGGCCAGCGGCACCACCAGCGCGGTGCCGTCGAACAGCGGCTCGACCTCCGCGGGGTTCTCCAGCAGTGTCGTCCCCGCACCGGGCGAGGACCGGGTCCGCCCCTTGCCCGGCACCCGCCCGGCGACGGTCAGGGCGGCGTCGGGGAACGCCGCGCGGACGGCCGGGAAGATGTCCCGGGTCAACCGGTCGACCGCGTCGGCGTTGGGGATGTACCCGAGGTGGCCGAGGAAGAGCAGCCGGGGTCCGGGCAGCGGGCGCCGCAGCCGCTCGGGCGGAGGCGCGGGCACCCGCACGCTGTTGGGCACCACGGCGGTGGCGGCGGCCGGCCGGTACTGGGCGCGGTACCGCTCCTCGTCCTCAAGGGAGACGAACGTGACCACGGCCGCGTGCCGGGCCGCGTAGGACTCGATGGCGCGCAGCGCCGCCACGTCGTGCTCGCGCCTGACCCGCGCGCGCACCTCGGCGGAGAGCCGGGGGTCCTCGGCCGCCTCCGCCCACAGCAGCGACTCCGCGTCGTGCAGGTCCAGCACGGCGGTGCACCCGGCCTCCACCGCGATCCGGAAGTAGCGGTGCAGCCGCGACTCGCTGACGACGACCGCCTCCACCTCGGGTCGGCGCACCAGCTCCGCCAGCCGCGCGGCGACCACCGGGTGGTGGTCGGCGGCGAACGGGTCGCGGAACCCGAGGTCGGGAGGCGGTGGTGCGTCCGCCGGCCGGGGCTCCCCGGTGGCCACCGGCACCACACGGACGTCGGCGACGGCGCGCAGCGCCGCCAGCAGCGCCCGGTTGCGCAGGACCGCGCCGCCCACCGCGCCGGGGCTGATGTCGCGCACGACCAGGACGATCACCGCGGCCTCCTCCGCTGGGACTCCGCGGGCGGGCCGGCCGTCGCAAAGCCGGCGTCGACCACGGCCCGCGCGCCCGCCTCAACCGCCGCCGCGGCCAGGCGGGCGTGGGCGCGCTCGGCGTCGGGGGTCATGGCCGCGGCGTGCCGGGGCAGCAGCCCCGACCCGGCCAGGGTGCCCAGGGCCGCATCACGCAGGGCCGCCGCCCGGGCGCCGGTCTCGAACGGGCCGCCGCGCGCGGCCTCGGCGCCCATCAGCCAGGCGTAGGCCCACAGCTCCTGGGCGACCCACCGGGGCGGCCCCGGCACCGAGGCGAGGCAGCGGCGCGCCGCGTCGCCGAACCCGGCCAGCACCTGGTCGGCGGACACCCCCAGGCCGTCCACCGCGCACCGCCACGGCTGGTCCGGGATCCAGCCGAAGTCGGCGCGCACGTCGCGCGGCAGCGGGCGGATCCGGCATTCCGAACGCCGCAGCCGCAGCCCGAAGTCGGGCACCGCGTCCGCCCTGGGCGGGCGCCGGCCCGCGCCCGGCGCGGCAGGCGTGTGCCCTCCGGTGGCGCCGAACGGCACCGCCCCCGTCCGCACGCCGTCGTCGTCGTTGCCCGCGAGGCTGGGCACGGTGCGGTGCTCCACCAGGTGCGGCAGCACCGCCCACACCTCCAGCCCGTCCTCCTTGCAGAACCGCTTGACCAGTTCGTCGTCGGCCTTCAGGGAGTCGGGGAAGCCCTGGAGGAACGCCGCGAGCCGGTGCGCGCGGCCGGCGGGCAGCACCAGCCCCTGGCACGGCACGTACTCGTGCAGGCTCAACTGCGCCCACGCCGAGCCGGCGGTCGCGGCGCGCCGGGCCAGGTAGGCGTTGATGGGCGCGTTCCACATGACGTGCAGGGCGATGGCGGCCTCGGGGCGCCGCGCGACGGCGGCGGTGACGTGCCGGGCGAAGCCGGCCACGGGCACGACGTCGTCCTGGAGGACGAGGTGGTGGGTGGACTCCGGTGCCACGGCGGCCCACGCGCGCTTGGCGGTCCGCAGCGGGCTGGGCGGGCCGCCGGGGTCGGGGTCGGCGACGGGCCGCGCGGTGAGCGGGCGGCAGCGCTCCAGCAGGTCGGGCAGGAACCGCTCGCGCGCGGGGTGGTGCATGACGGCCGCGCCGACGCGCGGCCGGCACGCGGCGGGCACGGCCGGCTCGGCCGCGCGGGCGCCGGGCCCCACCGCCGCGCCGACCCCGTCCGCCCCGCCGGCCGGGTCAGTGGAGCGGCGCACGGGCGTCCTCCTCGCGCAGGTGGGCGACCAGTGCCGCGATGCCCTCGGGCAGGGCGACCGAGGGCCGCCAGCCCAACTGCTCCTCGGCCCGGCGCGGGCTCAGGCACACGCGGCGGACCTCGCCCGCCAGCGCCGGGCCGTGCCGGACCACCGGTTCGGTGCCGAGGCACCTGGCCAGTTCGCCCAGCACGTCCAGGACGGAGGTCTCGATCCCGGTGCCGAGGTTCACCGGTCCGCTGCCGCGCTCCAGCGCGGCGAGGAAGGCGCGGACGACGTCGGCGACGTAGACGTAGTCGCGCGTGGTGCGGCCGTCGCCGTTGACCACGCACTCCCGCCCCCGCAGCATCCGCTGGGCGAAGATGCTGATCACGCCGGCCTCGCCCAGGGGATCCTGGCGCGGCCCGTAGACGTTGCCCAGGGCCAGCGCCACGTGGTCGATGCCGTACTGCTCCCGGTAGATCCGCAGGTACTCGTGGGCGACCGACTTGGTCAGCCCGTAGAACGACAGCGGGCGGTGGGGCAGGTCCTCGGTCAGCGGCAGGCGCTCGGGCGGCACCGCGCCGTAGACGGTGCCCCCGCTGGAGGCGAACACCACCCGGCGCGTGCCGCTGTCCGCGGCGGCCGCCAGCAGGTTGACCAGGCCCAGCACGTTGACGCGCGCGTCCAGCAGCGGGTCGCGCATCGAGGTCTTCACGCTCATCTGCGCGCCGAGCAGCAGCAGCGCGTCCGGGCGGAAGCCGCGCACCACCTCGGCCGCCTCGGGCGAGCTGACGTCCAGGTGGTGCAGGCTGAGGCGGGGCGAGTCGCGCACCGCGTCCAGGTTGCGCCGGCGGCCGGTCGAGTAGTCGTCGATGACGGCGGCCTCGTGGCCGGCCGCGAGGACGGCCTCGGTGAGGTGCGAGCCGATGAACCCGGCTCCGCCGGTGATGACAACGCGCACGGGTTCTCCAGGGTGCGGGGATGCGGGCGGTGTGGGCAGGGGCGGGCAGGGGCGGGCGGGGTCACCGGGCCGCCGAGGGGGACGGCAGCGGCGGTGCGGGGGGCCGCGCGGCCTCGGCCACGGTCACCGCACGCGTGCGGCGCAGGACCCGGGCGGCCATGTGGTTGACCGCCAGGCACAGGTCCTCGCCGATTCCGTAGTCGCCGGCCCCCATCGCCAGGGCGCGGTCGCTCAGCCGCGACAGGTCGCTCTCGCGGCCGACCATCGCCAGCACCCGCACGCCGATCTTGCGGGCGGCCTCGGCCGCGAGCAGCACGTTGCGGGAGGTGCCGCTGATGCTGATCAGCACCAGGACGTCGCCTTCGGCGGCCAGCGAGCGCAGTTGCAGGGAGAAGACGTCGTCGTAGGAGAAGTCGTTGGCGATGGCGGTGATCCGGGCCACGCTGTCGCTGAGGCAGTGGATGTGGCCGGCGCCGATGCCGCGGTGGCGGTCCACGGCGGCGGAGAGGTCGGCGGCCATGTGCGAGGCGGTGGTGGCGCTGCCGCCGTTGCCCGCGACGAACACGCGGCGCCCCTCCAGCAGCGGGTCGGTCAGTTCGGCGATGAACTCGGCGACGTCGCCAGTGGGCAACTGGTCGAGCGCGCCGCGCAGGTCGCCGACATAGTCGTGGACGCTGCCGCGGATCTCGCGCAGGGATTCGTTCGGCTCCGCGGACGCGGCGATCTTCACGGCGGACTCCAGGAGACCAGAGGGAATGCGCGGAAATGGCGCTGGGAACAGGAGGTGGGTCCAATGACGCCGGGAATCGGACAATCGCCCGGGGAGTCGGCGAGCGTCGTCTTTCGGTCGGGTTTGGCGTCGAACGCGGAATCGGACTGGCGCGCAACTCGCCGCCGAGCGTAGGCGGGCCGCTTCAGGGGTGTCAACCCGGCTACGCCGCACATCGGGGATCCGGAGAAAACCTACGGCACCCGGGAAAGCACCAGGTCAGGATCTTGACCGCGCGCAAGGCCGGACGGCGGGCACCGCGGCGGGCGGAACGGAGGGTTGACCCGGAATCACCCGCCGACCTGCCCAGATAAACCGGTTTTGCGGAAATACGCCCGCACCTCCCGCAAATGATCTTCGCCGTCCGGATCCGGTCATTGCAACTGAGGGTTTTGGCCGCTCCTTGACATCACGAACGGGTCTCGGTAGACATTTTTCTGGCGTTCAGGAGCAGTCCCGGTCCAGGCCGCCGAATCACGGGCCGACACCGCATTCGACCACGACGGACCGGCGCCGCCGTGCCGCGCACGCCGACCGAGGAAGACGAGGTGGCCGCCGTGCCCACGGCAGTCCGACGACCCCCAGTCAGCGACCGCGACCATCCCGCCCCGCACCGCCGCCCCATCGGCCGCCCCCACCCCCTCCGCCGCACCGCCCGCCGCTCCCTCGACGTCCGGGAGGCCCGGCCGTGACCCCCCTGACCGCCCCCGAGCCCGCCTGGGTGCGCGATCCCTGGTCGCGCCGCGGCGGCTACATCGCCGCGCACCGCAACCACCGGCCCGCCGACGGCCCCGACTGCCCCTTCTGCCCCTCCGGCCGCGAGGCGCCTCCCGCCTACGCCGCCCCCTACGCGTTTCCCAACCGGTGGCCGCCGCTGCCGGCGGGCCGCTCCACGGTCGTCGTCCACGACCGCGACCACGACGGCGACTTCGGCACCATCCCCGCCGCCTCCACCGCCGCCGTGGTGGACCTGTGGGCCGCCACCACCCGCGCGCACGCGGCCCTGCCCGGCGTGGGCTGCGTCCTGGTGTTCGAGAACCGCGGCGCCGCCGCCGGCGCCACGGTCGCCCACCCCCACAGCCAGGTGTTCGCCCTCCCCCCGCTCGACCCGCCCCCGCCGGGCGCCGACTGCCCCGGCTGCGCCCCGCCCGACCCGGCGCTCGCGGTCACCGGCCACGGCCGCTGGCACATCCTGGTGCCCGAAGGCCCGACCGCCCCCTATATGCTGCGCCTGGCCCCGCGCCGCCACGTCGGCGCGCTGCCCGACCTCGACGCCGCCGAGCGCCGCGACCTCGCGGCGGCGCTGCGCGACGCCGTCCGGCGGCTCGACGGCCTCTTCGGCACCGCCATGCCCTACCACCTCTCCATCCGCCAGGACCTCGACCGGCCGGCGCACCTCTACGCCGACATCGCCGGCCTGCTGCGCGCCCCCGGCCGGCTGCGGGTGCTCGGCGCCGCCGAGACCGCCACCGGCCTGTTCTTCACCCCGGTGGACCCGCGCGACGCCGCCGCCCGGCTTCGCGCCGCCGCCGGCGCGGGCGTGCGCCAGGCCCCCGGTGCGGGCGCCGGGGCCACGCGGTGACCGCCGTGCCGCGCGGGCCGGTGGCGGTCGGCCCGCTGCGGCCCTGCCCCACCGGGCGCGCCGTGTTCCTCGACCGCGACGGCGTCCTCATCGCCAACCGCGCCGACCACGTGCGCGACTTCCCCGACGTGGAGGTGCTGCCGCGCGCCCGCGCGGCGGTGCGGCGGATCACCTCGGCGGGCTACGCCGCCGTGGTGGTCACCAACCAGGCCGTGGTGGGCCGCGACGGCGCCCCGCTCGACCACATCGTCGCGGTGCACCGCCACGCCCTGCGGCTGCTGGGCGCCGCCGTCTCGGCCTCCTACCTGTGCCCGCACTCCCCCGCCGACGGCTGCCCCTGCCGCAAGCCCCGGCCCGGGATGCTGCTGCGGGCGGCGCGCGACCTCGGCCTCGACCTGGGCCGCTCCTACACCGTTGGCGACGCGCTCACCGACGTCGACGCCGGCCGCAGCGCCGGCACCGCCACCGCGCTGGTGCTCACCGGGCGCGGCGCCGACCAGTACCGCCGCGCCGACCCCGCCGACCTGGCCGGCACCGCCGTCCTGGCCGACGTGGGCGTCCTCGCGGACCTGCTGCCGTGAGGGGCGCGTGGGCCGAGGGCGCCCAGATCCTGCTGCGCCACGCGGTGCGCGGCCGCACCTGGTCGCTGGTGCCCGTCACCGTCCTGGGCGACACCCCGGACGGCGCGGTGGTGCGCATCAGCGCCGGCTCCCACTGGCTCGCCCCCACCGCCGCCGACGGCGCGCTCCTGCGGCTCGGCCCCGACCGGTGGCACCTGGCGGCGCGCCCGTGGACCACCCACGACCTCGTCTACGTCGTCGAGCCGGACCGGTGGTACGCCCTGGGCCTGCTCGTGCTGCCCACCGGCCGCCCCGTCGCCTGGTACCTCAACTTCCAACTGCCCGCCCGCCGCACCCCGTGGGGCATCGACACCCTCGACCTGGAGCTGGACATGACCGCCCCGGTGCGCGCGGCCGAGGCGGTGCCGCGGTGGCGGCTGAAGGACGCCCCCCGGTTCCGCGCGCTGGTGGCGGCGGGGTTCTTCTCCACCGACCAACTCCGGCACACGGTCGCGGCGCTGCGGACCCACCGCGCCGCCGACCTGCTCGCCGAGCAGCGCCGCGAACTGCTGCGCCACCGCCACCGCAGGCACCCCCCGGCGGGCATCGCCGCGGCCGCGCGCGGCGCCGGCCTGCCGCCCGACGTCCGCGCCGCCCCGCGCACCCCCACCGACGCCATCGCCTAGCGGAAGGAGACCACCCGTGCTCACCACCCTGCTGTTCACCCGCCACGGGGAAACCGCCGACAACGCGGTCAAGCGGCTGTCCACCCGGCCGCCCGGACCGCCGCTGAGCGACGCCGGCCGCGCCCAGGCCCGGGAACTCGCGCGCAGCGTCGCCGACCTCGACATCACCGCCGTCTACTCCAGTCCGCTGCGCCGCGCCCTGGAGACGGCGGCGTTCGTGGCCGAGCCCCGGGGGCTGCCCGTCCACGCCCACGACGGGCTGCGCGAGCTGTCGGTGGGTGAGCTGGAGGGGCGCAGCGACGACGCGGCCTTCGCCCACCTGGACTCGGTCTGGGCGGCCTGGACCCGGGAGTCGCGGCACGACGTCACCGCCGGCCCCGGCGGTGAGAACGCCCACGAGGTGCTGGGCCGGTCGACGGCGGCGGTCGCCGAGATCGTCGCGGCCGAACGCGGCGGCACCGTGCTCGTGATGGCCCACAGCGGGGTGCTCCAGGTCCTCGTGCCCGCGCTGTGCGCCAACCTCGCCCCCGACTACGGCATCGAGAACTGGCTGCGCAACTGCCAGCTCGTGCGGGTCGAGACCGACGGCACCGATCCCGTCGGCATGACGTGCCGCGCCTGGGGGCCGCTGACCCTGCCCGACCCCGCCGCCGCCCCCCTGGTGCCCGAGCGTCCGGCCCCCGACGCCGCACCGCGCGAGGGCGCCGCGGACGCCGCCGCGCCGGAGGCCCGGTGACCTCGGGCGTCCTGGCGGCCACCCCGCTGCGGCTGTCCCTGGGCGGCGGGGGCACCGACCTGCCCAGCTACGCCCGCGTCCACGGCGGGCTGGTCGTCGGCTTCGCGATCGACCGGGTCGTCTCCGTGGCCGCCCACCCCCGTATGTTCGGCGGCGGGGTGCGGGCGTGCCTGGAGCGCACCGAGACGGCGCCCACGGCGGCCGGCCTCAGCGACCCCTTCACCCGCGCGGCCCTGGCCGCCCACGGGGTGGACTCCGGGGTGCAGATCGCCTCCTTCGGCGACGCGCCCCCGGGCAGCGGGCTGGGCGGATCGGCGGCCTACACGGTGTCGCTGCTGCACGCCCTGCACCGCCTGGGCGCACCGCACGGCGCGGTGGACGCCGGCCTGCTCGCCGAGCGGGCGGCCGCCGTCGAGATGGAGCGGCTGGGCCGCCCCGTGGGCAAGCAGGACCACTACCTCGCCGCGCTGGGCGGCGCCCACGTCCTGCGCGTCGGCACCGACCTGGGCGTGACCGCCGAGCCCCTCAAGCCCGCGCCGGAGGTGGTCGGCTACATCGCCGACCGGCTCCTGCTCTTCCACACCGGGCGCACCCGCGACGCCGGCGGCGTCCTGGCCGCCCAGGCCGGCCGGACCGACGCGGGCGACCGCGCCACCGTGCGGGCGCTGCACGCCATCCGCGAGGTCGCCGACGCCATGACCGCCGCGTTCACCGCCGGCGACACCGAGCGGATCGGCCCGCTGCTCGACGCGCACTGGCGGCACAAGCGCGCCCTCAGCCCGGCGGTCACCACCCCCGAGATCGACCGCCTCTACAGCGCCGGAACCGCCGCCGGCGCCGACGGCGGCAAGCTGCTGGGCGCCGGAGGCGGCGGCTTCCTGCTGCTGTCCAGCAGACCCGGCCGCCAGGCCGACATCCGTGCCACCATGACCGCGCTCGGCGCCGCCGAACTGCCCTTCGCCTACTCCCCGGCGGGGACCCGCTCCCTGGCCCTGGGCGCGTGAGGCGGACGGCCGGCGGCGGCGCCGCGAACCCCATTCACAACCGGACGCCGAGGACGACATGACCGAAGGCAACGAACTGCGCGGCGGCGTGAACGTGGTGCGGCGGGTCGGCGACGCCGTGCACCGCCCCGCCACGGCGGCCGCGCCCGCCATCCACCGGCTGCTGCGCCACCTGCGCGACCAGGGGTTCGAGGGCGCCCCCGAGCCGCTGGGCTTCGACGCCGAGGGCCGCGAGGTGCTCAGCTACGTCCCCGGCGACGTGCACGAGGCCCTGCCGCCCGACCTGCGCACCCCCGAACTGCTGACCTCGGCCGCCGTGCTGCTGCGCCGCCTCCACGACGCCACCACCGGGTTCGCCCCCGCGCCCGAGGACCGGTGGCTGCTGCCGCCGCGCTCCCCGGCCGAGGTCGTCTGCCACGGCGACACCGCGCCCTACAACTGCGTGGTGCGCGAGGGCCGGGCGGTCGCCTTCATCGACTTCGACGCCGCCCACCCCGGCCCGCGCGTGTGGGACCTCGCCTACGCCGTCTACCGGTTCGCCCCGCTGCACGCCCCCACCAACCCCGACAGCTACGGCACCGTGGCCGAGCAGGGCCGGCGCGCCGCCCTGTTCTGCCGCGCCTACGGGCGCCCCGCCGACGCCGAACTGCTGGACGCGGCGGCCGAGCGGCTGCGCGCCCTCATCGCCTTCATGCGCGCCGAGGCCGAGCGGGGCAGCGCCGCGTTCCAGGCCCACATCGCCGAGGGCCACGTCGACCTCTACGAGACCGACATCGCCTACCTGGCCGCCCACCGCGCCGACCTGCTGAGCGCCTTCGCCGAGGAGTGACCCGTGCCGCACGCGCTGCTGCTCACCCCCTGGTACCCCCCTTCGCCCGGCGGAGCCGAGACCTACGCGCGGCGGCTGTTCCTGCACACCCGCGAGTACGGCTGGACCACCACGGTGGCCACCGACGGCCGCGCCGCGCCCCCGCCGGGCGCGGCGCCCGCCGACCACCCGGGGGTGCTGCGGCTGACCCGCTACGCCGACCAACTGGCCGACCCCCGCCGGGTGGCCTGGCGGTCCATGCAGTTCGCCGTGCTGGACGAACTCGCCGAGGCGGCGGCCGGCGCGGCGGCGCCCGACATCGTGCACGCCAACAGCATCGAGACCGCCGTGCTGGGCCGGATGATCGCCGACCACCACGACGTGCCGCTGGTCGCCACCATCCACGAGCACGCCCCGCAGGCCGCCGCCTACGGGCGCGGCCGCACCCGGCTGGCGTTCCGCCGGCTGGCGCCCGACGCGGTGATCGCCCCCAGCGGGTTCTACCGCGACCGGGCGCTCGCCGAGGGGGTCCCGGCCGACCGGGTCCACCTCATCGAGCACGGCGTCGAGGCCCCGGCGGCGGCGCCGCCGCGCCCGCCGGACGGCCACGGGCCGGGGTGGGGGCTGCCCGCCGACTCCTGGGTCGCGCTGAGCGTGGGCCGCATCTACCGGCCCAAGGGCACCCTCGAACTCGTCCGCGCCGCCGCGGCGGCCCGCGCCGCCCTGCCCCGGCTGCGGGTGGTCGTGGTGGGCCCCGACGGCCCCTCCGACTACGCCCGCCACGTCCGCGCGGAGGCCCGCCGCCTCGGCCTGGCCGACACCGTGGTCTTCGCCGGCCCGCACCCGCCCGACACCATGGCGCGGGTGCTGGCCCGCGCCGACGCGGTGGTCGCCCCCAGCCTCACCGAAGGGTTCGGGCTGGCGGTGGCCGAGGCCATGGGGCTGGGGCGCCCCGTGGTGGCCGCGGCCGTGGGCGGGCTGGCCGACATGGTCACCGACGGCCGCGACGGGCTGCTGGTGCCGCCGGGCGACGTCGGCGCCCTCGCCGCGGCGCTGGTCCGGCTGGCCGGCGACCCCGACCTGGCCGCGCGCCTGGGCGCGGCCGCCCGCCGCACCGTGCTGCGGCGCTACACGGTAGTGCGGATGGCGGCCCAGACCGCCGCCGTCTACGACCGGCTGACCGGGGCCGGCCCGCGCACCGCGCGGCGGGACGTCCACCGGCACCGGACGGCACCCCTCCCCCAACCGACGGGAGAGTCGGCATGACCCACCCCCCGGCGGCACCGGCCGCCACCGCCATCCCCGCCACCGGTGTGGACGCCCTGCTGCTGGACGCCGGCGGCGTCCTGCTGCGCCCCGACCCCGCCGCCCTGCGCGCCGCGCTGGGCGCGGGCGGTGTGCGGCCCGACGACGACGCCTTCGACCGCGCCCTCTACCGCCACGGCCCCGTGGGCGCCGGCCTGGGGCCCGGCGACGACGACGACGCGTTCGTGCTGAGCTACGCCGTGTCGGCCGGGGTGCCCCTCGACCGGGCGCGGGCGCGCCTGGACGCACTGCGCCAGGTGGTCCTGTTCCGCCCCTGGGTCCCCCGCGACCCCCGCGCCGTCCGCGCGGCGCTGACCGCGTGCGCCGCCCGGGTGCCCCACGTGGTGGTGGTCACCAACTCCGAGGGCGGGGCGGCGGCCCACCTGGCGCGGGCGGGGGTGTGCCAGGTGGGACCCGGCGCGGGCGTGGAGGTGCGCCTGGTGGTGGACTCCGCGGAGGTCGGCGTGCACAAGCCCGACCCGGGGATCTACCGCCACGCCGCCGAGGCCGTGGGCGTGGCCCCCGAGCGCTGCCTGCACGTCGGCGACTCGGTGCGCAACGACGTCGCCGCCGCCACCGCCGCCGGGATGGCTGCGCTCCACTTCTGCCCCTTCGGTGACTGCCGCGACACCGCCCACGGCCACGTGCGCTCGCTGGCCGAGGTCGCGGGCCTGCTGAGCGGGGCGCCCGCGTGAGCGCCGGGGCGGGCGCCGGCGTGGGCGCCGACTACGCCCTGGTGGGGTTCGGCCGCATCGCCGAACTCCTCTACGCGCCTCACGTGCGCGCGCTGCCCGGCGCCCGGGTCAGTGTGGCCGAACCCGACGCCGAGCGCCGCGCGGCCGCCGCCCGCCTGCTCCCCGGCGCGCGGATCGCGGAACGGGTGGCGGACCTGCCGGCGCCCGAGGGGGCGCGGCGAACGGCGTTCAACCTGGTCCCCGGCTCGGCGCACGGCGCGGTGACCCGCCGCCTGCTGGCGGCGGGCTGGGACGTGTTCTCCGAGAAGCCGCCGGCGGCGAGCGCCGCGGAGTGGGCCGAGCTGTCCGACCTCGCCCGGAGCCGGGGGCGCGTCCTGGCCGCCGCGCCGGTGTCGCCCTACCACCCCGAGGTCGCGGCCGCCCGCACCGCCCTCGCCGAGGGGGCCATCGGCACCCTGGCCGAGGTCCACGGGCGCTACCTGGCGCCCGGGCCCGCGCGGCGCGGCCACATCGACCCCCACCGCGCGTGGTTCTTCGGGCCCGACTCCTGCGTGCTGCGGGACCTGGGGCCCTATGTGCTGTCGGTGCTGGTGCGCCTGCTCGGGCCGCCCGACGCCCTGGCCTGGACCCGCAACGGCGTCCACGAGCCGGTGCCGGTGCGCACCGGCGGCACGGTCGTGCCGGCCTTCGGCAGCGCCGCGGTGGGGGTGGGCCGCTGGGGCGGTGCCGTGGGCACGGTGCACCTGGCCTACCGCCGCGCCGTCCCGGGGGCGGCCGCCGACATCACCCTGGTCGGCACCGGCGGAACGCTGCACTGCACCGCCGACCCCCAGGGCGAGGGCGGCCCCGCGCCGGAGAAGGCGGAACTGGCCCTGCGCCTGGTGGAGCGGGCCCGCACCGATGCGCGGCTGCGCGCCGAGCACACCGCCGCCGTGGGCCACTGGCTGGACCTTCTCGACACCGCACCGACCCGGCCGCCGGCCGCGCCGCCCGTGAGGAAGTGAGTCGCCCCATGCACCGACCCGCCGCGCTCGGCGGAGCCCCCGCCTTCGCCCCCGACGCGTTCCCCGCCTGGCCGCAGTGGACCGACGACGAGCGCACCGGCCTCACCGCCGCCCTGGACGAAGGGCTGTGGGGCTCCAGCCGCGCCCGCCGCGCCGCCGACTTCGCCGCCGACTTCGCCCGCTTCCAGGGCGCCGCCATCGGCCTGCCCATGGCCAACGGCACCTGCACCCTGGAGGCCGCCCTGGTGGCCTGCGGGGTGGGGGAGGGCGACGAGGTGGTGGTGCCGGCGCTGACCTTCGCCGCCACGGCCGTGGCGGTGCTGCGGGTCAACGCCGTGCCGGTCGTGGCCGACGTCGACCCCGACAGCCTGTGCCTTGTCCCCGAGCACGTCGAGGCCGCCCTCACCCCGCGCACCCGGGCCGTCATCGCGGTGCACCTGGCCGGCGCGATGGCCGCCACCGACCGGCTGGCGGCGCTGTGCGCCGCGCGCGGGATCGACCTCATCGAGGACAGCGCGCACGCCCACGGCAGCCGGCTGCTGGGGCGGGGCGCGGGGAGCTGGGGTGTGTTCGGCAGCTTCTCCTTCCAGCAGTCCAAGCTCCTGACCGCCGGCGAGGGCGGCGCCCTCATCACCTCCGACCCCGCCCGCGCCGAGACCGCCCGCAGCTACGCCAACTGCGGGCGCCGCACCGGCGGCGCCACCTACGAGCACGTCCGGCTCGGCGTGAACTACCGGATGACGGAGTGGCAGGGCGCGGTCCTGGCCGCGCAACTGCGCCGCTACCCCGCGCAACTGGCCCGGCGCGAGGAGGGCGCCCGGCACCTGGGGGCGGCCCTGGCCGCCACCGCCGGCCTGCGCCCGCAGGGCCGCGACCCCCGCATGGACCGCAGCGCCTACTACGCCTACGTGCTGCACTACGACCCCGAGGCGTTCGGCGGGCTGCCGGCGGCGCGGTTCTCCGCCGCGCTGGCCGCCGAGGGCGTCCCGGTGGCCACCCCCTACCCGGCGCTGAACCGCCTGGACATGTTCGCCGCCGGCGCGGCGGCGCCCGCGCCGCCGACCGCCGCCGAGCGGGTGCGCGCGGCGGTGTGCCCCGCCGCCGAGCGGGCCGCGCAGACCACGGTGTGGCTGCACCACCGCCTCCTGCTGGCGCCGCCCGACCGCCTGGCGCGGGTGGCGGAGGCGTGCGACCGCATCCGCCGCGCCGCCGGGCGGCTCAGCGCGGTGGGCGGGTGAGATGGCCGCCACCGTCACCCACACGATCGTCTCGCCACACTACGACGACGCGGTCTTCTCCTGCGGCGGCCTCCTGGCCCGGATCGGCCCGGCGGCGCGTGTCGTCACCGTCTGCGGCGGGCTGCCGCCCGAGGGGCGCGCCGCCTCCGACTGGGACCAGCGCTGCGGGTTCGCCACCGCGCGCGCGGCGGCCCTGGAGCGCCGGGCCGAGGACGCGCGGGCGCTGGCCGGTGTCGGCGCCCAGGCGGTGCCGCTCGGCTGGCTGGACCGGCCCTACGCCGAGGCCGCGCCCGACGCCGACGCCCTGGCCGCCGCGCTGGCACCGCTGCTCACCGGCACCGAGGTGGTGGTGCCCGCGGCCATCGGCGCCCACGCCGACCACGTGCTGGCGCGGGACGCCGCCCTGCGCGCCGCCCGCGCGGTGGGGGCGCCGGTGCGGCTCTACGCCGACGTCCCCTACGCCAGCGCCGGCGACTGGACCCGGCCGGAGGAGCTGCGCGACCGGCGGCTGCGCTGGCGCCCGGCCCTGGAGGAGGTGGCGCGGGCGGGCTTCGCCCTCGCCCCGCCGCGGCCGTGCCGGCTGGCGCCGGAGGCCGCCGCCGCCAAGATCGCGCTGGCCCGGATGTACGCCTCGCAACTGTGCGGCCTGGGCGCCCACCACCCGCGGCTGATGCACGTGCGCGGCGAACTCGCCACCGAGGTGTACTGGAGGGCGCGGGAGGACGCGGAGGCGGCCGCCGCGCCGGTGCCCGAAGAGTGGCTCGCCATAGCCGACCGCCCCGGCCGGAAGGAGCACGGTGGCGACCACTGACGGCGGCGGCGACCCGCGTCCGCCGGGCGGCCCCGAACCGCTGTCCGCGCGGCTGGGCGTGCCCTCGCCCCGGGGGCGGTGGCCGGTGCTGACGGCGATCGTGCTGGACACGATCGGCGTGGCGCTGCTGCTGCCGATCGCGCTCTTCTACTTCACCATCGTCACCGACATCCCGCTCCCCCACCTGGGCGTGCTCATGTCGGTCGCCCTGGTCCTGGCGCTGCCGACCGGGCTGCTGGGCGGCGAACTGGTCGACCGGTTCGGGGCCAAGCGGGTCATGGTGGGCAACAACCTGCTGTCGGCGCTGGGCTACGTCGGCTACTACCTGGCCGGCGGCGAGGCCGTCGTGTTCGGCGGGATGCTGCTGGTGGCGGTGTCGGAGTGCGTGTTCTGGTCGTGCTGGCTGCCCTACGTGAAGGGCATGGCCGGCCGGGACGGGTTCGACACCTGGTTCGCGTTCATCGAGGCGGCCAAGGCCGGGTGCATGGTGCTCGGCGCCGGGCTGACCGCCGTGTTCCTGGCGTCCTCGGACCCGGAGTCGGTACGCGTCCTGGTGCTGGTCAACATCGCCACGAGCCTGGTCTCGGCCGTCCTCATCGGCCGGCACCCCGTCAGCGGCGCCCGGCGCGAGCGCGCGGCGCCGGCCCGCCGGCAGGGGTGGGGGGTGATCCTGCGCGACCGCCGCTACGTCCTGATGACCGCCGGCCAGTTGCTGTGCACCCCGATCAGCCTGCTGGGCGGGCTGGCGTTCCCGGTGTTCTTCGCCGAGGACTGGGAGTTGCCGCCGTGGATCGGGCCGGCGCTGTTCGCGCTGAGCAACCTCATGGTGCTGCTGCTCCAGCCGTGGATCACCCGCGCGGTGCGGCCGGTCAGCCCGCGCGTGCTGCTGGTGTGGAGCGCGCTGCTGAGCCTGGCGGGGCTGGCCCCCCTGGTGGTGGTCGCCGACCCCGCCGCAGTGACGGGCACCGCCGTGGCGGTGGTGAGCACGGTGGTGCTCACCGTCGCGGGCATCCTGTTCTTCCCTACGACCAACACGGCGCTGATCGCCTTCACCACCGAGGACAACGCCGGGCGGGTGTCGGCGCTCTTCCACACCGGCACGTCGGTGGCCACCGCCGCCACCCCCGCCCTGGTGGGGTGGCTCCTGGGCGTGCCCGACGCGCTGTGGGCGGTGATGGCACTGCTCAACCTGGCCGGAGTGGCGTGCTTCGAGTTGGCGCTGCGCGGGGTGCGGGCGGTCGGCCCGCGATGACGGACGGAGGAGGACCCATGGCGGATCGGGCGGAACGGGCGGAGGCGGCGGGGGTGCCCGTGGGAGCGCCGGTGGACGCGGCGCCGGGTGCGCCGGTGGGCGTCGCGTTCGTCGGCACGGGCTACGTGGCCGACCTCTACCGGGCCACCCTGCCCAACCACCCCGGGCTGGCGCTCACCGGTGTCTACGACCGCTCAGCCCGGCGGTGCGGGGAGTTCGCCGACCATTACGGCGACACCCGCTACCCCTCGCTGGCGGCGCTGCTGGCCGATCCCGCCGTCGAGATCGTGGTGAACCTGGTCAACCCGCGCGAGCACGCCGGCGTGACGCGCGCGGCGCTGGCGGCGGGCAAGCACGTCTACAGCGAGAAGCCGCTCGCCATGGACCTCGCCGAGGCGCGGGAGCTGGCGGAGTCCGCGCGTGCGGCCGGGCTGCTGCTGGCCTCGGCGCCGTGCAGCATGATCGGCGAGGCCGCCCAGACGGCGTGGCAGGCGCTGCGCGCCGGCGCGGTGGGCACCCCGCTGCTCGCCTACGCCGAACTGGACGACGGCTACCTGCTCGCCGAGCACTACACCGAGTGGCGCAGCCGGTCCGGCGCGCCGTGGCCCTACCGGGACGAGTTCCGCACCGGGTGCACGATCGAGCACGCCGCCTACGCCCTGGACTGGCTCACCATGTTCTTCGGCCCGGTCACCGAGGTCACCGCCTTCGCGGCGGGCGTGGCGCCCAACCCCCACCTGACCGCCGAGGAGCACGCCCGGGCCCCGGACTTCTCGGTCGCCTGCCTGCGGTTCGCCGGGGACGGGGCCGGGGACAGCGGGGGTGTGGCCGGGGACGGCGGCGGGACCGGCGCCGGCGGGGTCGTGGCCCGGATGACCAACAGCATCGTCGCCCCCGAGCAGCACCGGATTCAGATCGTCGGCGACGAAGGGGTCCTGGTCGTCGACAACGTGTGGGACTACACCTCACCCGTCACCGTCCGCCGAGGCCGGAAGGGCCGCCCCGAGCCCTACCCGCCGGCGCGCCGCCCCGCGCACACGATGGACCGGATCGGCGCCAACCACATGGACTTCGCCCGGGGCGTCGCGGAACTGGCGGGCGAGGTCCGGGGGCGGCGCCCGAGCCGGCTGCGCACCGACCACGCCCTCCACGTCCTGGAGGTGACCCTCACCGTGGCCCGCGCCACCGGCGGCGCGGTGACCCGCCCGACCACGACGTTCGCCCCCCTCACCCCCATGCCCTGGGCCGCCGGCACTCCCCCGTTCCCCCGTCCCGCCGACCCTCCGGAAGCCCTCCGGACGCCGTCACACACGACCGAATAACCACGACCGCCGACCGCCTCCGACGAGAGACACCCCGGACGATCTCGAACCGCGGTAGACGAGACCTGCCATCAGGACGGGCGGCCCGCGGGTTGCGTGGGCCGCCGTGGTCAGCCGCGCAGGGCGTCCGCTCCCGCGGGTTCCCCGGTCAACTGCCGGGGGACCTCCACGGACGCGTCGGAGGCGCGGATCAGCTCGGGGACGTCGCCGTCGTAGTAGTCGCGCTTGGCCTGCTCGGCCCTCTCCCCCAGGCCGTGCCACATCGGCTTGGCCGACGCCTTTCCGCTCTCGCACATGGCGTAGCGCAGCCCCGCGTTGAACCCCACGACGTTGCGGTCGTCGTCGGAGCAGAAGGTGTGGTCGGGGTCGTTGCGCACGGCGTAGACCACGTGCTTCTCGGCGTACATCGCCGTGACCTTGCCGGCCGCCGCTCCCCCGCCGACCTTCACCGTCTGCTGCTGCATCTCGGTGTTGGAGAAGGAGCTCTCATAGCCCATCTCCTGGGTGACCGACCCCGTGACCTTGGCGCCGATCCCCTCGACCTCCACCCCGGCCTCGAAGCCGATGGTGACCCCCACGCTCTCCCGGTAGGTCTGGGTCTGGGTCTTGGAGATCCCCCAGCTCACCTCCTTGGAGATCTCGCCGTCCTTGCTGGCGTTGCGCAGGTCCAGCGAGGCGACGAACGCGTAGGAGCGGCGCCGCCGCAGGGTGTAGGTCGGTGAGTTCGCGATGATCCACCGCCAGGACTTGTTGCGGTCGTTGACCGCGACGCAGGGGACGGTGACCTCGCGGTCGACGTGCGCGCCCTGTTCCGACGGGATGTTGTCGGGGTCCTTGATGACGGGCCGGTTGAGGGTGCCGCTCGTCTTGGTGAGCGTGGGCAGGTTGAGGACGTAGACCTCCCCGGGCCGCTCGCCGTCCTCCTGGCCGAAGGGGCCTTTGTACCACGCCCAATAGGCGCGTTCCGGCGCCACCATGGTGCTGTTCTTCTCGATGATCTGGGGCGGCCGCTTCACGCACTGCCATCCGCCCACGGACTCCAGTTCTCCGGGGACCACGTACCTCTTGCCGTTGATGGTCTCCTTGACGCAGGCGATCCGCTCCTTGGGCAGCGGAGTTCCCAGAAACCGGGTCTCGTGGTGAGGGGCGTCGCACAGGGCCACATAACCCTGCGGAGGCTGGGCGCGGTGCCACTCGCCGGTGCCGAACTTGATGGCGCGCCAGTTCTCGATCGGCCGCACGGCCTGGGTCGCCGGATTCGTGGACTTCACCCACAGCGATACTCCGTGCCCGTGGGCGTGGCTGGACAGGCTGTAGTAGTCGTCACTGGGCGGATTCACCTCGTCGGTGCTCATGACAAGGGTGATCTCACCGAAGACGCATTCCTTGGAATAGGACATGGCAATCCCCCGGGAATTTGTTATGGCATTGAACGCGGGCACGCGAAAAGCGTTCCGGAATACCTTTTTCACCCTACTCGCGGCCTGAAAAGAGCACACCGCGATCACGCCACGATGGTGCAATAGGTGCAATGGCGCCGGCCGGGGACCGCCGGCGTTCGGCCGCCTGACCCGCCGGGCGCCCGGACCCGTGGGCGGGACGGGCGCCCCGGGGGCGGGTCAGACCCTCGCCCGCGAGCGGGTCACGCCTGGAGGCCGCCGTCCACCGGCAGGACCACTCCCGTGACATAGGACGAGCGGTCGCTGAGCAGCCAGGCGGCGGCCTGTGCGATCTCCTCGGGGTCGGCCGCCCGCCGCAGCGGGGTCTGGGCGTTGAGGTGGTCGACCAGGCCCGGCGCCACCTCCTCCCAGGCGTCGATCATGGCGGTCATGGTCGTTCCGGGGGCGACCGCGTTGACGCGGATGCCCTCCGGGCCGTAGGTGATGGCGGCCGACTCCGTGAGGCTGTTGAGCGCCCGCTTCAGGGCGCCGTAGGCGGGCAAATTGGCGTTGCCGCGCCAGCCGCCGACGCTGGAGGTGTTGACGACCGCGCCCCGCCCGGCGGTGGCCCGGATGGCGGCGACCTCGGCGGCCATGGCGGTCCACGGGCCGCGCAGGTTGACCGCGTAGAGGTGGTCGAGGTCGGCCTCGGCCACCCGGTCCACCGGGGCGGGCGGCAGGGCGGTCGCCCCGTTGTTGAAGGCGACGTCGAGCCGTCCGTACACCTCGACGGTGCGCTCGACGGCGGCGCGCACGGCGTCCGGGTCGGCCAGGTCGCACACCGCGTACTCCGCGGCGCCGCCGGCCGCCCGGACCTCCTCGGTCACCGCCGCCAACTGCTCCTTGGTCCGGGCCGCCAGCAGGACCTCGGCGCCTTCGCGGGCGAACAGCCGCGCCGCCGCGGCTCCGATGCCCCGGCCGGCACCGGTGATGAAGGCGACCTTGCCGGCCAGCAGCCCCGAGCCGGGGGCGCCCGGGGTGGGCGCGGTGGAGGTGGTGGAAGCGGAGGATGCGGTGGTTTCGTGGGTGTTGTCCATGGCGGTGAGCCTGGTGCCGGACGCGCGGCCCAGCCAGGCACCGGCGGTACCTGGCTGGGCGGCGCGCGGGAGGAGCACACTGGAGGCGTGGACAGACGAGAGCTGGCCGGATTCCTGCGCGCCCGCCGCGAGCGGATCACCCCCGCCGACGTCGGGCTGCCCGCCGGGCCGCGCCGCCGCACCCCCGGGCTGCGCCGCGAGGAGGTGGCGCAACTGGCGTTCATCTCGACCGAGTACTACACCCGGCTGGAGCAGGCCCGGGGGCCGCACCCCTCGCGCGAGGTGCTCACCGCCCTGGCCCGCGCCCTGCGCCTGACCGACGCCGAGCGCGACCACCTGCACCACCTCGCCGGCGCCCCGCCGGGGCCGCCGGCCGGGCCGTCGCGCGAGGTGCGGCAGAGCATCCTCGACCTCCTGCGGCGGCTGCCCAACGCCGCCGCCATCGTGCTGTCGGCGACCGGCGAGGTGATCGCCTGGAACGACCTGGCGGCGGCCCTGCTGGCGGACTTCTCAGCTCTGTCCCGGCGCGACCGCAACCTGCTGCGCCGCGCGTTCCTCGGGCCGCGCCCCGGCGAACCGCTGCTCTACAGCCGGGCCGACGCCCAGGAGTTCGCCCACACGGCCGTCCGGCACCTGCGCGCGGCCGCCGCCCGCTACCCCGACGACCCCGAGGTGGCCGAACTGGTGGGCGACCTGCTGGCGGGCAGCGCGGAGTTCGCGCGGATGTGGGCCGTGCACGACGTGCGCCCCGGCCCCGCCCTGCGCAAGACCGTCAACCATCCGCAGGTGGGTCCCGTCACCGTCAACTGCGACGTCCTGGACATCGCCGACCGCGACCAGCGGGTCGTCATCTACACCGCCGACCCGGGTTCACCGGCGGAGGAGGCACTGCGGCTGCTGTCGGTGATCGGCACCCAGCGCATGAACGTCCCCGGCTGAGGAGGCGGGGCCGGCACGTGCCCCCGGTGCCCGGGGCACGGGTCGAGGTGGCAACAGGGTGGCGAAAGTCGCGGACCCCGGTTTCCTGTTCGCCCCCGCGTGAAGGGGACACGAGGACGGGCCGGCGGTGCGCGGCGCCGGGGGCGGGAACCGTCCGCTACGGCTAAAGATCCCCACCGGCGGCACGCGCCGGCGGGCTCGGCTCGGTCGCCGAGGCGGCGCGGGACCGGAGGAGCCCCTCGACTCCGTGCAGGAAGGTCTCGCAGACCAGTTCCGGGTCGAAGAGGCAGCCGGCCGCCATCGCGCCGTCCCTCAGCATGACGAAGTGCCGGCCGGCCGCGTCGGCGGGCGCGAAGCCGGCCCGCGCCAGCAGGTCGGTGACCGTGTCGAGGAGCCATTCCCGGTGGGCCAGGACGGCCTGGTGGACCGGGTGGGCGGGGTCGGGGTACTCGGCCGCCGCGTTGATGAAGGCGCAGCCGCGGAACGCCGGGGACCGGATGCCGTCGGCGATGGCCCCGGCCACGGCCCGGACCCGGTCGGCGGCCGACCGGCCGCCCTCCTGGGCGGCGGTGATCTGGCCGCGCATCCCCTGGTCGACCTGGTCGAGGTAGGCCAGGACGAGTTCCTCCTTGCCGGAGAAGTGCCGGTACAGCGTGGCCCGGGTGACCTGCGCCTCCGCGGTGATCCGGTCGACGCCCACGGAGTGGATGCCCTCGGCGTAGAAGATCCGGGTCGCCGTGCCGAGCAGGCGCGAGCGCGCCTCGGAGGTGACGCCCGCTTCTCGGTTCCGACTCATGCCGCGAGCGTACCAGAGCTGTGAGGGAGAACGTTCGGTCTTGACACCCGTGACCGCGACCCTTTTTAATCATGAGACCGAACGTTCTCCCTCATGATGACGCGCTACCGCGTCCCCCGCTCCACCACCGCACTGGAAGGCACGTCCGTGGACACACCCACCGCCACCGCTCCCGCCACCACCCCGGCCGGCGCTCCCGCGACCCTGCGCGAGCTGTACTTCGCGCGCTTCGCCTTCGCCGCCGTGTGGGCCGGTCTGCTCTTCGCGACCGCCGACACGCTCAATCCGCTCAGCACGGCGCTGCTGCTCGCCTACCCCCTGTTCGACGTGGCGGCGGCGGTCGTGGACGTCCGCTCCGCCAAGGCCGGCGGCGGCAGGGCGCCTCTCCTGTACGCCAACATCGCCGTCAGCGCGCTGACGGTGGTCGCCCTGGCCTTCGCCGTCACCTCGGGCGTGCCGGGGGTGCTGCGGGTGTGGGGCGCCTGGGCGGTCGCCGCGGGAGTCGTCCAGCTCGCCGCCGCCATCACCCGCCGCCGCCTGGGCGGCCAGTGGGCGATGATCATCAGCGGCGCCGTCTCCACCCTCGCCGGCGCGTCGTTCGTCGCCCAGGCCGCCGGGCCGGCCCCGGCGCTGACCGCCCTCGCCGGCTACGCCTTCCTCGGCGGGGTGTTCTTCCTGGTCTCGGCCCTGCGCCTCACCCGCGCGGCCCGCAGCGCGGGCTGACCGGCGGCCGGCGGCCGGCGCCTGAAGCGACCACCGCCGCCGGGGCGGGCCGGCACCGCCCCGGCCGGCGTCAGTCAGGTCGGACATGTTAAGCACGAAGCGGTACCGGACGTCGTTGCGATCCAGGCGGGCGTTGACCGCGTTCACCCGGGCCGACGGCACCAGGGCGCCCCCGGCGCGGGCCGTGCCCGGCCCCGGGCTCAGGCCAGCGTTGCGGTGTCGATGACGAACCGGTAGCGGACGTCGGAGGCCAGCACGCGCTCGTACGCCTCGTTGATCCGGTCGGCGGAGACCACCTCGACGTCCGCGCCGATACCGTGCTCGGCGCAGAAGTCGAGCATCTCCTGGGTCAGGGCGATACCGCCGATCATCGACCCGGTCAGCACCCGCCGCGAGCCGACGAGCAGGAACCCGTCGAAGGTCAGCGGACCGGGAGCCACGCCCACGTTGACCATGGCGCCGTCCACGGCCAGCAGGCCCAGGTAGGCGTTGACGTCGATGTCGGCGCTGACGGTGTTGACGATCAGGTCGAACCGTCCGGCCAGCCTGGTGAAGGTCTCGGGGTCGGAGGTCGCGTGGTAGTCGTCGGCGCCCAGCCGCAGGCCGTCCTCCCGCTTCTTCAGCGACTGCGACAGCACCGTGACCTCGGCGCCCAGGGCGTGGGCGATCTTGACCGCCATGTGGCCCAGGCCGCCCAGCCCCACGACCGCGACCCTCTTGCCGGGACCGGCGCCCCAGCGGCGCAGCGGGGTGTAAGTGGTGATGCCCGCGCACAGCAGCGGCGCGGCGGCGGCCGGGTCGATGCCCTCGGGCACCGACAGGACGTAGTCGGCGTCCACCACCACGTGGGTGGAGTAGCCGCCCTGGGTGGTGGTGCCGTCGCGGTCGGTGCCGGCGTAGGTGGGCACCATGCCCTCGACGCAGTACTGCTCGTCGCCGTTGCGGCAGTGGACGCACTGCCCGCAGGAGTTGACCATGCACCCCACGCCGACGCGGTCGCCGACCGCGTGCCGGGTGACCTCGGCGCCGACCTCGGCGACCACGCCCACGATCTCGTGGCCCGGGACCACGGGGAAGGGCTGGGGCCCCCAGTCGCCGTTGACGGTGTGGATGTCGGAGTGGCAGATGCCGGCGTGGGTGATCTCGATGAGGACGTCGTTGGGGCCGACGTCGCGCCGCTCGACGACCGTGGGGGCCAGCGGCCGGCCGGCGGCGGGTGCGGCGTAGGCGGGGACACGCATGAGGACTGCTCCTTGGGAATAGGGGTCCGCTCCCGGGACGTCCGGGAGGGCCGCCACCCAGTAAAGGTTCTGCGGCGAACGGGAGAAAGGCACTGCTGAGGGGTGTACTGGCAGGGCACCCCAGGCGGGCGGCGGGCCGCCTACCGTGGAGGGGTGGACCACCGCAGCCAGATCCGTGAGTTCCTGACCTCCCGGCGCGCCAGGATCAGCCCGCAGCAGGCCGGCGTGCCCTCCTACGGCACCCGCCGGGTCCCCGGCCTGCGCCGCTCCGAGGTCGCCCAGCTCGCCGGCGTCAGCGTGGAGTACTACTCCCGGCTGGAGCGCGGCGACCTGTCGGGCGTCTCCGACAGCGTCCTGGACGCCCTCTCCCGCGCCCTGCGGCTCAACGACGAGGAGCGCACCCACCTGGAGGACCTGGCCCGCGCCGCCGGGCCCCGGCCGCGCCGCCGGCGGCGCGCCCCGCAGCGGCAGGTGCGGCCCACGGTGCAGCGCATGCTGGAGGCCATGACCGACGCGCCCGCGTTCGTCATGAACGGCCGCGGCGACATCCTGGCCTTCAACGCGCTGGGGCGCGCCCTGTACGCCCCCATGATCGAGTCGGCCCGGGGCCGGGTGCCCAACCACGCCCGGTTCATCTTCCTCGACGCCCGCTCCCACCACTTCTGGGGCGACTGGGAGCGCGCCGCCGACGACACCGTCGCCCTGCTCCAGGCCGAGGCCGGCCGCGACCCCTTCGACACCGCCCTCACCGAACTCGTGGGCGAGCTGTCCACCCGCAGCCCCGACTTCCGCACCCGGTGGGCGCGCCACGACGTCCGCCAGCACCACATCGGCGCCAAGCCCTTCCGCCACCCGGTGGTCGGGGAACTGGAGCTGACCTACGAGTCCCTGGAACTGCCCGCCGACGGCCTCATCCTGGTGGCCTACGGCGCCGAGCCCGGCAGCGGCTCCCAGGACCGGCTGCGCCTGCTGGCGAGCTGGTCCACCACGCCGGACGGCACCGCGCCCGACCGCGCCGGCGCCCGCCCCGGATCCGGCGAGCCGCCCTCGGCCGCGCCGGAGGCCACCGGCGGGCCGGGCCGCACCCCCTGAGGGAAGCTCCCAGAGCCGCCCGGGGCGGGCCGTGGAGCGCGCCGCGCGGGGGCGCCCGCACTGTGCGGACCTCCCCCGCCGCCGGAGGCGGCGGGCAGGAGCGGCCCGGGGTGAGCCCGGCGCGCACGGACCGGCGGCACAGCCGGAGGGCCGCGCGGGCGGGGCTACAGCACCGCCGGCAGGAGCACGAGCAGCGCCAGCCAGCCCAGGCAGACCCACGCGGCCGCGCGCAGCGCGCGGTCGTAGGGCGCGGCGGCCGCGATGGCCGCGCGGCGCCGGCGCAGGGTGTCGGCCGCCTCCCGGTCGATCTCGGCGATCCGGCGGTCGCGCTCGGCGTCCAGGCCGGCCAGGTCGCGGCGCAGCTCGGCCAGCAGCCGCGCGCCCTCCCGGGGGTCGGCCACGGCGGCGCGCCCGCCGTCGGCCGGCTCCCGCTCGCCGGCCGCGCCGTCCTCAAGGAGGCGCACGCGCACCTCGGCGCCGTAGACCCGCTCCTCGCAGGCGCGGACGAGCGCCATCCGGCGGCGCAGGTCGTCCTGGCGGACGGCGGCCCGGCGGACCTCGGCGGTGTTCTCGGCGTCGAACGCCAGCAGCACGTCGGGGATCTCCTCCCCCCGCTCCCCCACGGAGCGCAGGATGCGCAGCAGCCCGGCGAGGGAGAAGGCGAACAGGGCGAAGACCAGCACCTCGGTCCCCATCACCGCGCACCCGCCGCTGCCCTCGCGCCGGGGCGGTCCGCCTCACACACCGCGCCCCCTCCCCTCTCCGCCGTTCTGCGCGGCGCGCAGGGCGTGCGCCTTCTCGCTCAGCGCCCGCGCCTGCGCGTACAGGGTGGTCCGCCGGAAGGACTCCTTCTTCCGGGACACCTCCCGCCCCTGGCGCCGCCGCGAACGGAAGCCCCCCGGCACCGGGAGGTTCAGCGCGTCCTCCAGCACCGCCATGTCCAGGACGGGCGCCTCCCGGTCGGGGGGTATCTCGCCGAACAGCTCCGCGGCGCGCCCGGCCTCGTCCACGACCGGCACCTGGGCGAACGACTCGTGGAATTCCCGCCGCGGGCTGACCGCGAGCGTCCTGTTGTACTCCCGGATGCGCCGGAGGACGCGGCCCTTCTCTTCGTCGGTCAGATAGGAGTCGTCCACCAGTTTCAGCTTGCGGGAACGCGGCCCGGTGAAGGCGATCCGCGGGTTCTCGCCCTCCATGAAAGGCGCGAGCACGCCGAGGATCTGGTCCCGGCTGCGCTCGATGCCGTCGACCGCCTCGCGCAGCATTTTCTCCCCCAGCTCGTACTGGTCCACGCTCGCCTTGTCGGCCTCAAGCGCGATGACGTTGGCGTAGAACTGGGACGCCTCGCCGCCCGTGAGCGCGGCCTCGGCGGCGACGAGGTCCTTGTCGCCCCTGTCGTGCAGCTCCCTGCGCGACGCCAGCAGCTCCATCGTCGCGGCCTTGGCGTCCGCGCTCACCTTGCGGATGACCAGGGCGTAGATGACGGCGAACAGCGCGATGACGATCCCGCCTAGCACGGGCTCCTCCTACCGCTCCGGCGCGGCCCTCCGGCGGTCCGGTGCGCGGGGGCGCGGCCGGGCCGGGAGCGGTCACCCGCCATCGACGTGTCCCTTCGCCTCGATCGCCGCGGCCGCGCTCCGCTCGGCGTGGGCGAACCGCCGATCGGTCGCACTGATGTGCCGGGCGGCGTCGGCCAGGGGGACGAGCACCCGGCCCTCGGCGGCGTCGCGCACCGCCTCGGCCAGCAGGTCGACCCGGCTCTGCGCGATCGCCTCCTGCCGGGCCAGCGGCAGGCCCACCGCGTCCAGGCCGCGGCGCGCCCGGACCAGGCCGTCGACGTGCTCGGCCGACGGCGGGGCCGCGCCGGCGCGGCTCCGCAGCCGGCGCAGCACGAGGTCGGCGACCAGCAGCAGGGCCGTGGCGGCCGCCACGGCCGCCATCTGCCACGCAACCGCATCCATCGCGCTCCTTCCTTTCCTGGGCGGCCGACGGCCTACGTGGGGGTCCGCGTCTTCGTGCCCGCCGACGTACTCCGCGGGGGCCGGGTGCGCCGGACCACCTTCGGGACGACGATCCCCTGCTCCCGCTGCTTCTCCTCCGCCTCCTCGCGCCGTTTGTCGGCCCTCTTGAGGTCTTCGGCGATACCGCGCGCGGCATGGATCTGAGCCATGGCCGACCGCTCCGCGTTCTGGAACCTCCGGCCCTTGGACTCGGCCCTCCTGGCGTGGAGCAGGCGGCGCTCCACGGCCAGCTTGGCCAACTCGGAGCGGGTGCGCTGCACCTCTCGCCAGTACTCCAACTCGGTCCGCAGCCGGGCGAGCGGGCCGCCCGAGGCGAGCGCCTTGTTGCGCAGCGCCTCGGCTTTCTTGCGCGCGGTGCTGCGGCCCGCGATGGAGTTGATCGCCAGCAGGACGGCGGTGTTGCCGTAGACGAGGACCCGGAGGCCGGGGCCGGTGGAGAGCACGTCGCCCATCTGCCCCAGGAGGCCGGTCAGGGTCTCCAGCACGCCGCGCCCGCCTTCCGTGCTCCGTCGCCCGCCGCAGGTCCGTGGGCGGTCGGCCGCGCTACACGCGTCCCGCGCGCCACTTGTGGCACACGGGAGCCCACTCCGGCGCTTACGATGACTGAGCGAACCGCGCGAATCAAGGATCCATAGCCGAAATTGGGACAAATGGCCTGGACCTAAACCTGGTTCACCTCCGTGCCCACTCGTCTCACCCAGCCCGGAGCGCGGCGTCGGCACAGCGCACAAGGCCGCCGCCCGCCGCGCCGCAGGCGGAACACGCCGGCGGCGGCGGCCGTTTTCGCCCTCCCCGGCCGCCCCGAGACGCCGGCGTGTCCGGCCCGGCCCGCGCGGGCCGGGCCGGACACTCGGACCCGGTCAGGCCGGGGTGACCGCCGAGATGGTCGAGGCGCCCAGGTCGGGGTTGGCGCAGACGCGGTCGGCGCCGCCGGTGGGCGCGTACTCGGCGCCCTCGTCGTTCTGGAAGAACAGGTGCGCACCGGCCACCTCGGTGGGGCGGCAGTCCTCGGGGGCGTAGGCGTCGGGGTTGGGGCGGGCCACCGTCACCACCGCCGTGTCACCGGGGTACAGCGCGAAGACGTCGCCGCCCTGGCCCTCGCGGACGGCGTGCGCGCCGATGGGGTTGCCCTCGGAGTCGCCCCAGTACATGTCGGCGACGGCGGGGTACATGACGCACGCCTCGTCGTCCCAGGGGCTGAGGGGTTCCCGCTTGGTCAACTCGAACTCGACGTAGACGGTGCCGGCCGCGCCCTCGCGCGCGGTCTCGGCGACCTCCAGGTCCACCGCCGTGCAGTCGCGGACGCTCAGGGCGCCCGCGCCGGCGGCGGTGTCGGCGGCGGCCGAGGGGGCGGCGAGCAGGAGGGCGGGCAGGGCCAGGGCGCCCAGGGCCGCGGCGCGGACGGAACGGGCTCGGATTGCGCGTGTCATGGCGGACATGCTCCTCAGTCAGGGGGCGACGTCGATCGAAGATCAACTACTTCCCCATGGGACGCCGGACGCGACGCTGTGGTTTGCCGCGAATACCGTCTGTTGCCCGGTTTTCCGCGGAGAGCCGGAAAACCGGGGCCGCCCGGACGGGCGGGCTCACGCCCCGGTGGGTGAGCCCGCGTCCCGGCGGGCCGGGCGGGCGCCGGCGAGGCCGAAGAGCACCCGGGTGAGGGGCGTGCGGCGGACCAGTTCGTAGGTCGCCAGGCTCAGCGCGAACGGAACCGCCGCGATCACCGCGAAGGCGACGGGGCCGTGGTCCACGACCGCCACCACGTAGTACGCGGTGGCGACCAGGTAGGTCTGGTGCAGGATGTAGACCGGGTACGCCGCCGGGCTGAAGTAGGACGTGAACGCCGTCGGGCTGTTCAGGTAGCGCCTGCCGTAGCCCAGGAGCGCGAGCAGGGCCGGCAGGCAGGCGAGGTTGCGCACCTGCGCGAGCGCCGCCGACTCCGGGGCGTCGAACACGTAGACGCCGGCCAGCACCGCCGCCGCGCCGACGGCCGCCGCGGCGAGGTAGACCCGCCGGTGGCGCCGCACCATGTCGCCGACCTCCCCGTCCGCCGCGATCACGAAGCCCAGCAGGAAGTAGGCGGCGAACACGAAGATGTTCTTGCCGCCGGCGTCGGGCAGCAGGGACAGCACCGCCACCGCCACGGCGGGCAGCAGGATCCCCACCGGGTGGCGCGGCCATGCGGGCGTGCTCCCCGACTCCGCCATCCGGCGCATCGGCAGGGCCAGGGCGGTCGCTATGAGGAAGAGGAACAGGATGAACCACAGGTGCGCGGGCGAAATCCCGCCGCCGTACTCCGACCAGTCGGAGAAGTCGGTGAAGTAGGACCACAGGAACTCCGGGTAGCCGCCCTGGTGGCCCGAGTGGAACCGCATCGCGTAGTAGGCCTGCGGCGGGACGACGACGAGGAACCCGAACACCAGCGGCACCAGCAGCCGGGAGAACCGCTCGCCGACGTACTGCCGCACCGTCCGGCGCCGCAGGGCGTGCAGACTCGACATCCCCGCCAGCAGGAACAGCAGCGGCATGAACCAGTACGACAGATGCACCAGGACCGAGGAGAACGCGTTCACCTCGCCCTTGACGTAGAAGGAGGCGCCCTCGTTGAAGACCCGCGCCGTGTGGTAGGGGAAGAGGAAGAGGATCCCGAGGTTCCTCAGCCGGTCGATGTGGTGTTCGCGCATGGCGAAGAGCGCCTTCCTGGCGTTGGGGGTGTGAACGCGGCCGCCGGTCGCGGTGCGCGCGTGGGACCGCACTCGGCTAGCGCGCGGTGTGCAGCCCGATGGCCCCGTTGTCGGTGGTGACCGTGACGGTGTGCGGGCTGCCGGGGTCCTCGGAGAGGTCGGAGTCCACGGTCCCGCTGTCGGTCGTGGCGGTGAGGGCGTAGGGGGCCTCCGGCAGGGTGAGCGAGACGGCCCCGTTGTCGGCGGTCGCCCGCACCCGGTCGGGGACCTCCGCGTAGGAGAGGTCGATCTCGCCGTTCTCCGACTCCGCGGTGGTGTGCCCGGCCGCGATGCCGGTCGCGGTCAGCCGCCCGCTGGATGTCTCCAGAGCCAGGGGGCCGGAGGCGTCGGCCACCCGGACGGCGCCGTTGTCGGAGGTGACCCGCAGCGCGGTGGCGAACCCCTCGGCGGCGATCTCTCCGCTGCCGCCCTCGACGGCGACGTCGACCCCACGGGGCACGAGCACCTCGTAGCGGGCGTCGCACCGGCCGAAGACCACCAGGCCGCAGTCGAGGGCCAGGGTCAGCGTCTGCCCCGACAGCTTCCAGGTGGGCCGGGGGTCGGCGCCGGTGAGGGACCACGCGTCCACATAGCGCGTGACCTGGACCTCGGCCACGTCAGCGGGGCGGATGTCCAGATCTCCGTCGGCGACCGAGACCGTGAGCGACCGGTCGGGGAGCGCGAAGCCCCGCTGCTCCCCCGGCGGCTCCGCGGCGGAGCCGCATCCGGTCAGCGCGGCGAGGACGAGCGGGACGACCCATGCCCGGCGTGGGCGGGCACTGCGCTGCGGGAGTGGTGCGGGCATGGCGAAGGTCCTCCGGTCAGGGTGAATACAGGGGGTGGGGGGCGGCGCGGTCGCGCCGCGGTCCAGGGACGCTGGAAGATTTCCGCGGATCAGCCGCTGGCCGGGGGGCTCAGCAGGGCGTTCAAAACGGTGGCCAGCGCGCGCTCGACGGTGGCGGCGTCAACCGCCTCGGGGTCGGCCAGGTGCTCCATGGACAGGCCGTTGGTCAGGCAGTGCACGATCAGCCCGGCGAGGCGGGGGTCGACCGCCGGGGCCGCGCCGCCGCTGTCGGCGACCTCCGCCAGGGACCGGGCGGCGGCCTCGCGTTGGGCGCGGCGCAGCGGGGCGACGATGTCGCGGGTGGCGCTGTCGCGGGCGGCGAGCGCCGCGACCTCCAGCCCAAGCCGGCCCCGTTCGGTGTCCTCGGCGATGCGCCGCGCCACCAGGCGCGCCGCGGCGGCGACGGCCGCGGCGGGGTCGTCGGCGTCGCGCGTCCGCGCCGTCACGGCGTCCAACTCGGCTTCGGAGCGCTCCCGCAGGATCGCGGCGAACAGCTCCTGCTTGCCGCCGAAGTTGGAGTAGACGGCTCCCTTGGTGAAGCCGGCCTCGCGGGCGATGTCCTCCAGCCGGCTGTCGGCGTAGCCGCGCTCGGCGAACACGCGGACGGCCGCGTCGAGAAGGCGCCGGCGCACCTCATCGCGTCGCGTGCGCGGGGTCGGTCCGCCGCGGGGGCCCGTGGTCTCACTCATGAGACGAACATTAGCATACCCATGGGTATCGGATACCCATGGGTATTGAGATGGCCGCGCCCGCCCGCGGGCGCGGTGCGGCCGCCCCGCGCGGGCGCCGGTGCGCGGGGCGGCGGCTCAGGCCACCGCGCGGGCCACGAGGTCGGCGATGCGGGCCTCGACCTCGGGGGTCATCTCGTCCAAGGCGTAGGAGGCGGGCCACATCGCGCCATCGTCCAGGCGGGCCTGGTCGCTGAACCCGAGCGTGGCGTAGCGCGACTTGAACTTGGCGCGGCTCTGGAAGTGGCAGATCAGCTTGCCGTTGAGCGCGTAGGCGGGCATCCCGTACCAGAGCTTGGGCTCCAACTCGGGGGCACTGGCGGTGACGACGGCGTGGACCCGCTCGGCCATGCCGCGGTCGGGTTCGTCCATGGCGGCGATCTTGTCGAGGACGTCGCGCAGCGCCTCCGCCGCCTTGTCCGCCTTGGAGGTGCGGCGCGCCGCCTTCTTCACCTCGGTGGCGTGGTCCTTCATGGCGGCCCGCTCCTCGGCGGTGAAGCCTTCGTAGGTGCGCTGGTCGGTGCTGGTCATGGCGATCCCCTTCCGGACGCGGCCCGGTCGGGCGCGCGCGTTCTGACGTTACGGAACGTTTCGTAACGTGTATGGAACCTACTCCGGCCTGCTGTTTCGCGTCAAGGTAGAACGCCGCGTAACGTTCCGCTAGGCTCGGGGCCGTGGGTCACACATCCGGCACGCCGAGTCCCAGGCGGCGCAGCGAGCGGTCGCGCCGCGCCACCCTGGACGCCGTCTTCACCCTGACCGTCCAGCGGGGGTACGCGGCGGTCACCATCGAGGCCATCGCCGCGGCCGCCGGTGTCGGCAAACCCACCATCTACCGGTGGTGGCCCTCCAAGGGCGCGCTCGCGCTGGAGGCCATCAACGACAAGGTCGGCGGCGTGCTCGACTTCCCCGACACCGGCGACATCGCCGCCGACCTCACCAGCCAGCTCACCGCGCTCGTCGCCCTGCTCAACAGCGACTTCGGGACCGTCTACCGGGGCGTGATCGCCGAGGCCCAGGGCGACCCCGACCTCTCGGCCGCGCTGCGCGACACCGTCATCGCGCCCCGCTCCCGCGCCTGCCAGGACCGCCTGGCCAAGGCCGTCACCGACGGCCAACTCCGCGGCGACGTCCCGGTCCGCGCGATGGTCGAACTCCTCTACGCCCCGCTCTACTACCGCTTCCTGCTGCACACCGACCCACTGAGCACCCGCCAGGTCGCCGACCAGGTCGAATGGGCCCTCACCGGCCTGCGCCCGGTCTCCTGACCCCGCCCGCGCGGACTCCCCCGGGCACGCCGCCGCTCAGCCGCGACCGCCCGGCCATGTCCGCCGGCGCGGTGACGGAGGCGGCACCCGGGCGCCGCCCATGGCCGAGACCACGGTTCCGGCGCCGGTGCACGGACAGCACCTCATTCCCCGTCACCGCTCCGGGACTCCCGGCGGGACCCGCCAGGGGGTGACTGCTCCTGAGTGGCCAGGCGGGCGAAGGCGGCCAGTTCGCCGGCGAGGAAGGCCCGGGTCTTGCGGGTGAAGAGGGCGCGGGCCGGCCAGGCGCCGGGGCCGGTCCAGGTGATCGACAAGCCGACCTGGGTGCCCGTGCCGTCGGGGCGCAGGGTGTGGGCGGCGACCGTCGTCACGCCCACCGACCTCGCCTGCCAGGTGAACCCCGCGTTGGGGCGCCAGTCGGTGACCTCGTACACGGCGGGCGCCAGCCCTGGCTGGCGCACCCGGAACCGGGCGCCGACGCCGATGGCGGGGCCGCCGCCGTCCACACGGGAGATGGCGTCGATGGTCGGCAGCATGCGGTCCCACCGGTCCAGCGCGCCCATGAACCGCCAGACCGTCTCCGGGGCCGCCTCGACCCGTCCCGCCACGGTGATCATCGTGCGCCGCCTCCGCCGCCCTCGGCCTCTGAACCCTGGCCCCTGATCTCTGACCGCCCCATCCCCGCCCGCAAAATGTACCAGTTGGTACATTTCCTGGGGAGGGGTGCCAGCGGCACCTCCGAATCCCGGCGGCCCCGACCGAAACGATGGAGGACGTGGAGGGCGATGAGCCAAGCCCGAGAGGAGCTGCTCGACCGGGTCGTCGCGTGGTTCGCCGAGCACGGCGTGGGCGACACCAGCATGCGCGCGCTCGCGGGCGGTCTGGGCACCAGCCACCGGATGCTGCACTACCACTTCGGTTCGCGGGAGGCCCTGCTCGGCGCGGTGATCGAGCACGTCGAGCGCCGCGAGCGCGACGCCCTCGCCGGGCTCCTCGCGACCGACGCGGACCCCTTCGCCGCCGGGACGGCCTTCTGGGACCACCTCGCCGACACCGCGCAGGTGTTCGCGCCGCTGTTCTTCGAGCTGTCCGGCCACGCCATGGCCACCCGCCCGGCCGCCGACCCCTGGCGGCGCCGGATGGCCACCGGATGGACCGACGTGCTGGCGCGGCTGTTCCGCGACGCGGGGGCCGCGCCCGGCCGCGCCGACACCCTGGCCCGGCTCGCGCTCGCCCAGGCCCGCGGGCTGCTGTTCGAGCTGGCCCTGACCGGCGACAGGCCGGCCGCCGACGCCGCGATGGGCCACTTCATGGCGATGCTGCGCGCCGATGTGGACGCCGACGCGCGGCACCGCCCCGCCTGAAGGGCACGCCGCCGCCCCGCTCGTGAAGGCGGCGGCCGCCCCGCTCGGGAACTCGGGCGACCGCGCGGTGCTCTAATACCTGAAAAGCGCGGCGGAGGGAGCCGGGATGCCGGAGCGGAGACGACGCAACCCGGGGCGGCGCCGCGGCGTGATCTTCGCGGCGATCTCCGTCGTCACCGCCGCCGTCGGCGCGGTGACCAACATCGTCACCGGCCAGTCGGCGGTCGCGTGGTGGCTGGTGGGGCTGCTCGCCGTCCTCATCGCGACCGTCGCGGTCCTGTCCTACCTCTCCGAGCGCGGCCCCGCCCCCGACACCTCCGACGCCTCCGACGCCCCCGGCAGCCAGGGCGTCCCCGACACCCCGGGCTCCTCCGGCGGCGCCGGCCCCCGCCGGGGGCGCGGGGTCGTGCACGAGCACCGCCACTCCTTCCCGCTCCCCCGCCCGGCCCCGGGGCCGGTCAACGCGCTGCCGCCCAAGCTGCCCGGTTTCACCGGACGTCAGCGGGAACTGGCGCACCTGCGCGACCACATCGAGGCCGACGGCGGCGGCGCCAAGATCTACGCCATCGACGGCATGGGCGGCGTCGGCAAGACCGCGCTGGCCGTGCGCCTCGCCCACGAGGTGGCCGCCCGCTTCCCCGACGGCGTGCTGTTCTTGGACATGCGCGCGCACACCTCCGGCCAGGACCCCTACCGGCCCGCCGAGGCGATCGAGGCGCTGCTGCTGCAACTCAGCGACGACAACGCCGCCCTGCCCGCCCGCCTGGAGGCGCTCCAGGCCCGCTGGCGCGCCGAGCTGAACAGCCGGCGCCTGCTCGTGGTCGTCGACAACGTCGCCGACGCCGACCAGGTGCGCCCCCTGCTGGCGGGCGACGGCCGCTCGGCCCTCATCCTCACCTCGCGCGCCCGCCTCGCCCTGCCCGGCGTCCGGGCGGTCTCGCTGACGCCCCCGCCCGCCGGCGAGGCCCAGCGGATGTTCGCCGACGCCCTGGGCGACCACCCGGCCGCCGCGAGCACCGAGGACATCGCCGAGGTGGTGCGGGCGCTGGGCGGCCTGCCGCTGGCCGTGGTGCTGGCGGCGACGTGGCTGGCGCACCGGCCCGCCGCGACGGTGGCCGACCTGCTCGCCCGCCTGCCCGCGTCGCAGCAGCCGGTCGAGGACATGCTGGAGCTGTCCTACGGCGAACTCCCCGAGGACCTGCGCACCTTCGGGCGGCTCATCGCCCACCACCCCGCCGCGGTGATCACCCCCGTGGCCGCCTCCGCCCTGGCCGACCTCCCCCTCGCGCGCGCCCGGGAGCGCCTGGACGGCCTCTACGACCGCCACCTGATCGAGGCCGCCGAGGAGCGGGCGGGGCAGTACCGCCTGCACGACCTGGTGCGGTCCTTCCTGCTGGAGCGGTCAGCGCGGGCGGAGACCCCGGCGCAGGCCGAGGCGGCGTTCGCACGGCTGGCGGGCGCCTACTGCGGGCTCGCCGCGAAGGTCGAGCGCGACGCCTACGCCGCCCTCGACCAGGACCGCGAGGGGCTGCTGCTGGCCGCCGAGCGCGCGGTGGAGCGGAGGATCATGCCCTGGGCCTGGCGGCTGCCCGTGCAGATCACCCCCTACCTGCGGATGCGCGGGCTGGCCCGCACCGGGGTGCACCTGTGCACCCGGGCGCTGGCCGGGATGCGGCCGGTGCGCGACCTGCGGGCGCGGGCGCACCTGTCGCGGGCGCTGGGCCAGCTCGCCCTCGTGGTGGGCACCCCGCCTGAGGCGCGGGAGTGGCTGCGCACCGCCCGCCGCCTGGCGCTGCTCGGCCTGGATCTGCGGTCCTACGCGATGGCCACCCACCCGGCGATGCGCTCCGGCCCGGCCGAGGAGGCCGACGGCCCGTTCACGCGGTGGGTGGTGGACCGCGTCTACACCTGGCAGCTCCGCGGCGCCTCGCCCAAGACCACCGGCCATCTCCTGGTGGGCTGGGCCGGCGAACTGCGCCACGCCCGGGAGACCGACCGCGCCCGCGCCACCCTGGAGCGGGCGGTGGAGGTGCTGACCGAGGCCGGCGACCTGCACTGCGCGTCGGGGGCGCTGACGGCGCTGGCCCACATCCAGTGGCACGAAGGCGCCTACGACGACGCCCGCGCGACCGTGGAGCGGGCGCGCGCCTACAGCGTGCACATGTCCTGTAGCTACTGCACGGCGCGCGACGACGTGCTGCTGGCGTCCTACCAGCGCAACGGCGGCGACGACGCGGCGGCCGAGCGGCACCTGCGCGGCGCCGTCGCGGTGTTCACCGACATGGGCGCCGCCCAGGACCGGCTGAGCGCGCTGCTGGACCTGGCCCAACTCCACCACCGGCGCGGGGAGCGGGCCGCCGCGGCGGCCGCGCTCGACGAGGCGCAGGCGGGGCTGCGCACCGACGACTGGTCCGGCCACGCGCTGGTGCGCCGCCGCCGGGCCGTCCACGCGGCCGAGGCCGGGGACGCGGCGGCCGGGCACCGGCACCTGGCCGCCGCGTTCGACCTGCTGGAGATCATCGACGGCCCCGATGCCGCGGACGACCGCGCCCACAGCCACCTGGACATGGCGGCGCTGCTGCGGATGTCGGGCGACCTGGAAGGCGCCCGCACCCGCGCGCGGCGGGCGCTGGAGATGCTGGAGGCACTGGAGAAGCCCACCTGCCAGGCGTACGCCCACAAGGAACTGGCCCAGATCGCCGAGGCCGCCGACGACCCGGCCACGGCCGAGACCCACCGCCGCCGCGAACGCGAGTTGCGCGAGGCCGTTTTCCACGGGTAGCCGGCGGTGGTGGGGGCGGCGGCGTCCAGACGGCGCGGCGGCCCGGCAAAGCGGCGCGGATCCGCGCGGGGCGCCGGAGTCGTCGGTGGCCGGCGGGCGAGCGGGCGGCGCGGCCGAGCGGAGCGGCGCGGCCGAGCGGAGCGGCGCGGCCGAGCGGAGCGGCGCGGCCCGACAGCGGCCCGGCGAAGCCACCCCGGCCTGCGAAGGCCGAGCCGGCCTCGCCGCCACCGGTGCGCCTGGGCCGGGACGCCAGGACGCCCCCGGGGCCGGGACCGCATGGCGCCGGTCCGCTCAGCGGCGGACCCGGTAGCGGATGTGGGTGGCCTCAGGCGTGTCCACCACCCGGACGACCTCCAGCTCCACGCGCTCGGGCAGGACCTCGAACAGCCTGCGGCCGCCGCCGAACAGCAGCGGGACCACGTGCATCTGGATCTCGTCCAGCACCCCGGCCTCGATCGCCCGGCGCCCCGTGTAGGCGCCGATCACATGCACGCGGCGGTCACCGGCGGCGGCCTTGGCCCGCGCCATGGTCTCGGCGATTCCGCCGGCGACATAGGTCACCAGCGGATAGTCGGCCACGGTCGGGCCGGGCGGCCGGTGGCTGGGCACGAAGATCGGCACCCCCTGGCCGTGGTGGTCGCCGCCCCAGTGGTCGACCTGCTCGGCGGTCCGCCGACCCACCAGGATCGCGCCCGACGCCGCCACCTCCCCCATCAGCTCCCCCGCCGCGCCCGTGTCCCGGATCCGGCCCTCAGGGGTGAACGCCCACGCGTGCAGCGGCGCGAACCCCTCGCCGCCCGGGTTCCCCGGCCCGTCGTCGGGTCCGGCGATGTAGCCGTCCAGCGACATCGACATGTCCAGTACCGATACGCCCACTGCGACCTCCCTGGGTCGGATCCGGTTCGGCGTCCTCACATGGTGGACCCGCCAAAGCGGCGTTTCTCATCGGTCCCCGGCCCGGACGGGCACGGGAGTCCGCCGTCCGCCGCGGTGCACGGCCCATTCCGCGACCGCGAGGTTGATCAGCCACCCGGCCGCCATGGACACCGCCTTGCCGCCCTCCCCCACCGGCTCCTCCGCCAGTGCCCACGGCATGAGGGTGAGCACCTGGGTGCCGGCCCCCATGCCGATCGCGTAGCCGCGCAGCATCCACGCGCGGTGGCGGGCCACGTCGCGGCGCAGGATCGCGACGAGGCCCAGGGCGATGCTCGCCGCCCTCGCCGCACCGTCCCCCGTCTCCACCCCCGGCGCGCGGGCCGATGGCCGCACGCCCATCACCCCCGCAGCACCCCCGCCTACGGCTTGGCGCCCAAGACCTCCTGGACGCGGGTCTCGCGCCATTCCGCCAGGAGGCGGTGGAAGGCCACCGGACCGGGGCTGTAGGTGGAGCCTCCCCTGACCCCGGCGCCCTCGCGGTTGTAGTAGCCGGGGGTGCACTGGGCGTGGAACGCGGAGTTGTCGTGCGCGCACTCCCGGAGGGTGCGCAGCCACTCCTCCTCGGCCTCCCGCGACGGCTCCACGACCCCCACGCCCGCCTTGCGGGCCTGCTCGATGACGGCGGCGATGTGCCCGGCCTGCTCCAGCAGGATGTGGGCGAAGTTGACGGAGTTGGCGTTCTGCAACGAGCCCAGGTGGAAGAGGTTGGGGAAGCCGTTGCTGTAGAACCCGTGCAGCGTGCGCGGGCCGCGGCTCCACACCCCCAGCAGGTCGCGCCCGCCCCGGCCGCGCACCGGCATGGTGCCGGAGAGCACCCCCGAGACCCCCACGTCGAAGCCGGTGGCGAAGATGACGCAGTCCACCGGGTAGGCGGTCTCGCCCACCACCACCGCGTCCTCGGTCATGCGCGTGACGCCGCCGTGGTCGGCGGTGTCGACCAGGGTGACGTTGGGCCGGTTGAAGGTCTGGAGGTAGTGGTCGCTGAAGCAGGGCCGCTTGCACATGTAGCGGTACCAGGGCTTGAGCAGTTCGGCCGTGCGCGGGTCCGCCACCACCTCGTCCACGCGCGCCCGGATGGCGTTCATCTTGCGCGCGTCGACCAGTTCGTCGATCCGCTCGCGCTCCTCGGGCGACACGCTGGTGTCCAGCGCGCCCGAGATCGTCTTGCGCTGGAGCCGCGCCGTGGAGGTCCACCCGTCCCGCGTGAGGTCGGCATCGACCGGTTCGCCCGAGATGACCGCGAGGAAGTTCTCCATGCGCTCGCGCTGCCAGCCGGGTTTGAGGGACGCCGCCCACTCCGGGTCGGTGGGCCGGTTGTCGCGGACGTCGACCGAGGAGGGCGTGCGCTGGAACACGTACAGGTGCTCGGCGTCGCGGCCCAGGTGCGGGATGACCTGCACGCCGGTGGCGCCGGTGCCGATCACCGCGACGCGCTTGTCGGCCAGCTTGTGCAGCCCGCCGTCCTGGTCGCCGCCGGTGTAGCCGTAGTCCCACCGGCTGGTGTGGAACGTGTGGCCGCGGAACGCCTCGATCCCGGGGATGCCGGGCAGCTTGGGCCGCGTCAGCGTGCCCGAGGAGGTGATCACGAACCGGGCGCGCATCCGGTCGCCGCGGTCGGTCTCGACCGTCCACTCCTCCGCCTCGTCGTCCCAGGTCAAGCCGGTGACGCGGGTGTGGAAGAGGGCGTCGCGGTAGAGGTCGAAGGTGGTGGCGATGGCGACGGCGTGGCGGCGGATCTCCTCGCCGGGGGCGTAGCGCCACTTCGGCACGTAGCCGACCTCCTCCAGCAGCGGCAGGTAGGAGTAGGACTCGATGTCGCAGTGGATCCCGGGGTAGCGGTTCCAGTACCAGGTGCCGCCGAAGTCGCCCGCCTCGTCCAGCATCCGGATGGAGTCCACACCCGCCTGGCGCAGCCGCGCGCCGGTCGCCAGGCCGCCGAACCCGCCGCCGATCACCAGCGCCTCCACGCTGTCGGTCAGCGGTTCGCGCTCGGTGCGCGGGGTGTAGGGGTCGGTGGCGTAGTAACCGAACTCCCCGGCGGCGGAGCGGTACTGGGCCACGCCGTCGGGGCGCAGGCGGCGCGCGCGCTCGTGGGCGTACTTGGCCCGCAGGGCGTCGAGGTCGATCCCCTCGGCCAACGCGTCGATGTCGGAGGGCGCGCCGGAGGCGGTGCTCATGTGCAGTCCTCACTTCGTTGCCGACGCCTCGCGGCGCGGACGCCACGGCGGACCCGCGCGGGGAGGCCGTGCCGATGCGACGGCGTGTGGATGGTCCGTGACGCGAAAAAGGTTAGCATCAGGCTAAGCATTTGCCTCCGGGGCCGCCTTCGGCGGCGCCCTATCATGGCGGCATGCGGCAGGAGGCGCCCGAGCAGGGCGAACACGAGCGCGAACGCCTCGTGCACGAGATCCAGGAGCTGAACGGGGCCATGGAGGAGGCCGTGATGGCCTCCCTGCTCCAGAACCTGCTGTCGATGGACCTCACGATCCAGCAGCTCAGGGTGCTTATGGTGTTGGTCACCACCAAGGAGGGCGCCACCGGGCGCGGCCTGTCGGACTCCTTCGGCGTCTCGATGGCCTCGATGTCGGGCGTGCTGGACCGGCTGGTGGACCACGGCGTCGCCGTCCGCACGCCCGACCCCCGCGACCAGCGCGTCCGCCGCGTCCACGCCACACCCCTGGGGGCCTCGGTCGTGCGGCGCCTGATGGTGGCCCGCCCCTTCCGCGGCGACATCCTCATGCGCCTGCCGCTGGCCGACCTGCGCGCCCTGGAGCAGGGCTTCCGCGCCGTCAGCCGGCAGATCTCCCTGCTGGAGCAGGCGGGGGACTGACCGGCGCCGCGCCGGGGTGCGCCCACGGTCACCGGTTGGAGCGCGCGACGGGACGGCGATGAGGAGAACCGCGCCGCAGGCGGAAGAGGTCGGGCCGCAGAAGAGAGGTCGGGCCGCAGAAGACGGGCCACGGCTCCCGTCCCGTCACCGCCCTTGACGCGCCTCGGGGGGCGGGGCGGTGGGGCGGGTGAAGTGGCGGGCTCCCGGGGCCAGGGCGGCGGCGGCAGGGGCGGCGAAGCACACGGCCGCGCAGACCGCCAGGACCGCCGCCGTGCCGAACGCGTCGGCGGCCGGGGCGATGAGCGCCAAGCCCACCGGGGCCAGGCCGTAGGAGAACAGGAAGTCCAGCGACGACACCCGCGCCAGCTTCGACGGCTCCACCTCCCGCTGCGCCGCCGTGAACCACGGGACGTTGAACAGTTCGATCCCCACCCCCGCCACCACGTAGGCGGCGATCACCACGGCCGGGTGGACCGCGAAGAGCAGGCTCAGCGGCGCGAACCCGTACAGGGCCAGCCCGGCCAGCGCGGCCCAGCCCGCCGAAGGCGGGCGCAGCCGGGCGATGAGCACGGCGCCCGCCAGCGCCCCGGCGGTGTAGGCGGTCAGCGCGCCCGCCAGGACGGCCTCGCCGCCGAAGCCGTCGCGGCTGACCACGGGCAGCAGGACGCCGGTGGCCGAGTAGCCCGTGGCGATCACCGCCGTCAGCGCGCCCAGCCCGGACACGAACCACGGGTGCCGGCGGGCTTCGCGCAGCCCCTCGGCGAGGTCGGCGAGCAGCCGGAACCGGCCCGAGGCAGGACCCGAAGCCGGTGCGGCACCGGGTGCCGCCGCCGACGGCCCGGCCGCGGGCGCCGCCGCGCCGCGCGGCGGCAGCAGCGCGGCCACCGCCCACAGCACGGCGGTGCCCGCCAGCAGCGCCCCGGTGCCCAGCACGGTGGACGCCAGCGCGGTGGCGCCCGGCGCGACCAGGGTGGTGACCCGCACCGACAACGTCAGGGCGGCGTTGGCCTCCTGGCGGCGCGGCTCGGCCACCACCTCGGCGGTCAGCGCCTGGAACGCCGGTCGGCACGCGCCCTGCCCCGCGCCGACCACCGCCGCTGCCGCCGCCATCAGCACCGCCGACTCCGCCGCGCCCACGGCCACCAGCGGCGACGCACCGGCGGCGGCCAGGCCCGACCAGAGAACCACCCCCCGGCGGGACCGCCGGTCGGCCAGCGCACCGGCGATCGGCACCGCCGCCAGGAACCCGGCCGTGCGCGCGGCCAGGGCGGCGCCCAGACCGGCGGCCGTGAGGGTCCCCTCCAGCACGGCGAGCCCCAGGATGAAGGGCAGGGCCCACGTGGCCAGGCCCGATGCGGTGCTCCCGGCCCACAGCCGCAGGAACGCGGGGTCACCCAGGAGCCGCCGCCCGGTCGGTGCGCTCGGCGCGGCGGCGGGCTGGGGGTCGGCGGACGGCTCGGCGGGCACGGGACTCCTCGGCGGGTGGTGCTGGTGACTGGCGTTGCCGGGCGGTGCCGGTCGGTACCGACCGGCACCCTCCGCACCTACTCGGTCCGCAGGTCGCGCAGGTACTCGGCGAACTTCTCCAAACCGTCGACGTTGCGCGGGCCGGAGATGCCTTCGTTGTAGTCCAGCACGAAGAAGTTGTCCTCTTGCACGGCGGGCAGCTCGGCCGTGGCGGGTGAGGACTTCAAGAACTCGATCTTCTCCTCGGCGGGCTGGTCGCCGTAGTCCAGGATGATGATCACCTCGGGCTCGGCCTCCACCACGGCCTCCCAGCCGACCTGGGTCCAGCGCTCGTCGAGGTCGTGGAAGACGTTGCGGCCCCCGGCGAAGCGGATGATGTCGTTGGGCGGCACCTGCGCGGCCGCCGTGAACGGCTGGTCGGTGCCGGAGTCGTAGAGGAAGACCGGCACGGGGTCGCCCTCGGGCACGTCCTCCCGCACCCGGTCGACCCGCTCGCGCAGGTCGGCCACCACCTCGGCCGCGCGGTCCTCGACGCCGAAGATCGCGCCCAGCCGCTCCAGGTCGGTGTAGAGGCCCTCGAACGGGGCGACCCGCTCGGGGTGGCCGGGGTAGTTGTAGCAGGACTCGGTGTGCATGAAGCTCTGGATGCCCAGGTCGTCCAGGATCTCCGGCGTGATGCCGCGCTCGTCGCTGAAGCCGGAGTTCCAGCCCGCGACGACGAGGTCGGCGCGGGCGTCCACCACGAGTTCGCGGTTGAGCAGGTCGTCGCCGAGGAACTCGACCCGCTCGTAGTCCTCGGCCCAGGGCGACTCCGACACCGGCGGGTTGGCCGGGGGCATCACGTAGCCGTGCACCTGGTCGGCGAGCCCCAGCGCGAACAGCTTGTCGGCGCTGCCGCCCTCGTAGGCCACCGCCCGCTGGGGCGTGGTGTAGGTGACCTCCTCGCCGCAGCGCCGGACCGTGACCGTGCGGGCGTCCTCGGCGCCGTCCTCGACCTGGGCGCCGCAGCCGGCGGCCGTGGCGGCCACGGCCAGCGCGCCGGCCGCCGTGCGCAGGGCGAGGGAGCGGCGCGCGGGCGGCGCCGGGTGGGTGTGCGGTCTCATGGGGGTGCCTTTCCAACGGGGGTGCGGGGATCGGTGCGGTGGGGGGTTGGGGGGCGGGCGACGGTGGGGGTTAGGGGCGGGAGCGGCGGGGGCCGGACGGTGCGGGCCGGACGACGCAGACCGGACGGTGGGCGGCGCTGAGGGGCGGCTCCGGCGGCGGACCTTCAGGTGCCCACGGTGTAGAGCAGTTGCGGCGCGCCGGTGCGCGGGTGGGCCACCACCTCGGCGTCCACGCCGAAGACCTGCTTCACCAGGGGCGGGGTGAGGATGTCGGCGGGTGTCCCGGCGGCGACGAGCCGCCCCTGTTCCAGGACGCCGATGCGGTCGCACACCGCCGCCGCGAGGTTGAGGTCGTGCAGCACCAGCAGCACGGTCAGCCCGGTGGAGCGCAGCAGCGACAGCAGCCCCACCTGGTGGCGGACGTCGAGGTGGTTGGTTGGCTCGTCCAGCACCAGCACCTGGGGCTCCTGCACCAGGCACCGGGCCACCAGCACCCGCTGGCGCTCACCGCCGGAGAGGGTGAGCACGCCCCGGTCGGCCAGGTGGGCGACGTCCATGCGCTCCATGGCGTCGCGGCACAGCTCGCGTTCGCGCGCGCTGAGCGGGGCGTTGCCGCGCAGGTGGGGGGTGCGGCCCAGGGCGACGGTCTCGGCCACGGTGAAGTCGAGTTCGCCGCTGTTCTCCTGGGTGAGCGCCGCGACGGAGCGGGCGCCGGCGCGCAGGCTGAGCGAGGTGATATCGGTGCCGTCCAGCCAGACCGTGCCGCGCGTGGGCCGCAGCGCGCGGTAGACGCAGCGCAGCGCCGTGGACTTGCCCGAGCCGTTGGGGCCGACCAGGCCGACCACGCTGCCGTCGGGCACGTGCAGGGAGAGGTCCCGCACCAGGGCGCGTCCGGCGGCCTTCACCGTGACGCCGTCGAGTCGCAGGTCCATCATCGGCTCCCGAACAGGTAGCCCCGGCGGCGCAGCAGCACGACGAACACCGGCACCCCCACCAGGGCGGTGATGGTGCCCAGCGGGAGTTCGCGCGGGGCGGCCAGGCCGCGCGCGGCGAGGTCGGCCCAGACCATGAACACCGCGCCGACCAGCGGCGCCACGGTCAGCACGCGGCGGTGCCCGGCACCGACGAGGATGCGCACCACGTGGGGCACGACCAGGCCGACGAACCCGACGGCGCCGCTGACGGCGACCATGGCGCCGGTCATCAGGGCGGTCAGCCCGAACAGCACCCGGCGCAGCCGCGTGGCGTTCACGCCCAGCGAGGCGGCGGACTCGTCGCCCAGCGCGAGCGCGTCGAGCGGGCGGCCCAGCGCGCGCAGCGCGAGGGCTCCGGCGACCACGGTGGCGGCGACCGGCGGCAGCACCCCCCAGGTGGCGGCACCGAACCCGCCCATCGACCAGAACAGCACGGCGCTGGTGGCCTCGCCGCTGGGGGTGAAGTAGATGACCGTGCTCATGACCGCCTGGAACCCGAACGACAGCGCCACGCCGGTGAGGACCAGGCGCAGCGGCGTGGTGCCCAGCGGGGAGCGGGCGAGCAGGTGGACGAGCAGGGTGGCGGCCAGCGCGCCGGTGAAGGCGCCCGCCGACACCGCGTAGACGCCCAGCGCGCTCAGCAGGCCGAAGGCGCCGACGGCGACCGCGCCCACCGACGCGCCGGAGGACACTCCCAGCACGTAGGGGTCGGCGAGCGGGTTGCGCACCATGGCCTGCACGGCGACGCCCACCGCGCCCAGTCCGGCGCCCACCACGGCGGCCAGCAGCACGCGCGGGGTGCGCAACTGCCAGACGATCTGGTACTGCGGGACCTCGTCGGCGCGGATGGACCCGCCGGTCAGGCCCGCCCACAGGTAGCGCAGGGTGTCGGCCGGCGCGACCCCGGCCGAGCCCAGCCCGATGGCGAGCAGGATCGAGGCCGCCAGCAGCGGCACCAGCACGGCGGTTGCGGCCGGCGCGCCGAGGCGGCGCGGCGGGCGCGCGGCCCCGGGGTCGGCGGATCCGCCCGGCGCCGCGTGGACGGGGGCGCCGGGCGGCGCACCGGTGGTTGGCACGGGGACCGCCCTTCACATGGGAATGAAAACGGTTTTCATCCCAATGATCCGGTTTTGCGGTGCTCTGCGCAACCCGAGGCCGGTGGGGCTGTCCCTCAGCGACCCTCAGCCTGGGGCGGAGGGGCGTCGGCCGGGGTCTGGGTCCCGGGGTCGGGGTCGGGATCGGGGTCGGGCTCCACGAACTCCAGGTCGTGGCCGGGTTCCTCCGCCCAGCGGTCGGGCGGGGTGCCGACGGTGAGGGCGCGCCGGGAGCCGCCGCCCAGGTCCTCGGCCGAGACGGTGATGACGCCGTTGGCGTCGACGTCGAAGGCGACCTCGATCCGCGGCACGCCGCGCGGGGCCGGCGGCAGGCCGGTGAGGTGGAAGGCGGTCAGCCGCTCGTTGTCCCGCGCGGCCTCGCGCTCGCCCTGGAAGACGCGCACGCGCACCCGCTCCTGGTCGTCCTCGGTGGTCGTGAAGGTCGCCGACCGCTTGGTCGGGATGGTGGTGTTCCGCTCGATGACCTTGGTGAACACCCCGCCCCTGGTCTCGACGCCCAGCGACATCGGGGCGACGTCCAGCAGCAGGAAGTGCCTGACCTCGCCCTTGAGGACGCCGGCCGCGAGCGCGGCGCCCACGGCCACGGCCTCGTCGGGGTGGACCGCCCGGACCGGTTCCGCGCCGGTCAACTCCCGGACCAGGTCGGCGACCGCCGGCATGCGGGTGGCGCCGCCCACGAGCACCACGCGGTCGATGTCGCCCGGCCGGCATTCGGCGTCGGCCAGGGTCCGGTGGACCGCGTCCCTGGTCCGGTCCAGGAGGTGGGCGGTCAGCCGCTGGAACTCCGCGCGGGTCAGCCGGTCGTGCAGATGCAGCGGGCCGTCGGCCGAGGCGGCGATGTAGGGCAGGTGGACGGCGGCCTCACCGGCGCCGGACAGGTCGATCCTGGCCTGCTCGGCGGCCTCGCGCAGCCGCTCCAGCGCCGTCGCGTCCGCTGACAGGTCTACGCCCGTGCGCGCCGCGAACCACTCCACCAGCCGGTCCACGACCGCCCGGTCCCAGTCGTCGCCGCCGAGCCGGGGGTCGCCGCCGACGGCCCTGACCGCGACCACGCCGTCGCCGACCTCGACCACCGCCGCGCTGAAGGAGCCGGCGCCGAGGTCGTAGACGAGGACGGTGGCCTCGTCCTCCTGCACCAGGTGGTAGGCCAGCGCCGCCGCCGTGGGCTCGTTGACGACGCGCAGGACGCTGAGGCCCGCCATCGCGCCCGCCTCCGCGACGGCGCGGCGCTGGGCGTCGCTGAAGCAGGCCGGGACGGTGATGACCGCGTCGGCGACCTCCTCCCCCAGGTAGGACTCCGCGTCGCGCTTGACCTTGCGCAGGACCAGCGCGCTGACGCGCCGGGCGTCGAACACGGCGCCGTTGCGGCCGGCCGTCCAGCCGGCGCCCATGCGGCGCTTGGCCGAGCGGACGGTCCGCTCGGCGTTGGCGACCGCCTGCCGCCGGGCGGCCTCGCCCACGAGCGCCTCGCCGTCGCCGGCGAAGACGACCACCGAGGGGGTCGTCCGCGCCCCCTCGGCACTGGGGATGACCTCGGGCTCGCCGCCCACCATGGCCGCCGCACACGTGTGCGCCGTGCCGAGGTCGATGCCCAGCGCCCTGGACCCGCTCGGCCGCCCGCCGCTTCGGCCGCGCCCGCCGGGCTCGGCGCCGGGGGCGGTGCGGGCGCGGGCGCCGGCGCGAGCGTCCGTCCGGGCCTCGCGCAGCCGTCCGGCGACCTCCCGGGCCGTGCGGGGCCGCCGGTCGGGGTCCTTGGCGAGCAGGTCGGCCACCACGCGGGCGAGCGGCTCGGGGACCTCGGCGGCAGGCAGCGGCGGCGGCGCCTTGCTCAGGTGGCCGTGGATGACGGCGGGCGTGTCCCCGGTGAACGGCGGCCGCAGGGCCAGCAGCGCGTAGAGGGTGCAGCCGAGGGCGTAGAGGTCGGTGCGGGCGTCCACCGGCCGCGCGTCGAACTGCTCGGGCGCCATGTAGTGCAGGCTGCCGATCGCGCCCCGGGTCAGGCCGTGGGTGGCGTCGTCCAGCCACGCGATGCCGAAGTCGCAAATCTTCACCCGCCCGCCGGAGGTCCAGAACAGGTTGGCGGGCTTGACGTCGCGGTGCACCACACCGGCCTCGTGGGCGGCCGCCAGCCCCTCGGCCACCTGGACGCCGATGTCCACGACCTCCTCGGCGGCCAGGCCCGATGTGCGCCGCTCCAGCACCCGGTGCAGGTCCTCCCCCTCCAGCAGCTCCAGCACCAGGTAGGCGCGCCCGTCGTGGCTGCCGGTGTCATACACCCGGGCGATCGCGGGGTGGTCCAGGCGGGCGGCGGCCCGACCCTCGCGGCGCAGCCGGGCCGCCACGTCCCCCGAGGCGTGGTCGAGCACCAGCTTGACCGCCACCACGCGATCCAGGGCGAGGTCCCGGGCCCGCCACACCTGCCCCATGCCGCCGCGGCCGAGCCCGGCCTCCAGTCGGTACCGGCCGTTCAGCACGGTCCCCTGCCGCATGTCCCCACCGCCTCGCCCCGGCGCCCGACCGCCCTGCGGCCGACCGCGAAGTCCCGTGCGGCAAGGGTCCCAGACGCCCGCCCCGGCGCGCTCCCCCGGCCGGGCCGGGGCGGCGCCCGGCCGGCCCGGCGGGGCGCCGCCGCTCAGTCCCGCTGCGGCACGCCCAGGAAGCGGCGCAGGTGGTCGGCGGTGTGGGTGGCGGCGGTGGCGGCCATGTCCTGGGGGGTGCCCTCGAAGACGACCGTGCCGCCGTCGCGGCCGGCCTCGGGGCCGATGTCGATGACCCAGTCGGCGGCGGCGACCACGGCCGGGTTGTGCTCGATCACCACCAGGGTCGACCCCGCCTCCACCAACCGGTCCAGCAGGTCCAGCAGCCGCTCGACGTCGGCGATGTGCAGCCCGGTCGTGGGCTCGTCCAGGACGATGGTGCGGTGGGGTCCGCCGAGTTCGGCGGCGAGCTTCAGCCGCTGCCGCTCGCCGCCCGACAGGCTGGTGAGGGACTGCCCGAGGGTGACGTAGCCCAGGCCGACGTCGCTGAGGCGGGTGAGCACGGCGCGGATGGCGGGCTGCTCGAAGAAGCCGAGGGCATCGGTGACGCTCATCTCGAACACGTCGGCGATGCTGCGCCCGGCCACGGTGTGGGACCGCGCCTCGGGGGTGAACCGCCGCCCGCCGCACACCTCGCACGGGGTGACCACGCCGTCCATGAAGGCGAGGTCGGTGTAGACCGCCCCGCTGCCCTCGCACGCCGGGCAGCCGCCGGCGGAGTTGGGGGTGAAGAGCTTCGCGGGCTGCCCGGTGGCCTTGGCGAACACGTCGCGGACCAGGTCGAGCAGGCCGGTGAACGTGGCCGGGCTGGAGCGCCGCGACCCCCGGATCGGGCGCTGGTCCACCAGCACCGCGTCGGGGTCGGCCGCGGGCAGGCTGCCCATGACCAGGCTGCTTTTGCCGGACCCGGCGACACCGGTGACGGCCGTCATGACCCCGCGCGGGAACCGGGTGCTGACGTGCTTGAGGTTGTGGGTGGTGGCGTCGGTGACGGCGGTCCACCCGGTGGGTTCGCGCGGGGTCCGGGTGCGGGGGCGCAGGCCGCGCAGGCCCCGGCCCGTGGGGGTGTCGGCGGCGGCCAGGCCGGCGAAGTCCCCCTGGTAGACGACCTGGCCGCCGGCCGCGCCGGCACCCGGTCCCAGGTCGATGACGTGGTCGGCCATCGCCATGATGTCGGGGTCGTGCTCCACGACGAGCACGGTGTTGCCCCGGTCCCGCAACTCCAGCAGCGTCTCCCCCAGAGCCTGGACGTCGCGCGGGTGCAGGCCCACGGTCGGTTCGTCGAAGACGTAGAGCATGTCGGCGAGCGCGCTGCCCAGGTGGCGCACGGTCTTGACGCGCTGCGCCTCGCCGCCGGAGAGGGTGGAGGTGGCGCGGTCGAGGCTGAGGTAGCCCAGCCCCAGCCGCGTCATGCGGTCGAGACCGGCGCGCAGGCTCGCCACGAGCGGGGCGACCTCAGGGCGGTCGATGCGCGCGATCTCGCGGGCCAGGTCGCTGACCTGCATGGCGTTGTGGTCGGCGATGGACAGGCCGTTGATCCGGCTGGCGCGCACCGCCGCGGCGAGCCGGGTGCCGCCGCAGTCGGGGCAGGGCCGCCGGGCGACGATGCGCTCGAACGCGGCGCGCTGGGCGCCCTTGAAGGACGCCGGTTCGCGTCGCAGGTAGATGCGGTTGAACCGGGTGACCAGCCCTTCGTAGGCGGTGCCCACGGCGTCCATGCCGGCGGGCGGGGTGAGTTGGCCGGCGGGGGCGTGCAGGAGGATGTGCCGCTCCTCGGGGGTGTAGTCGCCCACCTTCTTGTCGGGGTCGAAGAACCCGGACCTGGCGTAGGCCTTCCACAGCCAGGTGCCGGGCTTGAAGGTGGGGAAGGTGATGGCCCCCTGGTTGAGGGAGCGGGTGTCGTCGACGAGTTCGGTCTCCACCGCGACGGCCGCCACGCCCAGGCCCTCGCAGACGGGGCACATGCCCGCCGGGTCGTTGAAGCCGTAGGCGTGGGAGTACCCCGCCGAGGGCTCGCCGATGCGGGAGAACAGCAGCCGCAGGCGGGCGCCGATGTCGCTGATGGTGCCCACGGTGGAGCGCGGCCCGCCGGTCAGGCGCCGCTGGTCGACCACGATCACCGCGGAGAGGTTCTCCAGGGAGTCGACGTCGGGGTGGGCGTAGCTCGGCAGCCGGGCCTGCTGGAACGCCGTGAACGTCTCGTTGAGCTGGCGGGCCGATTCGGCGGCGATCGTGTCGAACACCAGGGAGGACTTGCCCGACCCCGACACCCCCGTGACGACGACGAGCCGGCGCTTGGGGATGTCGAGGTCCACCCCCGTGAGGGAGTTCTGCCGCGCGCCCCGGACGCGGATCGGCTCGTGGCGGTCGTGGGACATGGGGGCCTCCGTGGGCGGGAGCGGACAGCGGCGAACGGCACGGCGGCGGTCGGCGGCGGCGCGGGACCGCTCCGGCCGGCGTCGGACGGCGCCTGGGCTCGGACTCCCGCCACCATGCTCTACAACGAACTCTACAACGTAGAGTGCAATGTAGGCTCGGAGCGTAGGGCACGGAGGTGGAGATGGCAAAACGCGCGGACCGACCCGCGGACCCCCTGAAACTGATCGGGCTGCTGTGGCGGGAGCAGCCGCCCGCCCCCCGCAGCGGGATCACCACGCGGCAGGTGGTGGCGCTGGCGGTGGACCTGGCCGACCGCGAGGGCGTCGACGCGGTCACCATCCGCCGGGTGGCCGAGGAGGCCGGGGTGACCGCCATGGCGCTGTACCCGCACATCGGCGGGCGCTCCGAACTGCTGGAACTGATGTTCGACCACGTCGCCGGCCAGACCTACGAGCGCGCGCCCGCGCCGGTCGCCGCGCACTGGCGGGAGCGCCTTGAGGCGGTCGCCCGCGCCAACTGGGCCGCCTGCGTCCGCCACCCCTGGATCACCGACCTGTCCCCCGGCCGGCCCGCCCCCGGCCCCGGCACCTCGGCCAAGTACGAGACCGAACTGCGCGCCCTCGATGGCATCGGGCTGAGCGAGGTCGAGATGGACCAGACCCTCACCGCGCTGCTGGCCCTGGTCACGGGGGCGGCGCGGGCGGCGGTCGCGGCCCACCGGGTGCGCGAGCACAGCCGGACCAGCGACACGGAGTGGTGGCGGGCGATCGAGCCCGCCCTCGCCGCCGCGATGGGCGATTCCGACCGGTTCCCGGTGGCCGGGCGGGTCAGCCGGGCCGTCGGGGAGTCCACCGGCCGGGCCAACGACGCCGAGGGCGCCTACCGCCTGGGGCTGTCCCTCCTCCTCGACGGCCTCGCCGGCGTGGTGGAGGGCCGCCGGGCCTGATCCGGGCGCCCCGCGCGGCGGGGGCCGGGCGTGCCGCGCCGGTGTCCGCGCCGGCACGGGGCAGGGGGTCCACGGGGGCGACGAGGAGGGGTGGCGGCAGTGGGGGTAGCGGCTACGCAGAGCTAGGGTGGCACCATCTCTGAGTGAGTGCTAGATTTCCGAAAGCACAAACTATTGGAAAGTGCACCGTCCGCATGTCGGACGAACACCGGGATCTTCGTGCCGCCCGGGCGCCGCCGGGCGTCCGCGCGCAGCACCGCCGCGGGGCGGCACGCCCATCCTCACCGCCACCGACGAAGGACCGCCAATGACCACCACCTTGCTCCGTGACCTGGCCCTGCTCGCCGGACGTGTCGCGGTCGGAGTCGTCTTCATCGCCCACGGCTGGCAGAAGCTCACCGAGTCCGGGCCGGCCGGCACCGCCGCCGGGTTCGCCCAGATGGGTGTCCCGCTGCCCACCGCCAGCGCCTGGTTCGCCACGTTCGTGGAACTCGTGGGCGGCGCCGCGCTGGTGCTCGGCCTGGCCACGCCGGTGGCCGGGGTGCTCCTGGCGCTCAACATGCTCGGCGCCTTCGTGCTCGTCCACGCGGGCAACGGGGTGTTCGTCGCCGAGAACGGGTTCGAACTCGTCCTCACCCTGGCGGCGGCCTCGCTCATGCTCGCCGCCGTGGGCGCCGGGCGCTTCAGCCTCGACCGGCTGGTCGCGCCGCGCCTGCCCGGCCTCGCGCGCCGCGAGACGGCCGGCGCCGCCAACTGACCCGCGCCCCGGCCGGGCGGGAGCCGCCCGCCCCGGCCGGGGCTCCCGGCGTGCTTTCGGCGTGCCTCCGACAAGCCGTCGGCGGGGGCGCGGTGCAACTGCCGGAAGGCCGTCGGCACCGCCCCGGGACGCCTCGGCACGGCCCGGCACGGCCGCCGCGCGGGGCACCGCCCGTCGGCGCCGTCCCGGTTTGTCGGTGGGATGTGGTTCACTCCTGCCCGTGCGACCACACGACCTCAAGACCGGCTTCCACCGGCTCTGCACCACCCACCTGGGCGCGGACCTCGGCCCGCGCGTCGCGGCGCTGGCCCGCCCCGGCTTCCACCTCGACCCGGTCGGCGACCCCGCCGACTCCTCGGGGCGGTTCCGCTTCGGGGGTCCGGCGCTCCTGGAGCCCGGCACCCCGTGGCCGGTCGCCGACGGCCTGCCCATGCCGCTGCTCGCGGTCGTGGACACCACCGCGCTCACGCCCTGGCTCGACCTCCCGCTGCCGCCGGGCGCCGGGCTGCTCAACGTCTTCTACAACGGCTGGGAGGACGGCGTCGCCGACGACGTCCGGGCCGGCCGCCAGGTGCACTTCGAGGCGCCCACCGACTGGCGGGTGGTGCCCGCCGACCCCGCCGCGGCGGTCGAGACCCCGCCCCCGCCGGGGGGCGTGCTGCTGCCCGCGCGCCCCGTGCGCGCCGCGCCCATGCTCGCCCTGCCCGACACCTCCCGCACCTTCGGCCGCCCGGTCGAGCACGGCCCCGGCGACACCGAACTGTGGGAGGCGTTCAAGCGGGTCCAGGAGCACATCCCCGACCTCGCCGACGGCGGCTGCGGCCTCCCGCCGTTCGCCAACATCCCCGCCGACCTCGACGAGGACTCCGACGAATCCGGCCATCGCGCGTTCGGCTGGCCCTGGCCCATGCAGGGCTGCCCGGTGCCCGACACCGGCCGCGTCCACCTCCTGCAACTCGACACCGACCCCGCCTGGACCTGGGCCGACTGCGGCATGGTGACCTTCGACATCCCCGCCGAGGCCCTGCGCGCGGGCGACTTCAGCCAGGTCGACTGCGAACTGGAGTCCTGCTGACCCTGCCGGCCCTGCCGCGTCAGCGCCCCCGGCGCCCGGTGCTCAGCGCAGCCCCAGGCGCCGGTAGCGCGTGTGGCGGGCCGCCGTGCGGGCGGCGGGGTCGGCGGTGACCAGCGCCGCCAACTCCTCGCGCAGCACCCCGCCCAGGCGGCGGCAGAACGCGTCGGGCTCGTCGGCGGCGTCGTCGCGCTCGGGCACCACCCGGTCCACCACCCCGTTGGCGTGCAGGTCGCGGGAGCGCACCCCCTGGGCGGCGGCGAGTTCGGGTGCGCGGTCCACCGTGCGGTGCACGATCGCGCTGGCGCCCTCGGGCGGCAGCGGCGACAGCCACGCGTGCTGGGCGGCGATCACCCGGTCGGCCGGGACCAGCGCGAGCGCGCCGCCGCCGGTGCCCTGGCCCAGCAGCACCGCCAGGGTGGGGGTCTCCAGGGTCACGAGTTCGGCCAGGCAGCGGGCGATCTGGCCGGCCATGCCGCGCTCCTCGGCGTCCTTGGACAGCGCGGCGCCGGGGGTGTCGATGACGGTGAGCAGCGGCAGGCGCAGTTCGCGCGCGACGCGCATGCCGCGCCGCGCCTCGCGCAGGGCGGCCGGTCCCAGCGGCCGCTCCATGGACTGGCGCACCCGGTCCTGACCGAGCACGACGCAGGGGGCGTCGCCGAAACGGGCCAGGGCCAGCAGCAGCCCGGGGTCGGACTCCCCCTCGCCGGTGCCGTTGAGCGGCACCACGTCCTCGGCGGCGTGGCGCAGCAGGTTGCGGACGCCGGGCCGGTCGGGTCGGCGGGAGCGGGTGATGGACTCCCAGGCGGGGACGTCGGGCACGGGCTCGTCGTCGGCGCCGGGCGGCGCCCCGCCGGGCGCCGCGCCCTCGCCGCAGGGCCGGGCCAGCAGGATGTTGAGCGCCCGGTCGGTGATGGCGGGGACGTCGGCGGGCTCCAGCACGGCGTCGATCAGCCCGTTGCGGTAGAGGTTCTCGGCGGTCTGGACGCCGTCGGGGAAGGGGCGGTCGTACAGCGCCTCGTACACGCGCGGGCCGAGGAAGCCGATGAGCGCGCCCGGTTCGGCGACGGTGAGGTGGCCCTGGGAGCCCCACGAGGCGAGGACGCCGCCGGTGGTGGGGTGCCGCAGGTAGACGAGGTAGGGCAGGCCGGCGCTCTTGTGCGCGGCGATGGCGGCGGAGATCTTCACCATGGACAGAAACGCCAGGGTGCCCTCCTGCATGCGGGTGCCGCCGGAGGCGGGGGCGGCGATCAGCGGCAGCCCTTCGGCGGTGGCGCGCTCCACCGCGCTGACCAGCCGCTCGGCGGCGGCGATCCCGATCGAGCCGCCCAGGAACCGGAACTCGCACACCATGACGGCGACGCGGCGGCCGCGCAGCCGGCCCTCGCCGGTGAGGACCGACTCGTCGCAGCCGCTGCGCTCGCGCGCGGCGGCGAGTTCGGCGGCGTAGGCGGGGTCGGGGCCGACGTCGACCGGCTCGGTGTCCCAGGAGCGGAAGCTGCCGGGGTCCAGGGTGGCGTCGAGGAGGTCGCGTGCGCCCAGTCTCCGGCTCCGGCCGTGCTCGCGCGGACTCGCCACTGCGGTCTCCTCTCGGGGGGACGGACTCCTAGTGGCCTAGCCAATAGGCCAGTACCGCCGATGTCAATCCCCCGCGACCGGGCCGTCGCGCGGCGGTCGCGGCCGCCCCGGTCGGAGTGCGGGCGGGCCGCGCCCACGCCGGCGGGCCCGGGCCCCCCCCCGGGCCCGCGCCGCAGGGGAGTGAGGGGAACCGGCCGGTCCGCGCGCGCGGACCGGCCCCGAGGGAGAGTCCGGCTACAGCCAGCCGGGCAGCACCAGCACGCCCCAGGCCAGCAGCGGGCCCACCAGCACCACGATGGCGCTGTAGACCAGGATCTGGCGGTAGAACCGGTCGGGCTCGACGCCGGTGGCGTTGGCCAGGACCAGCGCGCCGTTGGTGGAGAAGGGGCTGACGTCCACGATCGTGGAGGCCACCGCCAGCGCCGTGATCACCCCGACCGCGCCGATGTCGCCCTGGAGCAGGAACGGCACCGCCAGCGGGATGGTGGCGCCCAGGATCGCCGCCGAGGAGGCGAACGCCGACACGATGCCGCCGATGTAGCACAGCAGCAGCGCCACCAGCAGCGGAGCCGCCAGGCCGGCGGCGCCGTTGCCGACGTACTCGATCGTGCCGGCCTCCTCCATGACGCCGACGAAGGTCAGCATGCCGGTGATGAGCAGCACGGTGGACCAACTGATCTGGCTGATGGCGCCCTTCTGCGCGGCGGGCGAGAGCAGCGCCAGGACCACGGTCACGGTGATGGCGACGAAGCCGACGTCGAGGCCGAAGCCCAGGGCGAGGACGCCCAGCACGATGAGGCCGAGGATGGTGGCGGCCTGGTCGAACCGGAAGCCGCCGGCCGGCCTGTCCCCAGCGGCGTCGGCGCCCGTGGTCGACGTGGCGTCCTTGGTGGCCGTGGCGGCCGTGGTGGTCGTGGTGGCCGTGGTGGTCGTGCCGGCCGTGGCGTCCTTCGCCTCGGCGTCGGTGCCGCCGGAGGCGCCGCCGGTCGCGGGGGCGCCCTCCGCCGGCATGCCGCCGCCGGCGCCGCCGCCCACGGCGGCGGTCTCGAAGTCGCGGGCGTGCACGCCGATCAGGCGGTGCCCGCCCAGCGCCAGGAACAGCACCGCCGAGATGGCGAGGTTGAACAGCAGGCTGCCGAAGAACAGGGTGAGCGGCGCCAGGGGCAGGTCGCTCTCGGCGACGATGCCGTTGACCGTGACGCCGTAGACGCTGGCCGGCGAGAACCCGCCGCCCTGGGCGCCGTGGACCACCATCATGCCCATCAGCAGCGGGCTGATCCGGTACTTGGCCGCGAACCCCAGCGCGATGGGGGCGATGATGGCGACGGCGGCCGGGCTGAGCGCGCCCACCGCCGTGAGCAGGGCGGTGATGGCGAACATGACCCACGGGATCGCGATCACGTAGCCGCCCACCAGCCGCACGGCGCCGCGCACCAGCAGGTCGACGGTGCCGTTGTTCTTGGCGATGGCGAACAGGTAGGTGACGCCGACCAGAGTCAGGAACAGGTCGGCGGGGAACCCGGCGAGGATGGTGTCGGTGTCCATCGCCAGGGCGAGGGTGCCGACCAGGAAGGCGGCCACGAACGCCAGCGCGCCGATGTTGATGGGCAGGAAGGTGGCGATCGCGAACATCGCCACGAGGACGAGGATGGTCAGGAGTTGGGGAGACATGGTGGACCGATCAGGGGCGGGGACGAGCTGTGATGCAGCTCATGAGGAACAGTGGCCTAGCCAATATGTCAGCTATCCTCCTGTCAAGGCCCTTGCATGATCCACCCCCTTGTCGCCGGGACCTCCCGGAGGAACCATGAGGCCCAAACCGCCGCGCCCGCGCCCGCTCGCGCGCCCCCGGCTCTACGAGCAACTCGTAGAGCGACTGTGCGAATACATCCGCGAAGCCGAACTCGGACCGGGCGACAAACTACCCCCCGAACGCGAGTTCGCCGCCGCCCTGGGGGTGAGTCGGGTGTCGCTGGGCCAGGCGCTGGTGGCGCTGGAGGTCCAGGGCATCATCGACGTCCGCCACGGCGACGGCGCCGTGGTGCGCTACAGCCCCTCCGACGACCAGGTGCTGCGGGTCCTGCGCGACCGCGACAACCGCCGCGCCGAGATCATCGAGGCGCGTCAGGCGCTTGAGGTCAAACTCGCCGAGTTGGCCGCCCGCCGCCGGAGCAGGGCCGACATCGAGGAGATCGACGCCGCCCTGGCGCAGATGCGCCGCGAGATCGACTCCGGCGAACGCGGCACCGAGGGCGACGAGCGCTTCCACGCCGCCATCATGCGGGCCGCCCGCTCAGGGCTGCTGGCGCGGATGATGGACGAGATCGCCCCGATGATCTTGCAGACCCGGATGGAGTCGCTGTCGCAGCCCGGCCGCCCGCCCGCGTCCCTGGCCGGGCACGAGCGCATCGCCGACGCCATCCGCGCGGGCGACGCGAAGGCGGCGGGCGAGGCCATGCGCGACCACCTGGAGATGGTCTCCGACGTCGCGCCTGTGGACGAATGAGTCCCCGGTCCGCCGTGTGCGCCGCACGGGTGCCGTGACCCGGCGTCACCTAGACTGGTGGGACCAGGCACTTTTTGCTTCCCGCGCTCCTTGGGAGGAGCAATGGCGAAGAACAGTGAGACGTTCGGCAAGGGCGACAAGGTCACCTGGAAGAGCCACGGCAGCCGGGCCGTCGGCCGGGTCGAGGAGGAGATCACCTCCCGCACCGAGGCCGCCGGGCGCACGGTGGACGCTTCGCCGGACGACCCGCAGTACCGCGTGCGCAGCGAGAAGTCCGGCCGGGAGGCGGTCCACCGCCCCGAGGCCCTGCGCGAGGAGGGGTCCGACGATGCCTGACCGGCGAAGCGGCGACGAAGACGCCGTCACGGAGTTCGGCAGGCTGGTCAACCTCACCCCGAAGCAACTGGAGGACTGGCTGGCCACCGAGGAGTCCCGGGCCGCCGGGGAGCACAAGGACGGCGGCGAGAGCACCGGCCACGCCTCGGGCCGCCGCATCGTCTCCCTGCTGCGGACCTCCACCGCCGACCTCGGCGACGACGACCTCGCCCACATGCGCAAGGTCACCGGCTACATCAAACGCCACCTGGCGCAGCGGCCGGCCGGCGACATCACCGACAGCACCTGGCGTCGGTCCCTGATGAACTGGGGCCACGACCCGCTCAAGGACTCCTGACCGCCTTCAGCCGGCCGCGCACCGAACCGCCACGGCACGCTCACCCCGCGCCGGCTGCGGCCGACGCCGAGTCGGCCTGCCCGCGACGCGGACGAGCGGAGCGGGACCGGACGACGCGACGGACGCGCGCGACCGCCCGGCTTTCCGGGTGGCGGGCGTCGCCTCCTCGCGCGCGCCCGTCCTACCGGCCGCCCGGCCCGTGGACGTGCAGGGTCCCGTGCTGGGTGGCGTAGACGGCGCCGTTCCCGGTGGCCGTGTTGACCATCGTGGAGTGCCCGCCGGGCTGCCCGCCGGCGGGTTCGTGGCCGCCGGAGGGCACGGCTCCGCCGCCGGACTCGGGACCGCCGGCGGCCTCCGGCCCGGCCTCCGGAGACCGGTGCGGTGGCCGCCCGGCGGCGGCCGAGTCCGGCGCCAGGTGCAGCCACGCCTCGGCCGTGTACTCCTTGGCGGCGCACGTCACCTGGTGGAAGTCGCCGGGGTCGATGCCCGGGTAGCCGTGGGGCACCGTCTCCTCGTAGAAGTGCCGCGACATCAGCAGGGCCAGGGACACGCTGTCGGGCGCATCGGCCAGCGCGCCCTTGAGGACGGGGGCGTCGAGGAGGCGGGCGAGCACCTCCAGCGGGCCGCCCGTCACCGTCGCCCCCTGGCCGTGCCCATCGGGGACGTCGACCTCGCCGGCGTGCAGGGCGGCCCGGACCCGCACGGCCGTTCGCGGCGCGGCGCGGCGGTTGTGGGCGCGCAGGCGCGCCGCCAGTTCGGGGACCAGCGGGTGGACGAGCGCGGCCTTGGGCAGCCCCGTTGGGGCGACCACCCGCAGGCCGTCGCCGAGGTCGTCGTGGAGGCAGGCCGCCCAGTCGATCCCGCTGCGCGCGACCGCCGCCCGCAGCGCCTCGGCCAGCACCGCGCGGATCTCGCGCAGCGCGACGTTGCCGCGCCCGGCGGAGCGTTCGATGTCGACCGCCAGCAGCGCACGGTACTGCACGGAATCCGCCATTCGCCGCCTCCTTCACTCCGCCGTCACTCACCATGCCGTCATCACGCGGTCCGCAATCGGGAACGCATATCGGCGGCGTCGCCGCCTCCCGCATCCACCATGGCACGCCCGCGGCGCCAAGACGCGAAAGCGGAGGGGAACGAATGGTGCTGAACTCCCGCACCGAACCGGCGGCACCTTTTTGACCGGGACTTTCGCGGAAGAACGGCCGCTCCCCCACCGGCGGTGCGACCGAATTCGGTCAGCCGCACCGTAGGGGACCGGTCGGTGCCGTAGCGTCGGAACACCGTTGGGGGCCGGGCGAATCGGCCGCCGGAACGGATCGCCGCCGCCACTGCCGGGACGACGTCGGGGAGGGAGGCCGAGTAGATGACCATGTCCGGTCCGGCTCGCGGCCCCGCGTGGCCCGCCGCCAGCCTGCTGGGCGGTCTGGACCCCGCGCGGCGCGACCGGCTGCTCGCCCTTGGCGCGCGGGTCCGCTACCCGGCCGGCCGGGTGCTCATCCGCCAGTCCGAGGAGTCGACCTTCGTGCTGCTCCTGCTGGAGGGAGTGGTCAAGGCGACCGGGCGCGCCGGCGCCGACCGGGACGCCCTGCTGGCCGTGCGCATGGGCGGTGACCTGGTCGGGGAGTTCGCGGCGATGGACGGGCGGCCCCGCTCGGCGACGGTGACCGCCTGCGGGCCGGTCGTGGCGCGCGTCGTCACGCGGGCCGAGTTCCTCGCCTGCCTGGACCGCGACCCCGACCTGATGCACGCCGTCAACCGGGCCGTGCTGGCCAAGCTCCGCGCGGCCAACGGCCACCGCCTCGACCTCACCGGGTGCGACGTCCCCACCCGCCTGGCGCGGGTGCTGCACGAGGTCGCGCTGGCCTACGGCAGGCGGGCGGGCGCGGGAGCGGAGATCCCCTGGCCGCTCACCCAGCCCGAGTTGGCCAGCCTGGCGGGCGCCGCCGAGCCCACCGTGCACCGGGTGCTGCGCACGCTGCGGGAAAAGGGCGTGGTGTCGACCGGTTACCGCACCATCAAGATCAACGATCTCGCGCGGTTGAGCGACATCGCCTTCGGGTGACGCGGAAAAAGCCCGCCGAAACCATCGAAAGACGGTATGGCGCGCCTTCCGCGCGACTAGCGTCCAGCCCAGCGCCGCGGTGTCGGTATCACCGCGACGCGCGCGCAGAAAGGGGCGGAAATGGGCGAGCCGGACGAAAACGCCACGGAGGCGAACGGCACCGAGCGGGATCCCGAACCGGAACGCTCCCCAACGGCGCGCAGCGTCCACGTCGGGGGCCACGCCGACGGCCCCGTAGTCGCGGGCGACTACAACCTGCTGATCGACGCGCGCCACGGGTCGTCGGTGACCGTGACGCGGGAGGGCGAGCGGCCGCGCTTCCGGCGCCGCGACCGGGCCTGCGTGCTGCCCCGGCGCCAGCCCGCGCCGCTGGGCCGGGAGGCGGAGACGGCGGTCCTGGCCGAGCTGGTCGCCGGCGGAGGGGCGGTGCAGGTGTGCGGCCCGCCCGGGATCGGCAAGAGCACCCTGCTGCGCCACGCCGCGACCACCCTGGAGCCGGGTCCCGACGGGGCGGTCTTCGTGAGCGCCGCGCACCGCCACATGGCGGACGTGGCCCAGGAGATCTTCGAGGCGTGCTACGACTCGGGCGGCTACGCGCCGTCCTGGCCGCAGCTACGCCGGCTGATGGCCGGCGTGCGGATCACGGTCTACGTGGACGACGCCGACCTGGACGCCGACCGGCTGCGGGAGCTGGCCGACGCCCTGCCCGCCGCGACGTTCGTCCTGGCCGGCCGGGAGGCGTCGCTGCGGGGCGAGGCCGCCGTCATCGACCTGGAGGGGCTCGGCCGCCCCGCCGCGGCACGGCTGCTGTCCCGGGCGCTCGAACGGCCGCTGACCGACCGGGAGCGCGCCGTCGCCGACGACCTGTGGCGGGCCACCGGCGGCAGTCCGCTGCCGCTCCTGCGCGCGGCCGGGCTGGCGAGGGCGGGCCGGTCCGCCCTGCCCCGGCCCGGCGCGGTGCCCGAACTCCTGCCGCTGCTGCTCCGGCAGCGCGACGCGGCGGAGACGGAGGTGCTGAACCTGCTGGCGACCCTGGGCGACACCGGCCTGGCGCCCGCGCACGTCGCGGCGCTCACCGGAGCAAAGGACGCGACCGCGCTGTGCGCCCGCCTGGCCGACCTCGGGCTCGCCGTTCCCACGCCGGAGGGGTTCCGCGCCGCGCCCGACATCGGCGCGGCGCTGCGGGCCGGGCGGGTGGCGCCGTTCCCGGTGGAGCGGCTGTGCCGGTACCTCGGCCGGTGGGCGGCGGACCCGGTGACGCCGGCGGCCGAGGTGGCCGACCACAGCCGGGTGTTCGAGCGGGCGGCCGACCTGGCGACGGCGGCGGGACGACCGGATCTCGCGGTGACGGTCGGGCGCGCGGCGGCGCCCCGGGTGGCCCGGTCGCTGCGGTTCGACGCCTGGGGCCGGCTGCTGGGCCGGGGCTGGCGGGCGGCCGAGGAGGCGGAGGACCACGCGGCCAAGGCGTACTTCACACACGAGGAGGGGGTGCGCTGCCTGGTCGTCGGGCAGCGCGTCGCGGCGGCGGCGCTGCTCGCGCAGGCGGCGGTGCTGTGGCACGTCGCCGGCGACGAGCACGGGCTGTCGGCGGCCACGCAGGCCCATGACCTGCTGCCGCCCATGCAGCACCCGTCGGTGCTGGCCGGTGGTCCCGACGCGGGCGCGGCCGCCGCCCCCGACGACGGCGCGGCGGCCCAGGCGGTGGCCGACCACATGGCGGACCTGGCGGCCGACCCGACCGCGGAGGCGGCTCCCGGGGCCACCGGGTGGCAGGGGCCGACCGAGGCGCCTGCGGCCGACGCCGGAGGCCGGGTGCCGCAGGGCGACGCCCACGGCCAGCCGCCGCCGGACGCCTACAGCCAGCCGCCGCCCGCCGACGCCGCCGGCCATGCCGGTCCCCCCGGCCCTGACCCCGCCCACTCCGCCGGCGAGCACACCTCGGCCGTGTTCGCCGACGGCGGCGTCTCCACCGCGAGCGGCGCCGGCGCGGCGGGCACGGGCACCGGGGCGGCGGCCGGCGGTTCGGCCGCCTCCGCCGCCCTCACGACCGTGCTCGTGGGCCTGGCGATCACGGGCGCCGTCTTCGTCGCCCTCGAAGTCGCCGCCGAGCAGGACACCGTCGAGCAGGCCGGCGACTCCAGCCAGACCACGGACGGGGCGGGGAGCGGTCTCGAGACGGACCCGGCGGACGAGTACGAGCCGTTCCCCACGGAGGAGTACGAACCGTTCCCGACCGAGGAGTACGAGCCGCCGCCGGAGGAGACGGAAACCTACTCGGCGGAGGAGCCGGTCGAACCGACCGGGCTCGAAGGAACATGGGACGACGGCCGAGGCGGAGTGGCGACGATAGTCGAGACCGCGCCAGGTGTTTACGCCTTGCCAGCGCCCTGCGGTGAGCCCGATGTCGTCCTGACCGGCACGGACACCCAGGCCACCGGAGAAGCCCCTCTCATCGAGTCCGCAGACGGCGATTGCGGACCGGTCATCGGCACCGTCACCATCACGATCACTGTGGCACCGGACGGCGACACCGCCGAACACGTCACCGCATTGCCTCCCGGACAGGACACCGGCGATACGTACATCACTTGCTACACCTGCGGTACCACCACCCTGACGCGCGTGGGATAGCAAATGACCTGATTATCGAAGGGACATAGCACAATGACCACGGCACGGGATGACCGCTACTCGATCACCATCGGCGGAAACGCCTCCGGTCCGGTGGTGGCCGGCAACCACAACAGAGTCGAGGCGGCCGAACGCCGGGACGCCGCCGAGGCCGCCGCGTCCGCCGAGGCCGGCCCGGCGGCCCCCACCCCGCACAGCCCGCACTACCGGCAGCGGAACGAGGCGGCCGACCACGGCACCGTCTTCGCCGTCACCCACGGCGACATGCACGTCCACCAGACCCTCCCCGCACCCGCCGCCCTCGCTGAACCGGCCGCACCGGCCGCCGAGGCGTAGGTGGCCACGGGGCGGGCCGCCGCCGTGGGCGCGGGCGCGGCGTTCGTGCTGGCCGCCCTCGCCGGGGTGCTCGGCAACCAGCTCGCGGTGGGCGCGCCGTGGGCCTGGGCCGGGTTCGCCGCGGCGGTGGCGGCCGGCGCCGCCGTGACGGCGTGGGCGGCGCTTCCGGCGCCGGAAGCGGGGTGCGGCACGACGGACGGGCACCCCGCCCCGGCGCCGGGGGAAAGCCGGATCGCGCGGCAGCACAACGTCGCCCGTGATTCCGGGCGCGTCTTCGCCGCCCAAGACGGCGACGTCGTCATCCGCCCGAGGCCGGGCGGGGCGGAAAGCGGTCCGCCGCCCCGGTAACGGCGTCGGGCGCGACGGCGCCGACCGGGTGTCCGCGCAACGCGGGTCCGCCGCCCCGCTATGCGGATGCGCCGCCGCGCTACGCGGGCGCGCCGCCGCGCCACACCCGCGGGTCGACGTGCTCCAGCAGGTCGATCAACTGGTCGGCGATCGCGGTGATCTCGGCGGGGTCGAGCGCGGCGCGCTCCGTGGTCATCAGGTGGGAGCCGCAGAAGCGCAGCGGCCGCCGGGGCGCGGTGTGCAGGATCCGCTCCATCATCGGGCCGGTCAGCACGGCGCGGGCGAAGCCCTCGTGGGAGGTGGCCACCCGGAAGGCGCCGTCGAAGCCGGGGTGGCCCACGACGAAGTCGTGGAGGCCGATGATGTCGAGCAGCTTGTGCCCGATCCGCTGGTCGCGGATGTCCAGCAGCGGCGTGCTGCCGGGCGTGGGCACGGCGATGACACGGTTGACGATCGCCGGCGAGCCGCCGGGGCCGGTGCGGTGGTTGGGCTCCACGTGCTCGAAGGCCAGCACCGGCCGGCCCCGGTGGGTGCCCGAGAGCACGTGCCGCGCCTCGTGGTAGGCGAGCAGGTGCGGCGGCAGCGGCGGGAAGAGGGCGCCGAGGAGGTCGGAGCGCTTCTCCGCGTACTCCCACCCGCTGCGCGCGGCCCACTCCGACAGCTCCCGCGTCCGGCGCCGCTTCTTGAGCGCCGGCAGCCCGAACGCGAGGAAGAGCAGGGCGCAGAAGAAGAGGAGCATTCCGATGATGATCAGGGGAAGCAGAGGATCCACCTTGCCGGCCTTCCGTCGCCGTCGACACGCCTACGGCGGGTAGGACTCCCCCCGCCCGCCCCCGGTTCCCGGCCCCCGGCGGTGAGGCCGGCGCGCCTCCGCGCCGCGCCCGCCCCGCCGCTGCGCACGGCCGCCTCCGCGCGCGGGCGACCGGATGCGGCCATTCGCCCGCGCGCCTCGGCGGGCGCGCGCGCCGGTGGGAAGAGTGGCAGTGACGCTCGGCTCACGAACCGCCGCGAAGGGCGATGAACGCGAGGAGGCCGGATTGGGCAGGCAGGGCTTCGGCGGCAGGTTGACGGACGCCCAGTGGAGCACCTTCCTCAGGGAGGGCGCCACCCGCGGCTACGGCGACGGCCAGACCATCGTGCGCCAGGGCGACCGCGACACCGCCGTCTTCCTGCTCGTGGAGGGGACCGTCAAGGTCACCGCCCTCCGCCCCGACGGCGAGCACGTGCTGCTGGCCCTGCGCGGACCGGGCGAGGCGCTGGGCGAGTTCTCGGCGCTGTCGGGGCTGCCGCGCACCGCGACCGTCACGGCGTCGGGGGGCGGGTGCCTGACCCGGACCCTCAGCAGCGCGCGGTTCCGCCACGTGGCCCGCCGGCTCGGCGTGGAGGACGCGCTGTGGCAGCACGCCGTCCTGCGCCAGACCGAGAGCGAGTCCATGCGTGCGGAGATCATGACGCTGCCCTCCGCTCAGCGGCTGTCGGCGATGCTGCTGCGCCTGTGCGCCCTCATCGGCCACGAGGTCGACGCCGCGCCCGACCAGGACGCCGGCCGGCGCGCGGTCACCCTGCGCCTGGGCCTCTCCCAGCGCGAACTGGGGTATTCGGTCGGCCTGTCGCGGACCTCGGTGGCGGCGGAGTTCGCGCGGCTGCGCGCCCTGGGGGTGGTGCGCACCGGCCGCCGCTACGTGGCCGTCCTGGACGTCGAGCGCCTTCGCAAGCTCGCCGAGGGCGCGGAGTGACGCAGGTCTCCCGCCGCCTTCGGGCCATGTGTCCGATCCCGGACACAGCGCCGCCGCCGGGGGCGTGAGGGTCGGAGCAGGCCGGACCCGCCGGGTCCGCCCGTTTCCGAAGAGGGTGATGTTGTGACCGAGACGTTCCGCCCCACCCGGCGCAGTGCGCCGCTCGCCCCCTACCGCGCGGTCCTGGTGGTCGACGCCGAGCGCTACAGTCGGACGACCTCGCTGCACCAGCGCTTCCTCAGCGGCATGATCCGGTCCGTCCTGGCGGACTCCTTCAGCCACGCCGGGCTGGCCGAGGCGTGGCGCACGGCGAGCTTCCCGCAGCACACCGGCGACGGCTACCTGGTCGGCCTCCCGCCCGAGTACCTGCCGTTCCTGATCGATCCGCTGCTGGACAGCATCCAGCACGTGCTGGAGGGCGTCCAGGACGAACTCGCCGCCCACGACCGCGCGCTGCGCCTGCGGCTGCGGGCGAGCATCGAGGTCGGCCCCCTGCACGACAGCGGGGGCGCCGACGACCTCGACGGCGTGGGGCACGCGATGACCCAGGCGCACCGGCTGCTGGACTCCCCGCCGGTGCGGGCCGGGCTGAGCACCTCCGAGCCCGACATCACCCTGGTCAGCGCCATCATCTCGCGCCGCGTCTACGAGGACGCCGTGCTGGGCGGCTACGTGGGGCTGAACCCGCGCCACTTCCGCCCGGTGCAGGCCGACATCCCCGCCAAGGAGTACCGCGACGAGGGCTACCTCTACATCCCGCGCCCCTCGCCCGCCTCGGGCACCGCCGGCGCCGAGGCGCGGCCGGAGCAGCCCCCGCAGGACGGCCCGGCGGCCGGCGCGGGGAAGCCGCGTCCCGGGACCGGCCCTTCCGGCCCTTCCGGCACACCCGACCGGGCCGCCGCCTCCGCCGACCGGGGCGGCACCGTCAACCGGACGGGTTCCGTCTCGGGCCGCAGCATCCAGGCCGGCACCGTCAACGGGGACCTGCACGGCGGCGACCGGGTGGACAACCGCTACCGCCGCGGCGGGGTGGGCGACATCAGCGGCGACGTCGGCACCGTGATCACCGGCGCGCACGGCCCCGTGCACACCGGGCGCGGCGACCAGCACAACAACCCCGAGCGCCCCGCCCGACCCCGCCGCCGCGCCGACTCCCCCGACACCACGGACCCCGCCGAGCGAGAGGACTCCCGGTGACACCGGAGGCGCCGGAGCCGCCCTGGGCCGCAGACCCCGGCGGCGGGATCGGCACGGTCAGCGGCGGCGCCCGGACGGTCGCCGCCGACCTGCGGGGTCCGGTGCACTCCGGCGACGGCGACCAGTACATCAACAACTACTACACGCTGACGGACGCGCTGAAAGAGATCCAGGCGCTCACCCCGCACCGCCCGCGCGCCCGCGCGGCGGGCCGGGTGACCACCGAGGAGATCGAGCGGGTGCTGGCGTGCTTCGTCCCTCCCCCGGGATTCACCGCCTCCGCGCGGACCGGCGGCACCGCCGTCGTCCTCTCCGGCGGCCAGGGCAGCGGCCGCCGGGCGGCGGCGATCCGGCTGCTCCAGGAGGGCCGCCGGGAGACCGGGCCGATCCGGGTCCTGCCCGACAGCGACGAGGAGCCTCCCCACCTGGACGAGGACTCCGTCGAGGAGGGCGAACCGCTGCTGCTCGACCTGTCCTCGGCCGACTCCGAGCGGTTCGCCCGCGTCGCCGCCGAACTGGCCTCCTACCGCGACCGCGTGGCCCGGTGCCGCGGCCGGCTGGTCGTGGTGGTCGCCACGGAGCAGGAGGCGGCCCTGCGGGAGGCATTCCCCGCCCCCGTGCTGCGCATCGGGCGCCCCGACCCGGTGGAGGTGCTGCGCCGCCATCTGGCCTACCACCGCGTCGAGGTGGCCCCCGACGTCCTCGCCGCGGCCGACATGCGGGCGCGCCTGGAGCGGTCCGCCGCCGACGAGGCGGCCCACATCGCCGACCTCGTCGCCCGGCACCGCGAGCAGAACCCGTCCGCCGGCGGCGCCGACCTGGCCGAACTGCTGCGCCAGGCGGCCGGCGAGGACGGGCACTGGGCCGCCAAGGTGGGCGACAGCATCGAGCGGAACGCCGGCCTGCGGCAGCGCGCCGTCCTCCTCACCGCGGCCATGCTGCACGGCTACTCCACCGACGCGGCCTTCGAGGCGGCGGAGCAGCTCATCGCCGCCGCCGCGCCGCCCGAGGAGCCGGACCAGCCCCCGCGCCTGGCGCGGCAGGGGTTCATCAAGCAGCTCCAGGACCTCGGCGTGGAGGTGCGTCGGGACCGGTCGTTCGCCTTCACCGGGCTGAACTACGACGCGGCCGTGCGCAACCGCTTCTGGGACGAGTTCCCCGACCAGCACGCCACGTTCCGGCGGTGGGTCGAGGAGTGCTCCCGGAGCCGGCGGTCGCCCGCCACCGCCCTGGACTCCTCGGCGCTCGCCGCCCTGGGCCAGCGGTTCGCCGAGCAGGTGCTCCGTACCCGCGAGCCCAAGCAATTGCTGCTGGTCGCCGAGGACTGGCGGGCCGAGGCGCGGCGGGCCGGCCACTGCCACTCCGACCTCATGCTGGGCGTCCTGGAGATGATGCTTGGCGACGAGAAGGCAGCCTTCCCGGCCCGCGTACGCCTGCGCGAATGGTCCCGGGACGCCGACCTGGCCGTCCCCCTCGCGGAGGTGCTGATCGTGGTGTGCGAGCGGACGCTCGCCCTGACCCACCCCGAGCAGGCGGTGGTGCGGCTGCGCCACCTGACGCGCCACCGGCGCCCACGCGTCGCCGAGCAGGCCGCGGCAACGCTGGTCGGCCTCGCGAACGGCGACGCCGCGATGCACCGCACGCTCGTCCACGTGCTCGCCAACCGCATGGTCGACGCCCGCCGCAACGGCGCCCGGCTGTACGCGGCCGACCGCGACCTGCTGTGGCGGGCCACCGAGCCGGACCTGCTCCACCGCCTCGGGCCGCCGATCGCCGCCTCCCCCAGCCGGCACGAGCGCGCCGCCCTGGCGGAGGCGATGGCCGACGACCCGGCGGAGGCGCGCCGGCACACCGAGCGGTGGCTGGCCGCCTCCACCCACGGCCGCAGGGCGGCGCCGCCTCCGCCCGGCGGCGACCGCCCGCTTCCCGACCGCCTTGAGTCCGTCGCCGTCGCGGCCGTGGCCGCCGGGCGCTGGATGGAGGCGTACTCCACCGCCCTCCGCTTCGCCGAGAAGGCAGCGGAGGACGCGGCGGAGGCCAAGGTGACCTCGGAGAGCGGCCCGCCGCAGGAGCGGCGCCGCGAGACCGCCGAGACGTTCACGGCGCGGCTGCGCGTCCTGCGGGGCCTGGCCCCGCGCTCCCGCGACCGCGCCGACGCGAGGAAGGACCCCCGATGACGATTCCGGACACGCGCATCCCCGCGGTGGTCGCGCTGGCGGGCGCCGGGGCGAGCGCCGTCGTGGCCGTGGCGGCGGCCTGGTGGGGCCTGCTCTGGCTCACGCTGCTCCTGGCGCTGGCGGGAGGCGCGCTGCTGCTGTGGCGCCGAGAGGAGCCGGCCTTCGGCGGCGGCCCGCTGTCGGGCACCACGTGGACCACCGACGACCCGCCGCCGCCCATGCCCGCCGCGCACGAGGAGCCCGAGGAGCCGCGCACCCCCCGGCGGACCCACCTCACCAAGGTGCCCCTCCCCAGCGCCCACCCGGAGTACGACGTCCTGCTGTCGGCGGTGGTCAACTGGTATCCGGACCGGGACACCCGCCCCGGCGCCGACGGCCGCGCCAAGACGCTGGTGGTGGAGCGGGCGGCCGGACTCACCCGGCGCGAGCCGCCCGAGGAGTTCGCGGTGACGGGCCACCGCCTGGCCGCCGAGCTGGGCGAGCCCGCGCGCAGCGGCGCGGACGGGAGCGAGGTCTGGGCCGAGGAGGTGCGGCTGGAGCTGCGCGAGGAGGACGCCGCGCGGCTGAAGCGGATCCGCGACTTCCGCAAGGACGAGGAGATCCGGAAACTGGAACGGGCGGCCGAGCGGAGCCTGCGGGACTACCTGCGCAGCGACATGCTCTCCGATCCCGGTCAGGCCGTGCTGTGGTGGCTGTCCCGCGACCCCGACCGCATCCACGAGACCGCGAACGAGATCGGCACCCTGTCGCTGCTCTCGGCGGCGGCCAGCGGGACCGAGATCCCCCGGCTCTACCGCGACCTCGCGGGCGAGGGCGGCGGGGCGGAGGCGCCCGGGACCGGGTGGCCCGGTGCGTGGCAGGCCGGCGCGCACACCGGCGGCGGGAACGGGCAGGCCACCCTCTTCGGGGACGACCGCCTCGGCGGTGCCGCCGCCGGGGCGTGCGCCGAAGCGGCGCCCGAGCCGGGCGGCGGAGGTGGCGGTGGCGGTGGCGCCGGCGGTGGTGGCGGGGAGGCGGACGCGGCGGACGACGTGCCCGAGCGTGCCGCCGAAGCCTTCATCTACCTGCTGAGCGGGCCGGGCGGAAGGATGGACCGGCCGGTGGCCGTCCACGTCGCCGCGGAGATGCTCAAGGAAGCCGGTCGCGTGGACCTGGCGGAGCGGCTCAAACCCGTCCCGGGCGCGGCCGACACCGGAGCCGCCGCGATGCCGGAGGAGGACCGGACCCCCTCGGACGAGGATCGGGCCGCCCCGGGCGAGGAGACGACCGGGCCGCCGCCTCCCGACCGCCGGACCGGTGCCGGCCCGGACCGCCCGTGGCCGGACTTCCCCGCCGACGACGGCCCTTCCCCCAACGGCTCCCCCAACGGGCGTCCGGCACCGCAGGCCGAGCCGGGCGGAACCGTGGCGCAGTACCCCGCCGACGGCGGCGCGGGAGCGGGACGTCCCGCACCGCCCGAGCGCGGCTGGACCACCGGCCCCGAGGGCTGGTTCGGCCCGATGGCACCGGGGAGCACACCCGCGCAGGACGGCCCCGGTGCCGGCTCCGCGCCCACGGCCCCCGAGGCACAGCCACCGCAGGGCCGCGATGGCAGCCAGGATCGCGAGGACCGCCAGGGCGGAGACCGGGGTGCCGCGCCGGAGGGGTACGGGCCGGCGGAGTACGGCCGCGCGGACGCACCGGGCGAGCGGCCCGAGCGGCCCCGGCAGCCTGGGGTCCCCGAGCCGCCGGACGAGGAGCCCGGCCGGGGCTGATGCCCCCGAGCCGACGCCTTCGCCTTCTCCGACCGCCGCGCAGCGGCGCCGGCCGGTGGGCCGGCGCCGCTGGGCCGCCCGGCGCCGCTGTGAGGCGGGGCCGGGCGGCCGACCCGGGGTGCGCAATCGGGTGCGGGCCGCTCGGGCGCCCAGGGCCAGGTCGAGGGCGAGGAAGGCGAGGAGGGAGACGCCCAGGACCGGGAGGAAGACGCCGATGGCCGCGGCGGTCGCGGCGACGACGATCTTCCACGGCCAGGGCAGCGCCCACCACGAGCCCCGCGCCGGGGGCCGGCCCAGGGGCCAGGAGGCGCTTTGGGACGGGCGGCGGAGCCACCACATGCGGTAGCCCAGGACCAGCATGGTGATGAGGCCCAGCATCAGGGCGGTCAGCAGCAGTTGGTTGGGGACCCCGAAGAGGAGGCCCATGTGGGCGTCGATGCCCCAGCGGCTGAGCTTGGCCATCAGCGGGTAGTCGGCGAAGCGGACCACGTCCACGACCTCGGCGGTGGCCGGGTCGACCGCTGCGGCGTCCACGCGGGTGGGCCACAGCTTGTCCAGTTCGGTGACGGTGTAGGCGGTGCCCTCGGCCGTGGGCACGACCAGTTCGACGGGGCCGTCGATGTCGGCGGCGCGGGCCGCCGCGAGGACCCGGTCGATGCCGGCACCGGTTTCGGCCGGCGGTTCGGCGCGGCCGTGCTCCCCGTCTCCGGTGTGGTGGGCGCCGCCCTCGGCGTGGCCGGCGTGACCGGCGTGGTCGGCGTCCGCCGTGAATCCCTCAGCGGAGTGGGCGCCGCCGGAGTGGCCGTGCTCGGCGTGTCCCTCGCCGGAGAGCTCTCCGTGTTCCCCGTGGTCCCCGCCCGCCGGGGCGTGGTCGGCCAAGGCCGTCGACACCGCCGGGGTCTCCCAGGCCAGCGCGGCGCGCAGAGCGGTGACGTTGCCGCCGGCGTACTGGGACCACGTCAGGCCGGTGGCCGACATGAACAGCAGTCCGGCCAGCGCCCACACCCCGATCGAGCCGTGGAAGGACAGCACCCGCCGCAGCCCGTGGGCGCGCGGCTGAGGGAGCAGCACGCCGCGCACGCGGCGCCGGGCGCGGGCGCGCGCCACCCACAGCACGGCGCCGCCGGCCGCGATCACCCACAGCCAACTGGCGGCCAGTTCGCTGTAGAGCCGGCCGGTGTCGCCCAGGTGCAGGTTGCGGTGCAGCAGGTCGATCCAGGTGCGCACCGGAAGCGCGCCGCTGCTGCCGTAGGAGGTCAGCTCACCGCGCACCTCGGCGGTGTAGGGGTCCACGAACACGGCCTGGCGGTGGCTCTCGCCGAGGCCGTCGAGGTCGAAGAGCACCCGCGTGGTGTCCTCGGCGCCGGCGCCGGGCCGGACGGCGGCGAGCGTGCCCTCGGGCAGCGCCTCCTGGGCGGCCGCCACCTGCCGCTCCAGCGGCAGCGGCTCCTCACCCACCCGGGCGACGTGCAGTTCGCGGTCGTAGACCAGCTCCTCGATCTGCGGTGTCCAGACGTAGAGCAGGCCGCTGACGGCGGCGACCAGGATGAACGGGGCCACCAGGACGCCCGCGTAGAAGTGCGTGCGCAGCAGGAGCGCCCGCAGCAGCGCCCACGGTGACGCGGGGGCCGGGTCGGACGGGGGAGACGCGGAGGACGCGGGCGGAGGCGGCTGTTCGGATTCGGCGATGGGCATGGGGGTCCCCATCCGTTCTGTGTCGGCCGCCGGGTCGGCGAGCGTGGATACGGCTGTCACGGCAGTGGTCGGATGCGGGGCCGGAAAAGTTCCCGATCATGGGCGACCGCTTTTCGCCTTCCGCGCGGAACCGACCGCAGTGCCCGCCGGCGTTTTCCGTTCCTCGCCCGCCCCTCGCCCGCTCTCCCCCGGCGAGCCGCGTGTCCTTCCCGCATCCGCGAACGCCGGGCGCCGGTCGACGGGCGCCGACCGGCGCCCGCGATCCACGCACCCGCGCACACGGCGAAGGCGTGGGCGGTTCCGCCCACGCCTGCCGGTCACGGCGCCGTACGGCCGCCCGCTCGCCTACGCCCTCCCCCGCGCCGCTGCGCTCGCCGCCGTGCTCAGCCCCGCTCGGGCGGCGGCAGCAGCCCGCGCCGGTAGGCCGGGACCAGTCGGTAGGGCACCCGGACCGTGCGCCCGTCGAGCTGGATCGTGGCGAGTTCGGGGCGTTCGGCCTTCCAGGCGGACCGGCGCTTGCGGGTGCTCGACCTGGGTTTGCGCTGCTTGGGCACTGCCATGGCGGTGTCTCCTGTTCTGTCGGAGGTCGGTTACCGGCGGCGGACGCCGGTCACTGGGGGCGGGAGTAGCGGCGCTTGAAGCGCTCGACGCGGCCGGCGGTGTCGACCACGCGGCTCTGCCCGGTGTAGAAGGGGTGGCTCGCCGAGGAGATCTCGACGTCGATGACGGGGTAGGTGTTGCCGTCCTCCCACTCGATCGTGGTGTCGCTGGTGGCGGTGGAGCGGGTGAGGAAGGCGAATCCGGCGGCGCGGTCGCGGAAGACGACCGGGTTGTAGGGCGGGTGGATGCCGGGGCGCATGGCGGTGTCCTTTCGGGTCGGCTGCGGGCGGCGGTGGCATGCGGGCGCGCGGGCGCGGTGAGCGCGCGGGCGCGGTGGTTCGCGGGGTTCGCGGGGTTCGCGGCGGGCGCTCAGCGCTGCTCGCGGAACTCCACGTGGCGGCGCACCACCGGGTCGTACTTGCGCAGCACCAGCCGGTCGGGGGTGTTGCGGCGGTTCTTGCGGGTCACGTAGATGTAGCCCGTGCCGGCGGTGGAGGCCAGCTTGATGATGGGACGTGCTCGGTCGCGTGCCATGGGTCTCCTCGGCTGAGGTGGTCGGGGCGGGGCGCCCGCCGCGCGGATGGGCCGCCCGCCGGGCGGGGTCGCGGCGGCGGGGTCACCAACTGGACTTGGTCACTCCGGGCAGTTCGCCGCGATGGGCCATCTCGCGGAAGCGGATGCGCGAGAGCCCGAACCGCCGCAGGTGGCCCCGGGGCCGGCCGTCGACGGCGTCGCGGTTGCGCACCCGGGTGGCGCTGGCGTCGCGGGGCTGACGCTGGAGGGCCACCACGGCTTCGGCGCGCTCCTCGGGGGTGGTGCGGGGGTTCTTGATGATCCGCTTGAGTTCGGCCCGCCGCTCGGCGTAGCGGGCGACGACGCGCTTGCGGTGCTCGTTGCGGGCGATTTTGCTGGTCTTGGCCATGTCAGACCCGCTCCCCTCGCGCGCGGATGTCGGCGACGACGCGCTCGATGCCGCGTGCGTCGATCACCTTCATGCCTTTGGTGCTGACGGTCAGCCGGACGTAGCGGTTCTCGCTGGGCAGCCAGTAGCGCTTGCGCTGGATGTTGGGGTTGAACCGCCGCCGGGTGCGGCGGTGGGAGTGGGAGACGGCGTTGCCGAAGGCGGGTGCCTTTCCGGTCACCTGGCAGATGCGGGACATGCGGATTCCTTTCAGTGGGCTCACAGGTGCGCACGGGTCTCTCAGGGGGTGAGGAGGAGACCCGGAAGCGGCGGGGAAGCAGGTGCCGCGCGGGTCAGGACCGCCCGCGCGGCGGCGGCGCGGAGGGGTAGGGCAGCAGCGCCATCTCGCGGGCGTTCTTGATGGCTCGCGCGATGAGCCGCTGCTGGCGCGCCGTGACGCGGGTGACCCGGCGGCTGCGGATCTTGCCCCGGTCGGAGATGAACCGGCGCAGCAGGTCGGTGTCCTTGTAGTCGACGTAGTCGAGGTCGCCCAGGGGGTTGGCGAACCGGGACGGCGTCCTGCGCCCGCCCGACCGCCGAGGTGTCGAGGTCATGGTCTGCCTCCCGTGCCTGTCGCGGGGAATGGTGAAAACGATAACCGTTTTCATCGTACCGGCATGACGACCCCTCGGTGCACGGCACGCCGGGTGAGGAGTGACGGAAGCGAGGGAGGGGGGCGGAACGGGCGGCGCCGGGCAGGCGGCGGGCAGACCGCAGCCGCCGGCGGGCCGTGCGGCCCGTCGGCGGCGGAGGCAATACCTGGGGGAGGGTCCGCCCGCGCGCGGCCTCCTTCGCGCTCAGCGGGTGACGGCGGTCTCCCGGTCGACCCACGACAGCTTCTCGGGGTTGCGCACCACGTAGAGGCCGGTGACGAGCCCGTCCTCGACGCGCGCCGACACCACGCTGTCGACCGCCCCGCCGACCCGGAGCACCAGCGCGGGGCAGCCGTTGACCTGCGCCGGCTCCACCGACACCCCGGCCGGGAGCCGCAGCATGCTCATCTCCAGCAGGCGGGCCACCTTGTCGGCGCCGGACACGGCCCGGGGAAGGGCCTGCTTGACTCCGCCGCCGTCGCCCACCAGGACCACGTCGGGCGCCAGCAGGTCGAGCAGCCCCTGCACGTCGCCGGTCTCCACCGCCCGCTGGAACGCCGCCAGTGCGCCGCGCGTCTGCGCCGGGGACACCGCGCCGCGCGGCCGGCGCGCCGCCACGTGCGCCCGCGCCCGGTGGGCGATCTGGCGGACGGCGGCGGAGGTCTTGTCCACGGCCCGCGCGATCTCGCCGTACTCGAACTCGAACACCTCCCGCAGCACGAACACCGCCCGCTCGACCGGCCCCAGCGTCTCCAGCACCAGCAGCATCGCCGTGGAGAGGCTGTCGGCCAGTTCGACGTCCTTTGCCGCGTCGGGCGCGGTCAGCAGCGGCTCGGGCAGCCAGGGGCCGACGTAGGTCTCCCGGCGGCGGCCGAGCGTGCGCAGCCGGAGCAGCGCCTGGCGCGTGGTGATCCGCACGAGGTAGGCCCGCTGGTCGCGCACCTCGCCGAGGTCGACGCCCGCCCACTTCAGCCACGTCTCCTGGAGGACGTCCTCGGCGTCGGCGGCCGAGCCGAGCATCTCGTAGGCGACCGTGAAGAGCAGGTTGCGGTGGGCGGTGAACGCCTCGGTCGCGGGCGTGAACGCCGAGCGCGGCGGGGTCGCGGTCGCGGTGGGACTCGGGGGCGGGGTCGGGGTCGGGGTCGGCGACGACGGTGATGGTGGCGGCGACGACGTGGCGGCCATGCCGGCTCCTTCTCGCTCTCGGCGGTGTCCCCCATCAGACACCGCTCACCGCCGTTCTGTGACACCTCGGGCGGGGGTTCCTCCCCCGGCCGCCGTGTGTCCTGCGCCACAACGCGGCCCTGTCACAGGGTCCGGCCCGTCGGCATCTTGTGGGCGGCACGTAAACACGACCAGTGAGGACCACGCCATGGAGTCCCGTTTCAACCTGTTCGACAGCCCCACCGCCGCGAAGTTCATGAAGCGGCTGCACGGCGCCGGGATGCTCTTGGATCAGTCGACGCTGCCGAGGCTCACGCAGGAGTTGGTCCGGCTGCGCGTCAGCCAGATCAACGGCTGCGCGATGTGCGTCGACATCCACACCAAGGAGGCGGCGGCCTCCGGGGAGACGGCGCTGCGCCTGAACCTGGTCGCCGTCTGGCGCGAGGCCACGGTGTTCACCGAGGCCGAGCGCGCCGCCCTGGCGCTCGCCGAGGAGGGCACCCGCCTGGCCGACGCCCACGAGGGCGTCTCCGACGAGACGTGGGCCAAGGCCCGCGAGCACTTCGACGACGACCAGCTCGGCACCCTGATCGTCGGCATCGCCATGATGAACGCCGCCAACCGCATGAACGTGATCGTCCGCACCCCGGCGGGCGCCTACGAGCCGGGCATGTTCGCCGCCGCCGTGGACTGAGCACCACGGCAGCGGCTTCCGGCCCCGGTCCGGACCGCGCGGTCCGGACCGGGGTCAGGCCACGGGTTCGGACGCGGGCTCGGGGGTGCGGCGGGCGGGCGCGAGGCGGCCGGTGCGGTGCAGCCACCAGTCGGCGGCGAGGGTGCCCAGGGGCGGGACGGACGCCGCGAGGGCCAGCAGCGTCGACCACACGTTCCAGCGCAGGTGGACGGCCGCCGCCAGGGTGACGGCCACGTAGACGATGAAGGCGCCGCCGTGCAGCGGGCCGAAGAACTCCACGCCCGCCTCGCTGCGGCTGCCCAGGTACTTGACGTACATGCCCGCAAGCAGGCCGATCCAGGTCAGGGCCTCGATGATCGCCACCACGCGGAAGGCGACCGCTGTGACACGGGGACTGATACTCACGCTGTTCCTCGGATTCGCTCGGCCTGGGGCGGTGAAAGGCAGGGGAATGCGGATATGCACGCCGAATATGCGGCCATTTGCCGCCATTAACCGGTATCCGCCGCTCACAGGCTAAGGCGCGTGTCCGGGTGCGCGTATGCGGGGCCGCTGTTGCGTCCCCCACGGAAGGTCGGCGCGCTACTCGGTGAGGGGTGCCAGGGCGGCCACCACCCGGGCCAGGCCGAAGCGCCAGGCGGCCTCGGGGTTGTAGGCGGCGTTGTTGGCCGCGCCCGCCGCCGCGCCCACCCGCTGGGCCAGGGGGTGGTCCGCGCCGAGGTAGGCGGCCAGGCGGCGGCCCGTCTCGGGCCAGGACTCCGCCATCCGGGCGGCGTGGGGGTCGGGGCGCCGGGCGCGGGCTGCCGCGCGGGCGAAGTCCAGGACGAAGGTCAGCGCGGCGTCGCGGTCGACGTCGGAGAGCCCCATGGGGTCCAGGGCGTGCAGCTCGTGGTCGTACTTGGCGATGGTGCCCGGCCCCAGGGCCGTGCGCTGGTCGGTCACCTCCAGCAGCCACGGGTGGGCGGTGTGCAGGGCCAGGTTCGCCTCGGCGACCCGGCGCACCCGCGCGCGCCAGTCGTCCTCGGTGTGGGGCGGGCGCGGCGCGGCGGCGTGGACGGCGTCGGCCATCAGCACCAGCAGGTCGTCGCGCGAGCCCACGTGGGTGTACAGCGACATCGTGGACAGCCCGAGGTCGCCCGCCAGGCGCCGCGCGGTCACCGCCGCCAGGCCCTCGGTGTCGGCCAGGGCGACCGCGGCGTCCACCACCTGCGAGGTCGTCACCCGCGCGCGGGGGCCGCGCGCCCCGCCGCGCGGGGCGTCGGGATGGTCGCGCCACAGCAGGTCGATCAGATCGCGCGCCACGAAAAATCTCCTTCGATGTCGGGAATACCCGAGCCGTCTGTTACCTTGTACATCGTACATAGTTTTGCGATCCCGGGAGGCTCCCCTGAAGACCACCGCCACCGCCCTGTCCCTGAACGTCCCCGACGTCGCGGCGTCCGCCTCCTTCGCCAAGGAGCACTTCGGGTTCACCGAGGCGATGTCGGACGACGGCTTCGTCTCCCTGGCCCACCCCCACGCCGCTCTCAACCTGATCTTCCTGCGCACCGGCCTGGGCACCTTCAAGCCCGCCTCCATCGCCGGCCCCGCCGGGCAGGGGATGCTGATCGTGTTCGTCGTCGAGGACCTCGACGCCGAGTTCGCCCGCATCGCCGCCGCCGGCGCGCAGGTGGTCACCGAGCCCGAGACCGAGCCGTGGGGCGAGCGCTTCTGCCAGTTCGCCGACCCCAACGGGCTCATCTGGCAACTCGTCCAGTGGGTCTGACCGATCCGTGGGTCTGACGGCCCCGACCGCGCCGCGCCCGGGAACGCCCGGGCGCGGCGCCCCACACCCGGGCCGCCGCGGCCCGGCCGCCGGGCCGTTACCAGCATCGGGCGCGCGGAACAAGAGGCGGGTTCGACCTCAGGCAGCGCGCGCCGATCAGTGCTGTGCTGGAGGCGCCCTTCTTCGCCCCGGTCCCCCTGGAGGAACCGTGCCCGCCTTCGGCCTCACCCGCCCGGCCGCCGCCCTGGCCCCGGCCGCCGTCCTCGCCCTGGCCACCGCCCTGCTGGCGGTCGCGGCGCCGTCCGCGTCCGCCTCCCCCGCCGCGTCCGGCGCGGGGGCTCCCGCCGAACCTCCCGCCGACGTCAGCCTCCTGCACTACCCCTGCGGCACGTCCGCTCCCACCGATTACGACAGCGTGGTCGGCTATCCCCGGACCGACGGCCTCAACATGCGCACCGGCTCGGGCGTCACCTGCCCCTCCAACGGCCAGGCCCAGCGCGGCGACCGCCTCGACTACCACTGCTACACCGTCAACCGCCACGGCGACCGGTGGACCTATGTGCGCAACGTCCGCACCGGCGTCGCCGGGTGGGTGGACAGCTCCCTCATCTCCTACGACGGCAGCATGCTGTGGTGCGAGCGGTGACCTGGCGGCGGAGGGTTCGCCGCCTCACGCGCTCCTAGCCGTGGGGGGGGGGGGGCGGCCGCCGGGGGCGCCACCCCCCGGCCCCACAACGCCCCCCCCCCCGGCGGGGGGGGGGGGGGGGGGCCCGCCCCCCCCCCCCCCCCCCCCCCCCACGGCCCTCACACGGCCCCCGCCCATTGCGCGCCCGCTTTCCTTGTGGTCCCGCACCGTTTGTCCGGACGTTTTTCCTTGTGGTCCCGCCCTGTTTGTCCGGACGGTTTCAGCATTCCGTTCTCCGGAAACGCCGTCGCTATTCTCTTCCCATGAACGCCGTCGAGTGCTGGTTCTGCTCCACTCCGATTCGCGGTGGCCGATTCCTGCGTTTCGACATGTACCGGAACGCCCAGTACACGCCCCTCCTCGTGGCGGTGCACGCGCGCTGGGAACAGGCGTGGGTGAACATTCCCCGGTGCGAGCGGTGCGGTTTCGGGCACGGCGTCGAACGGGTCACGCGGTGGATCCTCGCGGGTTCCGCCGTGGTCACCGTCCTGCCCACGCTGCTGATGACGGGCTCCTACCTCGGCGGCGAACCGTGGGCCGACTCCTGGCAGATCGTCTACCCCTGGATCTGGACGCTGGCCTGGCTGGGCCTGTGGCTGGGCATCCGACAACACCGGATCCCCTGGCGCCGCCTGGCGCCCCGCCCCGAGCGCCACGCCCGCGCGCACCCCGGCGTGCGCGCCCTCGCCGAGGAGGGCTGGAAGCCCGGCGGCCCGTTCGGGCCGGGGTGAACTTGTGAACCCGGGCGCCCGCAACCCGGCGAGCACCTAACCCCGGGAGCCCCTGACGCCCTCAACCCCCCCCGGCGCGCGCCCCCGAACGACCGACCTCCCCGCCCACGCGGCCCCTCCAGGGCGGGTCCTCCGCGTCGGCCGGTGCCCGCACGAGTATCCTCACCCGCGTGACCTGGCGCTCCGGGCACCGCCGCCCACGGCCGCTCACGGCCGCCCCGGTCCGCCCGGGTGCCTCCGGTGGTCCGGCCCGGCCCGCGCCCACACCACCGAGGGGGAGCAGCACGTGATCGAATCGCCGGACCGCGCCGTCCTGTCCGCCGTCGAGGCGGCCGTCCCCGGCATCGCCCGGACGCGGGTGAGCGACCGGCTCGGCATGGCCCACGACGCCTCGCACTACCTGCTCACCCCCCAGGCCGTCCTCGTGCCGCGCGACACCGACCAGGTCGCCGCCCTCATGCGCGCCGGCCTGCCCCTGACCTTCCGCTCCGGCGGCACCAGCCTCAGCGGGCAGGCCGTCAGCGGGCACCTGCTCGTGGACACCCGCCGCCACTTCCGCTCCATCGAGGTGCTCGACGGCGGCGCCCGCGTGCGCGTGCAGCCCGGCGCGGTCCTGCGCCAGGTCAACGCCCGCCTGGCCCCCTACGGCCGCAAGCTCGGCCCCGACCCCGCCAGCGAGTCGGCGTGCACCATCGGCGGCGTGGTCGCCAACAACTCCAGCGGCATGACCTGCGGCACCCACGCCAACACCTACCGGACCCTGGAGTCGCTGACCCTGGTGCTGGCCAGCGGCACCGTCGTGGACACCGCCGCGCCCGACGCCGACGCCCGCCTGCGCGCGCTGGAGCCCGACCTCGCCGCCGGCCTGGAGCGGCTGCGCGACCGCATCCGCGACAACCCCGACTCCGTGCACCGCATCTGCACCCAGTTCGCTCTGAAGAACACCATGGGCTACGGCCTCAACAGCTTCCTGGACCACGAGTCCCCCGCCCAGATCCTGGCCCACCTGGCGGTCGGCAGCGAGGGCACGCTCGGGTTCGTGGCCGAGGCGGTGCTGCGCACGGTCCCCGCCCACCCCCTGGCCGCCACCGTCCTGCTCGTCTTCCCCACCCTGCGCGCGGCCATGGACGCCATGCCGCGCCTGGTGGCGGCCCAACCCGCCGCCGTCGAACTCCTCGACGCCGAGTCCCTGCGCGTGGCCCAGGCCGACCCCAAGGCCGGCGACGTGCTGCGCTCGCTCACCGTCGCCGAGCACGCCGCGCTGCTGGTGGAGTGGCAGGAGGCCGACTCCGAGGCGCTGGCCGAGCGCGAACGCGCCGCCGAGAAAGTCTTCGCCGACCTGCGCCTGGCCGCGCCCGCGCGCTTGAGCCGGGACTCCGCCGCCCGTGCCGCGCTGTGGCACATCCGCAAGGGGCTGTACGCGTCGGTGGCCGGCGCGCGGCCCAGCGGCACCACCGCCCTGCTGGAGGACGTCGCCGTGCCCGTGCCCGAACTGGCCGGCCTGTGCGGCGACCTCACCGCGCTGTTCGCCCGCCACCGCTACGAGCACAGCGTGATCTTCGGCCACGCCAAGGACGGCAACCTGCACTTCATGCTCAACGAGCACTTCGCCACCGACGTGCGGCGCTACGCCGACTTCACCGAGGACATGGTCGCCGCCGTCCTCGACCGGGGCGGCACCCTCAAGGCCGAGCACGGCACCGGCCGCGTCATGGCGCCCTTCGTGCGCCGCCAGTACGGCGACGAACTGTACGCGGTGATGACCGAGGTCAAGCGGCTGTGCGACCCCGGCGGCGCGCTCAACCCCGGCGTCGTCCTCAGCGACGACCCCCAGGCCCACCTGCGCGACCTCAAGGTCGCCCCCGCCGTGGAGCCCGAGGTGGACCGGTGCGTGGAGTGCGGCTACTGCGAACCCGTGTGCCCCAGCCGCGACCTGACCACCACGCCGCGCCAGCGCATCGTGCTGCGCCGGGAACTGGCCGCCGCCCAGGCCGCCGGCGACCACGAACTGGCCCGGCAACTGGAGCGGGAGTACGGCTACGACGCGGTGGACACCTGCGCGGTGGACGGCATGTGCGCCACCGCCTGCCCGGTGCAGATCAACACCGGCGAGCTGACCAAGCGGCTGCGCGCCGAGCGCCACGGCCGCGCCGCCCAGCGGGGCTGGACCACCGCCGCGCGGCACTGGGACGGGGTGACCCGGGCGATGAACCTCGCCCTGGACACCGCCGCCGTCGCCCCGGACGCCCTGCCGGAGTCCGCCAGCCGCGCGGCCCGCGCGGTGGCCGGCGCCGAGGCCGTGCCCCAGTGGAGCCCCGACCTGCCGCGCGGCGGGCGGCGGCGCCGCCCCGTGCCCAGGGCCGAGGCCGACGCCGTCTACGTCCCCTCGTGCCTGAACACGCTGTTCGCCCCGGCCGAGGGCGGGCCGGGCGTGATGGCGGCGTTCGGGCGCCTGGCCGAGCGCGCCGGGGTGCGGCTGCGGGTGCCCGAGCAGGTGGCGGGCCTGTGCTGCGGCACGCCGTGGTCGTCCAAGGGCTACGCCGAGGGGTACGCGGCCATGCGCCGCCGGGTGGCGGCGGCCCTGTCCGAGGCCACCGAGCGGGGCCGCATCCCCGTCGTCAGCGACGCCGCGTCCTGCACCGAGGGCTTCCACCGCTTCGCCGAGGACGCCGGCGCCGAGGTGGTCGACGCGGTCGCCTTCACCGCCGAGCACATCCTGCCCCGGCTCGCGGTGCGCCGCCGCCTGCCCTCGCTGGCCCTGCACCCCACGTGCTCGGCCACCCGGATCGGGCTGGACCCCGCCATCACCGCGATCGCCGAGGCCGTCGCCGAGCGGGTGGTGGTGCCCGTCGACTGGCAGTGCTGCGCGTTCGCCGGCGACCGCGGCCTGCTGCACCCCGAACTCACCGCGTCGGCCACCCGCGCCGAGGCCGCGACGGTCGCCGCCGCCGGGTGCGCCGCGCACGCCTCGGTCAACCGCACCTGCGAGATCGGCCTGTCGCGCGCCACCGGCGAGCCCTACCACCACCTGCTGGAACTGCTGGAGCAGGCCGTCGCCGACTGACGACCGCGCGGGCGGGTCACCCCCGCCCCTGGTCAGGCCCCGGGCCGGAGTCCTGGCCCTGCCCCCGCTCCCGGCCGGCGCCGCCGCTCTCGTAGGCGCGCCGGTAGTAGGCGCGCAGCGCGAGGCTGGCGGCCGCCGTGACGGCGCCGACCACCAGGCAGCGCAGCGCGAAGGGCAGGCCCGCGTCGTCGCCCTCCCGCACCACCAGGAGCAGGCCCATCGCGCCGGCCATCAGCGCCGGGACGGCCACCGCGAGCAGGGCGGTGCCGTACAGTTCGACCTCGCGGCGGCCGGTCATCAGGGACGCCGCGTGCTTGAGGACGGTCCACGGGCGGGCTCGTTCGGGCATGGACGATGGCCCCTGTCGCTCGGCGGGTGGGGGACGCGCGGCGGCGCGGGTACGGGCGGGCGGGGCGGGGCCGTCGCCGGTTCGGTATGCCGGAATCCGTCGGAGTACGGCGATTATGGCCGACCGCGCCGCGCCCGTCGACCGCCGGGAATCCGCGCGGCGGCGGGCCGTGGCGCCGCCCGGTGCCCGCGCGGTGGTGCTGTGGTGGGGTTTCCCGGCCGCCTCACGACCGCGCGGTCACGGTGTGGCCGGATGCGGACGCCCCCTCGGCGCGGCGGGCGTCGCGCAGCGCCCGCACGGCGGCGCCCACGGCCGGGATCTGGTCGGCCTCGCGGTGGTGGAAGGCGTGCAGCGCGCGCGGACGCAGCCCCGGCACGTCGCGCACCGCCACCTCCGGGTGGCGGAACGCGGCCAGGGCCAGTCCGGGCAGCAGCGCCACGCCCAGCCCCCGCGCCACCAGCGCCTGGGTCGCCACGTAGTCGTCGGTGCCGTGCCGGATGTCGGGCGCGAACCCGGCGTCGGCGCAGGCCCGCACCAGGTAGGCCGTGCACCGCTCGCAGCCGGCGATCCAGCGCTCCCCGGCCAGGTGGCCAGGCCGGCCGCCGGTCCGGTGCGCGCGCCCGGCACCACGAGGCGGACCGGGTCCGCCCCCAGGGGCACCCGGACCAGGCCCGCCTCCTCCGGCGGGGGCGCCCCGGCGTGGGCGAACGCGACCGCGACGTCCACCGCGCCGGTCCGCAGCAGGTCGAGCGCCTCGGGCGGCTCGGCCTCCCGCAGCCCGACGTCGAGGCCGGGATGGCGCTCGGCCAGCAGCCCGATCGCGGCGGGCACCAGGGTCGCCCCGGCCGAGGGGAACGCCGCCAGCCGCACGGTGCCCGACCGCAGGTCGGCGAGCGCGGCCAGGTCGTCGGCGGCGGCCCGCAGCCGCGACGCGACGGCCTCGGCGTGGCGCAGCAGCACCGCGCCCGCCTCGGTCAGCCGCACCCCGCGCGGCACGCGGACCACCAGCGGCAGGCCGGCCTGGCGTTCGAGGGCGCGCAGGTGCTGGCTGACCGCCGGCTGGGTCCAGCCCAGCGCGCGGGCCGCGCCCCCGATGGAGCCCGCGCGGGCGATCTCGCGGAAGACGAGCAGGCGGTGGGGGTCGGGGCCGGTCATGCCATAAGTATTCCTTGGGTCAGGGCCAAGGAGGTCAGGGCTGCCTAGGGGCGGCTGGCCGCGCCACGATGGGGCCATGACGCGAACGATCGGCCTCATCGGAGGCATGGGCTGGGAGTCCTCGGCGGAGTACTACCGCCTGCTCAACGAGGGGGTGCGCCGGCGCCTCGGCGGCCACCACAGCGCGCGCGTGGTCTTGAACAGCCTCGACTTCGCCGAGGTCGAGGCGATGCAGCGGGCCGGGGACTGGGCCGCCGCCGGCGCGGCGCTGGCCGAGGCGGGCCGGGCGCTGGAGCGCGCCGGCGCCGAGGCGGTGCTGCTGTGCACCAACACCATGCACCGCGTGGCCGACGCCGTGGAGGCGGCGATCGGGGTGCCGTTCCTGCACCTGGTGGACTGTACGGCCGCGCGGCTGGCCGAGGCGGGCGTGGCGCGGGTCGGGCTGCTGGGCACCCGCTTCACCATGGAGCTGCCGTTCTACCGGGACCGCATGCGCGCCCGCGGGGTGGAGGTGGTGGTCCCGGAGGCGGCCGACCGCGCCGTCGTGGACGCCGTCATCTACGACGAGCTGACCCGGGGCCGGATCGAGGAGTCCTCGCGCGCGGAGTACCGCCGGATCATCGCCCGGCTGGCCGAGGGCGGCGCCTGCGGCGTGATCCTGGGCTGCACCGAGATCACCTTGCTCATCGGCGAGCGCGACAGCCCGGTGCCGGTGTTCGACTCCACCCGGATCCACGTTGAGGCGGCCCTGGACCTCGCCCTGGCGCCGTAGCCCGAATATTCGCCAACGCGCTCGACCACCTTGAAGAACAGGACGATCTTTACGTCGTAGATTACGAAAGATGTCCGGTTCGGTCGGCCAGGTGCGGCCGCATCGAGGGCCGAGCCGGCGACCGCCGCGCCCCCGTAGCACGTACGGCCGGACCGTACAAGAGGGCAACCTGTGCCCTTCCTGGATTCGTGGGGATGGAGAGCATGGAGCCCCACGCGCATCGAACGGAGGAAGGGCGAGGACGTGCCTTGGGGTGAGGAGTCGGCGGACGCCGGGGCGCGCGGCCGCGGCGGGGGTTTTGCCGGGGGCCGCGCGGCGGTGCGGGCCGGGGCGCGCGGCTCCGGCGCGGGTCATCCCGGGCGGGCGCCCGGGGCCGGCGCGCGCAGGACGGCGGGCTCCCGCGACTCCGGGAAGTACACGATCAGGCTCTGCCGGGGCGCCTCCGGAAGGCGCAGGCCCCGGTACGCCAGGGTGAAGTCCGCCTTCCCCCGGCCGCCGATCCGGTACCGCCCGTGCGTCTTCTCCGCCACGTGCTGAAGGTCGCGCAACCGGCGGAAATCCGCGCTTTTCCGGGCCACTTCGGCGGTGAGCGCCCGCAGTTCGGTGTCGTCGGGGTAATAGGCCAGGCTCATCCGCAGGTAGGAGATCACCGCGAGGGCTTTGAGCTCCCAGTCGGGGAACATTTCCCGGCCCAGGGAGGTGAGGAACATGATGCGCGTCATGTTGCGCTCATCGGGCGGAATGCGCCCGAAATCCGTGAACACCTCCGCCGCGCACGCGTTCCACGCCAGGACGTCGGTCTTGCGGCCGATCACGTAGGCGGGTGCGGCGCCGATCCCGGACAGCATGTCGCGCAGCCCCGGCATGATCCGCTCGGGGAGTTCGAGGGCGGGCCGGTCGTCGGCGGGCCGCGCCAGGCGCAGCAGGTGGGTGCGCTCCACCTCGGTGAGCCGGAGCGCTCGGGCGATGGAGTTGAGCACGATGACCGAGACGGTCTTGTTCCTGCCCTGCTCCAGGCGGAGGTAGTAGTCGGGGCTGACTCCGGCGAGTTCGGCCACCTCCTCGCGGCGCAGGCCCGGAACGCGGCGGCGACCCGAGTGGCGGACACCGGCGATGTCGCGGGGCTGGATGGCCGCGCGGCGCTGACGCAGGAAGTCGCGGAGTTCCGTACGGGGGTCCATGCCCGTATTCTCGCGGACCCCCTCGGCCTATCGGATTGTCCACTAGCGGCCTTTCCCGAGCGAGTTTCCTCCGGTTTCGCCCCGGCTCCGCGCCGCGCTCCACCGCGCTCTTCCCGGACGCTCGTCCGCGTCCGCCCGTCCCGACCCGACTACTCCAGGAGAGACCCGGTGACACGTTCCGCCCCCCGCCCCCGCCCGCTGAGCGCGCTCGTCCGGCCCTCGGGCGCCGCCGCACTGGCCGCCGTCCTGCTGGCCACCGCCTGCTCGGAGGCCCAGCCCGGCTCCGGCAGCGGCGACGGCCGCGACGGAGGAGGCGGCGGCGCAGGCAGCGAGTCCGGCGCGCCCCCGGCCGCCGGTTCGTCCGAGTACTACGACACCCTGTACGCCGACGACGACCGGCCCCGGCCGCGGGACGACGTGCTGGGCTACCACTACTCCCCCGAGGAGCCGGGGGTGCGCGTGGACCTGCTGGCGGCCGACCGCCACGGCGGGCACCTGGTGGTGCGACTGCGGCTGTCCCGCGACCCGGCCGACGACGACCACGCGGTGCACCCCTTCGGCATGCTCCAGAACGAGTTCGGTGTCGGCAGCAGCCGGAGGTATCCCCGGGGCCGGGCATCGGGGGTCGCGGTGCTCGACGCGGAGAACCGGGCGCTGCAACTCCCCTACCGCGTCGCCGCCGCCGAAAACCACGCCAACGACTGCCTGTGCAGCAACAACGACGAACTGGAGTCCTTCCTCGACCCGGGCGAGGAGATGACGTTCCACACCGTGCACCCGGTGTCGCCCGACGCCCAGACCACCACCGTCTTCACCGACGCCGCGCCGCCCTTCGTGGACGTGCCCATCACCGACCGCGAGCCGAGCGCGCCGGAGGGCCAGACCCTGCGGATGCCCGAGGACGTGCCCGGGGCCGAGCCCGACACCCTGGCCTGGGGCACGTCCGTGGAGGCGGCCGACGACAGCCAGGCCACCCGCACCGACGCCGAGTCCACCAGCATCGACCTGTCGGCCGACGTGCTGTTCGCCACCGGCGAGTCGGAGCTGTCGGCCGAGGCGCGGGAGGTGCTGGAGCGCACGGCCGAGCAGATCGACGCGTCCGGCGCCGCCGAGGTCACCGTCGAGGGCCACACCGACGACACCGGCGACGACTCCATCAACGACCCCCTCTCCGAGGAGCGGGCCGAGAACGTCACCTCGGCGCTGGAGGAGCTGGTCACCGGCGGCGCCGCCTTCACCGCCGAGGGCTTCGGCTCCGACGAGCCCCTGTACAGCAACGACACCGAGGAGGGCCGGCGGCTCAACCGCCGTGTCACCATCACCTTCGCCGGGCAGGCGGAGGCGGCCCCCGGCGGCGCGGCCCCGTCGCCGACCGCCTCCCCCACCGGCCAGGCCCGCCCCGCGCGGGAGTTCGAGCAGGAGCACAACCTGCGCACCGAGATCGGCGACGCCGACATGGGCACGGCGCGGCTGCGGCTGCTGGACCTGCGCCGCCTCGACGGCGGCCTGGCCCTGCTCGTTTACGAGTTCACCGGGGTCGACTCCGCGTCCACGATCGACTTCCTGGACACCGCGCCGCTCAACGAGGACGGCGGGGTCTGGACCTCGGGGGTCACGCTCACCGACCCCGCGGCCGGCACCCGCCACCGGCCGCTGCTGCTGGAGCAGGAGGGCGCCGACCGCCCGGACCTGCTGTCCACACGGATCGTCAACCCGTTGAACAACCGGGAGGCCGGCGAGAGCGCGGTGCTTTTCACCGTGGTCCCGCTGCCGGAGACCGCGACCGCCGCCACGGTCCAGGCGGGTGAGTTCCCGCCGTTCGAGAACGTCGCGGTCGCCGACTGACACGTCGGCACCTCGGCACCGGTCCGCCCGCCGCAACCGGGCGGGCCGGACCGGCGGCCGGGAATCGGGGGGCCGGTGGCCGGTTCCGGTAGGCCGGGCGGCCGCCGGGCTCGGGAGCCGGCCGCCGGGATCCGGACCCCGGACCCGGAAGCCGAGCGGCGGTCCGGCGCGGGGCGGTGCGGGACGGGCGCCGCCCCGCGCCGGGCCGCCTGCTCAGCGCAGGCTCTGGCCGTACACGCGCTCGACCGCCATCACCATGAGCACCCGGCGGTCGGACACCATCACCGACCGGTACTCCGCCCAGTCCGGGTGCTCACCGGCGGCGCGCCGGTAGTAGTCCACCAGCGCCTCCACCTCGGGACCGCGCGGGTCGGTGCCCGGCCCGACCAGGGTCACCGTGCCCTCGGCCGTGGCCCACTGCCGGCCGTCGTCGGCGGTGACCTCCAGCGCGGCGCGCGGGTCGCGGCGCAGGTTGGCGGTCTTGGCCCGCCCTTCGGTCATCGACACGTAGAGGCGTTCGGCCTCCCGGTCGTAGTAGGGCTGGACGGGCGACAACTGGGGCCGCCCGTCCGCCTTGATCGTGGCGAGGACGCCGAGCCGGCTCTGCGCGAGCAGCGCGCGCGGGTCGAATGCAGTGCCTGTCATGCCCGTCACAATCCCCCGCGGCCCCCGCCTATTCCACTCCCCCGCCGCCTCCTGCCGGACGTCCCGCACCGGACCCGCCGGCGCGCCGGCCCGGCACCCGCGCGTTCGCGGCGGACCGGGCCGGTCAGCCGCCGAAGTGGGCGGCGTGCTCGCGCACCCACTGGGCGAAGGTGCGGGCGGGCCGGCCCGTGATCTCCTCCACCGTGGGCAGCACCGTGCGGCCGGCCGCCGGCGGGTCGGTCCGCATCGTCAGGAAGAACGCGATGTCGTCGTCGCCGAACCCCTGCGCGCGCCACTGCGCCACGACCTCGTCGCGGCTGAGTTCGACGTAGCGCACCTCGCGCCCCAGCACCTCGCCGATGATGCGCGCCTTGTCCGGCGGAGTCAGCACCTCGGGGCCGGTCAGCCAGTACTCCCGGCCGCCGTGGCCCTCGCTGGTGAGGGCCACGGCCGCCACCGCGGCGATGTCGGCGTCGTGCACCAGCGCGCTCTTGGCGGACGCGAACCCTTCGCGTACCACGCCTTCGTCTCGCACGGATCCGGCGAACTCCAGGGTGTTGGACATGAACTCCACCGGCATCAGCAGGGTCCGGTCCAGTCCGCTGTCCTCGACGGCCCGGTCGAGGTCGGTGGGCTCCACGTCGCCCTTGAGGACGGTGACCCTGCGGACCCCGGCCGCAGCGGCGAGGTCCATGAGCTGCGGCCCGGTGGTGAGCGGCGCGTAGTCTCCGCCGAAGCTGATCAGGTGCACCGCCGTGACGCCGTCGAACGCGCCCGCCAGCCCGGCGGGCTCGGTCAGGCTGCCGGCGACGACCTCGGCCCCGGCCGGGAGGCCGGCCCGGCGGGGATCGCGGGTGAGCGCGCGGACGCGGTGGCCGTCGGCGAGCAGCCGCTCGACCAGCGGCCGCCCGACGTTGCCGGTGGCACCGGTCACGAGAATGGTCATGGTGACTCCTTTCCGTCGGCCGCCGAACCTAACGGTGGTGGCGGCCACCCACTGTCCGCCACCGCCCCGTCCCGGACCACGGCGCCCCGCCACCCTCCCCCTCCCGGGCGTGGAATACCCGGCCCGGGCGGGTGGTTGACAGGGGTGCGGGTCGATGCGGTCAGTGTCCCCCGGGCCTCACCTATCGCCTTCGCGGAATACCGCGTCCGGCCTCCGCCTCGGCGGATCCGGACGGCCTCGGAGCCGCGTTGTGCCACTCGCCGAGAGGCGACCGCCGCATCGCGCCCGCACCGCGTCACGGCCCCGGTGGATTTGTCCCGCCGGGGCCGTTTCGCGTGTTCGCGGGCGGCGGGCGCGCTCAGGCGCGCGGTGCCCGGCGCGAGCGGGCCGCGGCGGCGGGGCCGCCGGCCGCAGCCGGCGCCGAAAGGCCGGGTCGGTGCGGGGCGCGGGGCGCGAGGGGCGCTTCCATACCCGCCAGCATGCCCGCAGGGCGGGCGGCGCCGGCAGAGTACGCGTACTCACGCGGGCACGTGCGGCCGCCGGCCCGGCCCGGGTGCGGCGAGGTCGGGGTGGGCGAAGTCCGTGTCCTTCATCCGGGCCGCCTTGCCCCTGGTGCGCCACCAGCGGAGCAACGGGGCCGTGGCCGGCAGCAGGCTCAGGCGCAGCACCACACGCCGCAGTCCCAACTCGAAGCGGCCGGCCGGCACGAAGAACGCGCGCATCTGCGCCCCGTTGCCCTGGAGGTAGGCGATGTGAGGGCGCAGCCGCCGCTCCCACGCCGCCAGTGCCTCGGGCACCTCTCCGCCGTGGTGCTCCAGCACGGTGCCCAGCAGGTCGGCGCCGGCCATCCCGGTGGAGGCGCCCATCCCCGCGTAGAGCGTCACGCACCAGGCGGCGTCGCCGACGAGCACCACCCGGCCCCGGTGCCAGCGGTCCATGCGCACCTGCTCCACGGAATCGAACAGCACGTCGGGGGCCGACTCCAGCGCCTCCAGCGCCGCTCCCAGCACCGGGCCGGGCGGCTGGGGGCCGAACGCCTCGCGCACCCGCTCAGGGATCGGCCGGGTGAACTCCGCGTCCACGTCGGCGGTGCGGTAGCTCAGCAGCACGGTCGGCGGGCCGTCCGCGAACGGGAAGACCCACATGGACCGCGCGGACTCCGCCATGATGACCGAGTCCGTTTCGGAGAAGCCCGGCAGCGCGCCGGGCAACTGGAAGGCCACCGCCATGTGGTTCAGCCGGTGCAGGTGGTCCTCGTGCGGGCCGAACACCAGCCGCCGCACCGTGGAGCGCAGCCCGTCGGCGCCGACGACCAGGTCGAAGCGCTCGGTTACCGAGGTCTGGCCGGCGGTGTCGGCCAGGGTGACGTCCACCCCGCGCGCGTCCTGGACGATGCGGGTCGGCACGGTGGAGTAGCGGACCTCGACGTCGGCGGGCAGCGCGGCGAACCCGGCGGCCTCCACGTCGCCGCGCGTCATCAGCCACGGCCGGCCCGGGAAGTCCTTGAACCCCAGGCCGGGCCGGCTGCGGCCGGACCGGTCGATGTCGTGGCTGGCGCCGTCGGGGCCCCGGTCGGTGAGGTGGTCCAGGACGCCCAGCCGTTTGGCGGCGGCGCGGCCCGCGCCGAACAGCGCGACGAAGTACCCGCCGGTCCTGCGGCCCGCCGCACGTTCGACCACGACCGGGGTCCAGCCGATCTGCCGCAGCCGCAGCGCCGCGGCGATCCCGCTGACGCCCAGCCCGACGACCAGGGCGCGGCCGCCGCCGGTGGTGCTCTGCTCCATCAAGGTGCCTCTCCTCGCAGGTGTGACGGCGTTGCCGGACTCGTGCGGCCCACCGCTCAGCGGGCCGGCGCGGTGCGGTCGCGGGCCTGGAGCCGTTCGCGGCGGCTGCCGTCGGCGACCCAGGTCAGCGAGCCGGGCTTGCGCGCCTCGTGCGCCAGGTGCTTGAGGGTGGAGCGGCAGACGACCTCCTTGACCCGGGCGCCGAGGCGGCCGGAGATGTAGCGGCCGGTGGCGGTGTCGTCCCGGTCGGCGAACTGGAAGATCCCCGCGCCCCGCCCCAGGCTGATGCACTGGCCGAAGAACCCCAGGTTGACGGGTTCGGGCGGCTGCCCCGCGATGCGGCGCAGCACCGTGTCGGCGGCGTGGGCGCCCAGCCGGGTGGCCGACTGGCAGCTCATCCGGAACGGCAGGTCCGAGGGCGCGGCCGCGTCCCCGGCCGCGACGATGCGGGGGTCGTCCACGCTGGTCAGGGTCTCGTCGGTGAGCAGCCGGCCCAGGGTGTCGGTGCGCAGCCCGCTCCGCGCGGCCAGGTCGGGCACGCCGAACCCGGCGGTCCACACGGTGACCCGGCTGGGCAGCTCGCGGCCGTCGGCCAGCCGCACGGTGTCGGCGGTGACGGCCGCCACCGCCGCGCCGGGGCCCTCCAGCACGCGCACGCCGAGCCGGTCCAGGCGCCGGGCGACCGAGCGGCGCCCCTTGGGGTGCAGGTAGGGACCGAGGACCCCGCCGCAGGCGAGGACGACGCGGCGGCCCTGCTCGGCCAGTTCGGCGGCGGTCTCGATGCCGGTCGGGCCGGCTCCCACGACCGTGACCTCGGCCGCGGCGGGCGCGGCGGCCAGGGCGTCCTTGAGCCGCCGCGCGTCCTCCAGGGTGGCGACGGGGTGGGCGAACTCGGTCGCCCCGGGCACGTCGGCCCGCCCGCCGCCGCTGCCCGCCGCGTAGACGAGGTGGTCGTAGCCCAGGGTGCCGCCGCCGGCCAGCGCCACGGTGCGCTCACCGGCGCCGATGCGCACGGCGGAGTCCACGACCAGCCGCACGCGCGGGGCCAGGACGTCGCGGTAGTCGGCGACCGCGCCGTGGGTGCCGCCCGCCAACTGGTGCAGGCGGATGCGCTCCACGAAGACCGGGCGCGGGTTGACCAGGGTCACGGCCACGTCGCCGCGCCGGGTGAGCCGGTTGGCCGCCAGGACGCCGGCGTAGCCGCCGCCGATCACGACGACCTCGGTGCTGTCTGCCATGGTGCCTCCTCCACTGCGGGGTTCCGCCCACAAGACACCGGCCCGGCGCCGCCTGTGACACCGCGTGGCACACGTCACCCCCGGGGGGCGGGCGCCCGGCGGGGCGGCCCCGGACCCGGTGCGCTCACCCTCCGGGGCGGCCGGCCGCCGGGTCCGGGGCGTCCGCGCCCAGGCGGGCGGCGATGTCGCGCAGGCACTCCTCGAAGACGGGCTCCATGTCGGTGTAGGCGAAGTCGAGTTGGTGGAGGACTTCCATGCACAGCAGCCCGTAGAGCCGGGTCCAGCAGGTCAGGAAGACGTGGGCCGCCTCGGGCGGCAGCCGGCCGCCAATGGACGCGGAGTAGGCGGCGAGCTGGTCGCGCAGGGAGGCGTCCAGCGCGGCGGGGTCGGGCACGGGGAACGGCCGGGTGCGCCACAGTTCGGCCACGGGGTCGAGCAGGATCTCCTCGAAGCGCCGGCCGGCCAGGCGCCGCTCCGCGTCGTCGCGCCGGGCGGCGGGGGCGACGGGACTGGCGAAGATCCAGCCGAACTCCGCGCGGTGGGCGACGGCCCAGGCGCGCATGGCGCGGCAGGCGGCGGCCAGGCGCTCGACGGGGGGCGCGCCGGGGCGGGCGTCGCGGGCGCGCTCCATCTCGGCGGCCAGCTCGCCGAAGAAGCCGGCGGTCACCGCCCCCACCAGCTCGTCGTGGCCGGCGTGGTAGTGGTACAGCGCCGGGCCGCTCATGCCGACCTCCCGGGCCACCGCGTTGACGGTGACGGCGGCCGGCCCCTGCTCCACGAGCAGGCGGCGCGCCGCCGCGTGGATCTCCGCCAGGGCGGCCTCGCGCATCCTGCGCCGCCGGTCGGTGGTGCGTGCGGGCATGGGCGTCCCTCTCCCCGTTCCTCGGTGCCGTTGACATCCTAGGGGACCTATGTTTATTTAATGGTCCTAAGAGAACTTACGACCTCTAGACAAGTGAGGGACGATGGAACCGAACTGGTGGATGCTGCCCGTCGCGCTGTGGACGGCGACCGCGGTGTGGTGGGGGCTCTCCCGCCTCGCCCACGACCGGCGCAACCGGGTGCCCGCGGCCGACCGGCGGCCGGCGGCCTGAGCGCGGGCGCCGGGCGGCGGGGCCGGGCGGTGTCCGTCCCGCCCCGCCGCCCGGCCCGCCGTCCCACCCCCGACCCCCGGCGGCCCGCCGCCGGTGCGAAAGGCCACGCCATGACCCTCGCCCGCGTCCTCGTCATCGCCGTCGCGGCGGTCACCACCGCCGGGGCGGTGCTCGCCGACCTCGTCGTCCCCGAACTCGCGGCCCAGCACGCGTTCAACCCCCGCTGGCCGCCGCACGCCAAGTTCCACGACGCCCAGTACATGGTGATGACCGTGCTCCTGGGCCTGTTCGGCCTGGTCCTGGCGCTGCGCCGGGAACCGGGCGGGCGGGACCGGCTGCTGGGCGCCGCGGCCGTCCTGGCGGTGCCCTGGGCCGCCATGCTCGCCGCCCCGCTCTTCCCGGGGACCGCCACCTACGACCCGGAGTTCGCCGACCGCACGGTGTTCGTCCTGGGGCTGCACGGCCAGATCTTCTTGGCCCTGGTCCTGCTCACGGCCCTGCTCGCCGCGGTGGCGCTGGCCCTCGGCGCGCTCCCGTGCCACCGGGGCCGGTCCGCGCCGGACCTCAGGGCGCGGTGAGGGGTTCGGCCGCGTAGGCGCGGTGCAGCAGGTCCACGAAGTCCGGGGCCTCGGGGAGGGCGGCGGGGCCGATGCGGTGGACCGGCACGCCGGGCGTCCAGGAGTTCATGACCACGGCTCCGGCCAGGTCCGGCACGTCGGCGGGGGTGACCTCCTTGTCGACCTGGGGTACCCCCAGGCGGTCCAGTTGGCGGCGGAGGATGTTCATCGTCGTGCCGGGCAGCACCTCGGCCACCGGCCACACCACCGACGCGCCGTCCCAGAAGGCGAGGTTCCAGATCGTCGCCTCGCTGAGCCGCCCTTGGCGGTCCACGAACGCGGCGTCGTCGAAGCCCTCGGCCACGGCCCGGCGCAGGTGGTGGGTCTTGGCGGCCTCGCCGACCTGCTTGACGCGGGGCAGCCACCGCTCGTGCGCCGCGACGGCCAGCGCCAGGGGCCCGGCGGGGCCGGAGGAGGGCGGGCCGGTGCGCACCAGCAGCTCGGGCTCGGCGTCGGCGGCGGTGAACTCGCCCGCCGGTGAGTACACCGTCGCCGTCAGCGAGGCGTCGGCCGGCCCCTCGGCCAGCGCCGCCCGCAGGGCCGCGCGCACTCGCTCGTCGGGCAGCGCCCGGCCGAACAGCTCCACCGAGGCGCCGCGCAGCCGGTCCAGGTGCAGGTCCAGGCCGCGCACCCGGCCGCCGCGCACCTGGGCGGCGGTGAAGTGGGCGTAGCCGGCGAAGGCCAGCGGGGCGAGGTCGGCGGCGGTCGCGGGGCGCTCGCCGCGGTGCACAGCGAAGAAGGTCATGGCGTGCTCCTGTGTGAGCGGTGTGAGCGGACGACCGGCACCCCGCCGGGGGCGGTCGCGGCCGACCCCGGCCGGACGTGCGCGGACGTCCCTTTCCGCTGGTGAGGCTATGCCTTCACACTGATGTGAAGGTCAACCCCGCGCCGCCGCCGGCCCGTCCCCGCCGAACCCGCGCCTTCCCCGGCCCCTCTCCCGCCGCCCCCGCCCGGACCCGGCGCGCGCCGCGCACGCGCGCGGCCCCCCGACCCGGACGGGTCAGGGGGGCCGCGCGGCGGGTGTCGCGGGTCAGCCCAGCTTGGCCTCGATCGCCTCGATGATGCGCGGGCGCATCTCGGCGGCGCTGATGACCGCGTCCACCGAGCCGACCTCCACGGCGCGCCGGATGTTGTGCACCCCGTCGAACTCGGCCGCGACCTCGCCCAGCTTCTCGGCGCGCACCGCCGAGCGCAGCTCCTCCAGCTCCGCCGCCAGCGCCGCCTTGTCGGTGCCGGTCGCCGCCGCCACGCGGCCCTCCAGCTCGCGCACGCGCGGGTCGGCGGCGGTGCGGGCGTTGACGTCGGCGGAGAACACCACCGCCGCGGCGGGGGCGCCGCCCAGCACCGAGGCGAAGGAGCCCTCCAGCGCCAGCACGGTCATGTCGGGGTTCAGCGCCTTGGAGAACACCACGAAAGCGCCGCCGTGGTAGCGCGAGATCACGCAGAACACGATGGGGCCGCGGAAGTTCACGATCGCCCGGCCGATCTCGGCGCCGTACTCCAGTTGGAGCTTGCGCATCGACTCCGGCGAGCCGTCGAAGCCCGACAGGTTGGCCAGCACCACCAGCGGCCGGTTGCCGCTGGCCGCGTTGATCGCGCGGGCGACCTTCTTGGACGAGCGCGGGAACAGCGTGCCGGCGGTGTAGGTGTCGGGGCCGTCGGTGGGCGGGAAGCCGCGCCGGGGCACCGACCGCGACTCGATGCCCACCAGGCACACCGGGATCCCGCCCAGGTGGACGTCTTGCACCGCCGCGGTCTCGGCGTCGGCCATGCCCGCCCAGCGCTCCAGCACCGGGTGGTCCTGGTCGGACAGCGCGCGCATGACCGTGCGGATGTCGAAGGGCTTCTTGCGGTCGGGGTTGGTCTCGGCCGAGAAGATCTCGCCGACCGTGGTGAAGTCGCTGCCCTCCAGCGTGTGCGGGAAGTCGGAGACGTCGCGGTCGAGGGGGTCGGTGGTGGCGGCCCGGCGCGGCCCGGACTCCCCGGGCACCACGTAGGTGTGGTCGTAGTGCGCCATCAGCACGTCGCGCGCGGCCGGCAGGGTGGGCGCCCAGTACTGGGCCTGGCCGTTGGGGCCCATCACCCGGTCGTAGCCGCCGATGCCGAAGTTGTCCTCGGCCGACACCCCGCCGGAGAAGTCCAGCGACTGCTTGCCGGTGAGCACCATCGCCGAGTCGGGGGTCATGACCAGGACGCCCTTGGTGTGCATGAGCATCGTGGCCTCGGCGTTCCAGTACGGCTGGGCGCCGACGTTGATGCCCGCGACCACGATGTTGATCTCGCCGCCGTCCTGGGTGAACTCCACGATGCGCTTGAGCGCGGCGGCCACCCAGTCCATGTTCTCGGTGCCCGACTCCATGGAGATGCGGGCGCCGGCCGACAGCGCGTACCACTCCAGCGGCACGCCCATGCTCTCGGCCAGGTCCAGCGCGGCGATCACCCGGCGGCACTCGGGCTCCGACAGCGCGCCCAGCGCCTTGGTGGGGTCGCCCAGCAGCACCACGCGGGTGACGCCCTCGGGGTGGCGGCGGGTCGGCGTGGTGACCACCCCCGCCACCATGGCGGCGGTGTTGCCGCCCTTGGGGCGGTCCACCGGCACCAGGCGGTGGTCGCCGTCGAGGTCGTACTCGGTGAAGTCGCCGAGCAGGCCGGTCAGCTCGTAGGGGTAGACGGTGTTGCGGCCGGCGGCGCGCAGCACCTTCTGCCGGTAGCCGTCGATCGGCTCCACCGGCGCGGTGTCGGGCTCGCCGATGGTCAGCTCGGTGCCGCCGTTGGCGTGGAAGGTGGCGCGCACCGCGACCTTGGCCAGCTCGCCGGTGCGGCGGTCGCGCTGGCGGGCGATGAACAGGATCTCCTCCAGGCCGGCGCCGGCCGTGGTGGGCAGCACCCGCCGCGCGATCCGGTTCAGCTCGGCCCGGGTGATGTCGATCGGCGGCCAGACGTAGACCACGATCCGGTTGGTGGGCAGGCGCTTCTTGGAGGGGCGCCGCGCCTGGGCGCGCCGGATGGAGTCCAGGCAGGCGGCGACGGTGTCCTCGGCGGTGGGCAGCGCCACCAGCCGGCCGTCCTGCTCGCGCAGCTCGGTGAGGTCGCGGACCTGCGCGAACGCCACCAGGCGGTCGTCGGAGGGGTTCTCCCGGGCCACCGCCTGGAAGAGGTAGACCTCCTCGTCGGAGGACGGCAGCCGGGTGAGGTCGAACTTGCTCAGCCGCTCGATCTGCATGCGCTGCGCGATGTAGGGGTGCAGCCCGCGGATCAGCCGCTCCTCGGTCATGCCGGTGGTGGAGGGGCGGAAGGTGAAGTGGTGGTGCATCACCGCGCCGGCGCGGCCGGCGACGGTGGCGGTGACCCGGCGGACCTGCTCGGGCAGCGGGTGGGCGCTGATGGCCTCGTGCAGGGCGGCGGCCATGGCGTCGGAGTCCTCGGGCTGGTTCTCCCAGGCGAGGTAGATGTCGGCGTCCACGGCGTCCTCGCCGCCGGCGACCTCGGCCAGCCCGCGCAGGGCGCTGCCCAGCGCCTCGAAGGACGCCGCCGAGGAGGCCAGGCAGGAGCCGCCGCGCCGGGCGACGACGAACGTGCAGCCGGCGGCCTGGCGGGTGTGGACGTCGGTGAGGCCCTTGTTGCCGTAGTAGCGGCGGGTCAGGACCTCCAGCATCACCGGGTCGTGCAGGCCGTGGCGGACCAGCCGCTGGCCCAGCAGCCGCACCAGCGGCTCGGTGCTGCGCACCATGGCGGCGACCCGCTCGGCGCGGTCGGGCGCCTCGGGGTTGGTGTCGAGGTAGCGCAGGTGGCGGCGCACGTCGGCGTAGACGCGGGCGCGGTTGCGGCGCAGCAGCGGCTGGGCGAACCAGGAGAACACCAGGCCGCGCGCGAGGTCGGCGACCACCGGGAAGCGGACCTGGGTGGCGGCCACCAGCCGCTCCAGGGCCAGGCCGACGGGCTCGCGCAGCGCCTCCTCGGGCGGGGGGTCGCCCAGCCAGGCGCGCAGCAGCGCCGTGACGACGGCGGCGTCGGCGGAGGCGCGCTGCTGGGCGAGGAAGATCCGGAACACCGCCGACTCCAGGTCGGGGCCGCGCTCCAGGTCGGTGACGCCGTAGTGGCCCAGCGCCTTGGCGAGCTTGGCCTGGAAGCCCTGGGGCAGCCCGGCCCGCTCCACGTCGAGGCTCTGGAGGTAGGTGTGGAAGTACTCGCGGGCGCTGTGCACGTGGACGTCGCCGTCGTCCTCGCCGGCCGGGCGGTTGCGGCTCAGTTCGGCGAGGTCGGCGAAGACCCCGACCAGGTCGAGTTCGGCGGCCAGCGGGCGGTGTCCCTCGGCGGCGGCGGCGCGGCGCACGGCCAGGTAGCCGTCGACCACCCGGCGGTCGTCGTGGGGGTCGACGTCGAAGCCCAGCAGCAGGGCGCGCAGGTCCTCGCGGCCGCGCGCCAGGCGCTCGGCCACCGGGACGGTGTCGGGTTCGGCGGGCAGGTCGAGTTCGACGGCGGGGCCGTCGGCGGTGTCCTCGGTGTCGGTGAGGGGCTCCAGGCGCAGCAGCGGCGCGCCGGTCTCGACCTGGCTGCCCACGGAGACGGAGTACTCCTTGAGCCGGGCCTTGACCGGTGCCCGCAGCACCGTCTCCATCTTCATGCTCTCCAGCACCAGCACCGGTGCGCCGGCCTCGACCTCGGCGCCGGCCTCCAGCGGGGCGGCGACGACCAGCGCGGGCGCGGGGGCGCGCAGCACGCCGCCCTCGTCGCGGCTGACGCGGTGGACCACCCCGTCGACCTCGATGCGGTGGATGGGGCCGTGGGTGCCGGTGACCAGGCGGTAGCGGGCGCCGTTGACGGTGATGCGGCCGGTGTGCCGGTCGAAGCGCTCCAGTTCGACGTCGGCCGTGCGGACGTCGGCGCCCGCCTCGACGCCGACGCGGAAGCGGTGCGCGCCCACGCGGGCCACGCGCACGCGGTGGCCCACCCCGTGCAGCTTGAGGTCCAGCGGCCGGCCGCTCTTGTGCTGCACCTGCGGGCGCCCGCCGAAGGCGGTGGACAGCAGCCGCTGCCGCTCGACGCGCTCCTCCTCCTCGTAGGCCTCGATGGCGGCGGCGGCCAGCGCGACGGCGGAGTGGCGGTGGGTGACCAGGCGGCCCTCGCCGCGCACGCGGTCGATCCAGCCGGTGTCGGCGCTGGCGTCGATCACCTCGGGCTGGTCGAGCAGGTCCAGCACGAAGTTCTTGTTGGTGGCGCCGCCCTCGATGATCACCGTGGTCTGGGCCATGGCGCGGCGCAGCCGGCCCAGCGCCTCGTCGCGGTCGCGGCCGTAGGCGATGATCTTGGCGATCATGGAGTCGAACTCGGTGGGGATGGTGTCGCCCTCGCTGACACCGGTGTCCACGCGGATGCCCGGCCCCACGGGGAGGTCCAGGCGGGCGATGCGCCCGGGCGAGGGCGCGAAGTCGCGGTCGGGGTCCTCGGCGTTGAGGCGGGCCTCGACGGCGTGGCCGCGCTCGGCGGGCGGGGCGCCCTCCAGCCGGCCGCCGGAGGCCACGTGCAACTGCGCCTTGACCAGGTCGAAGCCGGTGGTGGACTCGGTGATGGGGTGCTCGACCTGGAGGCGGGTGTTGACCTCCAGGAACGCGAACATCTTCTCGCCGGGGTGGTAGAGGAACTCCACGGTGGCGGCGCCGCGGTAGCCCACCGCGACGGCCAGCCGCTCGGCCGAGGTCTTGAGGTCGGCCGCCTGCTCGGGGGTGAGGACCGGCGAGGCCGACTCCTCGATGATCTTCTGGTTGCGCCGCTGCACCGAGCAGTCGCGCACGCCCAGCGCCCACGCGGTGCCCTGGCCGTCGGCGATGACCTGGACCTCGACGTGGCGGGCGCCGGTGACCAGGCGCTCCAGGAACATGACGCCGCTGCCGAAGGCGCGGGCGGCCTCCTGGCTGGTGCGCTCGAAGGCGTCGACGAGTTCGGCCTCGCCGGTGATGACGCGGATGCCGCGCCCGCCGCCGCCGGCGGTGGCCTTGAGCATCAGCGGGTAGCCGACCTCGGCGGCCGCGGCGAGGGCGGCGTCGAGGGTCTCCACGGCGCCGCGGCTCCACGGCGCGACGGGCACGCCGACCTCCTCGGCCAGCAGCTTGGCGCCGATCTTGTCGCCCAGGCGGCGCATGGCATCGGCGCTGGGGCCGACGAAGGTCACCCCGACGCGCTCACACAGCTCGGCGAAGGCGGGGTCCTCGGCGACGAAGCCCCAGCCCACCCACGCGGCGTCGGCCCCGGTCTCGACCAGGGCGCGCTCCAGCACGGCGAGGTCGAGGTAGGGGCGCGCCGAGGCGGGGCCGAGGTCGTAGGCGATGTCGGCCTCGCGCACGAAGGTGGCGGTGCGGTCGACGTCGGTGTGCAGGGCCACGGTCTCGATCGGCCGGCCCGCCTCCGCGGACAGTTCGCGGACAGCGTTGATGAGCCGCATCGCGGCCTCACCACGGTTGACGATGGCGATACGACGGAACACCCGACCGAGCCCCCTCCTTAGAACCCCGCGCCCGGCCGGTCGACTCCCGACCTGGCGATCCGCTTCAGCGGCGGGCGGTTAACCGGGCCGAGTGTAGCGAACGGCGACCGGTGGAGATGCCGGGCTCGGGTGCGGCGGGGGCGCGCGGGCGTGGGCGCCGCCCGGCCCGGCCGTCACTCTTCGTGACGGCGGGCCGGGAGCGGAGGCGGCCGCAGGGACGGGTCGGCCGGGGGCGCGGGAGCGCGGGCACGCGGGGCGCACCTACGGGGAGTGACGGCCGGCCGCGCCGGTCGGGCCGCCTTGACCGCGCTTGGATCGCCGCGCGGCACCGGCGGCGGCCGGGCGGCCACCCGCGCGCGACGGCGGTTGGCCCGGCCCGCGAGCGGGCGGGAACGCCGGCTGGAGCGGCGGGCGCGCCGCCGGGTCGGGAGGTGGCGGCCGGGCGTCGTCGAAGACCGGCCGCCGGGTGTCGTCGGGCGGGCAGCCGCGTCGGGGGCGCTGCCGGGCCGGAGACCGGCCGCCGGATGTCGCCGCACGCCCCGGGTGTCAGTGGCTCGCGCCCAGTTCGATGCAGAGCACGCCGGCGGCGATGAGGACGATGCCCAGCAGCATCACCTTGGTCAGCGGCTCCTTGAACAGCACCCGGGAGGCCAGCGCGGTCAACGCCACGCCCACCGCCGCCCAGATGCCGTAGGCCACGCCCAGGGCCAGTCCCCCGCTCAGCGCCAGGGTGAGGAATCCGAAGGCGGCGACGTAGCCCGTGCCGACCCCGGCCCACCACGCCTTGGCCGCGCCCGGCTGCGCGGCCATCCGCAGCGAGAGGGTGGCCGCGACCTCGGTGAGGATCGCGCCCGCCAGGTAGAGCCAGGTCATGAGGCGGCCCCGTCGCGCTGCCGCCGCGCGGCGGCCTGGGCGCCGAGCTCGACGCACAGCACCCCGCCGATGACCAGGGCGATGCCCACGCCCATCACCACCGTCAGCGGGTCGCCGAAGAGCGCCGTGGCCAGGACGGCGGTCAGCGCCACCCCGCTGGCGCCCCAGATGCCGTAGGCGACGCCGATCCCCATGCCGGCGCGCAGCACCAGCCCCAGGGCGGCGAACGAGCCGATATAGCCGAGAGCGACCCAGGCGTAGAGAGCCGGGTGGTCCAGGGCGCCGCGCAGGGCGAGCGTGGCGCTGACCTCCAGTCCGATCGCCGCCGCCAGCAGCAGCCATTGCCTCATGGGCGTCCTGCCCTCCCCTTCCCGAACGCGGTGGCGGCCGCCGTCCGCGCCGGGCCGGGCCGATGCGCGCGGCACCCGAAGGGACGGCGCCGCCGAGCCTACGCGGGCCCGCGCGCACCACTCCCACCGCACCCACTGCCCGCGCCGCGCGCCCTATCGAGGCCGGTCAAGCGGGCCGACGGCGTATCTACGCACCGGGCGGCGGCGGCCGCGCGCGGCGCGGTCATCGGCGGCGCGGCTAGAATCGCGGAATGTTCGGCAGGGTCCGGATCTGGTCTCGGCAGCACGTGACACTCGTCGACGCCGCCTTGGTGGCACCGGTCCTGCTGGTGTGCGTGGTGGGCGTCCTCTCCGCCGCCGACACCGGCGACCCCCTACCCGTGTCGGCGGATCTGGGCTTTACGCTGGCGCTGCTGCTGCCCCTGGTGCTGCGGCGGCGCTTCCCGGTGGGCGTGTTCGCGGCCGTGGCCGCCGTGGCGGCGGCCCAGCTCGCGCTGGGCCTGGACCTCCTCCTGGCCGACGCCGCCGTCCTCGCCGCCATGTACACCGTGGCGGCGCACTGCCGGCTGGGCCGCGCGCTGGCCGCGCTGGCGGTGGTGGAACTGGGTGTGGTCGTGGTGATCGCGCGGTCCCCCCACACCACGTGGCGCGACGAGAGCGACTGGAGCGCCCTCGCCTTCTACACCTTCCTGGTGCTGCTGTGCTGGGTCACCGGCCGCTACGCCAGCGTCCGGCGCGGCTACCTCGCCGGGCTGGAGGAGCGCGCCGAGTCCCTGGAGCGCGAGCGCGACGCCCGCGCCCAGGCCGCCGTCGCCCGGGAGCGGGCGCGCATCGCCCGCGAGCTGCACGACGTGGTGGCCCACAACGTCAGCGTGATGGTGGTGCAGGCGGACGGCGCCGCCTACGCCGTGGCCGACGACCCCGACCTGGCCCGGGGCGCCATGGAGACCGTCGCCGAGACCGGGCGGTCGGCGCTGGCCGAGCTGCGCGGGATACTCGGGCTGCTGCGCGAGGACGACCACGACGGGGACTACACGCCCCGGCCCGGCGTGGAGCGTCTGGATCACCTGGTCGAGCAGGTTCGCCGCGCGGGGCTCCCCGTGGAGTTCACCGTGGAGGGTCAGACGCGCGAGGTGCCCGCCGGGGTGGGGCTCGCGGTCTACCGGGTGGTGCAGGAGGCGCTGACCAACACCCTCAAGCACGCCGGTCCGGCGGTGGGCGGCGCCCGGGTGCGGCTGCGCTACGGCGCCGACACCGTGGAGGTGCGCGTCACCGACGACGGGCGCGGCGCCGCGTCGGCGCGGGCCGGCGACGGCGACGGCGGCGGGGACGGGTCGGGCCACGGCCTGATCGGCATGCGCGAGCGAGTGGCCGCCTGCGGCGGCTCGGTCCGGGCGGGGCCGTGCGCGGGCGGCGGGTACGAGGTGGTGGCGGCGCTGCCGCTGCGGCCCGGGGAGCCGGTGGATCCGGGGGAACCGGTCCGGGGAAGCTGAGGAGGAGCACACCCGTGGAGACACCCCAGGACGGCGCGGCCGGGCCCCCGGCCGGGGCCGAAGCCCAAGCCCAGGCGGACCCCGAGCCCCGGGCCGAGCCCGTGCGCGTGGTCCTGGTCGACGACCAGGAGCTGGTCCGTGCGGGCTTCCGCATGGTCCTCAACGCCCAGCCCGACATCCGGGTGGTCGGCGAGGCCGGCGACGGCGCCGCCGCGCTGGAGGTGCTGCGGCGGGTGCGGGCCGACGTCGCGCTCGTGGACGTGCGCATGCCCCGCCTGGACGGGGTGGAGCTGACCCGCCGGGTCCGGGCCGCCGGCGGCGGCCCGCGCGTGCTCATCCTGACCACCTTCGACCTGGACGAGTACGCCTTCGCGGCGCTGGAGGCCGGGGCGAGCGGGTTCCTGCTCAAGGACGCCCGCCCCACCGACCTGCTGTCGGCCATCCGCGCGGTCCACTCCGGCGACGCGGTGGTGGCGCCCAGCACCACGCGGCGGCTGCTCAACCGCTTCGCCGGGCGGCTGACCGCCGAGGACACCGGCCGGCCCGCCGCGCCGCCCCCGGCCCTCGACGCGCTGACCCCCCGCGAGCGCGAGGTGCTGGCCGTGGTCGCCGAAGGGCTGTCCAACGGCGAGATCGCGGCGCGGCTGTGCGTCTCCGAGGCCACCGTCAAGACCCACGTGCGGCGGATCCTGCTCAAGCTCGGGCTGCGCGACCGGATCCAGGCGGTGGTGCTGGCCTACCGGACCGGCCTGGTGGAGGTGCCCCGGACCTGAGCCGCCCGCCGCCGCGCGGGTGCGCGCGGCGGCGGGCGGCGGCGGGCGGCGAGGCCGGAACCGGGGTGGAGGAGGGGTGGAAGCGGGCGGAGGCCGGGCGCCTGCCTCCGCCCGCGCGCCGCTCCCCTACTCGTCGGCGAGTGCGGCCACCACGGAGGCGCGGGCGGCGCGCCGCGCGGGCAGGACCGAGGCCAGCAGCCCGGCCAGCACCGCGCCCCCGACGAGCCCGGCCAACTGGGCGGCCGGCACGTCCAGGACCACCCCGAAGGACGCGCCCAGCATCGACCTCAGCCCCACCCAGCCGAACACGGTGCCCAGCACCACGCCCAGCACGGCGCCGACGGTGGACAGCAGCACCGCCTCCACCGCGAGGGTGGCCCGCAACTGCCGGCGGGTCAGGCCCAGCGCGCGCAGCAGCGCCGACTCGCGGGTGCGCTCGATCACCGACAGCGCCAGGGTGTTGGCGATGCCCACGACGGCGATGAGCACGGCCACGGTGAGCAGCCCGTTGACGACGAGCAGCACGGTGTCGAGGACCTCGGTGTAGACGGCCTCGGTCTGGGCGGTCCCGGTGACCGTGACGGAGGCGCCGGCTGTGGCCCGGTCGAGGGCGGCGCCCACCCGGACGAGGTCGGCGTCGGGCGCGGCCCGGGCGAACACCCCGGCGACGGCCGCGTCGGGGAAGTGGCGCTCCAGGTCACCGCGCGTGACGTAGGCGGCCTCCGCGCCCTCGCCGGACAGGACGGCGCCCACGGTCAGCTCGGCGGTGCCCGCTCCGGCGCCGTCCAGGCGCAGCGGGTCGCCGGGGCCCGCGCCGGTGCGCCGGGACAGGCTCTGGGAGACCACCGCCTCACCGCCGCGGACCTGGGTGAGTTCGGGGAGCTGGGAGGTCACCTCGGCGAGTTCGCGCGGGTCGACGCCGCTGACCCAGACCTCCTCCCCGCCCGCGCGCGCCGCCGCCCCGTGGACCACGGCGACGTCGGTGATGCCGGGGATCGCGGCGATGTCCTCGGCCATCCCCGGCGGGATGTCGGCCTGCTGGGAGCGGACCATGTAGTCCACGGGGAACTGCGCGGCCATCTGCGCCTCGACCGTGGACCGCAGGGACGCCGCGCCCACGCTCATCACGGTCATCAGCGTCACGCCCACCAGCAGCGCGGCGGTGGTGGCGGTGGCCCGTCGCGGGTTGCGCACGGCGTTGACCGCCGCGATCCGCCCGGGGGTGCCCAGCAGGCGGGCCGGGCCGGCGCCCGCCAGGCGGAGCAGCGGCGGGATCAGCACCGGGCCGGCGAGCAGCACGCCCGCGAACGCCGCCGCGCCGCCGAAGAACGCGGCCAGGAACGCCGGCGTGTCGGTCAGCACCAGGGTGCCCGCCGCCATGCCGGCGCAGCCGGCGGCCAGCGCCGCCGCCGCGAGGGCCAGGCGCACCCGGCCGGACCGGCGGGTGGGGGCGGCCTGGTCGCGCAGGGCCGCCACCGGCGGGATGCGGGTGGCGGCGCGCGCCGGCGCCAGCGCGGCGCCCACGGTGACGGCCAGGCCCACGGCCACGGGCGCCAGCACGGCGAGGGCGGAGAGCCGGACCGCCCCGAAGGGGAACCCCGCGAACGCGGCGTCCAGGGCGGCGCCCACCGCCCAGGCGAGCCCGTAGCCGACCGCCACGCCGGCCGCGGAGCCCGCCAGGCCCAGCACGGCCGACTCCGCCAGCACGGAGCGGAACACCTGCGCGCGGGTGGCCCCCACGCAGCGCAGCAGCGCCATCTCGCGGGTGCGCTGGACGAGCAGGATGCTGAAGGTGTTGGCGATCACGAGGGCGGCCACGAACAGGCCGATGCCCGCGAAGGCGAGCAGCGCGCCCGTGGCGCCGTCGGCCAGCCCGCCCGAGGCGACCTCCGCCGAGGCGTGCTCCTCGGCCGTGCGGACCTCGTAGGGACCGTCCACGGCGGTGTCGATCGCCTGGGCGAGTCGCGGCCCGGGGACGCCTTCGGCCCCCACGACCAGGACGGTGGCGGGCTCGGGGTCGTCGGTCAGCTCACGCAACTGGTCGGCCGTCACGCCGACGAGCGGCACGCCGGAGTACTGCGGGGAGGTGCCGACGTCGACCAGGCCCACCACGCGCAGGTCCACCGACTCGCGCGCGGTCTCACGGGAGCCCGTCCAGCCGCGCGGGACGCTTACGGTGTCGCCGAGGGCGATGCCGCTCCGCTGGGCGGTGCGCCGGTCGAGGACCGCCTCGCCGGGGCGGTCGGGCAGGCCGCCCTCGGTGACGCGCGGCCACCCCAGCGCGGGGTCGGCGGGGACGGTGACCACCGTCGCCGGCTCGAACCGGTCCTGGGAGCGCAGCGCGGCGCTCCAGGTGGCGCGGCGCTCGGCGTGGGCGACGCCGTCCACCGCCCGGACGGCGGCCAGCACGTCCGGGGGGACGTCGGCGCCGCCGGGCGCGGCGACCACGGCGTCGGCCTCGCCCAGGTCCTCGGCGAACGCGCCGAAGAGCGCGGTGCGCATCGCGTCGGTGAACACGAGCGTGCCGGCGACGAACGCGGTGGCCAGCACCACGGCCAGCGACGACAGCAGCAGGCGGCCCTTGTGGGCGCGCAGGCCGGCGAGTGTGACACCCAGCACGGTCGCCTCACCCCTCCAGGGTCTTGAGGGCCTCGAGGACCCGCTCGACGGTCGGCTCGGGCATGTCCTCCACCGGTTCGCCGTCGCGCAGGAACACCACGCGGTCGGCGTAGGAGGCCGCGGCGGCGTCGTGGGTGACCATGACGACCGTCTGGCCCAGCTCGTGGACGCTCATGCGCAGGAACGACAGCACCTCCGCGCCCGAGCGGGAGTCGAGGTTGCCGGTCGGCTCGTCGGCGAACACCACGTCGGGGCGGGTGATGAGCGCGCGGGCGCAGGCCACCCGCTGCTGCTGGCCGCCCGACAACTGGCTGGGGCGGTGCCGCAGGCGGTCGCGCAGGCCGAGGGTGTCGACGACGCGGTCGCGCCAGGCCGGGTCGAGGGCGCGGCGGCCGCCGGCGATGTCTAGCGGCAGCGTGATGTTCTGCGCGGCGGTGAGCGTGGGCAGCAGGTTGAACGCCTGGAAGACGAAGCCGACGCGTTCGCGGCGCAGCAGGGTCAGCCGGGTGTCGCCGAGTCCGGCGAGTTCGGTGCCGCCGAGCAGCACCGACCCGGAGGTGACGGTGTCGAGGCCGGCCAGGCAGTGCATCAGCGTGGACTTGCCCGACCCTGAAGGACCCATGATCGCGGTGAAGGTGCCCGAGGCGAAGTCCAGCGAGACCCCGTTGAGCGCCGTGACGGCGGCGTCGCCGGTGCCGTAGACCTTGACCAGGTCGCGGGCGGTGACGGCGGCCCGCGCGGGCGGGCCGCCGGGTCCTTCGGTGCGGTCGGGTGCGGTGATGGGCACGGGGTTTCCCTCCCGGCGCGCGAGCGCCTGGCGGACGGGCCGCCCGGGGACGCGGGGTCCGGGGCGGCGGACGGATCGGTGTGGTCGGGGCGGAGCGGCCGGGCCGGTCGGCGGGGCAGGGCCGATGGAGCGGCGCCGGCGGGACGGTGACCGCGGTCCGGCGGCCGGCGGCCGGGAACCGCGACGGCGACGGGCCGTCGCCCCGGAGGGGTTCCAAGGAGACCGGGGCTGTCCCGAGGCGGTCCCGCAGCCGCTCTTCGATCCTGGCCGCGCCGCCCCCGGCGCCGCGTCGCCCGCAGGGCTGGTCCTCGCGCCGGAACAGGCGCCGCGTCAGCCGCCGGGAGTACGCCCCCGGGCGGACACCGGGACGGGTCAATGGCCGGGCGCCCAAGCGAGGGGGCGCCCTGGACCGGGCGTGCCCGCGGTGCGTCCGCGTTCGGATGTCAGGACAGCACCGTGAGCAGGCTCATATTGTGTACAAACGTACTTTTACTTTTGTACTTGTACATTTGTACACAAGGAGGTGAGGCACGTGGACTCCACCGACCACACCGGATCCGCGAGCGCCGCTGGATCCGACCACGCCGCCGGAGCGGGTGAACCCCCCGGCAAGCGGGCGCGGCGGGACCCCTCGGGGCGGAGGCGGGCCATTGTCGAGGCGGCGGCGGAACTGATCGCCGAACAGGGCGCCGTCGACCTCACGCACCGGCGGGTGGCCGCGCGGGCGGGGGTGCCGCTGGGGGCGACCACCTACTACTTCTCGTCCCTGGAGGAGTTGAGCACCGAGGCGCTGCGGCTCCTCGCCCGCCGGCAGGACGAGGAACTGGCCGACATCCGGCGCACCCTGGACGCCGACCCCGACCCCGACGCGCTGATCGGCCAACTGCACGAGTACCTGTGCGACACCGCCCAGGTCCACGCCGACATGGCCCTCTACGTCGCCGGAGCCCGCGACCCCGCGCTGCGTCCGCTGGCGCTGAGCTGGTTCGACGACCTCGTGGACATCCTCTCGGCGCACACCGATCCCGCGTCCGCGCGCGCCATCGCGGTCTTCCTCGACGGGGCCACCGTGCACGCGGTGCTCCACGACGAGCCGCTGGACCGCGCGGCCCTGCGCCACGCCGTCGCGCCCTTCTTCCCCTCACCCCGCTCACCCCGCACCGCGCCCGAGAAGCCCGAAAAGCCCGAGGCGCGCGGCGGGCACGACACGCACGACCCGCACCACGAGCACGAGAAGCGAGAGTGACATGAGCATCCGGCGTCCGGCGGACCCCGCGGCCCCCGCCGTGTCCCGGGCCCGCCGCTGGGCCTGCCTGGCCGTGCTCTCGGCCAGCCTGCTGGTGGTCGTCATGGACTACACGGTCCTCAACGTGGCGCTGCCCGACCTCACGGCCGACCTGCGGCCCACCGCCGACCAGCAGTTGTGGATCGTGGACGTCTACTCCCTGGTGCTGGCCGGGCTGCTGGTCTCCATGAGCGCCCTGGCCGACCGCTGGGGCCGCCGCCTGCTGCTGCTCCTGGGGTTCGCGGTCTTCGGCGGCGCCTCGCTGCTGGTCCTGGCCGCCGACACCCCGGCGGCCGTCATCGCGGTGCGCGCCCTGCTGGGCGCCGGCGGGGCCATGATCATGCCCACCACGCTGTCGATGATCCGCTCGGTGTTCACCGACCCGCGCGAGCGCGCCACCGCGCTGGGCGTGTGGGCGGCGACCTCCTCACTGGGGCTGGTGGTGGGCCCCGTCGTCGGCGGGTTCCTGCTGGAGCACTTCAGTTGGCACGCCGCCTTCCTGCTCAACGTGCCGCTGATGCTCGCCGCGCTGGTGGCCGGCCTCCTGGTCCTCCCCGAGACGCGCGACCCCGCCCCCGGACGCTGGGACGCGGTGGGCACCGCGCAGTCGATCGCGGGCATGGCCGCCCTGGTGTGGGCGATCAAGCGCCTGGCCAAGGAGGGTCCGGGCGACTTGGTGGCCCTGGGCGTGCTGGCCGCCGCCCTGGCCCTGCTGACCTGGTTCGTGCTGCGCTGCCTGCGCCGCCCCGACCCCCTGCTGGACATCCGGCTGTTCACCCGGCGCCCGTTCACCGCCGGGGTGCTGGCGGCGCTGGCGGCGATGTTCGCCGAGGCCGCGCTGCTGCTCCTGGTCGCCCAGTGGTTGCAACTGGTGCAGGGGCTGACGCCGCTGTGGGCGGGGGTCTACCTGGTGCCGATGGCCGTGAGCGCGGGCGCCGCCTCGCTGGCGGCCTCGCCGCTGGCGCGCCGCGTGGGGGCGCGGACGGTCCTGGCGGGCGGGCTGGCCGTGTCGGGGGTGGGCTTCCTGTCGCTCTACCTCACCCCCGGCGAGCTGACCTATCCGGCGGTGCTGGTCGCCCTGGCGCTGATCGGCGCGGGCACCGGGTCGCTGGCCATCGCCTCGGCCATCATCATGACGGGCACGCCCCCGGCCCGGGCGGGCAACGCCGCCGCCATCGAGGAGACCGCCTACGACCTGAGCAACCTGCTGGGCGTGGCGATCCTGGGCAGCGTGGCGGCGGCGGTCTACCGGGGCCACCTCGACACCGCCGGGCTGGGCCTGTCGGCCGGGGAGGCCGACGCGGCCCGGGAGTCGCTGGCCGCCGCGCAGGAGATCGCCGAGCGCACGGGGGTGGTCGAACTGGCGGCGCACGCGCAGGAGGCGTTCTCCGACTCCCTGGCCCAGACCGGGTTGATCGGCGGCCTGGTCATGCTCGCGGCCGCGGGGGCGGTGTTCGCCCTGGTGCCCCGGGGGTTCGACCTGAGCGAGCAGCACCACTGAGCCGGGCGGGGCGGGCGGCGCGGGCCGGCGGCCACCGGGCCGCCGCCGACCGTCCCTCGGGGCGGTCGGCCGGACGGCGCCTCCGCTACGCGACCCGGCCCACGCCCCCGAACAGGTACACCTCCGGCGGGTTGCCCACGGCCGTGGCCTCCGGGCGCCACCGGGAGCACGAGACCACGCCCGGCTCCAGCAGTTCGGTGCCCGCGAAGTAACCCTCGATCTCCTTGCGGGTGCGGGCGATGATGGGGGTGCCGCCGCGCTCGTTCATCTCGCGCATGACCTCCAGCATCGGCTCGCCGTGGATCTCGGCGGTGGAGTGGGTCAGCACCAGGTGGCTGCCCGGCGCCAGTTCCTCGACCAGGCGCCGCACGACCGCGTAGGACTGCTCGGTGTCGACCAGGTGGTTGACCACGCCCAGCAGCATCAGCCCCACCGGGCGGCTGAAGTCGAGGGTCTGGCGGGCGGCCTCCAGGATGGCCTCGGGCTCGCGCAGGTCGGCCTCGATGTAGTTGGTGGCGCCCTCGGGGCTGCTGGTCAGCAGCGCGCGGGCGTGCACCATCACCAGCGGGTCGTTGTCGACGTAGACCACCCGCGACTCCGGCGCCAGCTCCTGGGCGACCTCGTGGGTGTTGTTCATGGTGGGCAGGCCGGTGCCGATGTCCAGGAACTGGCGGATGCCGGCCTCGCGCACCAGGTGGTGGATGACCCGGACGAGGAAGGCGCGCTCAGCGCGGGCGCCGTCGGCGATGTCGGGCAGGCGCTTGAGCACGTCGTCGCCGGCGGCCCGGTCGGCGGCGTAGTTGTCCTTGCCGCCCAGCCAGTAGTTCCACACCCGCGCGGAGTGCGGCACGGACAGGTCGAGGGAGGCGGGAGCCTCGCGGGGCTCGTCGGCCGGGGGGAAGAAGGGGGTGCTCATCAACGACTCCAGGACCGTGATCGGCGGCGATGCCATGGTGGCCGCCGCGGTGGCGGCGGCGCCGGGGAGCCGGACGCCCCGCCCTGCGGCGGGATGATCCCGACAATACTCACCCGTACCCCCCGCCCCACGCGGATCCGGCGGTCGCCGCGGGCACGATCCGGTGAACTTTGCCAAGTCGTCTTCGTGAACCTATATCCAATATCCAGAATATTGAATATATTGCTCCGCATGTCCCGTATGCAGGTGCTGATGTCCAAGGCCGGAGCGGTCGCCCACCGCATGGCCGCCGAGCTGACCTCGGCGTCCACGGGCGACCGCATGCCCACGGCCCAGGAGCTGAGCGAGCGCCACGGCGTCGGCAAGGGCACCGTCCAGGCGGCCCTGGCACTGCTGGAGGAGGCCGGCGCGGTCGAGATCCGCTCGCGCGGCAAGCTGGGCACCTTCATCGCGGCCATCGACCACCGGCTGGTCTGGGAGCTGGCCGGCAGCGGGTCCATCCCCATCGCGATGCCCCTGCCCTACACCCGCCGCTACGAGGGCCTGGCCACCGGCCTGCACGCCGCCTTCGAGCACCTGGGCCTGCCGTGCACGCTGATGTTCGTGCGCGGCTCGGCCAACCGCGCCCGGGCGGTCCGCCAGGGGCGCGCCGACTTCGCGGTGATGTCGGGGTTCGCCGCCCGCGCCGACCCCGAACTGGAGGTCGTGCGCGACTTCGGCCCCCAGACCTATGTGGGCGCCCACGGCCTGGTGGTGGCCCAGGGCCACGACCCCGACGACCCCGCCCTGCGCCTGGCCGTGGACCCCTCCTCGGCCGACCAGCGCGAGCTGACCGCCCTGCGGTTCCCCGACCTGGCGCCCGAGCGCCGGGTGGAGGTGTCCTACAACCAGCTCGGCCGCCACTTCGCCGACGGCCTGGTGGACGCCACCGTGTGGAACGTCGACGAGATCGACGCCCACATCGCCGCGCCCATCACCGTCCACCCGCTGGACGGCGTGGACGACGCGGCCACCACCTCCGCCGTCGTCGTGGCCCGCCGCGGCGCCGACCCCGCCCCCGTGGCGGTGCGGGAGGCGCTCGCCGCCGACGTGGTCATGGCCGCGGCCGCCGAGGTCGTGGCGGGCACGCGGATCCCGACCTACTAGACCCGACCCGCCGGCCCCGAACGGACCCACCGGCCCGACCCGACCCCCGAGTCCCGTCCGTCTCACCAGTCCCACCCGCCCCACCAGACCCACCCGTCCCGACCCACCGGACAGACAGGAGCGCTCGCGATGGACCCGGCCCTGCTCCAGCGGCTCGACCTCGTCCGCGGCCTGCCCGGCACGCCGCCGGGCGTCGTGGACTTCGTCGCCGCCGAACTGGCCCGCCTGGAGGCCGGCCACCGCGTCACCGAGGAGACGGCGGGCACCCTGACCGCCCACCTCGTGGCCGCCCTCACCCGGGCGCTCGGCGGCGAACCCGACGTGGACCCGCCGTCCGAGGCGGTCTACCGGGAGGTGGTCGAGGCGGTGCCCGGCGCGCCCGCCGCGGCCGCCGCCCTGGCCGGCCGCGCCGAGACCGCGCTGGGCGTGCGGCTGTCGGCCGCCGAGCAGCGCTACCTCAGCCTCCACCTGGGCACGCTCGCCCTCACCTCGCCAAAGGAGAAGCCATGAAGTTCATCGCCGGCGGAGTCGCCAAGACCGAGGTCGCCGACACGCTGCGCCCGCTCCTGCGGGAGGGCGACACCGTCCAGGTGGGCACCGACATGGACGCCGCCGCGCTGCTGCGCACCGGCGCCGTCGACTACTACCTGGGCACCTGCCACACCGGCGCCGGCGCCAGCCTGGGCGTGCTGGTGGGCCTGCTGGGCTCGGACCGCATCCACACCTTCGGCCGCCGGGTGCCCTCCGAGGCCGACGTGCGCGCCGCCGTGGACGCCGGCAAGGTCGCCTTCGGGTTCGCGCTGGACCAGGTCCAGGACGTGGTGCCGCTGCTGTGGGCCGCGCTCGACGCCAAGCGCCAGGGCTGACCCATGGACCTCGCGACCACCGTCACCGCCGCCTCCGCAGCCACCACCTCCGCCGGCGTCGCCTTCGAGCCCTGGCAGGCCGGCCTCGTCATCGTGCTGTGCGCCTTCGCGGCGCTCATCGCCAACGCCGCGCTGGCCGTCTTCAACGACGGCGCGCGGCCCTTCATGCTCGACTACATCCAGGGCCGCTCCACCCGCCCGGCCACCGCCACCATCGTCTTCGGGCTGTCCGCCGGGTTCATCTTCGGGCTGGGCGCGCCCATGGCGCTGTCCACCGGGGTACTCAACCCGTGGCTGGTGTTCCTGCCCGTGGAGATCCTGGGGCTGCTGGCGCCGTGGCGCTGGCTGGCCGCCGGCGCGGGCGCGCTGTGGGGCGCGGTCTGCGTCTTCGGGCTGGACGCCGCCAACCGGGTGGCCACCGCGATGCCGGTGGACTTCATCAGCGCGCTCCAGGAGATCTCCACACCCATCCTGTGGCTGTTCGCGATCTTCCCGGTGCTGGCGATCACCCGCCAGTTCGGCCGCACCAAGGGCCTCGTGGCCCTGGCCGCCGAGGTCGCGGTCATCGTGGCCTCCATGCGGCTGTGGCCCGACCTGTTCCCCGGGTCGGCCGCCATGGCGCTGGGCGTCGTCCTGCTGCTGGTGTTCGCGGTGCTGCGCGACCGCGCCGCCAAGCGGGCCGAGGCCGCCGAACTGGCCGCCAAGACCGAGGAGGAGCGCCGCGCCCACGAGGAGCAGCAGGCGGCCACCGCCGCGGCCTCCGACCAACTGTTCGGCCCCAGCGCCGACCGGCTGCGCCGCAACGCGCCCTGGCTGGCGGTGCTGGGCGGCCTGGTGGCCGCGCTCGCCGCGAGCGGGGTGTTCGGCGGCGGCGAGGCCACCAGCTTCCTGGTGGCCGACGGCTCCTACACCGAGGCCGCCCAGGTGGACTTCCTGCGGGCGTTCGGGTTCGTGCCGCTGATCGCCACCACCGCGCTGGCCTCGGGCGCCTACGCCATGGCCGGGTTCACGTTCGTCTACCCGGTGGGCTACCTGGTGCACGTGTTCGTGGACTCCTGGCCGCTGGCCATGGGCGTCGCGTTCGTGCTGGGCGCCCTGGTGATGGCGGCGGAGGTCTACCTGCTCAGCGCGCTGGGCCGGTGGCTCCAGCGGCGGCCCAGCATCCGCGACGCCGCCGACCACATCCGCAACGCCATCACCGAGTCACTGGGCCTGGCGATCCTGGTGGGCTCGCTCATGGCCGGCCTGGCGATGGGCGACGGCCTGGGCATCGCCCTGGTCGGCGGGCTGTACCTGTTCAACGAGGCGCTGGGGCGGCCCGTGGTGCGCATGGCCGCCGGCCCCACGGCGGTCATCGCCGCCGGGATCGTGCTCAACCTGCTCCACCTCGTCGGCCTGTTCACCCCGGCCGCATGATCCGCACCGTCACGGGGCACCGGATGGCGCCGGCCGAGGTCGCCGGCGCCGTCCTGGCCCACGAGCACCTGCGGATCGACCTGCGCACCCCCACCGACGCCGCCGCGGCCGTCACCGACGACGCCGCCGTGGTCGCCGAACTGCGCGCGGCCCGCGAGCGGCACGGCCTGGGCCTGGTGGTGGACCTCACCTGCCGGGGCATGGGCCGCGACGTGCGGGCCGTGCGCTCCATCGCCGAGCGCTCCGGCGTGCCGGTGGTCGTGGCCACCGGGTGGTACTACGAGCGGTTCCACCCCGGCGGTGAGCCCGGCGGCTCGGTGGAGCGCGCCGCCGACCTGCTCGTCGCCGAGATCGAGGAGGGCGTGGCCGGCACCGGCGTGCGGCCCGGCGTGATCGGCGAGGTCGGCAGCCACGGCCCCGCCGCCACGCCGGCCGAGCGCACCGGGCTGGTGGCCGCCGGGCGCGCCGCCGCGGCCACCGGCCTGTCGGTGGCCACCCACGCCCACCTGGGGCAGGGCGCCCTGGAGCAGTTGGACCTGCTCACCGGCGCCGGGCTGCCCCCGCACCGGATCTCGCTGGGCCACCAGGACCTGTCCGCCGACACCCGCCAGCACCGCGCGCTCGCCGAGGCCGGGGCCTACGTCGCCTTCGACACCGTCGGCAAGGCGTCCTACCGCTCCGACGCCGACCGCCTGGCGGCGCTGCTGGACCTGCTGGAGGCCGGGCACGCCCGCCGGATCCTGCTCAGCAACGACATCTCGCGCGACGCCTACCTGGCCGCGCACGGCGGGCAGGGGTTCGGCCACGTGCTGGGCACCTTCCGCCGCGCGCTGGCCGAGCGCGGCGTGGACGAGCCCACCCTCGACCTGCTCTACCGCGCCAACGCGCTGCGGTGGCTGACCGGAACGGAGGAGTCATGACCGCCAGGGAGGGCGGGCGGCCCGAGCTGCCCGCCACCGCGCCCCTGCCCATCGCCACGGCGGCCGACGCCGAGCGGGCGCAGCAGCGCCTGGTCGCGGCGGTCGCCGCGCACCTGCCCGGCGCGGAGCAGTTCCGCGCCGACGCCGGGGTGGTGCCCGGCACCGGCCGCCCCGACACCACCCGTCGGGTCGAGGCGGCGCTGGCCGACGCCTTCGGCGCGCCCGACGCCTGCCTGGTGCAGGGCGCCGGCACCGGCGCGATCCGCGCCGCGCTGTCGGCGGGGCCGTGGGCCGAGGGCACCCGCCGGATCATCGCCCACGACGCCCCCGACTACTCCACGACCGCCACCACCTTCCGCGACGGCGCGGCCGAGGTGGTGCGGGTGGACTACGAGGACCCCGCCGCGCTGGCCGCCGCCCTGGCCGGCGACCCCGCCCGCTGGGTCTACGTCCAGCACACCCGCCAGCGGCTGGCCGACCGGCACAGCCCCGCCGAGGTGGTGGCCGCGGCCCGCGCCGCCGGGCGCCGGGTGGTCGTGGACGACAACTACGCGGTGTTCCGCACGCCCCGCACCGGGGTGGAGCTGGGCGCCGACGTGTCGGCGTTCTCCCTGTTCAAGCTGCACGGCCCCGAGGGCGTGGGCGTGGTGCTGGGCGACGCCGAGGTGGTGGCGCGCGCCCGCGCAGCCAACTACTCCGGCGGCGGCCAGGTGCAGGGGCACCAGGCGCTGGCGGCGCTCCAGGCGCTGGTCATGGTGCCGCTGAACTGGGCCGCCCAGGCGCGCGCGGCCGTGGAGCTGCGCGACCTGCTGGCGGCGGGCGGGGTGCCCGGGATCGTGGACGCCCGCCTGGCCAACGCCCAGGACCTGTGCGTGGTGGCGCTGCTGGAGCGCCCGGTGGCCGAGCACGTGCCCGCGTGGGCGGCCCGCCACGGCGCCGTGCCCTACCCGGTGGGCTCCAACTCCCGCTTCGAAATCACCCCGCTGGTCTACCGGCTGTCCTCGGCGGCGCTGGCCGCCCAGCCCGAGCTGCGCTCCTGGGCGGTACGGATCAACCCCATGCGGGCCGGCGCGCCGCTGACCGCGTCGATCCTGCGCGCGGCGCTGGCCGAGGGGGGCGCCTGATGTTCCTGCAGATGACCGAGCGCCGCAACCCCGCCCTGATCGAGGCCGCGGTGGCGCTGCACCGATCCGGCGCGATCGAGCCCGACACCTACGTGGTGGACCGCGACACGGTCGAGCACAACGCCGCCGCCCTGGCGGCGGCCGGCGCCGAGCACGGCGTGGGCCTGTGGTTCGTCGCCAAGCAGTACGGCCGCAACCCGCTGGTGACCGCCACGGTGGCCCGCCACCTGCCGTTGGCCGCCGCCATCGACCACCGCGAGGCCGAGGCGGTGGCGGCCGCAGGTGCCCGGCTGGGCAACGCCGGGCACCTGGTGCAGGTCCCCCGCCGGCTGCTCCCCCGCGTCCTGGCGCACGAGCCCGCCTATGTGACCGTGTTCGACGTGGAAAACCTGGCGGCGGTGGCCGAGACCGCCGCCGCGCTGGGGCGCCGCCAGCGGGTGCTGCTGCGGGTACGCGGCGCGCCCGAGACCACGTTCCCCGGCCAGGACGGCGGGTTCGAGGCCGACGGCCTGGCCGAGGCGGTGGAGCGCGCCGCGCGCCTGGGCGGGGTGGAGGTCGCCGGCGCCACCGGTTTCCCCTGCATCAGCTTCGACCCCGAGGCGGGCCGCCCCCGGCCCACCGGCACCCTGGAGCGGGTGCGGGCCGCCGCCGAGCGGCTGCGCGACCTGGGCGTGGCCGACCCGGTGCTGTCCCTGCCCAGCCACACCAGCGTCAGCACCATCCCCCGGATCGCCGCGCTGGGCGGCGCCTTCGGCGAACCCGGCCACGCCCTCACCGGCACCACCCCCGAGCACGCCGAGGACCCCCACCTCGCCGAGCGGCCCGCGATCGTGTACGTGTCGGAGGTCGCCCAACTGGGGTCGGCGCCCAGCGTGTTCGGCGGCGGGTTCTACAGCCGGGGCCACGAGCGCGAGGCGCTGATCGCCACCTCGGGCGGGCCGCGCCGCGCGGCGCTGCGCTCGGCGCCGGCCGCCAGCATCGACTACTACCGGCGGTTCGACTGGCTGGAGGAGGGCGCGGGCGCGCGCGTGGGCGACACCGCCGTCATGGCGTTCCGCACCCAGGTGTTCGTGACGCGCAGCCGGGTGGCCGTGGTGTCGGGGGTGGCCGCGGGCCGCCCCGTGCTCGACGGCGTCTTCGACGCGCTGGGCGGGCGGGTCGCGTGAGCGCTCAATCGTCCCAGCGCCCCGCCGCCGGTGCGCCCGCCGGCCCGGCGCGCCGCTCGGCCACCCTGCTGGTCCTGGACGGCCTGGGCGTGGGCGCGCTGCCCGACGCCGCCCGGCTGCGGGCCGCCGACGCCACCGCCGACACCCTCGGCGCGGTGGCGCGCTGGTCGCTGGCGCACCGCCGCCGCCCGCTGCGGGTGCCCCACCTCGCCGGACTGGGGCTGGCGGCCGTGCGCCCCGACCTGGCCGGGGCGATGGCGCGGCCGGTGCCGCTGCTGCGGGCCGCCGGCGCGCGCTCGGCGCTGGGCTACCCCGGCGCGGACTCCTTCGCCGGGCACCAGACCCTCATGGGCGCCGACATGTCCCACGTGGTGCTGCGCCGGCTGGCGGAGTCCCAGGCCGAGGTCGCCGCCGCGCTGAAGGCGGCCGGGCACCGGGTGGAGCCGCTGGCGGGCGGCCCGGTGCTGGTGGTGGACGGCGCGGCGCTGGTCCACGACAACCTGGAGGCCGACCCCGGGCTGAACTGGAACGTCTCGTGCCGGCTGGCCGACCTGCCGTTCGAGGAGGTGGTGGCCGTCGCCCGCACCGTGCGCGCGGTGGCGCCGGTGGCGCGGGTGATCGCCGTGGGCGGCGACTCCGACGGCCCCCTCGCCGAGGCGGTGCGCCCCGGCGCCGACGGCACGGTCGGGCTGGACACCCCGGCCAGCGGGTTCTACCGCAACGGCGGGCTGCGGGTGCTGCACCTGGGCGCCGAGGTGGACCACCGCCGCCAACTGCACGGCGCGGCGGCGGCCCAAGGCCGCCCGGTGGCGCTCGTGGGCAAGGCCGCCGACCTGCTGCGCACCGACGCGGAGGTCGAGCGGCGCTTCGAGGTGGAGACCGAGCGCATCCTGGCGTCGGTGCGCGAACTGGCGGGCCGGGGGCTGGTGGTGGCCAACGTGCAGCGGACCGACCTGGCCGGGCACTCCCGCGACGCCGAGGCGTTCGCCGACCAGTTGGAGTTGGTCGACGCCGCGCTGCCGGGCGTCGCCGAGCGGCTGGGGCCGGACGACCTGCTGGTGGTCACCGGCGACCACGGCAACGACCCCGCCGCCGGCCACCCCTTCCACACCCGCGAGTGGGTGCCGGTGCTGGCCGCCACGGGCGGGCCGCCCGGTGCGGTGCGCGGCGCCGACCTGGCCACGCTCGCCGACGTGGGGGCCTCCGCCGCCCGCTGGCTGCGCCTGGGCCGCGACGCGACGGCGGTGGGCACGGCGACCGACCTGCTCGCGCCGGCGCCCGGGGCGCCCGGCGCGCACTGAAGCCGCCCCGCCCGCGCCGGGGGCGCGGGCGGGGCTTTCCACGACCGGGCGAAGCCAGGCGGGACGGGCGGGCGTGTCGGGGGGCGCGGCGGGCGGGCCGGCGGGCCTCAGTCGCCCAGGTGGTCGATCACGGCGGCGGTGACGTCCTTGGTGGTGGCCGTCCCGCCGACGTCGCGGGTGAGCACGCCCCGGGCGCAGGCCGCCCGCACTGCGCGCTCGACCCTCCCGGCCTCGGCGTCCAGTCCGAAGTGGCGCAGCATGAGCGCGGCGCTGCCGATGGCACCCACGGGGTTGCACACCCCCTGCCCGGCGATGTCGGGGGCCGAGCCGTGCACGGGCTCGAACATGCTGGGGAAGCGCCGCTCGGGGTTGAGGTTGGCGCTGGCGGCCAGGCCGAGGCTGCCGGCCAGCGCGCTGCCCAGGTCGGAGAGGATGTCGGCGTGCAGGTTGGAGGCCACCACCACCGACAGGTCCGCCGGCCGCAGGACGAACTTCGCGGCCATGGCGTCGACCAGCACGCTCTCGGTCTCCACGTCGGGGTAGTCGGCGGCCACCCGCGCGAACACCTCGTCCCACAGCACCATGCCGTACTGCTGGGCGTTGCTCTTGGTGACGCTGGAGACCTTGCGGCGGTCGCGGGTGCGCGCCAGGTCGAAGGCGAAGCGCATGATCCGCTCGCAGCCGGCCTCGGTGAACACCGCCGACTGCACCGCCACCTCGGCGCCCGGCCCCCGGCCGGAGAAGTTGCGCCCGCCGAACCCGCCGTACTCGCCCTCGGAGTTCTCGCGGACCACCATCCAGTCCAGCTCGGCGGAGTCGGCGGCGCGCAGCGGGCTGGTGACGCCGGGCAGGAAGTGGACCGGGCGGACGTTGGCCCACTGGTCGAGGTTCTGGCAGAGCCGCAGCCGCAGGCCCCACAGGCTGACGTGGTCGGGCACGGTCGGCCAGCCCACGGCGCCGAAGTACAGGGCGTCGAAGCCGCGCACGCGCTCCAGGCCGTCCTCGTCCATCATCGCGCCGGTGCGGGCGTAGTGGTCGCAGCCCCAGGGGAACTCCGTCCAGGCGAACTCCAGGGCGCCGGCGGAGTCGGCGGCGAGGGCGTCGAGGACCTGGCGGCCGGCGGCGACCACCTCGGCGCCCACCCCGTCGCCGGGGATGGCGGCGATGCGGAACGTGCGGCTGGACGGTGACATGGCTCCTCCACGGGTCGGCGTCGCAGGCCGAGTCAACCGCGCCGGCGCGGGCGCCGTCCAAGACCGATCCCCGATACCGGTCATAGGCTCGTCCTATGAATTGGCGGCGCCGGAGCCGTCGGCAGCGTCGGTGTCGGCGGTGTCGGCGGAGCCGTGGCCGGCGGCCTCGGCGGCATCGGCGGCATCGGCGGTGTCCGCCACGTAGCCCTCGACCGTCTCCAGGAACGCCTGGGCGGCCGGGGTGAGCCGGGCGGCGCGGCAGACCACCATCACCCGCAGCAGCGAGACCGGCTCGATGCGCCGCACCCGCGCGCCCAGCCGCTCGGCGGTGGGCCGCCACGACTCGGGCACCACCGCGTGCCCCACCCCCGCCAGCACCAGCGGCAGGATCGAGGTGCGGTGGCCGACCTCGGCGGCGATGTGGGCGTCGGCGCCGCCGGCCAGGATGTCGTCGACCAGCCGGCGCATCAGGCTGCCGGGCTGGGAGACCACCAGCCGCAGCCCGTCGAGGCCGGCGCGGTCCACCGGCCCGGGCGGCGGGTCGTCGTCTCCCTCGGGCGGGGAGAGCAGCACCAGCGGCTGGTCCGCCACCGGCAGCACCCGCAGGTCGGCGAGGCGGGGGTGCTCGGCGGCGCCCAGCAGGCCGATCTCGGCGGCGCCGGTGCGCACCGCCTGCACGACCTCCTCGGGGGTGAAGGCGCTCTCGGCGCTGACGGTCATCAGCGGGTGGGCGCGGGCGAAGCGGGCCATCAGCGTGGTCAGCGGCTCGATGCCGGGCGAGGGCATGGTCACCAGGGCGACGCGGCCCCGCCGCAGGCCCCGGGCCGAGCGGGCGGTGGCGCGCACGGTCTCCAGGTCGCGCAGCACCTGGCGGGCCGGCTCGACGATCCGGGCGCCGGTGTCGGTGAGCACGGCGCCGCGCCCCACCCGGTGGAACAGGTCCACGCCCAGTTCGCGCTCCAGCCCCGCGATGGCCTGGGACAGCGAGGGCTGGGCGATGTGCAGGTGGGCGGCGGCCCGCCCGAACCCGCCGTGGTCCACGATGGCCAGGAAGTAGCCCAGGTGCCGGGCGTCCACGTCAGGTCCCCTCGCGTCTCGTCGGGCCGCAATCCATAGGGCCAGCCTATGGGTGTCAGAGCCATCGCGTCATTGACGTGTTCGCGGTCACACGTGAGAGTGATCCAGCGAAACCGAGCGAAGGAGACCCCCCATGGCATCGGAGTCCACCCCCGCACCCGAACCCTCCCCGCCCGGTCCGGGCGCCCGCACCGACGTGGAGCGGGCGCTGCTGGCCGGGCGCTCGCAGGGGGAGCTGACCGAGCAGCGCCTCTCCCCCGCCGAGGAGCGGTTCGAGTCGGGCCGCCGCACCCTGGGCTGGTTCCTGGCGCCGGCCGCCGCCCTGGTGTTCTACTTCCTGCCGCTGGACATGGACCCCACCCAGCAGGCGCTGGGTGCGGTGCTGCTGGGCGTGATCGCGCTGTGGATCTGCGAGAGCGTGCCCATCCCCATCGGCGGCCTGATCGGGGTGGCGGCGGTGGTGCTGCTGGGCGTGGCCCCGCCCGACGAGGTGCTGGCGCCGTTCGGCTCCACGACCGTGTTCACCTTCATCGGGGTGTTCATCATCGCCCAGGCCATGCTGAAGCACGGCGTCGCCCGGCGCATGGCGTTCTTCATCCTGGCGCTGCCGGGGGTGGGCTCCTCGACCCTGCGGATCGTGCTGGCGTTCGGCGTGATCACCTGCCTGGTGTCCAGCTTCATCTCCAACACCGCCACGGTCGCGATGCTGCTGCCCACCGCGATGGGCATCCTGACGGTCATCGCGCGCATGATGCAGGACCGGGGCCAGGTGCGCCCCGACTTCGACCCCACCCGACTGCGGGTGGGCGCCGCGCTGATGCTGATGCTGGCCTACGGCGCGAGCGTGGGCGGCCTGCTCACCCCCATCGGCTCCCCGCCCAACCTCATCGGCCGCGCCCTCATCGAGGAGGCCACCGGCGAGCGCATCTCGATCCTCCAGTGGATGGCGGCGGCGCTGCCGATCGTGCTGGCCATGTTCCTGGTGCTGGCCGTGGTGGTGCTGCTGCTCAACCGGCCGGAGGTGCGCCGGATCGAGGGCGTCAACGAGTACATCCGCGAGCAGCGGGCCGCGCAGGGCCGGATGAGCCGGGCCGAGCGCAACACCGTCGTCGCCTTCGGCGTCACCGTGGTGCTGTGGCTGGCCCCGGCGGTGGCCGGCCTGGCGCTGGGCACCGAGGCGCCGCTGTACACCCTGCTGGACGAGCGGCTGGACGAGGGGATCGTGGCGGTCTTCGGCGCCTCGATGCTGTTCGTGCTGCCGGTGGACTGGCGCCGGCGGCGGATGACCCTGGACTGGAGCGACGCCGCCCGGATCGACTGGGGCACGGTGCTGCTGTTCGGTACCGGCATCATCTTCGGCGCGCTGCTGTCCTCCACCGGCCTGGCCGAGACCATCGGCGAGGGCGCGGCGAGCGGGCTGGGGATCGGCAGCGTGTTCGCCATCACCGCGTTCGGGGTGTTCCTGGCGATCCTGGTCTCGGAGACCACCAGCAACACCTCCTCGGCCACGGTGGTGGTGCCGATCGTGATCCCGCTGGCGGCGGCGGCCGGGGTGGACCCGTTCGTGCCGGCGCTGGCGGCCACCTTCGCGGCGTCCTTCGGGTTCATGCTGCCGGTCTCCACACCGCAGAACGCCATCGTCTACGGCTCGGGCTGCGTGGCGCTGCCCCGGATGATCCGCACCGGCATCGTGTTCGACATCGTCGGCGCGGTGCTGATCATCCTGCTGCTCCCCCTGATGGCGGCGGCGGTGGGCCTGGGCGGCTGAGCCGCCCGCCCCCGCCGGCACCCGGCGCCCGGAGTCAGCGCGGCGCGGTCCCCTCGGGGGCCGCGCCGCCGTGCGCGCGGGACTCCTCGACCACGCAGGCGGCGCCGCTCAGGCCGCTGAGCCCGGCCGCGTCGGCGGCGAGGCGGCGGTAGGCCGGGCACTGGGTGAAGTCCTCGGCGGTGCACTCCATCAGGTGCTCGATCAGCGCCTTGGCCGCCGCCAACTCCTGGAGGCGGCGGTCGAGGTCGGCGTGGTGGCGGGCCAGCAGCGCCCGCCGCTCGGCCCGCCCCGACACGGTGACGACGTCGCGGATCTGCTCCAGGCTCATGCCCGCCGCCTTGCCGCGCAGGATGGTCAGGACCCGCACCGCGTGGTCGGCGGTGTAGCGGCGCCGGCCGCTGACACGGGCGGCGGGCTCCAGCAGGCCCATGGCCTCCCAGTGCCGCAGGACGTGCGGGGCCAGGCCGAAGCGCTCGGCCAGTTCGCCGATGCGCAGCGTCTCAGTTGACTTCATGTTGACATTAACTTGCAGTATTGCCGCCACGTCAAGCGAAACCCCGCGAATGTGGAGGCAGCGATGTATGACGCCGTCATCGTCGGCGGCGGCCCGGCCGGTATGGCCGCGGCCCTGGCCCTGGGGCGGGTCCACCGGACCGTGCTCCTGATCGACAGCGGCGAGGGGCGCAACGCCCCGGCCGCGCACGTGCACAACTTCCTCACCCGCGACGGCACGCCGCCGGGCGAGCTGCGCGCGATCGGGCGGCGCGAACTCGCCGCCTACCCCGGCGTGGAGGTGCGCTCGGGGGCGGTGGCCGACCTCGCGCGGGCGGGCGCGGACGGCACGGTCGACGCGGCGGGCGCGGACGGCGCCGCCGAGCCCCGCTTCTCCGTCGTCCTGGCCGGCGGCGATAGGGCGGATGCGCGGCGGGTGCTGCTGGCCACCGGCCTGGCCGACGACCTGCCCGGCCCGCGCGGGGTGGAGGCGCTGTGGGGGCGCTCCGCGTTCCACTGCCCCTACTGCCACGGCCACGAGTGCGCCGGCCGCCGCGTGGCGGTCCTCGGCGCGGCGCCGCCCCGCGTGCGGCTGGCCCTCCAGCTGAGCCGCTTCGCGGCCGAGGTCGTGCTGTGCACCGGCGGCGAACCCCTGGACGCGGACGCGCGCGCCGCGCTGGCGGCGGCGGGCGCGGCCGTGCGCTGCGAACCCGTGGTCTGCCTGGAGGGCACCGGCGGGCAACTGGAGCAGGTGGCGTTCGAGGGCGGGGCGCCCCTGGCCGCCGACGCGGTGTTCGTGGTCAACGCGCCCCGGCAGCGCAGCGGCCTGGCGGCCCGGCTGGGCTGCGCGGTCTTCGCCGACGGCTGCGTGGAGGTGGACGAGCTCCACCGGACCAGCGTCCCCGGGGTCTACGCGGCGGGCGACATGGCGCGGCGCGCCACCCTGCCCGTGCCGGCGGCGGCGGTCGCCGTCGCGGCGGGGTCCGGGTCGGTGGCCGGCGCCGCGATCGACCAGGACCTGCTCAGCGCCGACTTCGGCCTGCCCCACCCCTTCCCCCGCGCGGGGAGCCCGTCGTGACCGCGCCCGCGACCGCCGGGGCGCCCGCCCGCACCGGTCCGGCGACGGCCGGCCTGCTCATCGGCATGCTGCTGTCGGTGCTGGACCAGACGGTGGTGGCCATCGCCCTGCCCACCATCGCCGCCGACCTGGGCGGCATGGCCGGGATCGGCTGGGTGGTCACCTCCTACCTGCTGGCCTCCACCGCCACCGGACCTCTCTACGCCCGGCTCAGCGACCGGTTCGGCCGCCGCGCCGTGTTCACCGCCGCCATCACCGTCTTCCTCGCGGGCTCGGCGCTGTGCGGGCTGGCCCAGACACTGCCCCAGCTCGTGGTGGCCCGCACCGTGCAGGGCCTCGGCGCCGGAGCGCTGTTCGTGCTGCCCACCGTCGCGCTCTCGGAGCTGTACCCCCAGCGGCTGCGCGGCCGGGTCCAGGGATTGACCGGCGCGGTGTTCGCGCTGGCCAGCGTGGGCGGGCCGCTGGCGGGCGGCGCCATCACTGACATCTGGGGCTGGCGATGGATCTTCCACGTCAACCTGCCGCTGGGCCTGCTCGCGCTCGGGCTGACGGCGTGGGCGCTGCGCCTGCCCCGGCCGCCCGGTGGCGGCGGACGGACCGACCTGGCCGGCGCCGCCCTGCTGGCGGGCGCGACCACTGCGGTACTGCTGGTGGCCGAGTGGGGCGGCGGCGCCCGGGCGTGGACGTCGGGCACGGCACCCGCCCTCGCGGTGGCGGCGGCGGTGCTGGCGGCGCTGTTCGTGTGGCGGGAGCGCCGTGCGCCCGACCCGCTGCTGCCGCCGCGCCTGTTCGCCGTGCCCGCGCTGCGGGTGCTGCTGCCCGCGTGCGGGCTGCTGGGCGTGCTGCTCGGCGGGTCGGTGTTCTTCCTGCCCGCCTTCCTCCAGGCCGCCTACGGCATGGGGGCCACTCAGGCGGGGCTCGCCCTCAACCCCTATGTGCTGGTGTTCATGGCGGTCTCCACGGTCGCGGGGTCGCGCGCCGGCGCCACCGGCCACTTCGCACCCGTCCTGGTGGCCGGGGCGGTCGTCGCGGCGGCGGGCTTCGTCCTGCTGGGCGCGCTCGGTCCCGGCACGCCCTACGCCGTGTTCGCCGCGGAGATCGCGCTGCTGGGCGCGGGGTTCGGACTGTTGATGCAGAACCTGGTGGTGGCCGCGCAGAACGCCGCCGCGCCGGCCGACCTGGCCGCCGTCAGCTCGGCGGCCGTGGTGGTGCGCGGCCTGGGGCTCGCGCTGGGCGTGGCGGCCTTCAGCGGCCTGCTCACCCGCGAACTGGCGGGTGCCGCCGGCCCGGAGGCGACGGCGGCGGCCGTGCCCGACGTGCTGCTGTGGGGCGCGCCGGTCGCCGCCGCGCTGGCCGCCCTGCTGCTCCTGCTGCGCGGGGCGCCCGCGCACGGGGGCGCGCGGCCGGAGGCGGGCTGAGGTGTGCGGCGCGCCGCCCGCGCGGGGGGCGCGCCGCACCCGGCGGCCGGGGGCGGAGGCACCGGCCGGGGTCAGGCCAGGACCGCGCGGACCTGCGCCGACACCCCGGGGTCGGTGAGGAAGGCGGTGTGGCCCACGCAGCCCGCGTAGCGGTTGTCGGCGCCGGTGAGCATGACGTTGGTGCTGGGGCGCACGATCAGGTCGCACAGCGAGCGGAAGGTCGTGTAGCCGACGGCCCCCGGGGTGGGGTCGCCGGAGTTGAGCCGGGCCAGGAACTCCGAGCCCGCCACGACCTCCTGGCAGGAGGGCTGGACGGCCACGCACGGCAGCCGCACCGTGGAGCCCTGGTTGGGGCCGGCCAGCGACACCCAGTCGTCGACGCGCTCGTGGCCGCCGAGGAACTTCAGGTACCAGCGGGAGGACAGCCCGCCCATGGAGTGGGCGACGATGTCCACCCGGTCGGCGCCCGACTCGGCGAGGACGGCGTCGACCTCCGCGGCGATCACCTCGGCCGTCTCGGTGTTGGAGGCGGTGGAGTCGTAGTCGATCGCGTGCAGGTCCGCCTCCGGCCAGCCGTCGGCGACGAGGTCGGCGGCCAGGTCGTCCCAGTTGCCGGCGGATCCGCCGTAGCCGTGGACGAAGAGGACGGGGACGCGCTCCTGGGCGTGCGCGGCGCCGGGCGCGGCGGCCGCCGCCAGGAGCGCCGCGGTGGTCAGCAGGGCGGTGAGAACGGCTCGCATCGGCGGGTTCTCCTTTCGGGCGGGGGACCTCCAGTCTCAGCGGGCACGGCGGCCGCGCGCATCCGTCGAAGCACCGGTCGCGCACCTGCTGTCGCTCCGCGCGGCCGGCGCCGGGGCGGGCCGGGTGTTTGCGGCCGGTGGCGCCGGTTAGGGGCAACTCCCGCACAAGGAAGCGCCACGCAACGGCAAAGACCGCAAGGGCACGACAAGACAGATACAGCGCACGCCCTGAAGAAGAAGCGACGACTGAGGGAGTGACCCGGCATGGACAGCCGCGAGCATCTGACCGTCTGGCTGAACGACGCCTACGCCATGGAGAAGGCGCTGGAGGAGACCCTGGAGCGGCACGCCAAGGACGCCGAGGGCGACTCCGACGTGCACGCCCGCATCCTGCGCCACATCGACGAGACCCGCGAGCAGGCGCAGATCGTGCGGGAGTGCGTGGAGTCGCTGGGCGGCAGCGTCTCGGGCGCCAAGTCGACGGTGGGCAACCTGTTCGGCTCGGTCCAGGGCATGGCCAACAAGCCGCTCAAGGACACCCTGGTCAAGAACGCCCTGGCCGACTACGCGGCCGAGCACTTCGAGATCGCGTGCTACCGCGCGCTGATCGAGGCCGCGCACAGCCTCGGCGAGGACGGCATCGCCGCGCGCCTCACCCCCATCCTCCGCCAGGAGGAGGACATGGCGCGGTTCCTGGAGGAGCGCCTGCCGATGACGGTGCGCGCCGCCCTCGACAAGGGCTGAGGGCCTGACCCCTCCGCCAGGGGCCCTTCACCGGATAGCGTCCCCGGCCCCGCACCGCCCGGTGCGGGGCCGGACGCGTTCGTACGGGCTCGTACGGGCTCGGGCGGGTTCCGTCGGTTTCCGTCGGCGTTCGGGTGTCCCCGCGGGCGCGATTTTGCGATGATGCGGAGCGAGGAGTGCGCACCGGAGCGGAGGGATGCCATGGCGGAGCCCCAGCGGCCCGGCGCCCCGCACCGGATCGGTCCCTACAGAGTGCTGCACCGGCTGGGCCGCAGCGCGGTCGGACGGACCTACCTCGCCGCGGCGCCCGACGGGCGGCGCGTGGCCGTCACCCTGCTGGACGCCCTGGCGGCGGCCGAACCCGGCCTCCGGCGCGGCCTGGTCCGAGAGATCGCGGCGCTGCGCCGGATCGGCGGCGCCCGCACCGTCCCCGTGCTCGCCGCCGACACCGAGGCCGACCCGCCGTGGGTGGCCACCCCGTTCGTCGCCGGGATGCCGCTGGACCGGGCGGTGTACCGGCACGGCCCGCTGCCCGCCGCCACCGTGGCCGTCCTGGGAGCCGGCGCGGCCGAGGGGCTCGCGCAGGAGCACGCGGCGGGCCTGCTGCGCGGCCGACTGGTCCCCGCCGACGTCCTGCTGGCCGCCGACGGCCCGCTGCTGGTCTCCCCCGCGCTGGTGCGCGCGGCCGCCGGCGACTCCTCCTCTTCCGTGGCCGGCCTGGGCCTGGGCGCCCTGGGCTTCCTGCCACCCGAGACGCTGGCGGGCGCGCCGGCCGGTACCGCCGCCGACGTGTTCGCGCTGGCCTGCGTGCTGGTCTACGCCGCCACGGGCCGCTCCCCGTTCGCCGCGGAGACGGACGCGGCCGCGGCCTACCGCGTCCTCCACGCGGCCCCCGACCTCGCGGACGTGCCCGCCGCATTGGCGGAACCGCTCGCCGCGTGCCTGGCCAAGGACCCCGCCGGGCGGCCCACGGCCGAGCACCTGGCCGAGGCGCTGCGGGCGGCCGAGGCGCCCGCACCCGGCCAGGGCTGGCTGCCCGAGCCCATCGCGCGGATCATCGCCGCCGGGTACCCGGCGGTCGACACCGTGGCCAACAGCGGGACCACGGACGCTCCGCCCAAGTCCCGGCCCGCCACCGTGGTGCCGCTGCCCGACTCCCCCTTCGGCCCGGCGGTCCCGGCCATGCCGGTAACCCCGGTGGCACCGCCCGCGCCGAGGAGCACCGCGCCCCCTGCCCCACCCCCGCCCGACCGCGAGGCGCCCGTCCGGGTCGCCCGGCCGATGCGGCGGCGGCTCACCGCCCGGGGCGCGCTCAGCGCGTGGGACCTGTCAGGCGCCACGGCCCTGGACACCCGGCTGGCTCCGGCGCCGCGCCGCCACGCGCCGCCGCCCCGCCTGGCGGCGCGCCCGGCGCCGCGCACCGGCACGCGGTCCCCGGAGTACGCGGAGGCCGCGGACCTGGCGGACGCCGATCCGGCCGACACCGCCGACTTCGCGGACGAGGACGACGTCGTGCTCCCCTCGGGGTGGGGACCGTCCCCCGCCACCGACCCCCGCGCGGGCGGCGAGACCGCGCCCCCGCCCTGGGCGGAGCCGGTCGTGCCCGCGCCTCCTCCCGTGCCGGCTTCCTCCCGGACCGGCGCGCGCCTGCTGCCCGCCCTGCTCGCCGGAAGCGGCCTGGTCATCGCGGTCGTGCTGGTCGGCACGGTCTCCTCGGCGCAGTCCTCGGCCCTGCTGTGGGTCCTGGGCGCGCTGGTGGCGGCGGGCGTCGCGGTACCGGCCACCGCGCTCGGCTTCCACGCGTTCCGCCGCCCTCACGTCGCCTGGCGGGCGAACCGGCGCCGCCTCGGCGGCTCGCACGAGGACGACACACCCCCCAACGGCTCCACGGATCCGGAGAGTTCGGAGTGACCGAGAAGACGGACGGCCCGGGCGGCCTGGTCGAACTGGAGCGGCTGCGCTTCGACCACCAGGTCGCGATGGACATGCGGGAGCAGGACCGCGCCGACCGCGAGCTGGAGCTGCGCGCGCGGATCGCCGGGCGCGGCCAGGTCTTCGGCCTGGTGTCGCTGTTCGCCATCCTCGGCACGGCGATCACCCTGGGCCTGCTCGGCCAGGAGTGGGCGGCGGCCGGGGTCGGCCTGCCGGGGGTGGCGATGATCGTGGGGGTGTTCGTCAGCGGCCGGCTGCGCTCGCCCGAGCCGCTGCCCGGCGCGGACCCGGCGGGCACGCAGGCGCCCTGAGGGGAGGGGCGCCCGCGTGCCCTGGCGCGCGGTGCCGGAGCCCGGTGCCGGAATCCGTTGCGGAGCCCGGCTCCGGGGTCCGATGCCGGGTCGGGTTCCGGGACCCGGCGGCGGCGCGCCGGTCAGGCGGCCGGCAGGCCGGTCAGCTCGTTGGACGCCTCCGGCAACTCGGCCTCCGTGGTCACCTCGCCGGTGGCGATGTCCACGGCGTAGACCTTCTTCTCACCGGGCTCGGTCACATAGGCGGTGTCCCCGCGCACATACAGCGTGGGGCGGGGGTCCTGCCACTCCAGGGGCTCGCTCCACTCGCCCACCACCGGGTGGGAGGCGGTGACCTCGCCGGCGGCCATGTCGATCACGTGCAGCGCGCCGTCGGTGCCCAGCACCAGCCCCTCGCCCTCGGGGCCGCGCCCCAGCGAGCGGAAGCTGTAGCTGGTGCCCAGGTCGACCAGCTCCAGCTCGCCGCTCTCGGTGTCGATCACCGAGACCCGCTCGGGCCGCTCCAGCTCGGCGTCGGGGTCGGTCTTGTAGTCGCCCAGGACGTAGGGCGACTCCTCGTGGCCGGCCTGGTTGCCGATGCGGCCGTAGTCGTCGGGGCTGTCGACCTTGGTGATCTCACCGCCGGAGTAGACGAGCACGCCGTCCTCGCAGCCGATCACCACGGCCTCGTCCCGCGCGGTGGCCTCGCCGTGCACGCCGGGGCACTCCTCGTTGCGGGTGACCTCCTCGCGGTCGGCGTCGAGGACCTGGATGCCGGGGCGCTCCTCCTCGTCGCCGAGGGTCACGACCATCTCGCCGTTCTCCAGCACCAGCGCGACACCGTGGTGGGGGTGCTCGGTGGTGTGCTTCTCGGCCTCGGGCAGGCCCTCGCCCAGGTCGGCCGGGTCGAAGACGGTGGCCTCGCCCGCGCCGTCGGAGAACAGCACGGTCTGCCCGGCGTGGTGCACGACGTGGCCGGGCTCGGGGGCGGGGAACTTGTCGTCGGTCAGCCGCGCGCCGGCGGCGTCCAGGACGCGGAACCCCGAGGAGGTCGACACGAGCACGTGCCGGTCGTCGCCGGCCGGGTTGACCCGGTTGAAGCCCTCCAGCGGGATGTCCTCGACGACCTCCAGGGTCTTTCCGTCGAGGACGTAGAGGCCGCCGTCGTAGGTGGCCACGAGCGCGTCGGCGGCCTCGGCGGCCGGCCGCTCGGACTCCTCGGGCGCGGCGCCGGTGCCCGCGCCGCCGGATCCGCAGGCCGCGGTGGCGCTCAGGCCGAGCACGGCCAGGGCGGACAGCGCCGCCCGGCCGCGCCGCCGGGAGAGGGGGCGGGGGTGGTGGGGCATGGTTCACTTCCGTTTCTCGTGATGCGGGTGGGGGACCCGAGCGGGCCGCCCCGGAGTGCGGGGGGTGGGGTGGCGCCGGGGCCTCACCGGCTCAGCCGGTGAGGCCGTCGGCGATGGCGTCGGTGTTGTGGCGGGTCATCTCGGCGTAGGTGGCGGCGCCGCCGTCGGGTCCGGTCAGCGACTCCGAGAACAGCGGGACGACCTCGATGTCCACGCCGGCCTCCTCGGCCATGACCCGGGCCAGGCGGTCGGGCTGGGAGGAGTCGGCGAACACGGCGGGCACCCCGGCCTCCTCCACCGCGGTGGCCAGGGAGTCCAGGTCGGCGCTGCTGGGCGAGGCCAGGGTGGTGCCGCTGGGGATGACCGCGCCCACGACCTCGAAGTCGTAGCGCTGGGCGAGGTAGCCGAACACGTGGTGGTTGGTGACGAGCCGGCGCCGGTCCTCGGGGATGGCGCCGAACCGCTCCCGGGCGTGGGCGTGCAGTTCCTCGACCTGTTCGCGGTAGTCGCGGGCGTTGGCGCGGATGCGGTCGGCGTCCACGCCATCGACCTGCTCGACCACGGCGTCGGCGATGAGGTCGACCGCCTCGCCGGCGCGCACGGGGTCGGTCCAGAAGTGCGGGTCGGGCTGCCCGGCGGTCTCGCCCTCGGTGTAGCTGATGGGGTCGACGCCGTCGCCGACCGCCAGGGCGGGGGTGCCGGCCGCCTCGGCGGCCTCGACGTTGCGCAGCACGCCCTCCTCCAGGCCCAGGCCGTTGTAGACGACCAGGGCGGCGTCCTCCAGTTCGGCGGCCTGGCGGGCGGAGATCGCGAAGGAGTGGGGGTCGGCGTTGGGCCGCATCAGCACGGTGACGTCGGCCTGGTCGCCGACGACGTTGCGGGTGAGGTCGCCCAGGATGTTGGTGGTGACCACGATCCCGGAGCGCTCGCCGCCGGCGGCGCCGCAGCCGGTGAGCGCGACGGCGGCGGCCAGGGCGAGCAGGGCCGCGGCGGCGCGGCGGGGGGCGGGCCGGCGGCCCGGCCGCGGGGTCACCATCCCGTCTCCACCATGAGGTCGGGGCTGAAGCCCAGGTCGAAGGTGCGGGCCAGGCGCAGGTCGTCGTTGTAGTCGATCTCGTAGACCGCGTCGGCGGCGGGGTCGTTGACGTAGGCGCGGTTGGTGTCGATGCGGACGCTGACACCCTCGGGCACGTCGTCCATCAGCTCGGTGGCGGCGGTCTCCTCGCCGGTGGCGGGGTCGTAGGCGCGCAGGGTGCCGTCCTCGCCCAGCACCAGCACCGGGAGGTCCTCGCCGGCCGCGCTGACGGCGGCGGCGGGGCCGGTGTCGAGGCGGGTCCAGCTCCGCTCGCCGACGTCGAGCACCCACACGCCGTCGCCGCTCGCGCCCGCCAGGACGGCGGCGCCGGGGCGGTGGTGGAAGGCGGTCAGCGGGTCGGCGGCGCCGTCGGGGTAGGGGACGGTGTCGGCGGTCCAGGTGCCGTCGTCCTCGGTGAGGACCAGGGCGCCGTCGGCGCAGCCCAGGACGGCGCCGCGCCGGGTCAGGGCCTGGCCTGCGGGGTCGGGGCAGCGCTCCTCGACGGCGGTGCCGGCGGGTTCGCCGTCGCGGTCGAGGACCTCGACGGTTCCGTCGGCGCCGACCACCACCACGTGCCCGCCGTAGGGCAGGGCGGCGGCGGCCTCGCGCTCGACGGCCCGGGGGACCTCGCCCTCCTCCAGGGCGGGGCGGTCCAGGATCGCCACGCCGGCCGCGGAGGTCAGCGCGGCGGCCTTGGTGTCGGCGGCGGCCTGGAGGCCGCCTTCGGCCGCGATCTCGCCGACCATCGCGGGTTCGGCGCGGTAGTAGTGCACGTGGTCGCCGTGGTCGACGGTCCAGGTGCCGCTGTCCAGGACGGCGGCGGTGCGGCCGGTGCCGAAGTAGGCGAACCGGCCGTCGGCGGCGGCCTCCTCGGCGCCCGGCGCCGAGCCGACCTCGGTCACCTCCTCGGTGGCGGGGTCGAGCATGTGCACGGCGCCGGTGCCGGTGTCGGCCATCACCAGGCGCCACTGCGCCTCGGCGGTCTCCTCGGCGCCCTCGACGTAGCCGTGGGGGGTGGGGGTCTCCTCCGGCGCCGCGGTGTCCTCGGCGGCGGCGCCGCAGCCGGTGGCGAGCAGCCCTCCGGCGGCGCAGGCCAGGACGGCTCTGGTTGTGCTGCCCAGCTTCATGGTGGGGACTCGTGCTCCTTGTCGCGGGTGCGGGGACGGGGTGCGGGGGGTGCGGTGGGGGGCGGGTCCTAGGGGGCGGGGCGGGGGCGGTCGGGAGGGGGTGGCGGGGAGGGGGCGCGGGGTGTCAGGAGGCGGCGGCCGCCGCGCGGGCGGGCCGGTGGTCGCGCACGCGGGCGGCCAGCGCGGAGCAGAAGAACAGTCCGACCGCGACGGCGGCGATGGTGGCCCCGGCGGCGGTGTCCAGGTGCCAGGAGACGACCAGGCCGGCGGCGGTGGAGGCGGCGCCCAGCAGGGCGGCGCCGATCATGATCGCCGGGATGCGCCGCGCCCACAGGGCCATGGCGGCGGGGGGCGCGATGAGCAGGCCGAAGACCAGCAGGGTGCCCACCACGTGGAAGGACGCGACGATCGCCAGGGTGACCAGGCCGACCATGGCGGTGTGGGCCAGGCGGGGGCGCAGTCCCAGGGTCTGGGCCTTGCGGGGGTCGAAGGCCAGCGCCACGAACGCGCGGTGGCCCAGCAGGGAGACCACGGCGGCGGCGGCCGCGGCGGCGCCCAGCACGGCGAGGTCGGCGGGCCGCACGGCCAGGACGTCGCCGAACAGGAACCCGGTGAGGTCGACCGCGAAGGACTGGGAGCGGGAGACGATGATCACGCCCAGCGCGAGCATGCCCACGAACAGCAGGCCGATGGCGGTGTCCGCGGAGAGCCGCGACCACCGGGTCACCGCGCTGACCCCCAGCGCCATGGCCACCGCGCTCAGCGCGGCGCCCAGGAAGAGGTTGCCGCCCAGCAGGGAGGCCAGGGCCACGCCGGGCAGCATGCCGTGGGACATCGCGTCGCCGAGGAACGCCATGCCGCGCAGCACCACCCAGGTGCCGGCCAGGGCACAGGTGCCCGCGACGAGGAGTCCACCCCACAGTGCCCGCGCGACGAAGGACGCCTCGAACGGGTCGGTCAGCCATTCCATACGGACGACTGTACGATGGAAACGATAATCGTTGTCAATTGGGGGTGCCGTGGAAAAGCCCACATCAACCGCCGTCGACCTGCGCGGAGTCAGCGCCGCCTACGGGTCGGTCCCCGTGCTGCACGAGGTCCGCGCCGCCATCCCCGCCGGCCGGGTGACCGCGCTCGTGGGGCCCAACGGCTCGGGCAAGTCCACCCTGCTGGGCGTGGTGGCCGGGGTGCACACCCCCTCCTCGGGCACCGTGGAGCGCTTCCACACCGGGCGGCCCGCGCTGGTGGTCCAGCACAGCGCCGTGCCCGACACCCTGCCGGTCACCGTGGCCGACACCGTGGCCATGGGCCGGTGGGCGCATCGGGGGCCGTGGCGGCGCCTCACCGCCGAGGACCGCGCGATCGTCGCGGAGTGCATGGCGCGCCTGGGCATAGCCGACCTCGCCCGCCGCCGCCTGGGCTCGCTGTCGGGCGGCCAGCGCCAGCGCGCCCTGCTCGCCCAGGGGCTGGCCCAGCGCTCCGACCTGCTGCTGCTGGACGAGCCCTCCACCGGGCTGGACGCCGCCGCCCAGCAGGCGGTCCTGGACACCGTGGCGGCCCTGCGCGACAAAGGGGTCACCGTCGTCCACGCCACCCACGACCCCGCCGTGGCGCGCGGCGCCGACCACGTGCTGCGCCTGGAGCGCGGCCGCCTCACCGCCGACGCGTCCGCCGGCCCCGCCGAGCCCGTGCTGCGCTAGCGGTGGCGCGGCGGGCCGGCCTCCTTCTGCACGCGCGGGCGGCGCCCGGCGGCCTCACCCGCCCGTCGCGGCCCCGCCCGCCCGCAGCGCGAACGCGCGCACCGGGGCCGACCACGCGTCAGGGTGGGACCAGCAGAACGCGTGGGCCCCGGGCATCGGCGCGAAGGCGCCCTCGCGCGCGGCGGCGGCGACCCGGCGCGCCCAGTCCTCGGTGGCGATCCGGTCGCGGCGGCCGCGCAGCACCAGCACCGGCACCTCCAGGCGGGCCACCGACTCCTCCAGGTCGTCGGCCAGGTGCGCCGCCACGGTGTGCAGCAGGCGGCGCGGCCCCGCCCGCACCCACTCCGGGCGCTGGGTGGCGTTCATGCCCGGCGCCTCCAGCCGGCCGTCGGCCAGCCAGCGCGCCACCAGCGGCGCCCAGTGCCGGGCGGCCGGGTCGATCGTGGGGGCGGCCAGCACCGCGCCGGCCACCAGGGGATGGTGGTGAGCGGCGCGGGCCGCCACCTGGGTGCCGCTGGAGTGGCCCATGAGGACGACGGGCGCGTCGTGGCGGGCGAAGACCCACTCGGCCACGCACCGGCCGTGCTCGGCGACGCCGAGTTCGCGGGGCGGATCGCCGCTGCCGCCGAACCCGGGCAGTTCCAGCAGGTGGGCGCGGGTCCAGGCGCCCAGCGCGGCAAGGGCGGGCAGCAGGTAGCGCGACACCCCCAGGCCCTGCACCAGGACCGCCTCGGGCACGCCGGGGCGGGGTTCGCCCACGGTGTGGGCGCGCATCCGCCCGAACAGGCCGTCGTGGTGGGTGACGACGCTGCGGCGGGGGAAGCGCGGGTGCCCGTGCCCGTCGGCGCCGCTCATCGGGGGCTCCTCTCGCGCGGGGGCGGGCGCGGGGTCACGGCGCGGCGGTGCCGGCGCCGGTGTCCTCGTCGGCGACGCGCACCGGGCGGTGCGCCGCACCGCCGCGCGCCGACTCCAGGAACTCCTCCAGTTCCGCCAGGGTCAGCGGCGGGGGCAGGTCCTGGCGGGCGCCCAGTGCGGCGAACGCCGAGCGGTAGCGCAGCAGGCCGCCGATGTCGGTGGGGTAGGCGCGGGCGTTCACCCCGAGCAGCCCGCCGGTGCCGGTCGCGTGGCGGCGGGCCAGCGCGCCCCACTCCGCTGCCGGGAGCTGGCCCATCGACCGCAGCCCGTTGGAGAACAGGTTCACGTGGATGTCGCGGTAGGCGGGCGCCGCGCGCAGGTGGTCGGCGAGCCGGTCGCGGGAGGGCGCCGTGGGGAAGTGCAGCCAGAACGGCACCGAGCCGGTGCGCATCGCCCAGTAGGGCTCCCACTGGTTGTAGGTCTCCACCACCAGCCGGTCGGCGGGCAGGCCCAGGCGGGCGTACCACCAGTGGTACAGCTCGGCCACCAGGGGGCTGAGCAGCTCGGGTTCGGGCACGGTGACGCGGCGCAGGCGCAGGCCGCGCTCGGCGGCCACGGCGCGCAGGTCGGCGGTGAGGGCGTCGTCGTAGCCCCATTCGGCCTCGGGGCGCTCGGCGTCGGCCTCGGGCGCGTCCCAGGTGCGGGCGGCGGCGCCCTGCTCGGCGAGGAAGCGGGCCACCGGCTCGCCGCCCTCGGTGTAGGCGTGCGGGGGGATCCCGCCCAGCGCGCCGAACTGGAAGCGCTGCCGCTCGCCCAGCACCGTGGCGGGCCAGCGCAGCGGGCAGTCGAGGACGAACACGGTGCCGCCGGGGGCCAGGCGCTCGCGCAGGAACCGGGTGAGCACGGCGCCCAGGCGCAGCCGCTTGACCCGGAAGTACATGAAGCGGCCGACCATCGCCCGGTCCTGGTTGGGGTCGTGCATGTGGCACAGGTCCAGGTCGGGGTTGCGGTCCAGCAGGAGGCGGCCGAGGGGGCGCCCGTGGCGCAGCGCCGCGCGCGGGTCGTCGGGGTCCAGGCGGGCGCGCACGGGCAGCAGGAAGGTCTGCGGCAGCACGGGGGCGCCCAGGGCGGCGGCGAGGTGCAGCGCGGCGCCGCTGCCGGAGCCGACGAACACCGCCGGGAAGGGGCCGGGGCCGTAGTGGTCGGCGGTCCAGGCGGCGAGGTCCTCGCCGGTCAGCGCGGCGATCCGGGCGGCGGGCCGGGCCTGGCCGGCGCCGCCCAGGACGAACGCGCGCCGGCGGGCGGGCTCGGGCAGGGCGGACGCGAGGTCGCCCAGCCGCGCCGACCCCGGCCCGGTGCCCAGGCCGGGGAAGTCCCGCCCCCGCAGGAACCTCCCCATCGCCCGGACGGCCGTCACCGAGGAGTCGAAGTCGCACAGCAGGCGGCCCGCCTCCCGGGAGCCCCGCATGGCCGCCTCCTCACCCGTTCCGTTTCCGTGGTGCCTGGAGGCCACGACTATCCGGCGCCCGGCCGGGTACACGCGCAAGCCTGGGAATGGCGCCCTGACCTGCGGCCCCGCCGGGACGGCGGTGCGGCCCCCGCCCGCGCGGGGCGGGCGGCCGCCGCCGAAGCGGCGCCCGAAAGTGTGTACGAACGCGGTGGCGGACTGGTATTCCTGGGAGGCCGCAACCGTACTTCGCCCGAGGAGTCGCCATGTCCGTCCGCCGCGTCGTGCCCGTCGTCCGGTCCGAGGCCGTCCGGGAGACCCGCGCGTTCTACGGCCTGCTGGGCTTCGAGCAGGTCATGGACCTGGGGTGGATCGCCACCTTCGCCTCGCCCACCGTCCCGGCGGCCCAGGTCAGCGTGATGGCGAGCGACCTGACCGCGCCGGTCGCCCCCGACATGAGCGTCGAGGTGGACGACGTGGACGCTGTCTACGCGGCCGTCCGCGAGAGCGGCGCCGAGATCGTCCACCCCCTCCGCGACGAGGAGTGGGGGGTGCGGCGGTTCTTCGTCCGCGACCCCGCCGGCCGGGTGGTGAACGTCCTCAGCCACCGCTGAGCCGGGCGCCCGGCGCAGGGCCGCGCCCCCTCGTCACGATTGCGGCTCGGATCGTGACCGATTGCGGCAACGCCGGTGTGACAGGGGGTTTGGCCCGTTATGGTGCCTGCGGGAGGCGCCATGAGTCGTGCACTGCGGGCCGAGGATCCCCGGCGGATCGGGCCCTACCGCCTGCACTCGCGGCTGGGCGGCGGCGGCATGGGGCAGGTCTACCTCGGCCGCTCCCCCGGCGGGCGCGCCGTGGCGGTGAAGGTGGTGCGGCCCGAACTCGCCGACGACATCGGCTTCCGGCGCCGCTTCGCCGCCGAGGTCGAGGCCGCCCGCCGGGTGGGCGGGTTCTACACCGCGCAGGTTCTGGACTCCGACACCGACGCCGACCCGCCGTGGCTGGCCACCGCCTACATCCCCGGCCCCTCCCTGTACGAGGCCGTCGAGACCCACGGGCCGCTGCCGGCGGAGACGGTGGCCGCGCTGGGCGCCGGGCTCGCCGAGGGGCTGGCCGCCGTCCACGCCTGCCGCCTGGTGCACCGCGACCTCAAGCCCGGCAACGTCATCCTGGGCTCCGACGGCCCGCGCCTGATCGACTTCGGCATCGCGCGCGCCCTGGACGCCACCAGCTACACCCAGACCCGCACGGTGATGGGCACCGCCGGGTTCATGTCGCCGGAGCAGGCCACGGGCGCCCGGGTCGGGCCGGCCAGCGACGTGTTCTCGCTGGCATGCGTGCTGACCTACGCCGCGACCGGGCACAGCCCCTTCGGCACCGGGCGGATCGAGGCGGTGGCCTTCCGCGTCGTGCACGCCGAGGCCGACCTGACCGGCGTGCCGGCCCGGCTGGTGCCCCTGCTCGCCGCGTGCCTGGCCAAGGAACCGGACGCCCGCCCCGGGGTGGCCGAGGTGCTGGAGCTGCTGGCCGGCGGCGGTGCCTCCACCACGCTGGTGCTGCCGCGCGAGGTCACCACCATGGTCACCCTGCGCGAGACGGTGCTGCTGACCGACGTCCTGCCGCCCGGCCACAGCACGGAGTCCGAACTGCGGGCGGCGCTGGAGTCGCGGTTCCTCGCCGACCTGCACCTGCTGACGGCCCGGCGCTACGCCGAGGCCGCCCGGCGGCGGGCCGCCGCGAAGGCCGGGGAGCGGTCCACGGCGAAGGAGAAGGGCGGGTCCGCCGCCAAGAAGAAGACGTCCGGGTCCGCATCGAAGGGCAGGCCGCCGGGGTCCTCGGGGCCGCCGGGCAAGAAGAAGTCCGGCTCCTCCTCCGGCAAGTCCGGCTCCTCCTCCGCCAGGAAGTCCGGGTCCTCCTCCGCGCGGCGGCCCTCCGACGCGCGAAGCGCGCCGCGCCAGGCGCCCCCGGCCCGGCCGAAGCCCGCGCCGGCCGGCGCCGAGAAGAAGCAGGAGGAGAGCGGATCGGAGTACGGGTGGTGGCTGTTGATCGCCGCCGGGATCGCGGGGGCGCTCTACGTGTTCCACGACGGGTTCTCCGGCTGGGTCAGCCAGGCGCTGAACGACGGCACCGGCTCCCTTGAGACCGGAGACTGCGTGGGATACGTGCCTGAGGAGGGTGAGGTGGAGGTCCCGTGCTGGACGGCGGTGGCCGAGTACTCGGTCCTCGGCCTGGCGTCTCCGCCGCCGCCGGACCTGGGGACGGACCTGAGCACCGATTACGACACCACCCATGTGTGCACCGGTGTGACCGGCTGGGACCCGATCGTGGACAGCTCGCTCGAACTGGGCGGGTACACGGTGTGCGTGGAGGCCATCGACTGAGCCGCGCGCGGCCCGGCGCCGGTCGCGGCCGCGTGCGGGCGGCGCGCCGCGCCCGCGCTCACGGCCAGAGGCAGTCGCGGCGCCAGGTGCCGGCCCCTGGCTCGCGGGTGTAGCGCAGCCGGGTGTGCCGCCGGTCGGCGGCGCCCTGCCAGAACTCCACCGCGTCCGCCGCCACCAGGTAGGACGTCCACTCCGTGGGCACCAGGCCGGGGTCGGCGGCGAGGCGCTCGCGCACCGGGCCGAGTTCGCGGTCGATGTCGGCGGGGTCGGCCAGCACCTGACTCTGGCGGCCCAGCAGCGCGAGTTCGCGGGCGCTCGCCGAGCGGGCCCGGAAGTCGGCGGCCGAGCGCGCGGGGTCCTCGGCCGCCGCCCGCCCCGACACCCGGACCTGCCGGCCGAGTTCGCGCCAGTGGAAGGTCAGCGCCACATGCGGGCTGTGCGCCAGGTCGCGGCCCTTGCCGCTGGCGGTGCTCGCGGCGAACCGCCACCCGGCCGCGTCGACGGACTTGAGGATGAGGACGCGCGCCTCGGGCCGTCCCTCGGGCGTGACGGTCGACAGCGTCATGGCGTGCGGCTCGACCACGCCGGCCGCGACGGCGTGCGCCAGCCACGCGGTGAACAGGGCGGTCGGCTCCTCGGGCGCGGCGCCGGGGTCGAACTCCGGCAGCGGCCCGGCCAGCACCGCCAGGCCCCGCAGCAGTCCCGCCGTGTCCTCGCGGTCCTCGGCCATGGCCCCTCGCCTCCCTCTGCGCGCGTTCACCGCACGATAGGCCCGCCGGGGCGCCGGCGCGGGCGCGGGGTCAGCCCTCGGCGCGCTGCTGGAGCCAGGCGTAGGCCAGTTGCAGCCAGTCCGACAGCGCCACGGCGGTCATGGTGCCGGCGGCCAGTCGGGTGGCGCGGGGCGCGAAGAGGAGGCCGGCCACGTGGGCGGTGGCCACCCACTGGGCCAGGCAGAACGGGCAGGTCACGAGTTCGCCGATGGCGTGGCGGGCGCCCGTGCCGCGCACCTCCTCGTGCAGCTCAGCGGGGCCGGAGGCGCCCTTGAAGCGGGTGAAGGGCGCGCGCAGCGGGCTGGCCACAGGGTCCTTGGCCAGGGTGCGCGAGAGCTTGTGGGTGGAGAGGGAGACCAGGAGCAGGTCCCACGGCGAGAGGGAGTCGGGCAGCGCGCGCCCGCGCAGGCGGGCCAGGCCGCCGACGGCGGCGAGGCAGCCCCCGTAGGTCAGCAGGGTCGCGAAGTAGGCCCGCGTCGGCCGGGAGGCACCGCCCTCGTACGCGCGCGCCTCCTCGTTCACGGTCTGCACGATCGAGGTCATGAGCGTCCTTTCGCAGCGTCGGGTGGCGCTCCCCGATCGCTACCGCACTTCATGCGCCCCCAAACGTGGGACGCCCGCGACGGCGAACCCGCTGGTACCGGTTCACCGGTCGCGACCTCGGTGCGGGACCGCCGACGGCAACCCGCCCCCGCGCGCGTGCGGGGGCGGGTTGCCCTCGGCGGGCGGCGGGCGACGGGCGGATGGCCGGCGGCGGGTCAGCGGCGGCGGCCGGTCAGCCCCCGGACCAGGGCGGCGGTGCGGTCTCGGCGGCCCCAGGCGACGACGGCGGCCAGGACGCCCAGGATCACCGGCGTGGCGGCGTTCTGGCCGTCGAAGTAGACGAACTGGGTGATGAACGCGCCGATCATCAGGCCGACCAGGGCGATCCCCGACAGCCCCGACAGCGCCGGGACCACCAGCGCCACGGCCCCCGCGAGTTCCAGGACCCCGATCAGGTACATGAACCAGGTGCCGGCGCCCATCTGCGCGAAGAAGTCCACCGCCGACTCGTGCGCGATGAGCTTGGGCAGGGCGCTGGCGAACGCGAAGAACACCGCCATCAGGACCTGCACGACCCACAGCGCGATGTTCGCGGCGCGGCCGGGCGTGCGGCCGCCGCCGCGGGCGGGGGTGTGCTCGGTGTCGTTCATGGGTGTCTCCCTCTCAGCGTGGGCCGTCACAGGGGTAGACCGCCCCGCCCGCCGTTCCTCATCGGTCCCGCCCCCGCCGATGTCTCCGCGTCCGCCGGAGCCGGCCCGCCGCCCGCCCCCGCCTCAGCGCGCAACGGCGGCGGCGACCACGTCGACCAGCCGCTCCACTCCCGGAGACTCCACGGGGAAGTGCCCGGCCCCCTCCAGCACCACCAACTCCTTGGGTGCGGCGATGCGCTCGAAGAACGGGAGGCTGATCGCCAGTGGCGTCCACCGGTCATCCCCCGGGTGCGCCAGGACGAGCCCCGGCGCGGTGGCCTCCTCCGGCTCCACGGCCGGCGCCGAGTCCAGCAGGTCGCGCAGGAAGCCCAGCGGCACCCGGTTGCCGCCGCCGCGCCGGTCGCCCGCGATCAGCCCGGTCAGGGCGGGCCGGTTGCTGATGGCGCGCATGTTGGTCAGCCACCGCAGCGGCACGCGCACCCCCGCCAGCGGACCGGCGGCCACCCGCAGCGCCGGCCGGGCCGCCGCGCTCAGCAGCGGCGAGCGCGAAAGGTGCCGCCGCACCGCCGCGTCGCGCGGATCGGGCAGGCAGGTGGCGACCACGCGGTCCACCGCGCCGGTGCGGGTGGCCGCGTCGTAGGCCAGCATCCCGCCCATGCTGGCGCCCACGGCCACCAGCGGTCCCGGGTGCGCCGCCCGTTCGGCCCGCATCAGGTCGCAGGCCGCCGCGACCCAGTCGGCGTAGCGCAGGGCGCCGGGGCGGGGGAGGCGGGTCCGGCCGAAGCCCGGCAGGTCGGGGACCACCACGTGCGGGCCGCGCGCGGCCAGGAGGGCGGCATAGGGCCACATCGCCGCCGCGTGGCCGCCCAGCCCGTGCAGGAACAGGACCCGGGCCGCCGCCTCCGGGTCGCCGACCCGTTCGACGTGGACGTCGGTGCCGCCCCAGCGCCACCACGTGGACGCGCGGCGGGGCAGGGGGTCGGGCCGCAGGGCGGCGGGCAGGGCGTTCAGGTAGCGTTCGTGCATGCCAGCAGTCTCGAAGCCGCCGAACGGCGCCACAACTCGCGTTTCCGCAGGTGGTGGCGGCCCCTCGGCACCGCGCAGACGGCCACGTCAGCAGCGGTCCCGGCACACGGTCGAGGTGCTGCTGGAGGCGGCTGCTCAGGTTTTCGACCGGGAGGGGCTCGGCGCGACGACCAACCGCATCGCCGAGCGGGCGGGCTACTCCATCGGCACGCTCTACCAGTACTTCCCGGACAAGCGGGCGATGCTGCTCGCCCTGGCCGAGCGGCACCTCGACGAGGTCGAGCGCGCGGCGACGGCGGCACTCGCGGGTCTGCGCGGTGCGGAGCCCGACCCGGGGCGGGCGGTGCGGACGCTGGTGGAGTCCGTGGCGGCGATCCACCGCGAGCGGCCCGGACTGCACCGGGTGATGTACCGCTTCACCCCGCGCTCCCCGGAGGCGGTGGAGCGCCTGGAGTCGACCTGTGGCCGGGTGGCCGATGCGCTGGCGGCCGAGTTCGCGCGCTGCGGACGCGACCACGCCGAGGCCGAGCGCACCGCCGCCCTGGTCGTCCACGCGGCAGACGCCCACCTGCACCGCATCGTCCTCGCGAACCCGGCGGAGCAGGCCCGGGTCGCCGCAGCCCTGACGGCGATCGCCGCCCCCACCGCCTGACGCCCCGCACGCCGCCCGGAGGGCGGCCGCACCCCGCCCATTCGGGTCGCGGCGCGGGGAACCGGAGAACGCCGACCCGCTCACCGACCGCCTGAGCGCGCCCGAGGGGGTCCGTCGGCTTTCGGCTGCGATGCCGGCGGCGTGCCCCGCCTTCGGCGGGGCGCCGCGCCCCCGTCCGGGCTGTGGGCGTCGCCGTGGCGGGCGGCGGTCGCGTCGGCGGGGTGGGCCGCGTCACGGGGGTGTGTTGTGTGATCGGCGGGGGGTGATGGGCTTCTACCTGCGGTGATGCGGTTATCGTGGACGGCGCGCGCCCCTCGCCGCTGCTCCGGTCGACTTCGGCGGCGGGCGCGTCCCCGGTTCCGGGGGTCTCCCCCGCCCCTCCCCCGCCCCCGCCGTGCCGACCGCCGCCGCGCACACCGCCGCGACGCGGCGCCCGCCCCTGCCCGGCTCCCGCCCGGCCCCGGCCGCCCGCGCCTGCCGACCCGCTCCCCCGCGACCTGCTCCCGAGACCCCCGCAGACCCTCGCCGACCCCCTCAAGGAGGACCAGCCGATGCGGTTGGCCCGGTACGCCGCCGCCGTGCTCATCGGCGCCGCGCTGCTGCTCGGCCTGTCGGTCGCCCCGGCGGGCACGGAGTCGGCGGGCACCGAGGCCGCCCCGCCGCGCCCCCAGGCGCAGTCGGCGCTGACGTGGAACCTGTGCGGCACCGCCGAGCACTGCCCCGGCCGCACCGACCCCGAACTCAAGGCGGCGGCGGCCGCCGGGCAGGCGCTGGCCGACCCCGATCTGGCCTACATCATGCTCCAGGAGGTCTGCGCGGTCTCCCACATCGCGCCGCTGCGCAAGCGCCTGGGCGACGAGTGGGCGGTGTACTTCCGGCCGGCGCGCGACGTGCGGACCGGCGAGTTCATCCGGTGCGGGCTCCCCAACGGGCCGGGCTCGGTGCAGCCCGAACTCGCCGGCACGGCCGTGGCCGTCAAGGAGAGCGGCGCCGGCCGCGTCCGCGTGGTCGGCATGGAGTTCGAGCCGCCCGACGCGGGGGCGCCGGCCACCCAGGGCGCCGCCTGCCTGGTGGACGACACCTCGCGCACGCTCGCCTGCTCCGCGCACTTCGTGCACAGCGGCGTGGACCCCGACGGATCGCTGCGCACCTGGTACGCCCGGCAACTGGGCGAGCGGATCGACGCGGCGGTGGAGCGGGGCTACCGCGTGGTCGTCGGCGCCGACCTCAACACCACGGCCGCCGACGGCTACGCCGCCGGGCTCGCCGCGCGGGCCGTCGCCGCCGACGCGGGCGCCGCGCCCACCTACGGCCCGACCTACCCGTTCGAGGCCGCCACGCTGGCGATCGACTACCTCTACTTCGACACCGCCGGGTGGTCCCCCGGGCGGGCGTCGGTGGGCGACGTGGTCTGGAGCGACCACCGCATGCTGCGCGGCAGCGCCGTGCCCCGCTGACCGGGCCGAGGTCCGGCCGGCGTCCTCCCCCTCAACGTCGCCATCGGCCGCCCCGGTCGCGCCCCTCACCCGGTCGCGCTCGCGCCCGGCCGCCCGCTCCCCGCCCTCCCCCGCTGTTCCGCGCCCCTCCCCAACGGCCCGGCCGCCGTCTGCCTCCCTGTTTCCGGCGGCGAACCGCCGACGGTTCGCGAGGCAGGTGATAGCTTTGTCCCGAAAATTGGGACGGTGTACCGATGATCGGTACATACGGGGACCGAAGGAGAAGGCATGGATGTCCGCTTCGCCACCAATCCCGACGACGCCCGCCACTACGGCACCGACGAACTGCGCCGCCGCTACCTGGTGCAGGGCATGTTCACCCCCGGCGAGCTGCGGCTGACCTACAGCCACCAGGACCGGGTGGTGCTGGGCGGGGCGGTGCCGCTGGCGGAGCCGCTGCGCCTGGGGTCCTACGACCCGCTGCGCACGGCCTACTTCGCCGAGCGGCGCGAGCTGGCGGTCTTCTGCACCGGCGGGCGCGGCGCGGTCACCGCCGACGGCGAGGTCTATGAGCTGGGGCCGCGCGACCTCGTCTACCTGGGCATGGGCACCCGCGAGATCGCGCTCTCCTCGGCCGACCCCGCCGACCCCGCCCGCCTCTACCTCTTCTCCACCCCCGCCCACCAGGCCCACCCCGCCGCCGTCGTGCGCGAGGCCGACGTCGAGGGCGTCGCGCTGGGCAGCCCCGACAAGGCCAACGTCCGCACCCTGCGCAAGTACGTCGACGGCACCACGGTGCGAAGCTGCCAACTGATGATGGGCTACACCGCGCTGGCGCCCGGCAGCGTCTGGAACACCATGCCCGCCCACACCCACGTGCGGCGCACCGAGTGCTACCTGTACTTCGACCTCGGCGCCGAGGACCGCGTGCTGCACCTCATGGGCCGCCCCGAGGAGAGCCGCCACCTGGTGGTCGCCGACCGCGAGGCCGTCATCTCGCCGAGCTGGTCCATGCACAGCGGCGCGGGCACGGCCAACTACAGCTTCGTGTGGGCGATGGCCGGCGAGAACTACGACTTCGCCGACATGGACCACGTCGCGATGGACGAGCTGCGATGAGCGCGGCGGCACCGGCGCCGGCCCCCGGGCTGGCCGCGATGTTCTCCCTGGAGGGGCGGACCGCCCTGGTCACCGGCGCCCGCACCGGCCTGGGCCGGGCGGCGGCGGCCGGGCTCGCCCAGGCCGGCGCCGACGTGGTGCTGCTGGGCCACGGCGGCGACATGTCGGCGGCCCGCGCCGACGTCGAGGCGGCCGGGCGGCGCGCCTGGGAGGAGACCGTCGACCTGGCCGACCCCGCCGGCGTGGCCGAGGCGGCGCGCGACCTGCTCACCCGCCACCGGGTGGACGTCCTGGTCAACAACGCCGGCATCATCCGGCGGGCGCCCGCCCGCGAGCACGCCGACGAGGACTTCCGCGCCGTGCTCGACGTCAACCTGGAGTCGCTGTTCGCGCTGACCCGCGAGGTCGGCCGCCCCATGCTGGAGCGCGGCGCGGGCAAGGTCGTCAACATCGCCTCGCTGCTGTCCTTCCAGGGCGGTATCAACGTGGTGGGCTACGCGGCCAGCAAGCACGCCGTCGTGGGCGTCACCAAGGCGCTGGCCAACGAGTGGGCGCCGCACGGCGTGCAGGTCAACGCGCTGGCGCCGGGCTACTTCGCCACCGCCAACACCGCGCCGCTGCGCGCCGACGCCGAGCGCTCGGCCGCCATCGAGGCGCGCATCCCGGCGGGGCGCTGGGGCCGCCCCGAGGACCTGGCCGCCGCCGTGGTGTTCCTGGCCGGCCCCGGGTCGGACTACATGGCCGGCCACGTGCTCGCCGTCGACGGGGGGTGGCTGGCCCGCTAGCCGCCTCGCCCACCCCTCCCACCCGGCCCGGCCGGCCCGCGCGCCCGCCGGGCCGCCGGCGTGCCCGCGATCCGCCGCATCGCCGCCCCCGCCGCCGACCTGGTGCGATTTGCCCGCCCCGCCCTCCTTGCCACTGCAATGTGACTCGGCTTACCCTCTTCCCGTTGAAAGAGACCATGTACCGATAGGCGGGACACAATGTCGGGTCAGCAGTCAGTACACTCGTCTCCCGATGGAGGAGATGGGCGTGACGGAGACCGCGCGGGGCATGGCGGGGCGGGGCACCCTCGAACGGGGCCTGGCGATCATGGAGCACGTCGGCGCGCACGGCGACATCAGCACCAACGCCGTCGCGCGGGCACTGGGGCTCAGCCGCAGCGCCACCTACCGCACGGTCAACACGCTCAAGGAGCTGGGCTACCTGGAGGCCGACCCCGCCACGGGGCGCATCCGGCTGGGCGTGCGCCTGGTCGACCTCGGCGTGAAGGCGCTGTCCTCGGCCGACCTGTTCCGCCTGGCGCCGCCGGTCATGGTCGACCTCGCCCAGCGCACGCGCGAGACCGTGTACCTGGCGATCCCCGATGACGACTCCATGCTCTACGTCGCGCGGGAGCAGGGGCCCAGCTCGGTCGCGCCCAGCGCCGGCCTGGGCGGGCGCCGCCCCCTGCACGCCACCAGCCTGGGCAAGGCGTGGCTGGCCGCGCTGCCCCTCCACGAGGCGGCCGAGCGCGTCCGCGCGCTGCCGCTGTCCCGGCGCACGCCCAACACCATCGTCGACGCCGGCGAACTGCTGGCCGAACTGGACCGGGTGCGCGCCCGCGGCTGGGCCGTGGACAACATCGAGAACGAGCCCGACGTCGGCTGCGTGGCGGCCGCCGTGCGTGACCGCTCCGGCGCCGCGGTCGCCGCCGTGAGCATCGCCGGACCCGCGGGCCGGGTGCTGATGCGGGTGGACGAGCTGGGTCCGCTGGTGGCCGAGACCGCCGCCGCCCTCTCGCGCCGCCTGGGCCACGTGCCCGCCGCCGGCTGACCCGCCGCCGCCTCCCCGGGCGCCCGACGGTCCGCCCGGCGGTGCCCGCGCACCCCGGTGCCGCCCGGCGCCACCCGCTGCCGCGCCTCCTCCCCGGCGCCTCCGCGCCCTGCGCCCGTGCTCACCGGCGCGGCGCCCCGGCCCGCGCCCCGCGCGTCCCGGCGCCGCGTCGCCGCCGCACGGCGCGCCCACCCCCTCACCCCCACCGCGCCACCGCGCGCCGACTCCCCTCCGAGGTTTCACCATGGGTTGGGTCCAGAACTACCACCCGGTCGGGCCCCTGTGGCTCTCCGCGATCGTCGCCGCACTCCCCATCGTCGTCCTGCTGCTCGCCCTGGGCGCCTTCCGCCGCTCGGCCCACCTGTCGGCCGCCCTGGGCCTGGGCACCGCGGTCGTCGTCGCCTTCGCCGCCTACCGGATGCCCGTGGACCTGCTGGCCTCCAGCACGGTGCTGGGCCTGGTGTTCGGCGTCTGGCCGATCGCCTGGATCGCGTTCAACGCCGTCTACTTCCACAACGTCACGGTGGCCACCGGCCGCTTCGAGAGCATCCGCCGCGCGCTCTCCGGCTTCAACCCCGACCGCCGGCTCCAGGCGCTGCTCATCGCCTTCGGGTTCGGCGCGCTGCTGGAGGGCGTGGCCGGCGGCGGCTCGCCGATCGCCATCACGGCGGCGATGATGGCCGCGCTGGGCTTCCAGCCCATCAAGGCCGTGGTGCTGGCGCTGCTGGCCAACACCGCTCCGGTGGCCTTCGGCGGCCTGGGCAACCCGCTCATCGTCCTGGGCACGGTGGCCGGCCCGCTGATGGACACCGACCCCGAGACCGCCACCGAGCTGTTCTCGGCCATGGCCGGCCGCCAACTGCCGCTGCTGTCGCTGGTGGTCCCGGCGCTGATGGTGGCGGTGCTGGCGGGCTGGCGGCGCACCCTGGAGGTGTGGCCGGCGCTGCTGACCACCGGTGGCACGTTCGCCGTCACCCAGTTCCTGGTGGCCAACTACCTCGGCCCCAGCCTGGTGGACGTGGTCTCCGCGCTGGCGGCCATGGGCGCGCTGTGGGGGCTGACGCGGTTCTGGCAGCCGCCCACGGTGTGGCGGTTCGAGGGCGAGCCCGCCGACGACGACGCGGCGGCGGTCGAGCGGGCGCGCGCGGCCGGGGCCGACACCGAGCCCGAGCACCGGGGCGTGCGCGCCTGGACCCCCTACCTCATCCTGATCGCCGTCATCTTCATCTCGCGCATCGGCAGCATCTTCACGCTGCCGCCGTGGGCCGACGTCACCGCCTGGCTCCAGGCCGCCACCGTGGTCATCCCCTGGCCCGGCCTGCACGAGGAGGTCGTGCGCGTCCCGCCGATCACCGCCGAGGACACCCCCTACCCCGCCGAACTGAGCCTGGACCTGCTGTACTCGGCCGGCACGGTGGCGCTGATCGCCTCGGTGATCGCCGGGCTGGTGATGCGCGCCTCGGTGCGCACCCTGGTGCGGGTCTACTGGGAGACGGCGGTGCAGATGCGGTGGGCGCTGGCGACCATCACCATGATCCTGGCGATCGCCCACGTCATGAACTACTCGGGCGCCACCTCCACGCTGGGGCTGGCCCTGGCCACCACCGGCTTCCTGTTCCCGTTCTTCGCGGCGTTCGTCGGCTGGCTGGGCGTGTTCCTCACCGGCTCCGACGCCTCCTCCAACAGCCTGTTCGGCCCGATGCAGGTTGTCTCGGCCCAGCAGTTGGACGTCAACCCGGTGCTGGCCGGCTCGGCCAACACCACCGGCGGCGTGATGGGCAAGATGATCTCGCCGCAGAACCTGTCGGTGGGCGCCACGGCGATCGGGCAGAGCGGCCGGGAGTCGGTGCTGCTGCGCCAGACGTTCGGCTGGTCGGTGCTGCTGACGGCCGTGGTCGGCCTGCTCACCCTCGTCCAGGCCCACCTGCTGCCGTGGATGATCCCCACGCCCTAGCCGTCCGGCCCGCCGGACGCCATGTTTGGCGGGCCGCCGCACCGGTAGTCCCCCGGGCATCGAGGACGCGGACGGGAAGGAGGCGGCCATGGTGATCAAGGGGGCCGCGCAGGGGGCGGCGGCGGGCGTGCTCGCCACGGGGGCGATGACGGCGGTCCTGGAGGCCGGGCGCCGGCTGTCGGGCCACGGGCAGCCGCCCCGCAACATGGTGCGGGCGCTGCTGCCCGGGGGCGGCGCGGCCGTCCCCCGGCGCGGCGAGGACGCGGCCACGGCGGTGGCCCACGCCGGGTTCGGCGCGGCGGCGGGCGCGCTGTTCGGCGCGGTGACCGGCCGCCGCCGGCCCTCCCGCCTGCTGGGGGCGGGCTACGCGCTGGCGGTCATGGCCGCCGGCTACCAGGGCTGGGCGCCGCGCATCGGCGCCCAGCCGCCGCTGCACCGCGACCGGCCCGACCGCGTGGCGACCCTGGCGGCCGCCCACGTCGTGTACGGCTGGAGCCTGGCCGCCGCGCTGCGCCGGTGGCGCCGGGGCCACTGAGGACGCGGCGGGCGCGGCGGGCGCGGCGGCCGCTGAGGACGCCGCTTGCGCGGAGGTCCCCGCGCACGCCGGCGGCCCGGCCCGGGGTCTGCACCCGGTGCCGGGCCGCCGGCGGCGCGCGGGGCCGCGCTAGCGGCGGCCCTCCTCCAGGCGCAGGGCGATCCCCAGCGCGAAGAACGTCGGCGCCCACTCCCCCACGAAGAGGCCCCAGCGGTCGGCGCGGTCGATGCCGGCATCCTCCCGCTTCAGCGACACACACCATGACAGGAAGCTCAGCCCGATCGAGGCGGCTCCCGCGGCGTAGGCCATGTCGGCGGTCAGACCCATGTGGGCCAGCTTCTTGATCATCGTCCACCCGTTCCCTGTCGTGTACGGCGCACGGGCGTGCGCCCACGGGGCAGCGCTGCCCGCGGGGGTGTCAACACAACCCGGGGTGCGGGTCAAGGGCGGATGAAGGCGCGGCGCCCATGCCCGCGCGGCCACCCCGCCGCACCGGTCACAGGGCCAGGGACTCCCCCGGCGCCACCACGGCGACGTCGGCGCCCAGGCCGCGCTCGCGCATGGCGGCGAGGAAGTCCGCCAGGCCCGACCTGAAGACGGTGTAGTCGTCGTAGTGCACCGGCAGGGTGCGGCCGGGCCGCAGCAGGTCGGCCAGCCGCGCCCCCGCCCGGCCGTCCATGGTCACCACCAGTCCGCCGGGCAGCGTGGTTCCGCCCAGGTGCACGATCATCAGGTCGATGCCGGGGTAGCGGTCGCGGATCTCGGCCAGGCCCGGGAACAGCAGGGTGTCGCCGGTCACGTAGACGCGCAGGGCGGCGCCGGGTGCGGAGAAGTCCAGGACGCTGCCCATCACCGGCGGCAGCAGCCACGGCAGGCCGCGCGGCGCGTGCCGGCCGGGCACGGCGGTGACGCGCAGGGAGGTGTCGGCGGCGGCCAGGGTGTGGTGGCGCCAGGTGCGCAACCCCACGGAGCGGGAGAACCCCCACTGGTGCAGGCGGGCGGCGGCCTTGGGGGTGGTGAGCACGGGGACCTCGCGGTGCAGGCGCCGGCGGGCGACCCGGTCGAAGTGGTCGCCGTGCAGGTGGGACAGCACCACCGCGTCCAGGTGCGGCAGGTCGGCCACGCCCAGGGCGGGCTCGGTCAGCCGCCGCGACACCAGGCCCTTGCCGAGGTAGGCGTACTGGCCCCGGTGCAGGAAGTTGGGGTCGGTGAGGACGGTGAGGTCGCGCCAGGTGATCAGGGTGGTGGCGGTGCCGATGAAGCGCACCGACCCGTTGGCGCCCGCGTGTTCGGCCATGGCCGGCGACTACCCCGGGCCGGCGCCGGCCCCACACCCGGGCGCCGGCCGGATGCGGCGCCCGGCGCGGCGCGGGCCGGCCGGTGCGGGCCGCGATCGGCGCGCGGCGCGCTGGCCTGGGTATATGCCGCGAAGCAGCCATAAGCGCAACTTATATGGATCATGGAAACGCCCCTCTACCCAAACCGAGTGGCGTTCGTGTTGCATGGGCGGGTCTGTGTCGCGGACCACAGGTGGTGGTGACCCCATTCAGCCACACGCGCCCCGCCGCCTTCGGCGGCGCGCGGGATGGCCTTCACCGCCCTGGCCCCCGACTGCACCGCGCCGCGCCGCCACCGCTGTCGGCCCCGCGCGCGGTGCGTGCCGAAGTGTGCGAGCCGTGCGAGGAGCGGGCGCGCGCGCCACCGCGCGCCGAGGACCGCCGCGCCGCGCGCGGGCCGCGGCGCCCACCCCCGCACGGGTCTGACTATGGAAGAGCAAGATGACTGACACCTTGGTCGTGCTCCACGCGACGATCGCGATCGTCGGCGTGGTGCTGCTGATCATCTGGGCGGGTGTCGAGCCGGTCATCGCCCTGGTGATCGGCTCGATCTACCTGGGCCTTGCGGCCGGGCTCGGCTTTGAGAAGACCATCACCACCATCGCCACCGGGTTCGGCGACATCATGGCCGAGGTCGGCCTGTTAATCGGGTTCGGCGTCCTACTGGGATCACTGCTGTTCGCCATGGGCGCGCTCCAGAAACTGGTGGAGCTGCTGCTGCGGCTCCTGGGCGCCCGGCGGCTGCCCTACACGCTGGCCGCCGTGCTGAGCACGATCTTCCCGTCCATCTACGTGGACGTGCAGCTTGTCCTGGCCTCCCCGCTCGCCCGCTCGGCCGCCCCGCGCATCGGAAAGCACGGCCTGGCGCTGATGGGCGGCGCGCTGAGCGCCGGCATCCTCATCGGCTACGTGTTCGTGATCCCGGGCCTGGGCACGGTCTCCATCGCCGGCCTGCTGGACCTGCCGCTGGGCACGATGATGCTCTACGGCTTCCCGATCGCGCTGGTGACCTCGGTCCTCACCACGTTCCTGTTCAGCCGCCTGCTGAAGATGGGCTGGTGGAACTCCGCCAAGGACGAGCAGGAACTGGCGGCCGGCGAGCCGGGCGCCGAGGGCACCGGGAGTACCGGGGGTACCGCGGATACCGGCGGCACCGAGGGTGCTGACGGCACCGGCGGCGGCGTGGCCGTCGAGCGGCGCAGCGAGACCCGCACCCCGCCGCTGTACGTCTCCCTGCTGCCGATCCTGGTGCCGCTGCTCATGATCGGCGGCGGCGCGGTCGCCGAGGCCGCCGGGGTGGAGTCCGCCGCCGTCGCGTTCTTCGGCGATCCCGCGCTGGCGCTCTTCGTCGGCCTGGTCGGCGCCTACCTGCTGGCGCGCGGCGCGCTGGGCACCAAGCGCACCAACGAGGCGCTGAACGAGGGCCTCAACACCACCGGCCAGATCCTGCTGGTCACCGGTGTGGGCGGCTCCCTGGGCGCCGTCATCGGCGAGACCGCGCTGGCCGACGTGCTGGGCGGCTTCTTCTCGGCCGAGCACGGCACGCCCGCGCTGGTGGCCGTGGTCCTGGCCTGGCTGATCGCGGCGGTGCTGCACCTGGCCATCGGCTCGATCTCGGTGGCCGCGATCACCGCCGCCGGCATCCTCGCCCCCATCCTGGGCGGCCTGGACGTGCCCACGGTCATCATCGGCCTGGCGATCGCCTCGGGCGCGCTGTTCGCGCTGCACGTCAACAGCAACTTCTTCTGGATGTTCCAGTCGCTGCTGGGGATCTCGACGCGCGGCGCCCTCAAGGCGCTCACCTTCGTCACGGCGCTGGCCTCGGTGGTCTCGCTGGTCCTGGTGTGCGGCCTGGCCCTGGTGCTGTAGCCCGCCCCGGGCGGGCGGCCGGTCGCCCCGGCCGCCCGCCCGCCGGGCGCGCCCGCCCGCCGCCCGGCCCCCGTTGCTCCTCCCCCCGTGCCCCCCGCGAACGCACCCGACTCCGCCACGCACAGAAAGGACGCCATGCAGCCGCTTCGCGGAACGACGGTCGTGTCCTTGGAGCAGGCCATCGCCGCTCCCTACGCCACCCGGCAGCTCGCCGACCTCGGCGCGCGCGTCATCAAGGTCGAGCGCCCCGGCGCCGGCGACTTCGCGCGCGGCTACGACTCCCGCGTCAACGGGCTCAGCTCGCACTTCGTGTGGGTCAACCGCAGCAAGGAGTCGCTGACGCTGGACTTCAAGGATCCGCGCGGCCTGGCCGTGCTGCGCCGGCTGCTGGCCGGCGCCGACGTGTTCGTGCAGAACCTGGCGCCCGGCGCCGCCGCCCGCGCGGGCCTGGGCGCCGAGGAGCTGCGGGCCGCCCACCCCGGCCTGGTGGTCTGCGACATCTCCGGCTACGGCTCACCCGGCCCCTACGAGACCATGAAGGCCTACGACCTCATGGTGCAGAGCGAATCGGGTCTGCTGTCGGTCACCGGCACCGGCGAGGACATGGCCAAGGTGGGGATCTCGGTCTCCGACATCGCCGCCGGCATGTACGCCTACAGCTCGATCCTGGCGGCGCTGCTGGAGCGCGGGCGCACCGGCGCCGGAGCCCACCTGGACGTGTCGATGCTGGAGGCCACCGTGGAGTGGATGGGCTTCCCGCTCTACTACGCCTACGACGGCGCCGAGCCGCCGCCGCGCGCCGGCGCCGCGCACGCCACCATCTACCCCTACGGCCCCTTCACCGCCCGCGACGAGACGGTGGTCATGATGGCCATCCAGAACGAGCGCGAGTGGCGCGCCTTCTGCGCGCGCTTCCTGGAGCGCCCCGAGCTGGCCGAGGACCCCGACTACGCCTCCAACGCCGCCCGCAACGCCAACCGCGCGGCGCTGGGCGCGGTGATCGCCGCGCGCTTCGCGGAGCTGTCCGGCGACGAGGTCACCGCGCTGCTCGCCGCCGTCCCGGTGGCCTACGCCCGCGTGAACGGCATGGCCGACGTGTGGCGCCACCCCCAGCTCGCCGCGCGCGGGCGCTGGCACGAGGTCGACACCCCGGCGGGGCCGGTGCCCGCGCTGGCGCCGCCCGGTGTCGCCGGCGCGCCGCGCATGGACCCGGTGCCCGCCCTGGGCGAGCACACCGACGCCATCCTCGGCGAGCTGGGGCTGGCGGCCGAGGAGGTCGCGGGACTGCGCGCCGAGGGGGTCGTGTGATGGCGGACGCCGCGCCCCACCCCGCCCTGCCCGACGCGGTGACCTGGCTGTTCGTCCCGGCCGTGCGCCCGGACCGCTACGCCAAGGCCATCGCCGCCGGCCCCGACGCGGTGGTCGTGGATCTGGAGGACAGCGTGCCGGCCGGCGCCAAGGCCGACGCCCGGCGGGCGCTGGCCCAGGCGTGGCCGCACGCGGTGGCGCCCGTGCTCGCCGCCGGGCCGCGCCCGGCGGTGGTGGTGCGGGTCAACGCGCGCACCACCGCCGAGTTCGCCGCCGATGCCGCGCTGTGCCGGGAGCTGCGGCCCTCGGCCGTGGTGCTGCCCAAGGCGGAGTCGGGCGAGGACGTGCGCGCCGCCGCGCAGGCGTGCGGCGTGCCGGTGCTGCCGCTGGTGGAGTCGGCGCGGGGCCTGGTGGACCTGCGCGAGGTCGCCGCGTGCGCGGACACCGCGCGGCTGCTGTTCGGCGGGGTGGACCTCGCCCTGGACCTGGGCGCGGCCGACGACGTGGCGCTGGACTCCGCGCGCGCCGACCTGGTCCGGTACTCGGCGGCCTTCCGGCTGCCGCCGCCGGTGGACGGGGTGACCACCGCCGTGCGCGACCCCGACGCCGCCGCGCGCGACGCCGCGCGGGCGAGGGGCTGGGGCTTCGGCGGCAAGCTGTGCGTGCACCCCTCCCAGGTGGCGGTGGTGGCGGCGGCGTTCGCGCCGGAGCCCGCCGAGGTGGAGCGGGCGCGCGCCGTGCTGGCCGCCGCCGATCGGGCGGACGCCGCCGGTGAGGGCGCGGTGGCCCTCGACGGTGAGATGATCGACCGGCCGGTCGTGGAGCGCGCCCGCCGCCTGCTGGAACGCGCCGCACGGGCGGCGCGCGCCGAGCCCGCCGGCTGACGGGACACCGCGGAGGGGCGGTGCCACCGGGGTCCGCGGCCGGCGCGTGGGGAGCCTGGCCGAGGGGGGAACCGGTGGACATCGCGCACCTGCGGGACTTCATCGCCGTCATCGACAGCGGGAGCTTCACCCGCGCGGCGGCGCGGCTGTTCGTCTCGCAGCCGGCGGTCAGCCAGCGCATGACCCAGTTGGAAAGCGAGCTGGGGGTGCGCCTGGTGGAGCGCGGCCCGCGCGGCGTGGTGCCCACGCCCGCCGGCCGCGCCCTCTACCGCGACGCCCAGCACCTGGTGCGCCAGTTCGACCGGATCACCCAGGACGTCGCCAGCGACCGCCACACCATCCAGGGCGCGGTGGCGGTGGGCCTGCCCACGACGGTGGCGGTCTACCTGGCGCCGGCGCTGTTCACCTGGACCAAGCGGCACTACCCCGGGGTGCACCTCCAGCTCTTCGAGTCGATGAGCGGCTACATCCAGGAGCTGCTGCACGTGGGCCGGCTGGACCTGGCGGTCCTGTTCCGCGCCGACGCCGCCCCCCGCGCGGGCGAGGCGGTGCTCTACGCCGAGGAGCTGTACCTGGTGGGCCGGCGCACAGGAGCCTGCCCCGAGCCCGGGGTGGAGGCCGGCGGGAGCGCCGAGGAGACCGAGGCCGCCGGGCGCGCCGCCCGGGCCGGAGGGAACGGCGGGAGCGGCGGGAACGCCGGAGGCGGCGCAGCGGACACGGGCGGCGAGGTGCCGCTGTCGGCCCTGCGCGGCCTGCCCCTGGTGGTGCCGGGGCGGCGCAGCAACCTGCGCGACATCCTCGACCGGGCGTTCGCCGACCGGGGGTGGACCCCCACGATCGCCGCCGACGTGGAGTCGCTGGGCACCATGACCCGCATCGCCGAGAGCGGCGAGGCGTGGGCGGTGCTGCCGGTCTCCAGCGTCGCCGCCCTGATGCGCGCCCCCGACCTGGTGGTGCGCCGCATCGTGGACCCCGTGCTGGACCGCTACGTGGCGGTGTGCACGGTCTCGGACTACTACGAGCCCCGCGACGCGGTGTCGGCCGTGCGCCACGGAATCGTGGAGGTCACCACCGCCCTGGCCGCCAAGGGCGAGTGGCCCGGCATCCGCCTGACCCCGCCCACCCGCCCGGAATAGCCGAAGCATCCGAGGCCGCCGCGCTCTCCCGGGCGTTGACGGGCTCGCGCTCAGCTTCCGGGGGCCGGGTGGTCCGGGTCGTTCTCCGCCGGGGCGTCGTCCGTGGGGGTGGAGTCACCCGAGGTGGCGGAGGTGGCGGACGTGTCAGCGGTGCCGGCGGCGGCAGCGGTGTCGGACGCGGTGGGGGTGTCGGGGGTGTCGGGGGTCTCGGGGGCGTCGCCGTGGAGGTCGGCGGTTCCGTCCGGGGGCAGCGGGATCTCCAGGGCCAGGCGGAACAGCGCCGCAGTGGGCCGCTCGGCGACCAGGCTGCCGCCCAGGGCCGCCGCGCGCTCCTCCAGGTTGCGCAGGCCGCCCGAGGAGCGCACCGCGGCGCCGTCGACGTCCTCGTCAACGCCGTCGTTGGCGATTTCGGCGTGGAGGCGGCCGCCGCGCACCTCCACGGTGATGGCGCAGTGCTCGGCCTTGCTGTGCCGCAGCAGGTTGGTGACGCCCTCCCGCAGCAGCGTGGCCACCACCGTGGCCACGGCGGGCGGCAGGTCCACGGTCTCCACCCGCATCCGCAGGTCCACGTCGGCCGACTCCAGCACCGAGCGCACCGACCGGCACTCGTGCTCCAGGGACAACTCGCGGTAGCCGTGGGCGACCGCGCGCACGTCGCTCAGCGCCTGGCGGCCGATGTAGAGCACCTCGGCGACCTCCTGGCGGGCCTTGCCCGGCTGGCGGTCGACCAGCCGGTGCGCCAGCTCGGCCTTGAGCGTCATCGCCGAGAGGCTGTAGCCGAGCAGGTCGTGCAGGTCGCGCGCGAAGCGCAGCCGCTCCTTGATCACGGCCATCTGCGCCAGCTCGCCTTGGGCCAGGCCGAGTTCGCGGACGATCTCGCCGAGGTGGCACAGCAGGTACACCGCCAGCCCCAGCACGCAGGTGGAGACCGCCGTGTAGGCGACGGCGGCCGGACCGCCGCCGAAGGCGCCCTGCACGGCGCCCATCACCGCCGCCAGCAGCGCGAACGCCACCCGGCCGGCGGTGCGGGGCAGCACGAGCAGCAGGCTGCCCGCCAGCAGGCTGGGCATGCCCACCCACGCCTGCCCGTAGTACAGCAGCGGCAGGCAGGCGAGCAGCGCCTGGGGGATCAGCAGCCAGATCGCGGCCGTGCGGCGATCGCGCCGGCCCGACCAGGCGCCCTGGAGGAGTTGGAGTACGAGCAGGCCGGCCATGAGGACCAGGGACACGGCCGTGGGCACCACGCCCAGGCGCAACTGCACCACGTTGATGAACCCGACCGCGCACAGTCCGGCGAAGACCGTCGCCGTGACGGCCCACGCCAGGCGCGGGGCCATGGTTGTCGCAGCAGAGGAGGGAGTCTGGTCCGCCGAGCCGTTGTCGGATGCCATGGATATCCGCTCCCGCAGGCGTCGAACCGGGCACAGGGGGTCGGACGGGCGGCGCTGCCGGTCCGCATCGGAGCATATACGGCCGAATCCGACACGTCCCGGCCGTCGCGGAGCGCACGCCGCGAGGCACGCCAAGGGGGCGGCGCACCGCTGTGCGCCGCCCCGGGCGGGCGGCGCGTGTCCGCGCGCCGCCCGCCTTCGCGCCCGACCGCGTTCAGGAGGCCGCGGGGCGGGTGCAGATCGAGGTGGGGGTGACCACGGCGTCCTCGGCGGTGGTCCAGTTGTCGAACCGCTCGATCACGAGGTCGGTCGGGTCGGCCGCCTCGGCACCGGGTCGGGCGGGCGTTTCCGGGGTAGACATGTTCCGCTCCTCCATTCGCACATTCCCATGGAACACAGCATTCGGACGGGGGGCTGACATGCACGGCCCATTGTCGTGCCGTGCGCGGAGCCCGGGTAGTGCGCCCGTCACGACCGGGCGGGTGCGTTCCTCACGGCCCGGCCCGGGCGCCGCCGCGCGCGGGGGCCGCCGCGGGGGTTCCGCAACGTCTTCGGAACCCCTTGCGGGCACCGTGTCGTAGAGACGTGTGGAGGAGGTGCCATGGCAGTATCCGTCGCCCCGACACCCGCGCCCGGGGTAGCCCCGTCGCGCGGCGACGCGGACCGCGGACCCGCCGAGGGACCGTCCCGCGCCGGCCGGGCCGCCCACGAGGCGCGGCGCCCCGAGCTTTCGCGCGCGCCGGGCCGCCGCATAGGCTCAGCGGAGACCGGACCCCCCGGGCGCGCTCCGCGCCGGGCCGGCGCGGCCGTGTGCCCGCGGCGCGGCAGGGTCCGCTCCCCGCGGCAGCGGAGCGGTCAGTGCGACCCGGGGAGGACCGGCATGCGTGGTGGTGCGCGCGACAGCGACCTCGTGCCCGAGTCGGCGATGGGCTGCCTTCGGTCGTCGGTGGCCCTGGTGGTGGGCGGTTACTACCTGATCAGCGCGCTGCACCTGTTCATGCGGCCGTCCACGCCGCTGGAGACCGCCCTGGCGCTGGCCGTGCTGACCGCCCTGCTCCCGCTCCAGTTCGCGCTGTGCCGCTGGGCGCCGCGCCCCGCGCGGCGCGGGCGCGCCCGCGCCGGGCTGGCGGCGCAGGCCGTGCTGGTGTTCCTGCCGCCGCTGGTGACGCAGGACGCGTGGATGGGCATGCCGGGGTTCCTCGCCGGCAGCGCGCTGCTGATCCTGCCGCCCCGCGCGGCCTGGCCGGTGTTCGCGCTGGTGGTGTCGGGCGTGGTGCTGGTGCACACCCAGTTCGGCGCGGTGCCGCTGGCGCAGAACGGCGGCCCGGTGTACATGGCGGTGCAGGCGGTGGTGTCGGGGCTGGTGCTCTACGGGATCTGCCGGCTGCGCGACCTGGCCGTGCACCTGAGCCGCACCAAGGACGAACTGGCCGACGCGGCGGTGGCGCGCGAGCGGCTGGGGTTCGCCCGCTCGCTGCACGACCTGCTGGGCGACAAGCTGTCGGAGCTGTCGATGAAGTGCGAGCTGGCGCTGCGGCTCATCACGTCCCGGCCGGCCCAGGCGCGCGAGGAGCTGGCGCAGATACTCCAGATCAGCCGGCAGGCGTCCACCGACATGCGGGCGGTGGCGCGCGGGTACCGGGAGCTGCTGCTGGAGGCGGAGTGCCGCTCGGTGCGCGCGGTGCTGACGACGGCGGGCGTGCGGGTGGACATGGCCAACGACTGCGGTCGGCTGCCGCTGAACGCGAGCATGCTGCTGGCCTCGGCGCTGCGTGAGGGGGCGAGCAACGTGCTGCGCCACAGCCGCGCGGAGTACTGCTCGGTGGTGATCCGCCGCCGGGGCGGCGAGGTGGTGGCGGAGATGGTCAACGACGGCGTGAGCCACGCCGACCAGTCGGCGGCGGGGGGCGCGCAGGCGTCGGCGGCGCAGGTGGCGGCCGCGCGGACGCCGGGGGCGGAAGAACCGGCGGGGCCGGGGATGGCCGAACCGGGATGGCGGGAGTCGGCGGCGGCATCGACGGCGGAGTCGGCAGCGGCGTCGGCGGATTCGACGGCCGCACTGTGCGAGGGCCGCCTCACCGAACTGGCCGAACGCCTCCGCGCGGCGGGCGGCTCCCTGACCACGCGCCGAGCGGGAGCGGGCCGCTTCCACCTGCGCATCACCCTGCCCGTGGAGCCCACCTCCACCGCCCCACCGGCGGCCCACGCGGGAACGGGCGGCTGACAGCTCGCGAGCCTTGGTTGCCCCTGGCCGCCCCCGGCCTCCGTCCGGCCGCGCCGGGCGGAGGCCGGGGCGGCGGCGGAGGTCGGGGGCGGCGATGGGGCACCGAAGCGAGGCGGGGATCGGGGTCGGCGACCACCGGCCTTCATCGCGATTGGCTGGGCTGCGACGGGCGGTGAGGCGGTGCGCGGCAGCGGGTGCGCGATCACCGGCACGCAACGCGCATGACGAGGCGGCGACGAGGGCACCGAGGCGAAGCGCGGGTTCGGGGCCGCGTTCACCGGCCTTCATCGCGATTGGCTGGGCTGCGACGGGCGGCGAGGCGGTGCACGGCAGCGGGTGCGCGATCACCGGCACGCTCTGCGGATGCCGAGGCGGCGACGAGGCGGCGAGGGCGGGCGGAGGCCGGGGGCGGCGGTCGCCGGGTCGCCCGTTCGCGGTCGCGGTCGCGACGGAAGCGGAGAAGCCGCGCGGGGGCGCGCGGCCCCGCACCTCCTCTCCGCAGTCCAGCAGCGGGTTCGCCCGGGGCGGCGGAGCAAAACCCGCACCTCGTCGCCCCACGCAACGGCACTTCCTCATGCTTTGCCCCTTTTGCACCCAGCCAGGGCGGCCGCAGCGGGACCCAAGGGGCCACCCAGACGCCCAAGTGACCACATAATGAGACACCCACGGCCCGCACCGCGCTCTTATGTCCGCAATGCCCGTTTCCTTGGGCAACGAAAGTGCCCTACGCACCAGAACGGCGAACGGTAGACGCGACTCGTCGCGAAAGGGGCCGTTTTCGTCTCGCCATGTAAGATCTCACGGCTTCCGTGTCCACTGTGCCCCATTTGCGAACAGGGGTGGAAACACCAGTCGCCCCCTGTCCGCAGGGGAGCCGCCAAGGACCCGCCCGGCCCCGACCACCCACCCCGAGGGCCGATGCCGCCCGGCCATCCGCAGCCGTCGCCGCCCCCGTCGCCCGCCCCGGGACCCGCCACGACGACCGATGAACACCGACCCGAACCCCGCGCCCCCTCGCCGCCCCGTTACCAGCACCAACCACCCGCCCCGCGACTCGACGACCGCCAGCCCCGCCCACCCGCCGCCGTCGCCGCCCCCGTCTCAACCCCGGCCACACGCCATGGGGAACGACGGCCGCGCGCCCCGGCCGCATACCGCCGAAGCACCCTCTTTGGTGGCGGTCAGCCGTGGTGGGCCGCTGCGGGGGTGGGGTGCGACGTGGGCCAGGTGGCGGGGATGAACTCCTCGGCGGTGTCCGGTGGGGTGAGGGCGCCGGGGAGGCGGGGCAGGGCCGGGCCGCCGACTGCGCCCGCCACCGCGCCGCAGCCCGGGGCCGGGCGCACGGCGCCCGTGCGGCCGAGGCCGGGGGCGAGGGTCTCGGCGAGCCGCCGGACGGCGGCGGCGCCGCCCGCGCCGTGCTCGTCGGCCAGGGCCTCGGGGTCCAGCCTCAGGCGCAGCTCGCGGGCGAGTTCGGCCAAAGTGTGCGTGGCCCCGCCGGTCAGCCGCAGGCACTCGCGCAGCAGCGTCCACTCCCCCTGCCAACTGCCCGGCGGGCGGTCCACGCTCGCCGCCGCGCAGCGCACCAGCGCGCCCGACAGCGCCGGGATCTGCGCCGCGCAGCCCTGGAGCGCCGCCGCGAGCACCGGTCCGCGCTCGTCGGGTCCCACCCAGGGGCTCGTCCGGCCGCGCGGCAGCACCGGCACCGCCGCGGCCACCCGGCCCAGCACCTCGGCGGTGACGTCGCAGGCCGCGGCGATCTCGGCCAGCGGTCCGCCGACCTCCCCCGATCCCGTCTGGAGTCCGGTCGGCAGCGGGCCCGCGGCCAGCCCGCACTCGCGGGCGAAGGCGGCGGCCAGCAGCGCGGTGCGGCGGGCGGGGTCGGGGGCCTGGACCGCGCCGCCGCTGTCACCGCCTTCTCCGTTGCCACTGCCTTCGCCGCTGTCACCGCCGACCGTGCCGAGACCCTCATCGCCGCCGATACCGGCCCTGCCACCGCCGCCGATACCGTCGCCGGTGCCAGTGCCGGAGCCGAGGCCGTCGCCGGGGCCGGTCGCGTAGTCCTCGTCGCCGAACCAGTCCCCCGTGCCGCCGCCCAGCACCACCGGCAGGCCGGTGTCCAGCACCGACTCGATCCGGGCGCGGGCGCGGCGCACCTGGGCCGACCAGCCCGCCGCCCGCAGGCCGAGCATGGTGCCGACCGCGCGGGCGGCGGGGCCGCGCCCGTCGGGTGGCGCGGTGCGGTGGGCCGCCGACAGGGCGGCGAGCGCGCGTTCGGCGGCCTCCAGGTCCCCGCGCAGCACCCGCAGCGCGCGCTTGGCGACCAGCATCGCGCCGGTCTCGAACACGTCCTGGGCGGTGGTGCTGCGGCGGACGTGGCGCGCGCAGGCGGGGTCGTGCTGGGCGAGCACGGCGGTGAACGCCCGCTGGAGGGCCGCCGCCGGGTTGGCGTTCTCGCGCGCGGCGACCGCGACCAGGCGCGGGTCGAGGCCGTGGCCGGCGGCCACGGACGTGATGGTGCGGGCCGCCTCCTCGGGCAGCGCGCCCAGCGCCGCCTGCGCGCGGGCCAGCGCCGCCTGGGCGTCGAGTGCGGCCTGGAGCCACGCCTCGTCGGCGACCGCCCGCTCCACGGGGGTCCCCGCGCGCACCGGGCACAGCAGGCCGGTGTCGGTGAGCGGCCCGGCCGCCGCCAGGGCGGGGGCGGCGGCCGGCGCGGTGCCGACCATGCGGCCGCCCCGTTCGGGGGCGCGGCGTCGGCGGGCGGCCGCGCGGGTGCGCGGCGCGCCGGGCGCCCTCCTCTCGGGCATGGGCATGTCCCTCCCTTCGAGCGCGGTGCCGTCTACACGTCTGCGAGCGCGGGGCCTCCCGCCGCCTCCGCCTGCGGGGTCTCCTCCACGCCTGGTCCGGCGGTGCCGCCACACGCCTTCCGGCGCTGCCGGCGTTCGCCCCTCTCCGGCGATGCCGCCTGTACGCGTTCTCCGGCGGGGCCTCCTGCGCGCCTCCGCCGCCGGGGCCGTCCAAACTCCTGCACCGGCGCGATACCGGCGCACGCCGCTGCCGCCCCCGCGCGGCCGGACGGTTGCGGCGCGGGGGCGGCCACCGGGCGGTCAGGTGCTGCTCGCGGCCTGGTGCAGGCGGCTGGCCAACTCCAGGCGCTTGATCTTGGTGGTGGCGGTCTGGGGCAGGTCCTCCAGGCGCCACTGCACCGGGTCGGCCAGCGGCGGCAGGTCCTCCACCGCGCGCTTCCAGGCGGCCGGGTCGAGCGGTTCGTCGTCGCGGGTGCACACGACGGGCACGGGGGCGCCCTCGGGCGAGGGCACGATCACGACCTCCACCAGGGACGGCAGGCGGGCGAACAGCCGGTCCTCGATCTCCAGCGTGCTCTCGATGCCGGGGATCTCGTCCACCTCGCGGTCGAGCAGGTGCAGGCAGCCCCACTTGGTGCGGTAGCCCAGGTCGCCCATGCGCCACCAGGAGCCCTGCGCCTGCTTCTCCCAGCGGTGGTGCTCGCCGAGGTAGGTGAGGATGCGGCCGTCGCTGCTGACCTCGATGTAGCCGGGCGAGGACTTGGTGACGGGGCGGCCGTCGCGGCTGACCACCCGCACCCCGGTCATGCCGGGGAAGGGCCGGCCCACGCAGCGGCCGTCGAAGTCGTCGCCCATGGCGCGGTTGTAGGTGCGCGCCGCGATGGGGCCGACCTCGCTTTGGCCGTACGCCTGGGCGAACAGCGGGTTGCGCCGGCGCGAGGCCGAGAGCATGCGCTGCACGGTGCGGGGGTGGATGGCGTCGAAGGTGCTGCTGAAGTACTTGACGTTGGCCAGCGGCCGGCGGGGGTCGTCGGCCAGCACCTCCCAGCGCAGGAAGGTGTTGGGGTGCGCCTCGATGAATCCGGGCGGGACCTGGGAGAACACCTCGGCGACCCGCTCGGGGTCGTCGTCGCGCAGGACGATCAGCGGGTGCCCCTGGAGGATGGAGATCGGCATGGCGGTGTACATGCGCGAGTGCACGAACGACACGTGCACGGCGACCGGTTCGCTGCGCCGCACCGCCGCGCCCACGATGGTGGCCTGCGGCCGGTACCGGGCCTGGAAGGTGTGCCCGGTGTGCACCGCCAGCTTGGGCAGGCCGGTGGTGCCGGAGGTGTGGGTGATGAGGGTGGGGTGGGAGGCCGGCATCTCCACGGGGCGCACCCGGGGCGCGTCGGCGAGGGAGGCCAGGGAGACGGCGCCCTCGTAGGTGCCCGAGGCCAGCAGCACGGCGCGGCTGGTCTCGAAGACCTCGGCGGGCAGCTCGTTCTCCAGCTTGGCCTGGTCGGTGAGCAGGTAGGGGGTGTCGACGCGGCGGATGAGCTGGGCCACGGTGTCGCCGTCGAGCTTGGCCGACAGCATCACCGGGATGGCGCCGATGCGGGCGAGGGCGCACGCCAGCAGCGAGATGTCGAAGTTGTCGGACTTGTGGACCACGACGTAGTCACCGGGGCGGACCCGAACCGCCCACAGGCGCGAGGCGGCGTCGGCCACCACCCGCGCCAGCTCGGTGAGGGAGGGGCGCCGGCCGGTCTCGGGGGCGATGTCGAGGTCGTGGTCGAGGATGACGGGCGAGGCGGGGTGCCGGGCGGCGGCCCGGTCGAACAGGGTGCCCAGCCGGATGCCCTTGTTTGCGATGCGCTGTAGGAACATTGCCCTTCCGTCCTGGTCGTCGCGCGTGAACGGCGGCCGGTCACGCCTGCTCGATGACGTCCTTGATGCGGCTCAGCGTCACGGCGAGGTCGGATTCGAGCTTTTCGGTCCACTCGGCGATGAACCGCTTGCGGTCCTCCTCGTCGAGGTCCGCGACGATCTTGTGGATGCCGGCGGTGGCGCGGCCCATCCGGAAGTGGTGGATGAGCACCGAGCCGTCGTCGCCGTCGGGGACGATGTCGAAGCCCCAGACGCTCTCCTGGTCCTCCTTGGCGTGGGAGAGCATCATCCAGCGGAAGGTGCGGTCGGGCTCGGCGGCCACGACGCGGGCCTCGGTGTGCCAGGTGCCGCGCACCAGCGGCGCCCACCCGACGACGTCCTGGGCGCGGTAGTTCTCGCCGCGGAACACCGAGCCCACGGCCCCCGGCTCGCCCTGCACCCACTCGCCGCCCCGGCACTCCGGGCTCCACCGGCCCTGGGAGGGCAGGTCGCTGACGAGCTGGTAGACGGCGGACGGCGGCGCGGACACCCGGGTTTCGGCGCGCACCTCGAACAGCGGGGACTGGTCCACAATCGAAGTACTCATGGCGCTGAGGCTGGCAGCAGCGCCGCGCTCGCGGCCACGGCCGGGGCGGGCGTTGGTCAAGTCGGCGGCGTCGCCGCTGACGGCGCGCTCCCCCGCGCTCTCGCCGAGGCCGGTGCCCAGCACGAAGCGCAGCCCCGCGCCCTCGCCCGCCTCCAGGCGGCGGTGGGCCTGGGCGGCCTCGCTGAGCGGCAGCACCGCCACGCGGCGCGGCCGCAGCCGTCCGGCCGCCGCCAGCTTCGCGACGTGGTCGGCGGCCTCGGCCAGCTCGGCGGTGGTGGCCTGGGAGATCGCGAACCCGGTGACGGTGCGGTCCAGCAGGTAGAGCGGCCCGGCGGGCAGCACGGGCCGGGTGGCCATGCCCGCCAGCAGCACCATCCGGCCGCGCCGCGCCAGCAGCGGCACGGCGGTCTCGACGTCGTTGCGCCCGGCGGCGTCGACGATCAGGTCGGCGCCCTCGGGGTGCAGCGCGGCCAGCGCGCCGGCCAGGTCGGGGGTGCGGTAGTCCACGGCCGCCTCGGCGCCCAGGTCGCGGCAGTGGGCGGCGTCGGCCGCCGAGGCGACGGCCGTGACGCGAGCGCCGGCCTCGGCCGCCATCACCACGGCCGCGCCGCCGACGTTGCCGCCGGCGCCCACGACCACCACGCGCGCGCCGGGGCGCAGCCCGCCGTGCACGAACAGGGCGAGGTACGCGGTGGCGGCGGGGTGGGCCAGGGCGGCGGCGTCGGCGCCGGGGACCTCGGGCGGGAGCCGGTACAGCCGGTCGGCGGGCACCGCGACCTGCTCGGCGGCGGCGCCCTGGCGGCCGGCGTGCCCCATGCTCAGGGACCACACCCGCTCGCCCGGCCGGAAGCCCGCGGTGGGCGGGGCGCCCTCGGCGACGGTGCCGACCAGGTCGCGGCCGATGACGAACGGGAAGGTCAGCGGGGTGCGCCACGCACCGGAGCGGACGAAGGTGTCGACGTGGTTGACGGCGGTGTAGGCGACGTCCACCAGCACCTCGCCGGGGGCCGGCCGCGGCGGGGGGAGGTTGCCGTAGCGGATGTGCTCGGGCGGGCCGAGCGCCTCGATGTAAGCGGAGCGCATGGTGCGCCATTGTGGCCGGGCCCCCTCGGCCGGCGCCGGGGCGCGGGCGGGCGCTGTGTCATCTCACCGTGTCATCTCCAGCGGGAACGCCGCGGCGCCCGGGGCGGCGGTGGAATCCCTCACCTGGGCGCCCCTCACCGACGAACATCCGATTCGTGATGGATGCACATTGCTACCGAATCGTGACGCTTTCTAGCATTGCGGTGCAGGCGAAGAACGGCCGCCAGGCACGGCGGACCGCAGTGACCAGTAGCCGCGACCGAGACCGCCCGAACCGGCCATAAGCCGTCCGGGCAGCCCCATCCGTGGTTTTCGATCTTTCGCCCAAGGACGCACAGTGCACCCCATCCCTACCGTGATGGCACAGGCAAGGCGCCACACCGCCGACGACACGAGCAGTCCGAGCAGCCCGAGCGCTCCCGGATCCCCGAGTGCTCCCCGAACCGTGAGTGCCCCCGGTACCCCGAGCACTCCCTGGACCCACTTCTCCACGCCCCTGATCGGCCGCGACGCCGAACTCGACGCCCTCCAGCGCCGCCTGGCAGACCCCGCCGTGCGCGTGCTGACCCTCACCGGACCGGTGGGAGTGGGCAAGAGCGCCCTGGCGGCCGCGGTCTTCCGCACGGTGGCGCACCGGTTCACCGCCGGTGCCGCCGCCATCGACGTGGAGTCCGCCCGAACCGCGCCGGAGGTGGCCGACCGGCTGCTGCGGGCGCTGCCGCCCGCCTCCGCCCCCGGCGCGCCGCGCCCCGCCGCGCGCTTCCTGCTGGCCGTCGACGGCGGCCCCGGCCTGGGCGCCCTGCTGGGCGGCCCGCTGGCGCGGGCGCTGGCCGAACGGCCCGAGGTCACCGTGCTGGTGGCCGCCCGCGAGGCGCTGGGTGTCTACGGCGAGGAGGTGTTCCGCCTCCACGCCCTGCCCGTGCCCGCGCCGGGCGGCGGCGCGGCGGGCGGCGCCTCGGCCGGTGCGGCGGGAAGCGCGGCCGGAGGCGCGGCGGGCGGTACGGCAGGACGTGCGACGGGCAGTACGGCGGCCGGTGGGTTCGGCGGCGCCGCGCGCCCCGAGGCCCTGCTGGCGGTGCCCTCGGTGCGGCTGTTCGTCCGCCGCGCCCGCGCGGCGCGGCCCGGCTTCCGCCTGACCCCCGCCAACGCCGAGGCGGTCGCGCGGCTGTGCGAGCGCACCGACGGCCTGCCGCTGGCGATCGAGCTGGCCGCCGGGCAGCTCAAGCTGCACACGCCGCAGGACGTCCTGGCGGTGCTCGACTCCGACCTGGGGGTGCTGGCCGCCGACGGCGCGTGCACCCTGTCGCGGCACGCCGACATGCGCGCGGCCATCGACTCCTGCGTGGAGCGGCTGTGCGAGGGCGACCTGGACCTGCTGGGGCGCGTCGCCGCCTACCACGACGGCGTGGACCTGGCGGCCGCGGCCGCTCTGGCCGGCGACGACCTCGCGCGGGCGCGCGCCCGCGTGGCCCGGCTGATCGACGCCGGCCTGATCAGTGCCGAGGAGGCCGACGCGGGCGGGGCCGCCCACGGCCCCGCGCGGGAGGCGGCGGCGGTGGCGGGCGTCCGGCCGCCGGGCGAGGGCGGGCTGGTGTTCCGCGTCGGCGGGCTGACCAAGCGCTACGTGCTGGACCGGCTGCGCGGCGGCGGCCGCCTGGAGGAGGCGCTGCGCGCCCACGCCGGCCACCTGCTCGACCTGGTGGCGGCCGGCCCCGGCGCGCCGCCGCGCGGCGTGCCCGGCCGGTGGCGGGTCGACGCGGAGTCGGCGCAGTACTTCCTGCTGGACTCCGGCGACGTCGCGGGCGCGGTGCGGCTGGCGTGCGCGCTCGCGCCGACCTGGCCGGTCGACGGCGGGCTCCGGCGCACCGCGACCTTCCTGGAGGAGGCCCTGCGCGACCCGGCCCTGGGCACCGAGGCGGCGATCGACGCGGGCTCGGCGCTGGGCGAACTCCTCACCTGGCAGGGCGAGCACGAGCGGGCCGGCGCGGCCCTGGACGCGGCCCTCGCGGCGGCCCGCCTGCTGGACGAACCGCTGCGCGCCGCAATCGCCGAGCGCCGCCTGGGCGCACTGGCCGCCCACCGCGGAGACCACGCCGCGGCGCTGCCGCTGCTGCGCGCCGCCCTGGACACGATCGACACCCTGCGCGCCCACCACCGCGCAGTCCTCGTCGGGGACGGAGTCGGCGGAGTCGGATTCGGCGGGAGCCCAGCGGACGGGTTCACCGGCGGCCGCGCTGTTCTCGGAGGCGGCCCCGACATCGGCGGCGAGCGTCCCGGGCGCCGGAGCGGCCACCCCACCACGGCGACCGGGAAGAAGCTAGGCGCCACCGGTGCCGACGAACTCCTTGGCACCCGGACCGCCACCGGGATAGGCGACGCCGCCGCCCGGCTGCCCGGCCGTCGAAGCCACCGCACCTCAGCGGCGCTCGGCCGCGAACCCGGCGCCACCGCAGACGGATTCCCCGGCGGCCAACTCCCCACCCCGCGCAACCGCACCGCCACCAGTCCGCTCGGGCGTTCACTCGGCCATCAGGACGGCGACGCCCCCGGCGAACTCCTCGACGCCCGGACCACCATCGGGAACGGCGGCTTCGGCGCCGGGCTTCCGCCGCACCGGGGCGGCCGCGTCACGGCGATGGCCGCCGATGGACCGGGTGACGGGGCCGGTGCGGCGCGCGGCGCCACTGCCCGGTGGGCGGCTCTGCCCTCGGCGGCGGCCGGCGCGCGGGCCGGTCGGCGCGCCCACGGCCGCGCCGCGCACCGGCGCGCCGGCGGCGCGCTGACGGGCGGCCTCGCCGCCGTCGCCGACATCGGCGGAGCGGACGGCACGCCCCACTGGCACCGCGCGCCGCGCGGCGGCCACGCCGGTGCCGGACTCGCCGGTCGGCTGTCCGCCGGCTCGCCGCCCGCCGGACGCGTCGGCGCGCACACCGGCCGGTTCGGCGGTGCGGCTGGCGCCGGCGGCACCGGTCGCGGCCGGGCCGAGGGCGTCTTCGGCTTCCCCCAGCCCACCGACGGGCGCCACGGCGCCGACCCGCTGCCGGGCGCGGCCCGCGCCACCGGGACCGGCGCGGACGCGCGGGCGATCCACGAGCGCGCGGGCGCCCTCCTCACCGGTGAGCGCGCCCACTGCCTGCGCCACCTGGCCGAGGCCCTGCTCGCCACCGGCCAGCCCGCCGAGGCCGAGTCGGCGGCAGTCGACGCGGTGTGCGCCTACGAGAGCATCGGCGACGCGCACGGCGCCCTGCTCGCCGGGCTGGTCCTGGCGTCGGCCCGCGCCGCGCGCGGCCGGACGGCCGACGCCGAGCGGCGCCAGCGCACGGCCCTGGAGCGGGCCCGCGACCGCGCCGACGGCGCCGGGGGCGCGGCGGCCCTGGAGGAGTGGGCCGCGCTGCGGCTCTCGCGGGGCGCCGAGGGTCGCCGTCCGCAGGAGGCGGTGGCGGCCCTGGCCGCCGCGTCGGCGCTGCGCGCCGACCTCGGGTGCGCGGCGCCGCACGCCCTCGCCGCACGCGTGCGCGAGGCGATGGCGACCGCGCGCGCGGCGGCCGACCCGGCGGCGGTCACCGCCGCCTGGGAGCAAGGAGCGCGAGCCGACCTCGGCACGGCGGTGGCGGCGGCCCTCGCCACCGCCCCGGACGGCCCCACCCCGATGCCCGCTGAGGGCACCGCCGGTGAGCACCCGCACGCGGTGGCCGCCAACGCACCCGTTCCGGCCCCGCCGGCGCGAACGGCGATGGTCGCCGGGCGTCCGGATGCGGGCGCGTACACGGGGTTCGCGGGGACGGGATTCGCGGAACCCGGGTTCCCAGGGTCGGGGCTGGCGGGAACGGGGTTCGCGGGGCAGGTGGAGGCCGCGTTCACCGGCATCCCGGCGGGCGCTCCGGTGCGCACCGGCACCCACCGGCCTTCGCCCCTCGGCGACGGCCGCCGCGCCACCGCCCCGACCGAGCGCGAGAGGCCCCCGGCCCCGCTGAACGCGGAGGCGGCGACGACCGGCACCGGCAACAACGGGTCGGACACCGCCGCGTCGACGGGCACGACCGCCCGCCCGGACACGCCGCCCGCCCGCGCACCGCGGACACCGGCCCCGCAGCCCGCGCCGCCGGGCGCGGCCGACAACGGCGCGCGGCCCCGCCCCGAGGACACGGGGCGTCCCGGTGGGACGACGGCTCCCCTGCCGCCGGACTCGCCGCTGACCCCGCGCGAGACCCAGGTGGCCCGCCTGGTCGCGGAGGGCATGACCAACCGCGAGATCGCCCGCGCGCTGGGCATCGCGGAGTGGACCGCGATCAACCACCTGCGCAAGATCATGCGCAAGCTGGACTGCTCCTCCCGCGTCCAGGTGGCCCGCTGGGTCACCCGTGAGTCGGCGCGGACCGCCGGCCGCTGACCCCCAACCGCCAGACCAGCAGCCCGGGTCGGCCGGAAGCCCCGACCAGGGGCCGCCCCCGGCCCGGGCTGTTCCACCCCCGCCGCCACCACCACAAGCCCGCGCCCCGGAGCCCACCCGCCGACCAGGGGGTGGACGCGGCGGCGACACCCTTCGCCCAAGGGTTACCAAGGGTTCCTTCCTGAGCGACGAGGTGCGGCGGATCGCCCAACGCGTCGACTCGCCACCGGCCACGGCGCGCCGGTCCGGCACCGAAGGCCGCGCGGGCGGCTTCGGGTTCCCGGACCGACGCGCCTTCGCGCGGTCCCGTCGCCGAGCCCCCTCTCACCGCGCTCCGTCGCCCCGGTGAACGGCAGCGGACGGCTTCGCCGGTCACCGGACCCGTGACCGGCGGCGGTGGAGAGAAGCTGGAGGGCCGGGCCGGTGATACCGCTCGCCGGAGTCCAGGCCGTCGGGCAGCCGCGCGCCACCAACTCCGCCCGGCCCTCACCTGCCTGTCCGGACAGCCGGACAAGTCACCAGCCCGCCGTGGAACCTCACCCACGCAAGCGGCCCTGCCGTGCCGGCCAGCACCCCCATGCAGCGGCGAACACCGGCGACCAGCGGCGTCTGACCTCCGCCCCAGCGGCGCGCCAACGCGCCCCCCGCCGGGCAGTGGCGGACGCTGCGGCAACTCCCCTCACCGAGGGATTGGCAGGTCTCTCATCGAGCGGCACCGCACCGGGTGCGGGCCGTGGCCGCCGCTCGACCGCTCGCCGGTGGGGGCGGGCGGGCGAGCGGGAGCCCATGGCGTCTTCCGCCCTGCCCGGGCGCCTACACGGCTTCGGCTGCGGCGGTGCCGTCGGCGATGTGGAGGACGGCGTCCGCGGCATCCACGGTCGGCTGCTCCAGGGGGAAGTAGCCCTGCTCAGGGGTGTGGTCGGTGCGCGTCCGGGCCGGGCGGACGGTGTCGGCCGGGACCAGGTCCCAGGCGGCCACGCGGGTCTGGAGGCCGCCCTCGTAGGTGTCGGCCGCCGGTTCCTTCAGGCCCTTGGCCGCGCTGCGCCCCAGGCTGCCCGCGATGAAGGTGTAGCGCCCCTCCTCCGCCAGGCGTTCGGCGACGGCGCCCGCGGAGAACCAGGTGAAGTCCACCTCCTCCGTCCGCCACCTGCTCGCGTTGCGCTGGAGGTGTGTGTTGTGCGCGAACACCAGCGTGGGCCCGCGCCCGGCCTCCACCGCGCGGATGTCGGCGAGGTTGTCGGCCATGAGCACGTCGCGGGTGACGAGCATGCGGGTGTAGCGCGCCTGCGGGTCGATGCGCTCGGCGCACCGCTCGTGGTAGCGCAGCAGGCCGATACCGGCGGTCAGGTGGGTCCGGGCGCGCTGCCAGGCGGCGCGCGAGGTCGCCGGGATCAGTTCGGGCGCCCGCGCGTGGAGCGTGGTCAGCAGGTCGTCGGCGATCACCCGCAGCCGCGCGGCCTCGGCAGTGGCGCCCATCGACTCCTCCGGGTCCATGACCGCCTCCACCCGGCTCCACCGCTCGTCGGCGCCTGCGGCGCCCGCGATGTCGGTGTCCAGCCCCAGGTAGTCCCGCGCGAACTCCAGGTACGTGCGCGGGCTGGGGGCGCTCATCATCTCCGTCGAGATGTCGAACCCGTGGAAGGCCAGCCGCTCCTCGGGCGGACGGCCCGCGTTGTACTCGCGCATCCATGCGACCAGCGGCCCGTTGCCCTCCGGACCGCCCAGGCCCCCGACTCCGTGCGAGAACCCTTCGTTGAGCACCGATTCGAGGGTGCCCGCCCCGCCTTGGACGTAGTCGTCCACGGCGAGGGCCGCGACGCGGTCGGTCTCCAGGGCGATCGACCGGAAGCCCTTCTCGGCGAGTCGGGCGAACAGGTGATTGCGGACCAGCGCGAAGGCCGGTTCGCCGTGGGTGGGTTCGCCGAGCCCCAGCAACTCGCAGGAGCCGGGGACGACGTGGTGAATGTCCTGAGTCATACCCCTCAAGCGTAACGTTGAAAGGACCGTTGGGACTTTCGGCGGTCTGGCCGCCTGCCGATGCGGTAAAGTCTCAAACCGGTGACAACCATGCGACCCTCCGACCTCGCCCGCGAGCACGGCATCTCGACCCAGGCGGTCCGCAACTACGAGCGGGACGGCTTCCTCCCGCCCGCCGAGCGCACGCCCGCCGGTTACCGGGTCTACACCGAGGTCCACGCGGCGGCGCTGCGCGCCTTCCTCGCCCTGGTCCCGGCCTACGGCCACGCGGCCGCCGGGCGGATCATGAACGCGGTCCACGGCGGTCGGCTCGACGACGCCCTGGCGCTCATCGACGACGGCCACGCCCAACTCCTCCGCGACCGGGCCACCCTCGACGGCGTACGGGAGGCCGTGGAGCACCTGCGGGCCGGGACCGACGTCGAGGCCGGAGCCGGGGCCGGATCGCGGGCCGACGCAGGGGCGGGGGCCGACGCCGGGGCTGGGGCGGCGGCCGACGCCGGGGCGGGAGCCGGAGCCAGGGCCGCCTGGTCGGAAGCCCGCACCGTCGGCGAACTGGCCCGCCGTCTGCGGATCACTCCGGCGACCCTGCGCAACTGGGAGGAGGCGGGCATCGTGGTCCCCGCGCGCGACCCGGCCACCGGGTACCGCCTCTACCGCGCGGACGACATCCGCGACGCCGAACTCGCCCACCTCCTCCGGCGCGGCGGCTACCCGCTGGACCGCATCGCCGCCGTGGTCGGGCAGATCCGCACGGCCGGGGGCACGGAAGCGCTCGCCGACGCCCTGTCGGACTGGCAGCGCCGACTCACCGCACGGGGAGTCGCGATGCTCGACGCCGCCGCGCTCCTCAGCCGCTACCTGCGCATGCACTCCCCTTAGCAGGTAGCAGGCCGGAACCTCGGCGAGGGCGACGACGGCAGCGGATGGTGGGTGCGCGGTCATCGGATCGCGGCGCGGGGGGCGGGGTAGGCGACGGCGGCGGACGGCTTGGGCTGGCATTCATCGGTCGCCATGGCGGGGCCGGGGCGGCGACGGCAGCGGGTGGCTTGGGTGTGCGGGGATCGAGTCGCGGGGCGGGGGGCGGGGTGGGCGACGGGTCGGGGGCGGCGCCTTCGCGGCTCCCTCTGCGGATAGGGGGTGGTTGGTGTTTCCCCTCCCATTCACAAATGGGGGCACAGCGGACACGGCGGCCTCGAAATCTCACCAGGTGAGACGAAAATGGCCCCTTTCGCGACGAGCCGCGTCTACCGTTCACTGTTTTGGCGCGTAGAGCACTTTCGCCCCCCACGGAAACGGGCATTGCGGGCATAAGGGTGCGCACGCGCCGTGAGCGTCTCACCATGTGGTCACTTGGTCGCCTGGGCGGCCCTTTGGACCTCGCTGCGGCTGCCCTAGCCGGGGACAAAAGGTGCAAAGCGCGAGGAAGCGCCGCCCCGTGGGGCGACGAGGTGCGGGTTCTGCTTCATTGCCCCGGTCGGACCCGCTGCCGGACGGCGGCGAGGAGGGGCGGGGCCGGGTGCCCCCGCCGAGCGGGGGCACGGCTGCGGCGGACACCCCCGGCCCGCCTTCGCTGATCCCGTCTCGACCGCGACCGCAGACGGGCGACCCGGTGACCGCCACCTCCGGCCCACGCCTAGCCTCGCCGCCCCCGTCGCCACCCCAGCCCACCGCGACCAGGCGCGCTCACCGCCGGACCCCCACCCCCACCCCGCCTCGGCGCCCCGTCACCACCCCGGCCAACCGCAAAGCGGGCCGGTGAACGCCACCCCGAACCCGCGCCTGCCCTCGCCGCCCCCGTCGCCACCCCGGCCAACCGCGATGACGGACGCTGACCACCGGACCCCTGCCATTCCCCCTTGCCATTCCCCCTTGCCATTCCCTCGCCATCCCTTGCCATCCCTTGCCATCTACCCTGACATGATCCTGCCATCCCACTGCCATCCCCTTGCCATGGCAACCCGCCTCCCACCCCTCCCCCACGGCAATTACCTGCCGTTCTCCCGTCCCCCGATTGCGCAACATATTGCCATTGGCATTGCCATTCTTTCCGCGCCCGCAGATTCCTATTCTCCGTTCAGTACCGCGAAACAGAACAGAAATGAAATCGATTTCGGCGGAATACACCAGCGGAGGCAGGAATGGACACTGGAACAGCGCACCGGCCGCGCACGCGTGTCGGGTCAGGGCACCCCGGCCACCCCGCCCACGCCACGCATCACTCCCACGCCACCCACGCCACCCACGCCACTCACCCCGCTCACACCACCCATCCCGCCCACCCCCACCACCCCGACCCCCGGGTGCGACCCCTGCGCGAGCATCGCGGCCGCCCCGGGCGGCCCGTCCGGACCCGGCCGGCTCCGCTCACCGCCTCGCCGATCTTCCGGGAGCTGAGCCAGGACCTGTTCGCCTCCCTCCCCCGCAGCGACCAGCGGGGCAAGGGCGTCGCCTACCTGCGCGGCCTGCTCGCCACGCCCGGCCGCAAGTCCGTCCGCAACATGGCCGCCGGCCTCGGCGGCGCCGAGAGCTGCTCGGCCACCGGCCAGAGCCTGCACCACTTCATCTGCAACTCCACCTGGGACTGGCTGCCCGTCCGCCAAACGCTGGCCCAGCGGCTGGCCGCCTGGCTGCCGCCGCACGCCTGGGTGGTGCGCCCGCTGATCATCCCCAAGACGGGCCAGCACTCCGCCGGGGTCGGCCGGTTCTTCTCCGACGGCGGCCGGGTCGTCAGCGCGCAGCGCGCCGTGGGCGTCTGGTTCGTCACCGACCGCACGGCCGTGCCCGTCCACTGGCAGCTCGACATGCCCGAGCCGGGCGCCGACACCGACACCGAGGCCGGCACCGCCCCCGGCGCCGGCGGCCACGCCGACCTCGCCGCCGACGCCTGCCTGGAGATGGCCGCCGAGTGGGGCCTGCCCCCCGCGCCGGTGCTGCTCGACCTCGACGGCGCCGACCCCGTGCCCGCCCTGCGCCGCCTGCGCGCCGCCGGGCTGACGCCCATCGCCCGGCTGCCCCGAGACCGCGAACTCGCCGTGGCCGACCCCGCGCTGACCGGCCACACCGGCACCGTGCTGACCGCCGAGCGGATCATGCGCGCCGCCCGCGCCCTGCGCCGCCCCCTGCCCGGCGCCCGCGCCGGCCGCCCGCCGCGCCCGGTGCTCGGCGTCTCGGTGGGGGTCACCCTGCCCGGCCGGTCCGTCCACGGCGAGCCCGACCTGGCGGTCACCGGCACCGCGCCGGCCGGAGGCACCTGGCCCGAGGAGATCTGGCTGTCGGGCCGCACCGCCGACCGCTCCGCGCCGCCGCTGTGGGCGCTGCGCACCCTGGTGCGGCGGGTGGACGTCTCCTCGCACGCCATCGGCGACCGCGTCGGCCTGCGCGACTACGCCGGCCGCTCCTTCGCCGGGTGGCACCGCCACATCACCCTGGCCTCCGCCGCCCACGCCGTCGCCGCCTTCAGCACCGACCACCGCGTCACGCGCCGCCCCCTGGCCTGAAGGCGGTGCCCGTGCCCAGCGCCGCGCGCCGCCGCTTCCCGGCGCGCGGCACCAGGCCACCCGATGCGACCGCGCATCAGCGGGCGCGCGCGGCGCGTCCGGTCACCGGCGGCGCCGCGCCCGCGGCGCCCGGCAAGTGGAGGACAGTGGAGGACCCCGTGGACATCGACCTGCTCGCCGCCCGCTCGCACACCGCCCCCCAGCAGCCCGACTGGGCGTCCCACCCCCGGCTGCCCGAGGTGCGCGCCCGGCTGGCCGAACTGCCGCCGCTGGTGCGCCGGCGCGACACCGACCGGCTGCGCGGCCTGCTGGCGCGCGTGGCGGCCGGGGAGGCCCAGGCCGTGGTGGTCGGCGACTGCGCCGAGGACCCGGCCGAGAGCGGCGGCCCCGACGTGGCCGCCAAGTCCGGCCTCGCCGAGGCGATCGCCGGCACCCTGAAGATGATCACCCGCCGCCCGGTCGTGCGGGCCGCCCGCATCGCCGGCCAGTACGCCAAGCCGCGCTCGCGCCCGGTCGAGCGCGTGGGCGGGCGCGACCTGCCGGTCTACCGGGGCCACATGGTCAACGCCCCCGAGCCCGACCCGGGCTCGCGCACGCCCGACCCCGAGCGGATGCTGTCCGGATACGCCGCCGCGCACGCGGTGATGGGCCACCTGGGCTGGCTGAGCGGGCGCACCCGCGAGGGCTGCCCCTCGGTGTGGACCGCGCACGAGGCGCTGCTGCTGGACTACGAACTGGCGCTGACCCGCCGCTCGGCCGACGGCCGGCACCTGCTGGCCTCCACCCACTGGCCCTGGCTGGGCGAGCGCACCCGCGCCGCCGACGGCCTGCACGCGCAACTGCTGGCCGGGGTGGTCAACCCCGTCTCCTGCAAGGTCGGCCCCACCATCACCCCCGAGGAGCTGCTGGCGCTGTGCGAGCGGCTCGACCCCGACCGCGAGCCGGGCCGGCTCACGCTGACCGTGCGCATGGGCGCCGGGCGCACCGGCCGGCTGCCCGAGCTGGTCGAGGCGGTGCGCCGCGCCGGCCACCCCGTCATCTGGATGTCGGACCCCATGCACGGCAACACCGTCACCGCGCCCTCCGGCCTCAAGACCCGGTTCGTGGAGGCGATCGTGCAGGAGGTCCGGGAGTTCCAGGCGGCCGTGCGCGAGGCCGGCGGCGTGCCCGGCGGCCTGCACCTGGAGACCACGCCCGAGCCGGTGACCGAGTGCGTCCAGGACGTCTCGCGCGTGCACCAGGTGCCGGGCAAGTACACGTCCTTCTGCGACCCCCGGCTCAACCCCGGCCAGGCCACCGCCGTGGTGGCCGCCTGGAACGGCTGAGGCGGCGCCCCCGCGCGCCGCCGCCGGCCCCCACCGATCCCACCGACCCTCACCGTTCCCCCACCGACCGAGAGGACACGACGCCATGAAGGGAACCACGGCACTGGTCACCGGCGCCGCGGGCGGTATCGGCGCCGCCGTCGCCCGCGCGCTCGCCCGCGAGGGCGCGGCGGTCGCCCTGGTCGACCGCGCCCGCGAGGGCGTCGACCGGCTGGCCGCCGACCTGGCGGCCGACGGCCACGACGTGCTGGCGCTGGCCGCCGACGTGCGCCGCGACGCCGAGGCGCGCAGCGCGGTGGCCGCGGTCGAGGACCGGCTGGGTCCGCTGGACCACCTGGTCAACGCGGCCGGCGTGCTGCGCCTGGGCCCGGCCTGGGAGCTGAGTGACGACCAGTGGGCCGAGAGCCTCGGGGTGAACGCCACCGGCGTGTTCACCATGAGCCGCGCGGCGGCGGCCCGGATGGTGCCGCGCGGGCGCGGCGCGATCGTCACCGTCACCTCCAACGCCGCCGGCACCGCCCGCAAGGGCATGGCGGCCTACGCCGCGTCCAAGGCGGCCTCGGAGATGTTCACCAAGTGCCTGGGCCTGGAGCTGGCCGAGCACGGCATCCGCTGCAACACCGTGGCGCCCGGCTCCACCGACACCCCGATGCTGCACTCCATGTGGGCCGGCTCCGCCGACCGCGCGCGCACCCTCGACGGCGACCCGGCGGCCTACCGCGTGGGCATCCCGCTGCGCCGCCTGGCCGCGCCCGAGGACGTCGCCGCCGCCGTGGCGTTCCTGCTGTCGGACTCCGCCCGCCACATCACCATGCACACCCTCACCGTCGACGGGGGCGCCACCCTCGGCGTCTGATCCGCCGGGGCGCCCCCGCCGACCCGCGAGAAAGGGGACCCATGCCCGCCATCCCGCCCATCAGCGCCTACCCCATGCCCACCGCGGGCGAACTGCCGGCCAACACGGCCGACTGGACGCTGGAGCCGCACCGGGCCGTGCTCCTGGTGCACGACATGCAGCGCTTCTTCCTGCGCCCGTTCGCCTCGGCGCCGGCGCTGCGCGACCGCCTCGTGGAGAACTGCGGGCGGCTGCGCGACCGCTGCGCCGAGCTGGGTGTTCCCGTGGCCTACACCGCCCAGCCCGGCGGCATGACCCCGGACGAGCGCGGCCTGCTGCGCGACTTCTGGGGTCCGGGCATGGACGCCACGCCCGAGGACCGGGCGGTGGTGGACCGGCTCGCGCCCCGCGACGGCGACTGGCTGCTCACCAAGTGGCGCTACAGCGCCTTCCACCGCACCGGCCTGCTGGAGCGCATGCGCGCGCAGGGCCGCGACCAACTGCTGGTGTGCGGCGTCTACGCCCACGTGGGGATCCTGATGAGCTGCGTGGACGCCTTCACCAACGACGTGCGGGTGTTCCTGGCCGCCGACGCGGTGGCCGACTTCGCGCCCGGCTACCACCGCCTGGCCCTGGACTACACCGCCCAGCGCTGCGGCATGGTGCACGTGACCGCCGACCTGCTCGCCGCGCTGGAGGCGCACCCGGCGGGCGCCGGGCGCGCCCGCGTGGCCGAGGAGGTGCGCGCGTGAGCACCGCACCCGCGACCGACCGCGACCTGCTGGGGGCCGTGCTGGCCGACCCGCCCGAGGCGTTCGCGCTGCTGCACCGCCCCCACTCCGGCCCCGGCCCCGACCGCGTCGAGGTGCTGACCGGCACCGCCGCGGCGGTGTCCCGACTGGCCGACCTGCCGCTGCCGCCGCCGGAGGGGCCGGGCCGCGCCCGCCACGACGTGGTGGCCGTGGTGCCCTACCGCCAGCTCGCCGAGCGCGGGTTCGCCTGCACCGACGACGGCGCGCCGCTGATCGCCCTCCAGGTCGCCGAGCAGGGCGAGGTCGCCCTGGAGGAGGTGCTGGCGCGCGTCGGCGACTCCGGGATCACCCTGGCCGACGGCGGGTTCGACATCGGCGACGAGGACTACGCCGCCGTGGCCCGCGACATCATCAACGGCGAGATCGGGCGCGGCGAGGGCGCCAACTTCGTGCTCCGCCGCTCCTTCGTGGCCCGCATCGAGGGCTACTCCCCGGCCAGCGCCCTGACCCTGTTCCGGCGGCTGCTGGCCCAGGAGACCGGCGCCTACTGGACGTTCGCCGTGCACACCCCCTACGGCGCGTTCGTGGGCGCCTCCCCGGAGCTGCACGTCAGCGTCGACGGCGGCACCGCGCGGATGAACCCGATCAGCGGGACCTACCGCTTCCCCGGCACCGGCCCCACCCTCGACGGGGTCCTGGGCTTCCTCAACGACGCCAAGGAGACCGACGAGCTGTACATGGTCGTGGACGAGGAGCTGAAGATGATGGCCCGCGTCTGCGACAGCGTGCCGCGCGTGGTCGGCCCCCGGCTGCGCGAGATGGCCCGCCTGGCCCACACCGAGTACGTGATCGAGGGGCGCACCCGCCGCGACCCGCGCGAGGTGCTCGGGGAGACCCTGTTCGCGCCCACCGTCACCGGCAGCCCGCTGGAGAGCGCCTGCCGGGTGATCGCCCGGCACGAGCCGGGCGGGCGCGGCCACTACAGCGGGGTGCTGGCCCTGCTGGGCCGCGACGCCGCCGGCGCGACCAGCCTGGACTCCGCGATCATGATCCGCACCGCCGAGATCTCCCCGCGCGGCCGGGTGCGCATCGGCGTGGGCGCCACCCTGGTGCGCCACTCCGACCCCGCCGCCGAGGCCGCCGAGACCCGCGCCAAGGCGGCCGGCATGATCGCTGCGCTGGAGGGCACCCCGCGCAGCGTGGGCGACCACCCGCAGGTGCGGGCGGCGCTGCTGCGGCGCAACGAGCGGGTGGCCGACTTCTGGCTGGGCGGCGCCGGCGCGGCCGCCGAGCGGCCCTTCGCCGGGCTGGACGTGCTGGTGGTCGACGCCGAGGACACGTTCACCGCGATGCTGGCCCACCAACTGCGGGCGCTGGGTCCGCACGTGGAGGTGTGCCGCTTCGACGAGGACCCGTGCCTGGACGGGCGCGGCCTGGTGGTGATGGGTCCGGGGCCGGGCGACCCCCGCGACCGCGACGACCCCAAGATGGCGGCGCTGCGGGCGGGCGTGCGGCGCCTGCTGGCCGCGCACCGGCCGTTCCTGGCGGTGTGCCTGAGCCACCAGGTCCTCAGCCAGGAGCTGGGGCTGGAGGTGGTGCGCCGCCCCTCGCCCAACCAGGGCGCCCAGCACACCATCGACCTGTTCGGCAGCACCGAGCGGGTGGGGTTCTACAACACCTTCAGCGCGCGCTGCGCCGCCGACGAGATCACCCCGGCCCTGGCGGCGGGGCCGGTGCAGGTCAGCCGCGACCCGTGGACCGGGGAGGTCCACGCGCTGCGCGGCCCGGGGTTCGCCTCGATGCAGTTCCACCCGGAGTCGCTGCTGACCCGCGACGGCGTGGACATCCTGGGCCGGATGCTGGCGGGGGTGCTGGAGCGCGCCGCCACCGAGGTCGGCTGAGGCCCCCGCCGCGGGGGGGCGCGCCCCCCGCGCCGCAGCGGCCGGCGGCCTCCCGCGCGCGGAAGGGCACAGGAGGTGCAGGAGAGGGGTCCCGCTCCAGGCGGGACCCCTCTCTTCGTGTCCTCGTCCTCTTCGCTTGTGCGTCTCCGCGCCCCGCGCGGCCCGGCCTTACAGGTCCACCGCCCCGCAGGCGAAGCAGGCCAGCAGGGTGCGCGCCTGGACGTTGACGTAGCGGGTGTGGCGCACCAGCCCGTGCATCTGGTCCAGGCTCACCCAGCGGTACCCGGCGGGCTCGGGCGCCGCCGCCGTCGCGGCGTCGGCCTCCACCACCAGGTAGCGGCTCTCGGCGTGCAGGAACCGTCCGCCCTCCTCGGAGTGCACGGCCGCGTAGCGCACCCGCTCGGGCGGGGCCGCCAGCACGGCGTCCAGGAACGGCGGGGGCGCGTCCAGGTGGGCGTAGTTGGCGGGCGTGCACTGGACCGTGGGGGCCAGCTCCACGCCGTCCATCAGCCCCGCCTCGGGCCGGGCGTGCACCAGGACGTGGGGCACCCCGCCGAAGCGGCGCAGCAGGAACGCCGTCACGCCCAGCCCGCAGGGCCGCAGCAGGGGCTGGTGCCAGCGCGCGACCTCGCGGGTGCCGGCCTCCACCGCCACGGTGACGACCTCGAAGTAGCGGCCGGCCTCGTGGCGGATCCGGTCCTCCTCGCGCACCCAGTCGGGAATCGCGCCGAGCGGGGCGGTGCGGGCGCGCACCCGGTGGCGGGTGCGCTCGCCGGTGAACCACGACAGCAGCTCGGTGTCGTCGTGCAGGGCGCGGTCGGCGCCCTCCTCCACCGGGGCGCAGGCCAGTACCGTGCGGGCGTCCATGTTGACGGCGTTGTCGTGGCGCAGCAGCCGGCCCAGCGCGCCCAGGGTGACCCAGCGGAAGTCCTCGTGCTCGGGGATGTCGGCGGCGGGGTCGGCCTCCACGAGCATGTTGCGGTTGACCTTGCGCAGGAACCACGAGCCGTGCTCGGACTGGAGGACGTCGGCCAGCACCCGGCCCCGGCGCGGCCCCATGAAGTACTCCAGGTAGCGCACCGCCCGGCCGCCGTGCACGCCGGTGTAGTTGCTGCGGGTGGCCTGCACGGTCGGGGAGAGCTGCACCAGGTTGCGGTTGCCCGGCTCCATCTTGGCCTGCATGAGGAACCGCAGCACGCCCCCGCGGCGCTGGGCGAGGATCCCCAGCACCCCGATCTCGGGCTGGTTGATGATGGGCTGGTGCCACTCGGCCGCCGCCTCCTCCTCACCGGAGTCGGCGCGCACGTGCAGCCCCTCCACGCTGAAGAAGCCGCCGCTGCGGTGCACCAGGTCGCCGGTGTCGGCGCGGAAGTACCAGCCGTCGGCCTCGGCGAAGGGCACCGGCCGCACGGAGAACCCGCCCTGGTCGGCGCGCCGGGACAGCCAGGCCAGCACGTCCTCGGGGGCGGCGCCCTCGGGCGCGGTCAGCGCGGCCGAGGCCCGCAGCGCCGCGGCGGCGCGGCCGTCGCGGCGGGGCCGCGGCAGGGGGCCGGCGCCGCGCCCGGCCGGG
>NZ_JAJAQC010000075.1 GCF_027604915.1 Streptomonospora mangrovi
GGAGCGCCGCACCCCGCTCCCGGCGCCCGCCCGTGCGGGGCGGGGCGCCGGCGCTCACGCCCGGGGGGCCGCCTCCTCGGACTCCCCGGGCTCCGCGGGCTCCGCGGGCTCCTCGGACCTGGCGGCCGCCCGCGCGGCGGCGCGGCGCGGCGCCAGGGCCGCGCCCGCCCGGCGGAGCGGGCCGCCCAGCAGCGGCGCGCACAGCAGCAGCGCCAGCACGCACAGCAGCACCAGCGAGGGTGTGCGCTCCACGAACAGGCCCAGGCCGCCCTGGAGCAGCAGGGTCTGGCGCAGCGTCTCCTCGGCCATCGGCCCCAGCACCAGCGCGATCACGGTCGCCGCCGGGGCCAGGCCGTAGAGCCGCATCAGGAACCCGAGCACGCCGCAGGCGAACATGATGCCGACCTCGACCACGCTGCCGTTGACCGCGAAGGTGCCGAACGCGCACAGGATGATGATCAGCGGCGCCAGCGTGCGGAACGGCGTCTTGGTGACCTTGGCGAACAGCGGGATGCAGAACACGTTCATCACCAGCAGCATCACGTTGCCCAGGTACATGCTGCCGATCAGCCCCCACGCGAACTCGGGGTTGTCGCGCATGAGCAGCGGGCCGGGCTGGAGGCCCCACATCAGGAACCCGCCCAGCAGCACCGCCGTGGCGGCCGAGCCGGGGATGCCCAGGGTCAGCAGCGGCACCATGGCGCCGGTGGCGGCGGCGTTGTTGGCGGCCTCGGGGCCGGCCAGCCCCTCCACCGCGCCCCGGCCGAACCGCTGGGGCCGCCGGGACAGCCCCTTCTCGATGCCGTAGGAGATCAGCGAGGCCACGGTGGCGCCCGCGCCGGGCACCACGCCCAGGACGAACCCCAGCGGGGTGCCGCGCGCGATGGCGCCGCGCGAGTCGCGCCACTCCTGGCGGCTGGGCCAGAAGGCGTCGGAGCGGCGGTCCACCCGCACGTCGGTCATGGTGTCGTCGTTGTGGCCGCCCCGGTAGAGCGTCCACAGGATCTCGCCGATGCCGAACAGGCCGATGGCCACCGGGATGAAGTCGATGCCGTTGATCAGCTCGGTGGAGCCGAAGGTGTAGCGCTGCTCGCCGCCGCCCACGTCGATGCCCACCGTGCCGATGGCGAACCCGATCAGCACCGAGATGAGGCCGCGCAGCCAACTGCGGCCGACCAGCACGACGAGGGTGAGCAGCCCGATGACGATGAGCAGGAACAGTTCGGGCGGGCCGAAGGAGGAGGCCAGGCCCGCCATCAGCGGCGCGGCCAGGGTGAGCAGGACGACCGCGACCGTGCCGGCCGCGAACGAGCCGACCGCCGCGATCACCAGCGCCGGCCCGGCCCGCCCCTTGCGGGCCATGGGATGGCCCTCCAGGGTGGCCGGCACGCTGGCGGAGTCGCCCGGGGTGTTGATCAGGACCGAGGTGATGGTGCCGCCGTACATGGCGCCGTAGTAGACGGCGGCCAGCATGACGATGGCGGTGGTGGGCTCCAGGCCGAAGGTCAGGGGCAGCAGGATGGCCAGGCCGGCCGACGGCCCCAGGCCGGGGATGGCGCCGACGAACATGCCCACGACCACGCCGATGCCCAGGAAGAGCAGGTTGGTGGGGGTCAGGACGCCGGCGATGCCGCTCACGAGGTTGGCGAAGATGTCCATGCGGACTCCGAGGAATGTGCCGGACTCGGCAGGGCGGGTGCGGGGGGCGCCGCCTCCGCCGGGCAGGGCGGGCGCGGGCGCCGTGGTCCGCCGCCGGCGCGCCCGCCCCGAGGGGGCCGGGCGCACCGGGCGGTGCGCGGACTAGAGCGGGAGCAGGCCCGGGGGCAGGGGCGCGTTGAGCCACCAGACGAACACGAGGTAGAGGGCGGTGGGGAAGGCGACGCCGAGGACGACGGCGCGCACGGGGTGGGCGCGGTCGCACAGCAGCAGCGCGGCGATGAGCGCGAGGGAGCCGGTGACCACCGCGCCCACCGGCACCAGGACGGTGACGAAGGCGGCGCACACGGCCAGCAGCGCCAGGACGAGCCAGGGGTGGCGGGGCTCGGCGGCGGAGTCGGCGCCGGCCCCGGCGGCGGGAGTGCCGGCGGTGCCGGCCCCGGTGCCGCCCTCAGCGGGGGAGCCGCCGGCTTCGGCGGGTGGAGCAGCGGCCTCGGCCGCTGTGGTGGCCCCGGCGGCGGGGCCGCCGGCCGCACTCCCGGCGGCCGGGGCGTGGGGATCGGCGGCGGCCGGGCGCGCCAGCGCGCTCTGGACGGCCGCCAGGAGCGCCGCCGCCGTGCCCAGCCCGCCGATGACGCGCGGGAACAGGCCCGGCCCGATCCGCCCGGCGGTGGTCTGCCACTCCATGCCGAAGGCCATCGCGGTGTAGCCGGCCAGCACCGCCGCCAGCACCACGTAGAACACGGTGGCGCCGGTGAGGGCGAGGCGGCGTCCGCCCGCCGCCCCTGCGGACGCCCCGCCGGCGGCGCCGGCGCGCGCCGCGCCGGGTGTGTCCGCCGCGCCGGGCGCCGCGGCGGCCGATGCCCCGGCCGGGCCGGCGCCCGCCTCAGGAGCGGTGCGCTGGAAGGGGAGCCGCACCCGGGGGTTGCCGGTGCGGGCCATCACACGGCCCCCTGCTCTTCCAGGGAGTTCTCGAACCGGGTGCCGGTCTCCTCCAGGTAGGCGGTGAAGTCGTCGCCCCAGCGCAGGTCCTCGGTGAGGTGGTTCTTCTCCAGATAGTCCTGCCAGGCGTCGGTGGCCACCACCTGCTTCATGGTCTCGATCCACCACTCGCGGGCGTAGTCGGGGGCGTCGGGCGGCAGGATCAGGCCGCGCGGCATCGAGACCATGCCCTCATAGCCCTGGTCGGCGGCCGTGGGGACGTCGGGCAGCGCCTCCAGCGGCTCCTCGCCGCTGAACAGCAGCGCGTTGACGTCGCCGCTGTCGACCTGGCCCATGATCGAGCCGGGGTTGGACACCATGGCGTCGATCGCGCCCGAGGACAGCGCCGTCTGGAGCTGGCCCTCCTCGTTGAAGGGCACGTACTCGATCTCGTAGCCCGCCTGGTCGGCGAGTTCGGCGTGGATGATGTAGTCGACGTTGACCGTGCCGATCCCGCCCACCGACACCGTGCCCGCGTCCTTGGCGTGGGCCACCCAGTCCTCCCAGGTGGTGATCCCGCTGGAGTCGGGGGTGATGAACAGGGTGTCGTCGGTGGCGAACAGCCCCACGTGGGTGAAGTCGGCGTGGGTCCAGCCGGTGTCGGCCTGGAGCGGGGTGGTGATGAACGACCCCGAGGTGGTCGAGATGACGTAGGGGTCCCCGGAGTTGCTGAGCAGGTGCCCCCAGCCGGTGGCGCCGCTGCCGCCCTCGCGGTTCTCGACCGCGATGTCGTGGGGGTACAGCTCCTGCTGCTGGAGGATCTCCACGATCGTGCGGGCCATGATGTCGTTGCCGCCGCCGGGGCCGAACGCGATCGTCCAGTCCAGCTCGCGGCTGGGGTAGCTGTCGGGGTTCTCCTCGACCGCCGTGCCCGCCCCGCAGGCGGTCACGGCGGCGAGCAGGGTGGCGCCCGCGAGCAGGCGGACGGCGATCCGGGGCGTTCGGGGCTTCTTGGGCATGGGGTGCCTCCTGGCCGGTGCGAACAGGACGGGGATGGGGCGCGGACCGGCCGCGGGTGCTGGGCGGCGGCCGGCTCAGGGAGGGCGCGGGGGACCGGCGGCGGCGGGCGGCGGAGGGCGGGCCGCCCTGGGTGGCCCGCCGGGCCGAAGGGTCCTCGGCCCGGCGGGCGCCCTGCTGTCAGGACCAGGTGAAGCGGGGCGGGCGCTTCTCCAGGAAGGCCCGCACGCCCTCGGCGTAGTCGTCGGTGTCGAAGGAGGAGTTGCGCAGCTCGGTGGTCTCCTCGTCGTCGTGGAGCTGGCCGGCCACGATGCGGTTCACGATCTCCTTGCTCGCGCGCACGCTGTACTGCGCGCGGGTGCCCACCAGTTCGGCGAAGGAGTAGGTGTGCTCGGCCAGGTCGTCGGGCGCGGTCACCGCGTCGACCAGGCCGGTGCGCAGCGCGCGCTCGGCCTCCAGCCGCCCGCCGCTGAACAGGATCCACTTGGCCTGGGCGGGGCCGACCAGGTCCACCAGCCGGCGCGTGGACTCCAGGCTGTAGACCAGGCCGAGCTTGGCGGGGGTGATGGCGAACTTGGCCTCGGTGTCGCAGAAGCGCAGGTCGCAGGCGAGCGCCAGGCCGCACCCGCCGCCCACGCAGTGGCCGTGGACCATGGCGATGGTGGGCTTGCGCAGGCCCTCCAGGGCGCGCTCGGCGGCGGCGACGTGCTCGTTGTAGGAGCGGGCGCTCTCGGCGTCGGCGCGCACCCGGCCGAACTCGCTGATGTCGGCGCCGGCGGCGAACGCCTTGGTGCCGGCGCCGCGCACCACCAGCACCTTGACGCCGGGGTCGTCGTCGATGCCGCGCAGCAGGGCGGGCAGTTCGGCGTACATCTCCAGCCGGATGGCGTTGCGGCTCTCGGGCCGGTTGAGCGTCAGGGTCGCCACCGCGCCCGAACGCTCGACCACCAGATCGTCGGACATGGGTTGCCTACCTTTCCTGGGGTGCGGGGGAGTCGTGGAGTTCGGGGTGGGCGTCGTAGGCGACCCCGGCCTCGTACAGTTCGGCGATCTCGGCCGCGCTGAGCCCGGCGTCGGCCAGGACGTCGCCGGTGTGCTGGCCCAGCCACGGCGCCGGGCCCTTCACCTCGAACTCCAGGGAGCCGAACTTGGCGGGCGGGGCGATGGTGCGCATGGTGCCGACGATGGGGTGCTCGACCTCGGTGACCATGCCGCGGGCGATGACGTGGGGGTCGGCCAGCGCCTCGGCGTAGGTGAGCACCGGGCCGCCGGGCACCCCGGCCCGGTCCAGCGCCTTGATCCACTCGGCGGTGGGCCGGGTGGTGGTGATGGCCTCGATCTCCTCCTGGAGTTCGTCGATGTGGGCCATGCGCGCCGGCAGGGTCGCGAACCGCTCGTCCTCCAGCCAGGCGGGCCGCTCCAGGGCGTCCACCACCAGGCGCTGCCAGAGCCGGTCGTTATTGGCGCCGATGGTGACGAACCCGTCGGCGGTGCGGTACGCCTGGTAGGGGGTCGAGCGGCGGTGCCGGGTGCCGGTGGGGGCGGGCTCCTCGCCGCTGCCGAAGTAGGCGCCCGACTCCCACACCGTCCAGGCCAGGCCCGCGTCGACCAGGGAGATGTCGATGTAGTCGCCCTGGCCGGTGGCGCGGCGGTTCAGCTCGGCGGCCAGGATGGAGTAGATGGCGGTGGCGCCGGCGGCGATGTCGTTGACGGCGATCCCGACCTTGGCCGGGCGGCCGTCGGGGTGGCCGGTCATCCGCAGGAAGCCCACCGCGCCCTGGGCCATGATGTCGAAGCCTGGCCGGTCGCGGTAGGGGCCGGTCTGGCCGAACCCGCTGATGGAGCAGTAGATCAGCGCGGGGTCGGCCGCCCGCAGCGTCTCGTGGTCGATGCCCAGGCGCTGGACCACGCCGGGGCGGAAGTTCTCGATGACGAGGTCGGCGCCTTGGGCCAGCCGCAGGAACGCGTCGCGGCCCCGCGGGTCCTTCAGGTCCAGCGACACGCTGCGCTTGCTCCGGTTGGGCATTCCGAACGGGTAGCTCTCGCCGTTGACCTTGGGCGCCAGCCGGCGGGAGTCGTCGCCGGTGACCGGCTGCTCCACCTTGATCACGTCGGCTCCCAGCTCCGCCAGCACCATCGTGCAGTAGGGGCCGGAGAGGAAACGGGTGAGGTCGAGGACCCGGAATCCGTCGAGTGGCTTCATCCACGCACCTGATTTCGTGTGCTTCCCACGGTGATGTCACATGCTTTCCGCATTGTGGGATACGATCCCGTATAACAGGAACGTACGATTGCAGGCATGTGAACGTCAATGGGGTCAGGAGAAATTGAGCGAGACAACCGAAGGCCAGGCCGTCGGCGGTGCCCGGGCAGCAGGCGCCGCACGCCAGGGCGTGCAGTCGATCGACCGCGCCGTGGCGATCCTCAAATGCTTCAGCCCCCGGCGCCCCGAAATGGGCATCAGCGACCTCGCCCGCGCCACGGGGCTGTCCACCAGCACCACCCACCGCATCCTGGCGTCGATGCAGGCCAACGGCCTGGTCCGGCAGACACCGCAGCGGCGCTACGCCCTGGGGCCGCTGCTGGTCCAGCTCGCCCGCAGCGGCGCGTTCCCCACCACCCTGCGCGACGCCGCCGTCGGCCCCATGCACGAGCTGCGCGCCCTGGTCGACGAGACCGTGGGCCTGCACGAGCTGCTGCCGGGAAACCGGCGCGCCGTGGTCGACCAGGTCGAGAGCCACCACGCGCTGCGCCGCACCTACACCGAGCTGGGCGTGCCCATCCCGCTGGTCTACGGCGCCCCCGGCAAGGCGATGCTGGCGTTCCTGCCCGCCGCCGAGGCCGAGGAGGTCCTGGCCGAACCGATCGCGCCGGTCACCCCCGCCACCATCACCGACCGCGCCGAGGTCCGCGCCGAACTGGCGCGCGTCCGCGAGGACGGCTACGCGCTGTCGTTCTCCGAGCGCACCCCGGGCATCCGCACCGTGGCCGCGCCGGTGTTCGACCACGAGATGCGCGTGGTGGGCTCCATCAGCGTCAGCGCGCCCGAGACCCGCATGCCCGAGGACCGCATGCGCGAGATGGGACCGCAGGTGCGGCGCTACGCCGCGGCGGTGTCGCAGGTCCTGGGCTGCCCCCGGCCCTGAGGCCCGGCCGCCTCCCGGCGGGCGCCGGCCCGGCGTGGCAGAGTGGGGTCCGACGCGACCCCCGGGAGGCGGCGGTGACCCACGTGACCCAGCAGGCCGAGCAGGACCGGAAGGACGAGCGGGACGAGCCCGGGCGCGGGACCCGGTGGACGGCGCGGATCTGGTTCGACCCGTCGTGCCCCTACACCTGGCTGACCTCGCGGTGGCTGGTGGAGGCCGCCGCCGTGCGGCCCGTCGACCTCGACTGGCGAGTGATGAGCCTGGCGGTGCTCAACGAGGGCCGCGACGACGACCCCGAGGGCGACCCCGAAGGTTACCTGTGGGTGCCGGCCCGCGTCTGCGCCGCCGTGCGCGAGCACCACGGCTCCGCCGCGCTCGGCCGGTTCTACACCGCGCTGTGGACCACTCCGGAGACCGGCGAGCCGCTGGGCGACCTCGCCGCCGCGCTGGCCGCCGCAGGCCTGCCCCGCGACCTGGCCGAAACCGGCCTCAGCCAGGAGGCCGACCACCTCGTGCGCGCCTCCCACGCCGAGGCCCTGCGCCAGGTCGGCGACCACGTCGGCACCCCCGTCATCGCCGCCGAGGGGCCGGGCGGCCGGGCGGCGTTCTTCGGCCCGGTGATCTCCGAGCCGGTCCGCGGAGAGGCGGCCGGGCACCTGTGGGACGGCGTGCTGCTGGTCGCCCGCACCCCCGGGTTCCACGAGCTGAAGGGCCGCCCCCACGCCGAGCCGCGCACCGCCGACGCCCGCTGACCCCGCCCCGGGCTCACCCCCGGACGGCCGCGCGCCGGCCCGGGCGCCGGCCTGAGGGCACGGCCGCCCCCGACCGATGTGATGCGGCCGACACCCGCGCGCCGTAGGATCGATCGCACCAGCTCACCCGACCCGCCACCCCCGCCCACCCCGCCGCACGACACTCGGACCATCCCCCTGATCCGTTGGAACCGACCATGCAGCGATCCACCGGCCGCCCCCCGCGCCGGGCACCGGCGCGGACCTGGCCCGTGCCGCCGCGCACCGACGCCACGGCGGTCCTGAGCACCGCCCGCCGGGTCGTCGACGACCTGCGCGACGGCCTGTCCGGACCCGGCGCCGCGCGCGCCGCCCGGCGCATGCGGCGGCTGCTGGGCGCCCCCGGCCTGGCGCTGGCCGACCTGTCGGGCGCGCCGGTGTGGGCCGGGCGCCCCGCCGCCGGCTCGCAGACCGCCGCCCTGGTCGACTCCGTGCTGCACACCGAGGCCCCCGCCGGGCGCGCCCCGCTGGTGGCGGTGCCGCTGCACGTCGACGCCGAACTCGCCGGGGCCATGGTGGTGTCGGGGCCCGTGCCCGCCGCCGCCGTGGGCAAGGCCGCCGACTGGGTCGCCGACGCCCTGGAGCGCTGCCGCCTGGAGACCTCCGCCGAACTCGCCGCCCAGGCCGAGTTCCGCGCGCTGCGCGCCGAGATCTCCCCGCACTTCGTCTACAACGCCATGACCGTGATCGCCTCGCTGGTGCGCACCGAGCCCGACCGCGCCCGCGAGCTGATGACCGACTTCGCCGACTACACCCGCTACAGCCTGGCCCGCCACGGCGACTACACCACCGTCGCCGACGAGTTCCACGCCATCGAGGCGTACCTGATCCTGCAACGGGCGCTGCTGGGCGAGCGGCTGCGGGTGCAGGTGCGGGTGGCGCCGGAGGTGCTGGGCGTGGCAATGCCCTACCTGGTGCTGCAACCGCTGGTGGAGAACGCCGTGCGCCACGGCGTGGAGCCGCGCCCGGGCGCCGGGCTGGTGCAGGTGGCGGGCGAGGCCGAGGGCAACGACTGCGTCATCAGCGTCGAGGACGACGGCCCCGGCATGGACCCCGCCGTGGCCAAGGCGGTCCTGGCCGGGCGGGGCGCCGCCGACAGCGTCGGCCTGGCCAACGTCGACCGCCGGCTCCGCCACGTCTACGGCCCCTGGTACGGCCTGGTGGTGGAGACCGCCGTGGACGCCGGGACCCGCGTGGTGCTGCGGGTCCCCCGATTCCAGCCGGGAGTGATGCCCTGATGGCGGATCGGCCCGCCGGCCTGCGGGTGCTGGCCGTGGACGACGTCCCCCTCGCCCTGGAGGAGCTGTGCCGGCTGCTGCGCGAGGCCCCCGAGGTCGCCGAGGTCACCCCCGCCGGCGACCCCATCAGCGCGCTGCGCAGCATCCAGGCCCACCCCTTCGACGCGGTGTTCCTGGACATCTCCATGCCGGGGCTGGACGGGATCGAGCTGGCGTCGCTGCTGTCGCGGCTCAGCGACCCCCCGGTCATCGTCTTCGTCACCGCCTATGAGGACCACGCGCTGACCGCCTACGGGCTGGGCGCCGTGGACTACCTCCTCAAACCGGTGCGGGCCGACCGGCTGGCCGCCGCGCTGAAGAAGGCCGCGCGGCTGGCGGCCGCCGGCCCGCCCGAACCGGCCGCCGCCGGCACCGCCGAGGCGGGGGGCGGGGCGGCGGTGCCGCGCCGGCGCCGCGCGCCCGAGACCATGGCCGCCATCCGGGTGGAGACCGCCGGGCGCACCCGCTACGTCCGCCGGGGCGACGTCGCCTACGTCGAGGCCAGCGGCGACTACGTCCGGCTGCACACCCCCGGCGGCGACCACCTGGTGCGGATGCCGATCTCGCGGCTGGAGGAGTACTGGGCCGAGGCCGGGTTCGTGCGGGTGCACCGCGGGTTCATGGTCGCCCTGGGCGCGGTGCGCGAGCTGCGCAGCGACGCCGTGGGCGGCCTGCTGGCCCACACCGACCTGGGCGACGTCCCGGTGAGCCGCCGCCACGCCCGCGAGCTGCGCGCCCGCCTGCTCCAGGCCGCCCGCAGCGGCGAACTGGACCGCGACCGCTCCGAGCGCGCCGCCCGCCCGGAGCGGCGCCCCTGATGCCCCAGCGCCCCCGCCGGGTGACCGTCACCAGCCCGCAGACCCGCCTGGCGCACGCGCGCGGGCGGGCGCGCGGCCGGTGGCGGGTGCCCCGGCTGGACCCCGCCGACGCCGACCGCGCCCTGCGGCTCTACCGCCGCCAGCGTGCCCAGGCGCTGCGGGCGCTGGCGGCGGTGCTGGCGCTGCTCATCGGGCTGCCCGCCGTGTTCGCGCTGTGGCCCCAGGCCCAGGAGGTGCGGGTGCTGGGGATCCCGCTGGCCTGGCCGCTGCTGGCCTGGCTGCCCTACCCGGCGATGATGCTGCTCGCCCGCTGGCAGTTGCGCCGCGCCGAGCGCGTCGAGGACGGCTGATGGGCGCGCTCGCCGCCGTCGCCCTGGTGGTCGCCGGCACCCTGGTGATCGGCCTGCGCGGGGTGGCGGCCATGCGCACCACCTCCGACTTCCTGGTGGCCTCGCGCCGGGTCTCGCCGCTGCTGAACTCCGCGGCGGTGTCGGGGGAGTACCTGTCGGCGGCGTCGTTCCTGGGCGTGGCCGGGCTGGTGGTCAAGGACGGCGTGGGCGCGCTGTGGTACCCGGTCGGGTTCACCGCGGGCTACATCGCGATGCTCATCCTGGTGGCGGCGCCGCTGCGCCGCTCGGGCGCGCTGACCGTGCCCGACTTCGCCGAGGCGCGGCTGCGCTCGCCGCTGCTGCGCCGGCTCAGCGCGGCGGTGGTGCTGGTCATCGGCGCGCTCTACGTGGTGCCGCAGTTCCGCACCGCCGGGCTGGTGCTCAGCGCGGTCAGCGCCACCCCCTACTGGGTGGGCGTGGTGATCGCCGGGTTCGTGGTGAGCGTGACGCTGGCGCTGGGCGGCATGCGGGCCGCCACCTACGTGCAGGCGTTCCAGTTCGGGCTCAAGCTGCTGCTGTTCATCGTCCCGGCGGTGTGGCTGGTGGTGCTGGCCGGACCCGAGGTGCGCCACGCCGCCGTGCACCCGGTCGACTTCACCCGGTTCGCCGCCGACACCCCGGTGTCCTTCCAGGTCGACGTCACCCTGGTGGTGGAGGAGCCCACGCGGGTGCGCACCGGTGAGGGCGACGTCCTGCGCCTGCGGCCCGGCGAGCACCGCATGGCCGGCGGCACCTCGGCGGTGTTCCCCGAGGGCGCGCGCGTGCCCGAGGTGCGCGGCGACGCTCCCCTGGACGCCCAGGAGTGGGCGCGGCCGCTGCTGGACCAGGAGGGCGACGGCCACCCGCTGGTGGGCACGTGGGCGGTGCTGGTGGCCACCGCGCTGGGCACCATGGGGCTGCCGCACATCCTGATGCGGTTCCACACCAGCCCCGACGGTCGGGCGGCACGGCGCACGGCGGCGATCACGGTGGCGCTGCTGGGGGTGTTCTACCTGTTCCCCGGGGTCTACGGCGTGCTGGGGCGGGTGCTGGTGCCCGAGCTGTACCTGTCCACCGCCACCGACACCGTGGTGGTGGCGCTGCCCGCCCAGGTCGACACCGGGTGGGCGGGCGCGCTGGTCACGGCGCTGCTGACCATGGGCGCCTTCGCCGCGTTCCTGGCGACCTCGCTGGGGCTGGTGCTGGTGATGGCCGGCGCGATCGCCCACGACCTGCTGCCGGGCGGGCTGCGGCGGCTGCGCGTCACGGTGGTGGGGGTGGCCGCGGGCACGGTGCTGCTGGCGCTGCCCGCCGCCGGCATCGACGTCGGGGTGGTGGTGACCTGGGGGTTTACCGTCGCGGCGGCGACGTTCTGCCCGCTGCTGGTGCTGGGGGTGTGGTGGCCCCGGCTGACCGCCAGCGGGGCCGTGGCCGGGGTGCTCACCGGGCTGCTGACCACGCTGGGCGCGATCGCGCTGGCGCTGTTCGGGCCGCCGCTGGGCGGGCTGGGCGGGCTGCTGGTCACCCAGCCGGCGCTGTGGACGGTGCCGCTGGCGTTCGCGGCGATGGCGGGGGTCTCGCTGCGCGGCCGGCCGCCGTCGTGGTCGCGGCGGGCGATGCTGCGGCTGCACCTGGACGAGCGGCGCCTGGAGGGGCCCGGCGGCCCGCCGCCGGGGGGCCGGACCGCCGGAGGGAGGTGAGGAGCGGGCGGGCACGTGCCGTTCGCCGCGCTCCACCGACCGCTCGTCGGCCGTTCGTCGCGCAGCACGGCGTTCGGGCGGGTCCCCCTGTCACCGCGCGGCCCCGCTTTCCTAGTGTGGCGCGGAACACAGTGTGTCCCAGAACACAGGCGTCGGTCGACGCGGGTGTCCCCGGGCACACCTGTCCCAGCCACACACCAGATGGGATGCGGAGGTAGTGGTGACCGACACCGACCACTCCACCGGCGGGCCCCCGCCGGACCACGACTGGGAGCGGGTGCAGGCCAGTCCCGAGTTCGTGGAGCTGCGCCGGCGCCTGCGCGTCTTCGTCTTCCCGATGACGGCGTTCTTCCTGGCCTGGTACCTGCTCTACGTGATCCTGGCCGACTACGCGCACGGCTTCATGGCCATCCCGGTGGTCGGCAACATCAACATCGGGCTCGTCTTCGGGCTGCTCCAGTTCGTCTCCACGTTCGTGATCACCGGGCTCTACGTGCGCTACGCCAACCGGCGCCTGGACCCGGTGGCCGACAAGATCCGCACCGACCTCGAGAAGAAGGGGGCCTGACATGGACGCCGGCACCCTCACCCTGGCCGACGCGGCGCTGACCGAGGTCAACCCGATCCTCAACATCAGCATCTTCGGGCTGTTCGTCGCGATCACGCTGGTCATCGTGCTGCGGGCCAGCCGCAACACCAAGACCGCCGCCGACTACTACGCCGCCGGGCGCGCCTTCAGCGGCCCGCAGAACGGCATCGCCATCGCGGGCGACTACCTCTCGGCGGCGTCGTTCCTGGGCATCTGCGGCGCCATCGCGCTCTACGGCTACGACGGCTTCCTCTACTCGATCGGGTTCCTGGTGGCCTGGCTGGTGGCGCTGCTGCTGGTCGCCGAGCTGCTGCGCAACACCGGCAAGTACACGATGGGCGACGTGCTGGCGTTCCGGATGCGCCAGCGCCCGGTCCGCGCCGCCGCGGCCATCTCGACCCTGGCGGTGTCGTTCTTCTACCTGCTGGCGCAGATGGCGGGCGGCGGCGGCCTGGTCAACCTGCTGCTGGGCATCGAGGGCGCGGTCGCGCAGTCGGTGGTCATCGCGGTCGTGGGTGTCGTCATGATCATCTACGTGCTGATCGGCGGCATGCGCGGCACCACCTGGGTGCAGATCATCAAGGCCGTGCTGCTGATCGCGGGCGCGTTCGTCATGACGGTGTGGGTGCTGGCGCTGCACGGGTTCAACCTGTCGGAGCTGCTGGCCCAGGCCGTGGAGCAGGGCGGCGAGAACGGCGAGGCGCTGCTGGCCCCCGGCGCCCAGTACGGCATCGACGCCATGACCCGGCTCAACTTCCTGTCGCTGGGCATCGCCCTGGTGCTGGGCACGGCCGGCCTGCCGCACGTCCTGATGCGCTTCTACACCGTGCCCACGGCCAAGGAGGCGCGGCGCTCGGTGGTGTGGGCGATCGTGCTGATCGGCGTGTTCTACCTGTTCACGCTGGTGCTGGGCTACGGCGCGGGCGCGCTTGTGGGGCCCGAGACCATCGAGGGGGCACCGGGCGGACCCAACTCCGCGGCGCCGCTGCTGGCGCTCGCGCTGGGCGGGCCCATCCTGCTGGGGTTCATCGCGGCGGTGGCGTTCGCGACCATCCTGGCGGTGGTCGCCGGGCTCACCATCACCGCCTCGGCGTCCTTCGCCCACGACGTCTACGCCAACCTCATCCGCAAGGGCGCGGAGGACAAGGTCGGCGAGGTGCGCGTCGCCCGCATCACCGCCCTGGTGATCGGCGCGGTGTCGATCGTCGGCGGCATCCTGGCCCGCGACCAGAACGTCGCGTTCCTGGTGGCGCTGGCGTTCGCGGTGGCGGCCTCGGCCAACCTGCCGACGATCCTGTACTCCCTGTTCTGGAAGCGGTTCAACACCTCCGGGGCGCTGTGGAGCATCTACGGCGGCCTGGCGATCACGATCACGCTGATCGTGTTCTCGCCGGCGGTGTCGGGCAGCGAGACGGCGATGCTGCCCAACGCGGACTTCGCGATCTTCCCGCTGTCCAACCCCGGTCTGGTGTCGATCCCGCTGTCCTTCCTGCTGGGCTGGCTGGGCACGGTGCTGTCCAAGGAGCACAACGCCAAAAAGCAGGCGGAGATGGAGGTGCGCTCCCTCACCGGAGTCGGCGCCGAGAAGGCGGTCTCGCACTGAGCCGCCGCTAGGACCTTCCCCAACAGGCCGCCCCGGAACCTCCCTCCCGGTTCCGGGGCGGTCGCCTGTCGTGGGGGTCGCCTGTCGACGGGGGTCGGGGGTCGGGGGTCGGGGGTCGGTGGGGGAGGGCCGGGTTCGGGTCCGCCGGAAGCGCAGGGGATGGGGAAGCCGGGTCCCTACTGCCGGGAGACGGCCGAGGCCCCCTTGCGCAGCACGTACTTCTGGATCTTGCCGGTGGCGGTCTTGGGCAGGGCGTCGGCGAACTCCACCTGCGTGGGCGCCTTGAAGTGGGCCATGTTGTCGCGGGCGAAGGCGATCAGCTCCTCGGCGGTGGCCCGCGCGCCCTCGCGCAGCACCACGGTGGCGCGGGGCGTCTCGCCCCACCGCTCGTGGGGCACGCCCACCACCGCGACCTCCTGCACGGCGGGGTGGCGCAGCAGCACGCCCTCCACCTCGATGGAGGAGATGTTCTCGCCGCCGGAGATGATGACGTCCTTGATGCGGTCCTGGATCTCCACGTAGCCGTCAGGGTGGGTGACGGCGGCGTCGCCGGTGTGGAACCAGCCGTCGCCCATCACACGCTCGGTGGCCTCGGGGTCGTTGTAGTAGCCCGCCATCACCACGTTGCCGCGCACCGCGATCTCGCCGACGGTGGCGCCGTCCCAGGGCACCTCGGCGCCGGCGGAGTCGAGGACCTTCAGCTCGCCGCTGGTGATCAGCTCCACGCCCTGGCGGGCCTTGACGGCGGCGCGCTCGGCGGGCGGCAGCGCGGCGTGGCCGGGGCGGGGCTCGCAGACGGTGATGAACGGCGTGGTCTCGGTCAGGCCGTAGACGTGGGTGACGGTCCAGCCGAAGGTCTCCTCCAGCCGCCCGATGGTGTCGGCGGCCGGCGCGGCGCCCGCCGTGACGACGTGCACGCCCGGCCGGACCCGGCCGCGCACCTCCTCGGGGGTGTTGGCCAGGGTGATCAGCACCGTCGGCGCGGCGCACAGCCACGCCACGTCCTCGTCGCGGATGAGGGCGAACACGCGGGCGGGGTCGACGGCGCGCAGGCACACGTGGACCGCGCCGACGGCGGTGACGGTCCAGGTGTAGGTCCAGCCGTTGGCGTGGAACATGGGCAGCGTCCACAGGTAGCGCTCGCCCAGCCCCAGGCGCAGGTGCAGCAGGGTGCCGACCACGTTCATGTAGGCGTTGCGGTGGGTGATCATCACGCCCTTGGGGCGGGCGGTGGTGCCGCTGGTGTAGTTAATGGTGAGCAGGTCGGTCTCGGCGATCTCGACCGGCTCGAACTCGGGGGCGGCCTCGGCCAGCAGGGTCTCGTAGTCGGCCCAGCCGGGTGCGGCGCCTTCGAGCGCGACGAAGTGGCGCACCCCGGGCAGCCGGTCGCGCACCCGGTCCACGGCGGCGAGCTGGTCGGCGTGGGCGCACACGACCTCGGCGCCGGAGTGCTCGATGATGTAGGCGAAGTCGTCGGGGGTCAGCCGGTAGTTGACCGGTACCAGCACGGCGCCGATCTGGGGCACGGCGTAGAACGACTCCAGTTGGGCGTGGGTGTTGGGCGCGATGTAGGCGACGCGGTCGCCCTTGCGCACCCCCATGCGCTGGAGCGCGGCCGACCAGCGGTCGCAGCGCTCGAAGAAACCGGCGTAGGTCAGCCGCAGGTCGCCGTCGACCACGGCCTCGAGGTCGGGATACAGCCGCCGCGTGCGCCGGGCGAACTCCAGCGGGCTGAGGGCGGTTTCCATGGAATACCTCCTACCTCGGCGGCGACCGGCGTCAACGGCCCCCGACCCGTGCAAACCCCCAGGCCGCGGCCGCCCAACGAACATACGTTTCCCCCCACCGCGGGACAAGCCCACAACCCCACCCGAACCCGAGGCGCCACGGGCGCCGAGGAGGGCGTGGAGCGGCGCCGCCGAGGGCCGGCGGCGGCGGCGGGTCCGAAAGTTTTCGGATGGTCGGCGTTCGGGTGATCGGGCAGGCGGGGCGGGCTTATGGCCTGGGGGGACGAGGGCTGGGGGATTGTTCGAGCAGAAAACATTCGGAAATCTTCCGGAAATTATTGACAACTCCGTGCGGTCGCCTCAACACTCGGTCTCATCACGCTGCCGAATCCCCCAGCCTTCACAAGGAGGCAGCAGCACATGAACGAAGCCCCTATTCGCCCGAAGAACCGCACGCGCGCGCAGGCGCGTCCGTGGCGGCTGGCCAGCCGGATGTTCGCGGCGGCCGCGGCGCTGGTCCTCAGCGTCACCGCGCTGCCGGGCTCCGCCAGCGCGGACGTCACGAGCAACCAGACCGGCACGCACGGCGGCTACTTCTACTCCTTCTGGACCGACGCCCCGGGCACGGTGTCCATGGGCCTCGGCTCCGGCGGCAACTACACCACCCAGTGGCGCAACACCGGCAACTTCGTCGCCGGCAAGGGATGGGCCACCGGCGGGCGCCGCACCGTCAGCTACTCCGGCACCTTCAACCCGTCGGGCAACGCCTACCTGACCCTCTACGGGTGGACGCGCAACCCGCTCATCGAGTACTACATCGTCGACAACTGGGGCACCTACCGCCCCACCGGCACCCACATGGGCACCGTCACCAGCGACGGCGGCACCTACGACATCTACCGGACCACCCGCCACAACGCCCCCTCCATCGAGGGCACCCGGACCTTCGACCAGTACTGGAGCGTCCGGCAGTCCCGGCGGACCGGCGGGACCATCACCGCGGGCAACCACTTCGACGCCTGGGCCCGCGCCGGCATGAACCTCGGCAGCCACGACTACATGATCATGGCGACCGAGGGCTTCCAGAGCAGCGGCAACTCCAACATCACCCTCGGCAGCAGCGGCGGGAACCCCGGCAACCCGGGCAACCCCGGCGGCAACAACGGCTGCACCGCCTCGCTGTCGGCCGGTGAGCGCTGGGACGACCGCTACAACCTCAACGTCGCGGTCAGCGGCTCCAGCAACTGGACCGTGACGATGAACGTCCCCTCCCCGGCGCGGATCCTGTCCACCTGGAACATCAGCGCCTCCTACCCCAGCCAGCAGGTGCTGACCGCCCGCCCCAACGGCAACGGCAACAACTTCGGCGTGACGATCCAGCACAACGGCAACCACACCTGGCCGACCGTCTCCTGCTCCGCGAGCTGACCCGAGACGGCCCGGCCCTCCGGGGCCTCCCGGATGGCCGAGCCTCCCGAACCCCGTGACCACCACAACGCAACCCCAGGCGCGGCGGCCCCCAACCGCCGCGCCTCCGCGCGTCGCCGGTCCCGGCCCGCCGGCGGGCCGGGACCGGCCTTCCTCGAATCAGTCGGCCAGGTAGTTCCGCACAGAGGAGCGGATCGCCTCGGCGTGCAGGTAGATGTCGTCCGGCGACTCGATCAGATGGCGGGTCTCGTTCTTCTCGGCGTCGAAGACGCCCAGGTAGCGCCGGGACTTGCCGTTGAAGTGCAGCCGCGCGATCGTCTTGCGGTTGTTGTCGTCCAACAGCACGGCGAAGTAGGACTTGGAGTCGCGGTGGGTGATCCGCTGCGGCTTGACCTCGCTGCACGCGATCGCCTTCACGATCTGGTAGCCCTCCAATTCCTCCAGCGTCGTGGTGATCCCGGTGTCGCGATCCAGGTCGGCGGCCGCCGACTCGGCACTGGTCACCTCCGCCTCCTCGGCGGCGGGTGCGTGCACGCCCGAGCCCAATGCGGTCTTCAGTCGGCTGTTGACCTGGTCGTTGAGGTACTGCGCGGCGGCCTTGGCCACGAGCGGCGCGAACTGGTCGCGCACCTTCTTGGTGAAGGAGCGGTCGTAGACGCGGGCGGTCAGCAGCCGGATCCAGTCGTCGTCGGGCTCCCGGAACTGCGCCGCCAGCGCCCGCTTGATCTCGCCGATGTACTTCAATTCGCCGGCGGCGCTGATGACCGAGTCGAGGTCGAACGCCTCCTTCGTCAACTTCCGGAGTTCCGGGACCAGGGTCTCGTCGATGTCGTTCAGATCCAGGACGAGGAACGGCCGCCGGTCCATTCGGTTGGGCTCGTCCAGGTCGGTGTAGAACCGGTAGACCTCACCGTTGGTCAGGACGGCGATCCGGGCATTGGTCACGGAGAAATAGCGGTACAGTTGCGCGGCGTGTTCGATGGCGAGCGGCTCGACCGATTTCTTGCACTCGATGAGGATCTGCACCTCGCCGTCGCGCATGATCGCGTAGTCGACCTTCTCGCCCTTCTTCGTCCCCACGTCGGCCGTGTACTCAGGGACGACTTCGAGGGGATCGAAGACGTCGTAGCCGAGGATGGACGATATGAACGGCATGACGAAGGCGTTCTTGGTCGCTTCCTCGGTCGTTATCGCCTCGCGCTGGTTGCGCACCTTGGCTGCCAGCGCACTCAGGCGCTCACTGAATTCCATACTCCGCTCCTCCGCGACCTCTGCACACGTTCTTCTGCGCGTGGCGGGGCGAACACGGAGTGCACGCGGGGTGCGGTGCTCCCGCCACGCGGCGACACCGTTTCCTTGGGCGTCCGGGAGTTGTTTTCCCAGCGCGAACGCCAACCGCGTGGCGGGCCGCGGCGAACCAGGGGGAGGTATTCACCGGCGCCAGTGTCGCACAGAGTTTCGTGATTTGTAGGCCGTTTGTCTTATTGTTGGCGAACAGCGGTGATTTCAGTATCGAAAACCGGACCAGGAAGCGTGCCACGCCGCCCGCCCCCGTCTCGGGGCGATGCGCCATCGGCAGGACCGCCCTCAAAAGCCGTTGCGGCTTGGAGGACCGGCGAGCATCATCGGTGATCTTGAGGGCTAACGGCGAGGAAACCTTCGTCCGGCCATCCTGGTCTGCGCCGTGACCCGCCGCGGGAGCCGAGCCCCGCCTGGCGGCCTCCGACGCGAGGACCCGGGAGATCGGGCGTCCGCGCCGTTGGGAGCGGCGAAGCCGCACGGTCTTTCACCGTCGACGTCGAGAAGAGGGCACACGATGAGGAAACCGGTCCGCCGCGCCGTTGCAGGGGTGGTTGCGGCAGGGGTGCTGGGGATCAGTGCCGCCTGCGCGGGGCAGGCGGCGCTCAGTGAGTACGTACTGGGGACCTGGCAGTGCACGGTGCGGTTTCCCGCCGAGACCGTGGCGGCGACTGTCGAGGTGGGCGAGGGCACCTACACGCTGACCACCGCCGACGGCGACTTCAGCGACGCCGGCACCTGGCAGGTGGAGGGCGACGGGGTCACCATCACCTCAGGCGAGATCGACGGGCTGCGGGTGCTGGGCGTGCCCGAGCAGCGCCAGGACGAGCCCCTGAGCATCGACATCGTGCGCGCGAGCGAGGACGAGCCCGCGAGTTCCGACGTCACGATCACCGACGACACGGTGGGGTTCGCCTACAACGAGAACTCCTACACCTGCGTCAAGCAGGATGAGGGTGAGGGGGAGGCGTAGCGGCTGTCCGGCCACCTCCTGGTGGACTGACCCATGATGCCTGCCCGGCCCCCCGCCGCCGTCGCTGCCCCCGCCGCTTTCCTCAGCCACTGGCGTGCGGCTCGATGACCGCCTGTCCCGAGCTCCCGCCAGCGTGGTCGCTCCGTTGGCCGGCCTCGGCGCTCTCGGTGCTTCGGCGCGCCGCCATCCACTCCGATCAATCGGTTACTGGACCGCGACCCGTCTTGGGAGCCAGAAGGCCGCCCGTACGCCGGGGGACCAGAGGGTGGAGTCCGGTGGGCCGGCGGGTTGGGCGATTCCGGCGGCGGGGAGGAGGTCGCCCTCGTAGTGCAGGGTGCGGGCCGCGTGCAGGGGCCAGGGCGGGTGGGCGACCGGGATCCAGACGGTGCGGCCGGACCAGGTGGTGAACAAGCCCCAGCGGGCCGTCAGGAAGACCTCCAGCGGGGAGGGGCGCGTGATCGGCGGGCCTACGGCCACGCGCCACCGGGCGCGGGCCGGTGGGCCCGGCGCGCGGCGGCGGACGCCGCCGATCGCGTGGCCGCCCGTTGTGCGCACCGCGACGTCGGACCAGGTGTAGGGGACGCGGGCCAGCGCGCGGGCGGCGAGGACGTTGTGCGCGGAGTCGGCGTCCATGCTGCGGAACACCACGCCCTGGCGGCCGTGCCGGTCGCGCGCGTAGAGGCGGACGTTGGCCTCGGCGAACCCGCCGGTGGGCAGGACGCCGAGCACGCGGGCGCGGTCGACGCCGAACGCCACCATCCCGACGTAGGTGGACCCGTCGAGCACGTCGGGCCGGGTGTGGGGAGGCAGGAGGGGCGCCACCAGGTCCGGGTCGGCGCGCCAGTGCAGGAAGACGGCGTCGTGCCAGCGCTGGGTCAGCGCCGGGGGAGTGGGTGGTGCCTGTACCGCCTCCGGCGGCAGCAGGTCGTGGTTCGGTGGCTTCATAGGGCGTCCATCCTTTCCCACCCTTCACCGCACTTTCCCACGGGGCGTCCCGCCGACGGTGCCCCGGCCCCCTTCCGGTCGGTGCCCCTACCGGCGGTTCCCCGCGGGCGTGCCTCCTCCGGCGGCGAAGCCGCCGCCGGTAGCTCACCCGCTACCGGCGGCGGCCCGGTCCGCCGTGCTCCTCCGTGCTCCTCCGCGTCTTCTCCGGCCGCTACCCCGCTGCCCGCCTCAGCCCGCCGTGTGGTCCTTGCCGGCGACCGACGCCAGGTAGGCGTCGCTCTTCTCCTGGTCCAGGATCCAGTGCTGGAAGTCCGAGGGGTCGGTGTAGCCCTTCGCGAACCGGTAGGCGACCTCCGGGTTGTGGGCCGCCGTGGCCAGGACGCGCTGGACGTGCTCGGGCAGCGGCCCCAGCATCATGTTGGTGTAGGCCGTCACCCACTGCGCGTGCTCCCAGTAGGCGTCGAACGCCGACTGCATCCACTCCGGGTCGAACGGCCGGCTGCCGCGCTCAAGGATGGCGCGGTAGTAGACGTCCGCGCAGCGCGCCGCGTTGTTGGAGCCCTGGCCGGTGACCGGGTCGTTGGCCACCACCACGTCGGCCATCCCCAGCACGTGCGCGGTCGCCGACAGCCGCCCCACCGGGTGGCGCACCACCGGCGCGTACCCGCCGAACAGGGTGCAGCGCGCGTCGGTGGGCCGCGCGTCGGCGCACAGCTCGTACTCCCAGGGCACGTAGCGCCGCAGCAGCTCCAGCGTGCGCTCCAGGTGCTGCTCGGGTCCGGGCCGGTCCGACCAGCAGTCGAACGGCCCGCCCGGCACCGCCTCCCACAGCAGGATGTCGCACGGCCCGGTGTTGGTGTAGCCGGGCATGAAGAAGTGCTCGCCGATCCCCGGCAGCGCGCTGATGCGCACGTGCGGCTCGGGGTAGTCCGGCCGCGGCGCCATGCCGTGCAGGTAGATGCACGACAGCATCCGCTGGGGCCGGTCGTAGGGCGAGCGCGCGGGGTCGCGGTCGAACAGCTCCACCAGCTCGCCCTTGCCCGCAGCGATGACGGTGAGGTCGTACATCGCCGACAGCGCCTCCAGCTCCGAGGTCATCACCCCGTGGTAGACGACCTCGCCGCCGCGCGACTCGAACAGCTCCAGCCAGCCGGCCATCTTCACCCGCTGGTCGATGGACTGCGCGTAGGCGTCCCAGCGCCCCACGAACCCGAAGGCGACCTCGCCCGGCGGGTCGGAGACGGTGAGCCGCTGCGCGACGATGCGCGGCGCCCGGTCCTCCCACAGGTTGAGCCCCAGGTCGCGCTCGATCTGGAGGCTGGGCGCGAACATGCACTGCGTCGACATGATCCGCCCGCCGCGGATCTCCTCGGGGGTGCGCGCGGACATGACCGTCACGTCGTAGCCGGCGCCTTGGAGGGCGAGCGCGAGCTGGAGCCCGGCCTGCCCGGCGCCGACGATGAGGATTCTGCGCATTGCCGCCTCTCTTGCTTGCCGATGGGGGGTAGCGGCGTACCCGGTGCCGCGCCGCGTGGCCGAGGGCGGCGGCGCGGTTGAGCCGGGGCGGCCGGTCCGCGCACCGCGCGGACAGCGGGGTCGTGGGTGGCGGGGCGGCGCCCTAGCGCAGCGCCGCCCGCCGGTCCGTGCCGCCGGGCGCGGAGGTGCGCCGCAGGGTGTGGGTCAGCGACGCCGTCAGCGTGGCCACCACCGAGGCGCGGTCGCGCGCGTCGCACGCCACCAGCGGGATCTCGGGGTCGAGCTGGAGGGCGTCGCGGACCTCGGCCAGGTCGTGGCTCTGCTCGCCGTCGAACAGGTTGACGGCGACGATGAACGGCACGTCGGAGTCGTTCTCGAAGTAGTTCACCGCGGCGAAGGAAACGTCCAGCCGCCGGGTGTCCACCAGTACGACCGCCGCGCTGGCGCCCCGGCTGAGGTCGTCCCACATCGGCCAGAACCGGGCCTGGCCCGGGGTGCCGAACAGGTACAGCACCAGGTCGGACGACATCGTGATGCGCCCGAAGTCCATGGCGACCGTGGTGGTGACCTTGCCGGTGCCCTGGGTGTCGGGGTCGACCGTGCGGGCGGCCTGGGTCATCCACGCCTCGGTGTTGACCGGGGGGATCTCCGAGACCGTGCCCACCAGGGTGGTCTTCCCGACGCCGAACCCGCCGGCCACGACGATCTTCGCCGAGGTCAGCCGCGGCGACCGGTCAGGCGAGCTGGTAAAGGCCATCGATGACTCTCTTCAGCAGGCGGGGGTCGTAGGGGGAGGAGTAGGACTCGGGGTTGACGACCATGCGCTCGCGGGCGGCCATGTCCCCGATGAGCACCCGGGTGACGCCCAGCGACACCCCGCAGTGCGCCGACAGTTCGGCGACCGACTGCACGGCGGTGTGGGCGCGCTCGTAGAGGGAGCGCGCCTCGGGCGGCAGTTGCCGGGAGTACGCCGCGTCGTAGTGCGGCACCGCGATCAGCGTGTGGACGTGCAGGCGGTGCCGGGTCCGGGTCCGCCCGCCGGTCAGCACATAGGGCCGCACCCATGGATTGACCGTCATAGTCGCTTCTTCCTCGTGGTGGGCCGACGCGTCACGACACGCTCCGGCCGACGGACATCCCGCGCAGGTCGTCGCGCATCTGCGGGGTCAGCACGTGGCCCACGCTCTGCACCAGTTGCGTCATGCGGTGGGCCACCACGCCGAGGTTGGCGCCTTCCCGCACGAGCACGGCCAGCCCGGCGAGGCTCCCGATGCCCATGAACAGGAAGTGCCCGGCCGGGAACTTCAGCATGATCTGGTCGCAGCGCGCCTCGTCCACCTGGCGGGCGATGTTGTGCCCCAGGCTGATGAGCCCGCTGGTCATCGCCGCGAGCGGGTCCGCCGTGTCGGCGGGCACGCTGCCCGAGGAGATGAGCGGCAGCCCGTCGGAGGACACGATGAGCGCGTGGGCCACGCCCGGGGTCGAGTTGGCGAAGTCGTTGACCAGCCAGCCGAACTCCTGGGGGTTGCGCGGTGCCGCGCCGCCGTCCATCACCACACCTCGCTGTCGTCGTCGCGGTCGGCGCCCTCGCGGCCCGAAGGCGCGGAGGGCGTGTCGTCTGGGTCGGGGCCGGTGCCCGCGGCGCCGGAGGCGAAGGCGGTGAGGTCGTCGGCGAACGACCCGGCCGGGGCCGCGTCCGCCTCGGGAGCCTCCGCCGCGCTCTCGCGCGCCAGCGGCCGGCGGGGCCGGTCGGCGCCGCCGGAGTCCTGGCGGCGCAGGCTGCGGCGCTCGCGGCGCGGCAGGTCGCCGGCCGGGGGCCGCTCGGGCGGCGGGGGCTCGGGCGGGGGCGCCGACTCCGGGCCGATGGGGCCGGGCGCCAGGGTCAGCCGGGGTGGCGCCGACGTCGGCGCGGCAGGGCCGGCGGAGCCCGCCGGGTCGGCGGCATGGGCCGGGGCGTCGGCGGCGAAGAGGTCGCCCACAGGCGGCGGGGGAGCGGGGATGTCGCACACCAGGTCCGGCGGCAGCGACACCACGACGGTGGTGCCGCCGGGGCCGCCGGAGGTGCGGCTGCTGAAGTGCACGCCCACGCCGTGGCGCCGGGCCAGCCGGTGCACCACGGGGAACCCGGTGTGGCGGCTGGTGCGGTCGTCCACGGGCGGCACCGCCCCGGCCATGGCGGCGTTGAGGGTGCGGACCTGCTCCTCCTTGAGGCCGATCCCGGAGTCCACGACGCGCACCACCACCCCGCCGTTCTCGGTGGGGTGGGCGCTGACGGCCACGGTGCCCGGGGAGTAGCGGGTGGCGTTGTCCAGCAGCGGCGCGATGAGCGCGGCGACGTCGTCGGTGGCGTAGGCGGGCACGGCGAGTTCGGCGACCGTGCCGATCTGGATCCGGGCGTAGGACTCGATGGAGGAGGCGGCCATGCGCACCACGTCCAGCAGGGAGGCGACGCCGCCGCCCAGTTCGCTGTCGTCGCGCTCGGCCAGCACCCGCAGTTCGCGGGCGGCGCGGCGCATCATCGCCACGGCGTGGTCGACGGCGTAGAGGCGGCTGAGGCGCTCGGGGTCCTGCTCGTCGCGCTCCAGCACGTCCAGCGCCTGGCGCTGCTGCTCGGCCAGGACGAGCACCTGCATGGCGAAGCGGTCGCACACCGCGGCCATGGGGCCGCCCGCCGGAGCGGGCGGGGCGGGAGGCGCGGGCGCCGGGGCGGCGGCCGGCGGACCGGCGGGCGCGTGGGCCGGAGCGGGCGCGTCGTGCCGGGGCGGCGCGGCGGGGCCGGCGTGGCCGG
>NZ_JAJAQC010000076.1 GCF_027604915.1 Streptomonospora mangrovi
GGGGAGCCGGGCGCGGCGCCCGCCGCCCGGGCCACGGCGGGCGCGGAGGCGGGCGCGCCGGTGCGCGCGGGGGCCGTGCGGGACGCCTGCTCAGGAGCCATTGGCGCCGCCCTTCCCCGGGCGCAGCGGCTCCCACCACGCGCGGTTGGCGCGGTACCAGGCGACGGTGTCGGCCAGGCCCGCCTCGAACGGCATCCGGGGGGCGTACCCCAGCTCGGTGCGGATCTTGGTGTCGTCCAGGGCGTAGCGGCGGTCGTGCCCGGCGCGGTCGGCCACCCACTCGATGGCCGACTCGTCGGCGCCGCACAGCCGCAGCAGCCGCTCGGTCAGGTCGCGGTTGGTGTGCTCCTCGCCGCCGCCGACGTTGTAGACCTCGCCGGGGCGGCCCTTGGCCAGCACCAGGTGCAGGGCGCGGCAGTGGTCGTCGACGTGCAGCCACTCGCGCACGTTGAGGCCGTCGCCGTAGAGGGGCACCCGCTCGCCCTCCAGCAGGTTGGTGACGAACCGGGGGATGACCTTCTCGGGGTGCTGGTAGGGGCCGTAGTTGTTGGAGCAGCGGGTGATGGAGACGTCCATGCCGTGGGTGCGGGCGTAGGCCCGCACCATCAGGTCGGCGCCGGCCTTGGACGCCGCGTAGGGCGAGTTGGGGGCCAGCGGCTCGGTCTCGTCCCAGCGGCCCTCGGCGATGGAGCCGTACACCTCGTCGGTGGAGACGTGCAGGAAGCGCGGCACCCGCGCGGTGTGGGCCGCGTGCAGCAGCGCCTGGGTGCCCAGCACGTTGGTGCGGGCGAACTCCGCGGCGCCGGCGATCGAGCGGTCCACGTGGCTCTCGGCGGCGAAGTGCACGATCGCGTCGTGGCCGGGGACCAGTTCGGCCAGCAGGTCCGCGTCGCAGACGTCGCCGCGCACGACGGACAGCCGCGGCCCCTCCTCGGGCAGGTTGGCGCGGTTGCCGGCGTAGGTGAAGCGGTCGAGCACCGTGATCCGGGCGCCCTCGGCACCGGGGGCGGCGTCGGCCAGCACCGACCGCACGTAGTGCGAGCCGATGAAGCCGGCGCCTCCGGTGACCAGGATCTTCATTTCGACACCTCCGTTGGCCCCGGCCCGCCTCAGCCGGAACGACAAGGCCAGGAAATCGCGAAGCGGTTGCGTACCGCAGCCTTGCCGAGGAAATCGGCGCCCTCAACGCGCGAATAATACATATGTCAGGTCAGGGGGGTTCTCGTTGACACCGGAAGAAATGAAATGCGATTCTCAAACCGCTTCCGCCGAAGGGGAGGCGGGAAAAGTGGCGGCCCGCCTCCCCGGGTGAATTCCCATTCTTTCCGCCACCACCGCTTTCCCGACCCCAACCGCCGATCGAAAGGAGGTCGCGATGAGGGGGATCATCCTCGCCGGCGGGTCCGGCTCCCGGCTGCGCCCGATCACCTCGGGTGTCTCCAAGCAACTGCTGCCGGTCTACAACAAGCCGATGGTCTACTACCCGCTGTCGGTTCTCATGCTCAGCGGCATCCGCGAGGTGCTCGTCATCTCGACCCCGCACGACCTGCCCGGCTTCCGCCGCCTGCTCGGCGACGGCAGCGGGCTCGGAATGGAGATCAGCTACGCCGAGCAGGACAGGCCCCGGGGGCTCGCCGACGCGTTCCGCGTGGGCGCCGGCTTCGTGGGCGACGAGCCGGTGGCCCTGGCGCTGGGCGACAACATCTTCCACGGCACCGGCCTGTCGGCGCTGCTGGCCCGCGAGGTGGAGGCGCTCAAGGGCTGCACCCTGTTCGGCTACGCCGTGTCCGACCCCCACCGCTACGGGGTGGGCGAGGCCGACGCGGCGGGCAACCTGGTCTCCCTGGAGGAGAAGCCGCGCGCGCCGCGCTCCAACCGCGCCATCACCGGGCTGTACTTCTACGAGCCCGACGTGGTCGACATCGCGCGCACCCTGAAGCCCTCGCCCCGGGGCGAGCTGGAGATCACCGACGTCAACCGCGTCTACCTGGAGCAGGGCCGCGCCCGGCTGGTGGACCTGGGCCGGGGCTTCGCCTGGCTGGACACCGGCACCCACGACTCCCTGATCCAGGCCGGCGAGTTCGTCCGCACGCTGGAGCAGCGCCAGGGCGTGAGCATCGCCTGCATCGAGGAGGTGGCGCTGCGCATGGGCTTCATCGACGCCGAGGAGTGCCGCCGCCTCGGCGAGCGCCAGGCCGACTCCCCCTACGGCCGCTACATCCTCGACGTGGCGCGCGCCGCCGCCGAGACGACCCCGCCCGGGTTCCTGCGCAGCGCCGAACTCCAGCCGCCCTTCCGGCCCGGCGACCCCGCCGGTCCGCTGCCCCACGACCCGGAGAGGACGGTCCCATGGCCGGCGACGGCATCCAACTCGGCCTGAGCGAGGCCGAGCGCCACACCGACACCTCCCAGCGCGACCGCGAGTTCGAGCTGCTCGACCTGCGCTGGGACCTGCTGCCGGGGGTGTTCGCCCCGCACAACTCCCGCTCGACCGCCGCCTACACCTCCTGGCTGCCGATCCCCGCCCAGGGCCGGGTGCTGGAGATGGGCTGCGGCGCGGGTGTCACCGCGGTCTACGCCGCCCTGCGCGGCGCCGGCTCGGTGGTGGCCGCCGACATCGCCGCGGCCGCCGTGGAGAACACCCGCGTCAACGCCGCCCGCCACGGCGTGGCCGACCGGGTGCGCGCGGTGCGCAGCGACATGTTCGCCGAGATCGGCGAGGACGAGCGGTTCGACCTGATCTTCTGGAACTCCAGCGCGATCCCCGCGCCGGAGGACTTCGTCTACACCCGCGACATCGAGTGGTCGCTGTTCGACCGCGACTACGCCTCGCACCGGGCCTACCTGCGCGAGGCGCCGCGCCGCCTCACCGAGGGCGGGCGGCTGTTCCTGGGCTTCAACACCAACGGCGACGTGGAGCGGCTGCACCGGCTCTGCGCCGAGGCCGGGCTGCGCGCGGTGGAGGCGCGCAGCATGACCACCACCTACAACGACGGCGCCACCACCACGCGGTTCATGCTGCTGGAGCTGCTGCCCGCCGGCCGCGGGGGCTGATGCCGGCATGGACGTGCGCGGACTCGACGTCGAGGGCGCGCTGCTGTGCGCCCCGCCCGTCTTCACCGACGAGCGGGGCGCGTTCGCGTCGCCCTACACCGAATCGGCGCTGCGGCGGGCGGCCGGCCACACCCTGTTCCGCCCGGCCCAGCTCAGCTTCTCCACCTCGCGGCGCGGCGTGCTGCGGGGCGTCCACTACACCGCCGCTCCCCCCGGCGGCGCGAAGTTCGCCTACTGCCCGCACGGGCGCGCCCTGGACGTGGTGGTGGACCTGCGCGTGGGCTCCCCCACCTTCGGCGCCTGGGACAGCGTGGTGCTGGGCGGCGGCGAGGGGCGCGGGGTGTACCTGCCCACCGGGGTGGGCCACCTGTTCCTCGCCCTGGAGGACGACACGGTGATGGCCTACACCCTCTCCCGCGAATACGACCCCGCCAACGAGCACGCCGTCTCGCCCGCCGACCCCGAGCTGGCGCTGGAGCTGCCGGCGGAGGAGGGCGCGGTGCTGCTGTCCGAGCGCGACCGCGCCGCGCCCACCCTGCGCCAGGCGCGCGAGCGCGGCCTGCTGCCCGACTACTCCGTTTGCCGCGAGATCGACCGCGCCCAGGTGGGCGCCGCCTGAGATGACACATCCGGCCGCGCGCCCTGGAGGGGGGTGCGCGGCCTTTCGAGAATGAACGGCATGGAACGCGAAGAGATCACCCGAGCTGCCGCTGAGTTCATCGTCTACAAGGTCGAGTCCTCGCTGGAGGACGTCGCCGAGGGCATCGGCGTCACCCCCGAGGAGCTGCGCACCCACTTCCCCGACGAGATCGCGCTGCGCGCGGCCGTGGCCCGCCTGGGCACCGACCGCATCGAGGAGAGCCTGGACGCGGCCCGCGTGGACGAGGGCTCCGCCGAGGACGCGGTGCGCCGCATCGTGGACGAGTGCTGGCCCCACGCGCCCCTGCGCGCCTTCCTCTACGGCGAGAACCGCCTGGTGGGCACGCCCGAGCTGGACGCCGCGCTGGAGCGCATCGACGCCCGCGGCAACGAGCTGTTCGAGCGGGGCCGCGAGGACGGCAGCTTCCGCACCGACCTGCCCGCCGCCTGGATGGGCGCCGCGCTGTGGTCCCTGCTGGCGGTGGCGTCGTGGAACGTCCGCAACGACCACCTGCCGGCCGAGGACGGGCCGCGCAGCATCAAGGAGATGCTGCTGGACGGGGCGCGCCGCGTCCCCGCCCCCCAGTCCTGACCGGCCCGGACGCCGCCGCAGCCGCCCCCCCCCCCCCCCCCCCGCCCGGGCCCCCCCCCCGCGCCCCCCCCCGCCCCCGGGAACGCCCCCCCCGCGCTGGACCGCCAAGAGATCGTCACCGCCGCCGCGAAGTTCTGCGAGACCCGGGTCCAGGCCGACCTGGACGAGGTCGCCGCCGGCATCGGCATCAGCTCCGCCGAGCTGCGCCGCCACTTCCCCGACCGCTACGCGCTGATCTGGGCGCTGGGGAAGATGGGCACCGACCTGATGGAGGAGAGCCTGGAGAAGGCCCGCGTCGAGGAGGGCCCCGCCGAGGACGCGGTGCGCCGGCTCATCGCCGAGGCTTGGACCTACGCCCCCTTCCTCGCCTTCCTCTACGGCGAGAACCCCCTGCACGGCCCCGGCGAGCTGGACGACGCCTTCGTCCGCATCGGCAAGCGGGCCACCCTGATGTTCGAGCGCGGCCAGCGCGAGGGCGTCTTCCGCACCGACCTGCCGGCCGCCTGGATGAGCGAGGCCATGTGGGTCCTGGTGGCGGTGGGCGCCTGGAGCGTGGCCAAGGGGCACATCGCCGCCGACGACGGCCCCGACTACATCGTTGAACTGCTGTTCAACGGCACCCGGGCGCGGGCCCGCGCCTGACCACCCCGCCGCCGCGCCCCGCGCGGCGGCGTTCCCGTCCACCGAGCAGTCAAGCGGGGCGGCCGTGCTGTACGGCCGCCCCGTCGCATGAGGGAGGAGTCTGCTGTGAAGGCCCTGTTCATCACCGGCGGGAGCATGGGGACGGTGTTCCCCCAGGCGCCGCTGGCCCGCGCCACCCGCGACGCCGGGCACGAGATCCTCATGGCCGGCCCGGACACCGTCACCCCCACCATCGCCCAGGCGGGCCTGCCGCCGGTCTCGATCTCCGCGCAGACCAAGCAGGCTCTGGACCCCAACCTGCCCGGCGACCCCGCCGAGCAGATGCGCTACGTCGGGCGCTGGTACGGCAGGACGACGGCCGATGCGCTGGAGCCGCTCCAGCGCATCGCCGCCGACTGGCGCCCCGACATCGTCCTGGGCGGCGGGATGTTCTACCCGGCCGCGCTGCTGGGCCACATCCTGGGGGTGCCCACGGTGCTCCAGCCCTGGGGCGTGCTGGACGCCGGCGGCTACGACGAGGGCGCCAACGAGGCGCTGCGCCCGGTCCTGGACCGCCTGGGGCTGGAGCGCACCCCCGCGCCCGACCTGGCGCTCAACGTCGCGCCGCCGAGCCTGCGCGGCCCGGTCACCAAGGGCGTGCAGCCGCTGCGCTGGATCCCGGGCAACCTCCAGCGCCCGCTGGAGCCGTGGATGTACACCCGCGGCACCACCAAGCGGGTGCTGCTGACCTCGGGCAGCCGGGTCACCCGCGAGGGCACCCTGCACACCATGGACGTGCCCACCCTGCGCGCGCTGGCGGCGGCGTTCACCGACATGGGCGTGGAGACGGTCATCGCGGTGCCCGACGACGTCGCGCCGCTGCTGCGCGGCGAGGGCGACGGCTGGCCGCGCGCGGGCTGGGTGCCGCTGGACATCGTGGCGCCCACCTGCGACCTGATCGTGCACCACGGCGGGGTGGGGTCCAACATGACGGCGATGGCGGCGGGGGTGCCCCAGCTCATCGTGCGCGAGATCCCCTCCTCCGGCGAGATGGACCCGCAGGTGCGGTTCGGCTCGCTGGTGGACCTGCCGCCCAAGGAGCAGTCGGTGGACAACATCCGGGCGGCGTGCGCGAAGATCCTGGCGGATCCGTCCTACGCGGAGCGGGCGCGGATCCTGGCCGAGGAGATCGCGGTGCTGCCCACCCCGGCCGAGGTGGTGGCGGTGCTGGAGGTCCTGGCCCGCCGCTGAGGTGGCGCCGCCCCGGCCCGGCGCCGGGGCGGCGCAGCGGTACCGGGTGGGGCAGCGGTACCCGGTCGTACAGGTCGGTGTGGGACCGCACTGAACGGCACTGAACGGCGCTGACCGGCGGACCGCGCCGGGCCGCACCGGCCGGCACGGCGCGGCCCCCGACCGCGCCGCGACCGTCGCACGCGAAGGGCGCCTCCCCCTGCGGGGGAGGCGCCCCAACCGTCGCGCTCGGGGCGCGTCAGCGGATGTGGACCCCCGGGACGTAGAGGATCCACCGGCCGCCGGCCTCGCGGAAGCCCTGCTCCTTGGCGAAGATCTCCGCGGCGTGGTTCCAGGCGAACAGCACCGCGTAGTCGGGGTAGGCCGAGCGGAACTCCTCGGGCGAGCGCACCGGGATGTGGGTGCCCGGGGTGAGCCGGCCCTGCTTGGCGTCGGTGCTGTCGTGCACGGCCGGCAGCAGGTCGGGGCCGATCCCGGCGTAGTTGAGCACGGTGGAGCTCTTCGCGGTGGCGCCGTAGCCGGCCACGGTGCGGCCCTCGGCCTTCAGCCGCTCCAGCAGGGCGCGCAGGTCGGCGCAGGCGGTGCGGGCGGTGGCGGCGAAGCGGCGGTAGACGGCGGGGTCGTCCAGGCCCAGGGTGCGCTCCTCGGCCAGCGCGGCGGTGACCCGTTCGGCGACCGGGCGGCGGCCGGGGCGCATCACGGTGTAGCGCATGGACCCGCCGTGGACGTCCAGGTGCTCGGCGTCGACCAGCTCGAACCCGAAGTGCGCGGCCATGGCCCGCACCGAGGTCACGCCGAAGATGTAGTAGTGCTCGTCGTAGATCTGGTCGAACAGGGTGCGCCGCACGATGTCGCCGAGGTAGCGGTCCTCGAACACGAACACGCCGTCGTCGGCCAGCACCGCGTCGATGCCGCGGAAGATGGAGTCGATGTAGGCGATGTGGCTGAAGGTGTTGGCCGAGAACACCACGTCGGCGCGGCCCTCCTCCTCGGCCACGCGCCGGGCGAAGTCCTCCTCGAAGAACTCGGTGGCCACGCGGATCCCCTGCTCGGCGGCGATCTTGGCCGCGCCCACCGAGGGGTCCACGCCCAGGTGGCGCACCCCGGCGTCCTTGACCGTGCGCAGCATGATGCCGTCGTTGCTGCCGATCTCCAGGACGAAGGGGTCGGCCTTGCGCAGCGGCCCGGCCAGGAACGACTCCGCGACGGCGGTGAAGTGCCGGCGCATGACCTCCGACCCCGAGGAGCGGTAGGGGTAGTCGTCGTGGAACATCTCGGTGCGCGGCACCTCCTCGGTGAGCTGCACCATGGAGCAGGCGGTGCACACGCCGGCCGCCAGGCGGAAGAAGTACTCGCTGCCGGCGCGCTCGGGGGTCACGAAGGAGTCCGACACCGGCTGGCGGCCGAAGTCCACGAACTCCTCGACGGCGCCGGCGCAGATACGGCACGTGGCCGCGCTGTCCGCTCGCTGTGCCATGGGGGTGTGTCCTCTCTCTACGGGTGGGTCGGATCGGTGCGCGGCGCCGGCGCCGGGCCGGTGTCCCGCTGGGCCGCCGCGGCGACCTCGCCCACCAGGCGCGCCTGCGCCCGGGTCTGGGCGGTGGTGCCGGCCTCCCCGGCCCGCACGGCGCGGGCGAAGGCGGCCACGGCGTTGGCCCACTGGTCGTCGGCGGGGACCTCCTCGGTGCGGGTCCCGGCCGGTCCGGTGATCTCGATGCGCGACACGCGGTCGGCGGGCGGGGTGAACACGTGCTCCACGCTGAGCGCGCCCGCCGAGCCGACGACGTGGTAGTGGGAGGTGTAGGCGTGGTCCAGGCCGAAGGAGCACTGCGCCACCACGCCGCCGGGCGCGCGCAGCAGCGCGCCGCCGCCCAGGTCCACCGCCGCGCCGCCGGAGTCCAGCACGGCGCCGGCCACCTCCAGGCCGGTGCCCAGGAACCGGACGGCGGCCCGCAGCGGGTAGCCGGCGGTGTCCAGCAGGGCGCCGCCGCCCAGCTCGGGGCGCAGCCGGATGTCGCCGGGCGGGCGCGCGGGGATGGCGAAGGCGGAGCGGAACAGCCGGGGCTCGCCCACGGCGCCCTCGGCGATCAGCTCGGCGACCCGGTCGTGCAGCCGGTGGTGGAGGAACGTGTAGTTCTCGCGCAGCACCAGGCCGCGCTCCAGCGCCAGGGCGTGCAGGCGCTCGGTGTCGCGGGCGCTGGTGGTCAGCGGCTTCTCGGCCAGCACGTGCTTGCCGGCGCGCAGCGCGGCCTCGATCCAGCGCGCGTGCAGGGCCGCCGGCAGCGGCACGTAGACGGCGTCGACGTCGGCGGCGGCCAGCAGCGCGGTGTAGTCGGGCGCGGTGGCGCCGCCGAACTCCGCCGCGACCTTGCCGGCCTTGTCCGGGGTGCGGCTGGCGGTGCGCGCCAGGCGCACCCCCGGTGTGCGGGCCAGCGCCGGCAGCAGGCGGCGCACCGCGACGTCGGCGCAGCCGAGCACGCCGAACCGCAGGTCGCCGCCCGTTCCCCGGCCGTTGTCCATGACCGCTCCCTCCGATCGGGCCGGGCCGTGCCGCCCGGGGCTTGCCGCAGCCCAGCTTGGAACGGCGCTTCGGGGGCCACGAGCACGGCCCCGCCGGTATGTCACCTCCCCCCCGGGCGCCTGTCGGCTTCGTGAGGAACGCACACCGCCGCCCGTGCGGCGCGCACTGCACGCGGGGGCCGCCTCCGGGCGAGGATGGGCGGGTGCGTGCCGACGACGGGGTGGCTGAGGCCGGGCGGCCCGGACCGGGCGCGCCGGCTCCCGGAGCGGGCGCGCCGCTGGCCTTCGCCCCGGGCCTCGCCGCGCGCGCGGTGCCGGGCGAGGGCGTGTTCGTGTTCTCCGAGCAGGGTGTGACCGTGCTGCGCGGCGGCGCCGTGGAGGCGCTGGCGCCGCTGCTGGACGGCACCCGCGACGCCGCCGCCCTGGCGGCGGCCGCGCCCGGTCAGCCGCCCGGCGCGGTCGCCTCGGCGCTGCGCGCGCTGGCCGACGCGGGCCTGGTGGCGCCCGCCGCGCCCGCACCCGGCCCCGGTGCGGCGTTCTGGCGGTCGGCCGGCACCGCGCCGCCCGATCCGCCGCCCGTGCGGGTGGTCTCCGTCGACGGCGCCGACCGCGCGCACGTGGTGCGCGCCGCCGAGGCCGCCGGCCTGCCCCTGGTCGGCGGCCCCGGACGCGGCGGCGGGCCGCGCCGAGCGCGCGCCGCGCGGGCCGCCCTGTCGGTGGTGGTGTGCGACGACTACCTCTCCCCCGGCCTGGAGCGGGTGGACGCCGCCCACCGGGCCGCCGGGCGGCCGTGGCTGCTGTGCCGGCCCGCCGGCGCGCGGGTGTGGATCGGCCCGGTGTTCACTCCCGGGTCGGCCTCGGGGTGCTGGCACTGCCTGGCGCACCGGCTGCGGCCGCACCGCCAGGCCGAGTTGTCCGCGCTGCGCGCGGCGGGCGCTCGCCCGCCGGCCGCGCCGCCGGCGGCCCTGCCCGCGCTGGAGACGGCTGCCGCCCACCTGGTGGCGGTGGAGGTGCTGCGGTGGGCGGCGGGGCTGCGCGGCGCCAGGGGCGAGGGCGAGCACGTGTGGACGCTGGACGGCACCGCGCTGGAGGGCCGGGCGCACCCGGTGCGCGCCCGGCCGCAGTGCCCGGCCTGCGGCGACCCGGGCCTGGTGGCCGCGCGCACGCGGCGGCCGGTGCGGATCGGGGCCGCGCCCAAGGCCGCGGCCGGGGGCACCGGCCACCGGGCGCGCGAGCCCCACGAGGTGCTCGCGGAGTTCGGCCACCTCGTCGGCCCGGTCACCGGGATCGCCAAGGCGCTGCGCCCGGTGGCCGGCACCCCCGCCGGGTTCCACGCCTACCGCGCCGGCCCCAACGCCGCCGCGCCGGGCACCGGGCTGGCGGGAGTGCGCGCGGCGCTGCGCGCGGAGAACGGCGGCAAGGGGGTCACCGACCTGGAGGCGCGGGTCAGCGCGCTGGGCGAGGCCGTCGAGCGCCACAGCGGCACGTTCCAGGGCGACGAGGAGCGGGTGCGCGCCTCCTTCTCCGACCTGGGGGACGCGGCCGTGCATCCCGACACCTGCACCCTGGTGGACCCGCGCCAGTACGCCGACCGGGAGCGGTGGAACGCCGAGCACGGCGCCTTCCAGTTCGTGTGCGACCCCTTCGACGACACCGCCGAGCTGGACTGGACGCCGGTGTGGTCGCTGACCCGCGGCGAGCACCGGTGGCTGCCCACGGCGCTGCTGTACTTCGGCGCGCCCGCCGAGCCGGGGTGGCGGCCCTTCCGCGCCGACTCCAACGGCTGCGCGGCCGGGGCGAGTGTCGCCGACGCGGTGGTGCAGGGCGCCCTGGAACTGGTGGAGCGCGACGCGGTGGCGCTGTGGTGGTACAACCGCACGGTGCAGCCGGAGGTGGACACCGCCGCCTTCGCCGACCCGTGGGTGGAGCGGACGCGGGCGGAGTACGCGCGGCTGGGCCGCCGGTTCTGGGTGCTGGACGTGACCTCCGACCTGGGCGTGCCGGCCATGGCGGCGGTGACGCGGTGCACGACGGGTCCCGAGCGGGTGATGTTCGGGTTCGGCTGCCACTTCGACCCCGCGGTGGCGCTGCGCCGGGCGGTGGCCGAGATGAACCAGCTCACCGCCGCCGTGCTGGGCGGGGTGGGCGACTGGGGCGACCCCGACGCCGAGCGGTGGTGGGCCGGGCCGGGCACGGCGGGCGCCCCGCACCTGCTCCCCGACCCCGGGCGGGCGGCGCTGGGGCCGGGCGACTACGCCTTCACGGCGCGCACCGACCTGCGCGACGACGTGCTGTGGCTGCGCGACGCCTTCGCCGCGCGCGGGCTGGAGATGCTGGTGCTGGACCAGACCCGGCCCGACGTCGGGCTGCCGGTGGTGCGCACGGTGGTGCCGGGGCTGCGGCCGTTCTGGGCGCGGTTCGCCCCGGGCCGGCTGTTCGACGTGCCGGTGCGGCTGGGCCGGCGCGCCGCCCCGCTGGACTACGCCGACCTCAACCCGGTGCCGCTGTTCCTGTGAGCCCGAGGCGCTCCGGGCGCCGGGCGCCTCCGGTGCGGCGGGCACGGCCGGCACCGGGCACACGCCGGGCACACGCCGGGCGCGGTGGGACCGGGGGCACGGCGGGCGCCGGGCCGGTGTCAGACCCAGCCGGCCTCGCGGGCGATGCGCACCGCGTCGACCCGGTTGCGGGCGTTGAGCTTGGTGGTGACCGAGGCGAGGTAGTTGCGCACGGTCCCGGCGGTCAGGTAGAGCTGCGCGGCGATCTCGGGGACGTCGCTGCCGTCGGCGGCGCGGCGCAGCACGTCGAGTTCGCGCGCGGTCAGCGGGCATTCGTCGGTCTCGAACGCGGCCAGGGCGAGTTCGCCGTCGATGACCCGCCGCCCCGAATGCACGCGCCGCACCGCCTCGGCGAGTTCGTGCGGCGGCGCGTCCTTGAGCAGGAATCCGTCGACCTTCGCCGAAAGCGCGCGGCGCAGCGCGCCAGGCTTGCCGATGCTGGTGAGAATGAGCGTGCGGGTCTCGGGCGCCTGCTCGTGGATGTCGGCCGCCGCCGACAACCCGTCCTTTCCGGGAAGATCAATGTCGAGAATGGCGACGTCGGGCCGGTGCTTGAGCACCGCCGGAAGGATATCGTCGCCCGAGACGATTTCCGCCACGACGTTGATATCGGATTCCAGGCGCAGCAGCGATACCAGCGCTCCGCGCACCATGTGCATGTCCTCTGCCAAAACCACGTTGATCATGGAGATACCGTCACCCTGCCTCCGGGCACCGCTCCGCGAAGCGCGCCCGGAAACGGCAGAGCGCACAGCGGCGGCACCCCACGCGCCCCTGCATCCCTATCACGGAAGAATACCATTACGACCCGATTAATCCGAGTATTTTCACACAGCGGTACGGAGAGTGATAATGGGGTCACGGCTCATGCGGAGCGTAGTCGCATCCGCCATTAATGTGCGCGCCGCCGCGCGATTGACCGGCACGCATGCGCGCGCGGTACCCTCCGCCAATTCTCGCGCAACAATTGCGGACCGCGCTTAGGCGCCTTCGGTGAGCGCGTTGTCCCAGGAAGCGGCGATGTGCTCCGCACTGCGCACACCCGTTCGCCGGCCTTCCCGGAATTGCGCGTCGAATTCGTCGGCACCGACAATTTCCCGGGCCGCCTGGGCGATGCGCTCGGCCTCGGCGGCCTCGGCCGCCGCCGGGCGGGTGCCTCCGCGCGCCTCCGCAGCCGCGCCGAGCAGCAGCGCGGCCCGCGCTCCCCGCCCGGCGGCCACGGCGGTGGCGGCCAGCCCCGCGCAGGCCGCCGCCACCGCCTGGCCCGAGGCGGTGGCCCGCGCGGCGGCCAGCGCGCGGCGGTGGCGGGTCAGCGCCGCCGCGGCGTCGCCCCGCGCCAGCGCGGCGAACCCAAGCTCGGTCAGCGCCATCGCGCGCTCCTCGGTGGGCTGCTCGCCGCCGCGCTCGCCCAGCCACGCCTCCAGCAGGGTCTCGGCCTCGGCCGAGCGGCCCTGGCGCCGCGCCAGGGCGCCCAGGTGCAGCCCGGCGAAGCGGCGGCCGAAGATGTCGCCGTGGCGCACCGACAGCCGGTGGGCGCGTTCCAGCAGCTCGGCGGCCCGCTCCAGGTCACCGGCCAGCATGGCCGAGCGGCCCAGGAACGCCAGCCAGTGCCCGGTCTTGGTGACCAGCCCCAGTTCCTCCGACAGCGCCAGGCCGGCCTCGCCGATGCGGGCGGACTCCGCGTGGTCGCCCACGGCCTCGGCGTGCCGGCGCAGCACCGCCATGGCCTCCAGCCGGCCCCAGCCGTCGCCCAGCTCCTCGAACAGGGCCAGGGCGCGCCGGCCCTCGCCCCCGGCCTCCTCGGCCTGGCCGCGCATCAGCGCCAGCCAGGCGCGGTTGCACAGCACCGCCGCCACGCCCCAGCGGTCGCCGCGCTCGCGGAAGTCGGCCAGGGCGGCGGCCAGCATCCACTCGGCGGCCTCCAGCTCGCCGACCTCCATCAGCATCGGCCCCATGAACCACCACGCGCGGGCCTGGGCGGCGCGGTCGCCGGCGTCCTGGAACGCCCCCACCGCGGCGGCGGCCCGCGCGGCGGGGTCGGGCAGGTCGCGGTCGCCCAACTCCAGGCCGGTGCGCCAGGCTCCGGCCAGCGCGCGCAGCCCGGGCGGGCCGCCGGGCAGGGCCAGAGCCGAGGTGAGCGTGCGGTGCGCCTCGCCCAGCCGGCCGCGCAGCCAGCGGTACCAGAACCCGCCCACCGCCAGCCGCAGCGCGCTGTGGGCGTCGCCGGTGCGCAGCGCCTCGGCGAAGGCGGCGCGCAGGTCGTTGGCGGACTCGTCGAGCCGGCGCAGGGTGAGGGCCTGCTCGGCGCCGCGCAGCGCGCGGTCGGCCCGCTCGGCGAACTCCACGTGGAAGCGCAGGTGGCGCTCGCGCACCAGGTCGGCCTCGCCGGTCTCCTCCAGCCGCTCGGCGGCGTAGGCGGCGATAGTCTCCAGCAGCCGGAACCGCACGCCGTCGGCGCCCTCCATCGGCACCGCCAGCGAGGACTCCGCCAGCCGCGCCAGCGACCCGGTGGCCGGGCGGCCCAGCACGGCCGCCGCCGCCTCAGGGGTGAACCCGTCGGAGAACACCGAGACGCGGCGCAGGGCCACGCGCTCGTCCTCCTCCAGCAGGTCCCAGCTCCAGTCGATCATCGCGCGCAGGGTGCGCAGCCGCTCGGGCGCGTCGCGCTCGCCCGAGGCCAGCAGCGCGAACCGGTCGTCCAGGCCGGCGGCCAGGGTCGCCACGCCCAGGGCGCGCACCCGGTTGGCGGCCAACTCCAGGGCCAGCGGCAGGCCGTCCAGCCGCCGGCAGATGGCCGCCACCACCGGCTCGGTGCTGGAGTCGAGCCGGAACCCCGGCGCCGAGGCGGCCGCGCGCACCGCGAACAGCCGCACGGCCGAGCCGTCGCCGTCGGCGCGCAGCGGCGCCACCTGGTAGACCCACTCCCCGCGCACCCGCAGCGGCTCGCGGCTGGTGGCCAGCAGGTGCAGGTCGGGTGCCGCCTCGCGCAGGGAGCGGATCAGCGGCGCCGCCGCGCCCAGCAGGTGCTCGCAGTTGTCCAGCACCAGCAGCCCGCGGGTGCCCGACAGCGCGCCGGCCAGCCGCGCCAGGCCGCGCGCGTGGCGCGGCACGCTCTCGTCGCGGATGCCCACGGCGTAGGCGACGGCGTCGGCCAGGCGGTCGGGGTCGGCGCCGGTCTCGGCGGGCAGGTGGCCCAGCTCCACGAACCAGGTGGCGTCGAAGCCCTCGGCGGCGGCCCGCCCGGCCTCCACGGCCAGCCGGGTCTTGCCCACTCCGCCGGGGCCGGTGAGGGTGACCAGGCGCCGGCCCTCGGCCAGCAGCAACCGGCGCAGGTCGGCGAGGTCGTCCTCGCGCCCCACGAACTCGTCCAGCGGCGCGGGCAGCCCGGAGCGGGCGGGCCGGGCCGGCTTGGCGGGCTCGGCCAGCAGGCCGGGGTCCTGGCGCAGGATCGCGCCGTGCAGCTCGGCGAGCTCGGGGCTGGGGTCCACGCCCAGCTCCTCGGCCAGCGCGGCGCGCAGCCGCTCGTAGGACTCCAGCGCCTCGGTCTGGCGGCCGGCCCGGTACAGCGCGCGCATGTGGGCGGCGCGGATGCGCTCGCGCAGCGGGTGGGCCTCGGCCAGCGCGCCCAGCTCGTCGGCGAGCAGGGGGTGGCGGCCCTGGCCGGTGCGGGCGTCGGCGCGCTCCTCGATGGCGGTGAGCCGGTCCTCCTCCAGGTGCTCGGCCCAGGGGCGCAGCGCGGTGGTGTCGGCGGCGTCGGCCAGGGCGGGGCCGCGCCACAGCCCCAGCGCCTCCTCCAGCGCGGCGGCGCGGACGTCGGGGTCGGCGCTGGCGCGGGCGTGCTCCACCAGGGCGCGGAAGCGCAGGGCGTCCAGTTCGTCGTCGGCGAACCGCAGGGCGTAGCCGCCGGGGCGGTGCACGAGGCGGTCGCGCCCGCCGGGTTCGGCGGCGTCGAGCACGCCGCGCAGCCGGGAGATCTTGGACCGCAGCACCCGCTCGGGGGCGGCCGGGCGGTCGGTCTCCCAGACCTCCTCGATGAGGGCGCCGGTGGTGGCGGGGGTGCCGTTGCGCATGAGGAGGGCGGCCAGGATGGCGCGCACCTTGGCCTCGGGGACCGGAACCAGCCGCCCGTCGGCGCTCCACACCTGCACAGGCCCGAGAACGCCGAACCGCATGGGGGCAGCCTAGTACAGGTTCCGGTCCGGCGCCCGGGGACCGCAACCTCTCCGGAACCCCCGCTGGCCACCCTGGTGCCCAGACGGCGCGAACCGCGCCCGCGAGGGGAAGGAAGGACCATGTCATCCGGTTCCAAGGCCGGAGTGAAGGAGTGGGTCGGCCTGGCCGTGCTGGCTCTGCCGATCCTGCTGCTCTCGCTCGACCTCACCGCACTGCACCTGGCGCTGCCGCACCTGGCCGCCGACCTCGACCCCACCAGCACCGAGCAACTGTGGATCCTCGACATCTACGGCTTCATGGTCGCCGGCTTCCTGATCACGATGGGCACGCTGGGCGACCGGATCGGCCGCCGCCGGCTGCTGATGATCGGTGCCACGGCCTTCGGCGCGGCGTCGGTTGCCGCCGCCTACGCGCCCACCCCCGAGACCCTGATCGCCGCCCGCGCGCTGCTGGGCATCTCGGGCGCCACGCTGATGCCCTCGACCCTGTCCCTCATCAGCAACATGTTCCACGACGCCCGCCAGCGCGGCTTCGCCATCGCGGTGTGGGGTAGCTGCTTCGCCGCCGGCGGCGCCATCGGCCCGATGGCCGGCGGCGTGCTGCTGGAGTGGTTCTGGTGGGGCGCGGTGTTCCTCATGGCGGTGCCGGTCATGGTGCTGCTGCTGATCACCGCCCCGCTGCTGCTGCCGGAGTACCGCGACCCGGTGCCGGGCCGGCTGGACCTGTTCAGCGTGGTGCTGTCGCTGGCCGCGATCCTGCCGTTCGTCTACGCCTTCAAGGACGCCGCCCGCGACGGCTGGCAGGTCTCCACGTTCGTCGTGCTCGCCGTGGCGGCGGTGTTCGGCTGGCTGTTCGTGCGGCGCCAGCGGCGGCTGCGCGACCCGCTGATGGAGCTGGGCCTGTTCCGCCACCGCGCCTTCACGGTGGGGCTGGGCAGCCTGCTGATGGGCACCCTGGTCCAGGGCTCGTTCATCCTGCTGCTCGCGCAGTACCTCCAGCTCTCCATGGGGCTGTCGGCGCTGATGGCCGGGCTGTGGATGGCGCCGTTCGCCGCCGCCAACATCCTGGGCTCGATGGTCTCGCCGCCGCTGGCCCAGCGCATCGGCCCCGGCCGCACGATCGCCCTGGGCCTGCTGGTGATGGCCGCGGGCTTCCTGATGTTCGCCCAGGCCGGCCCCGACTCCCCGCTGTGGCTGCCGGTGGCCGCCTCCATGATCATCTCCATCGGCATCGGCCCGCTGATGGTGCTGGTGATCGACCTGGTGATCGCGGCGGCGCCCAAGGAGAAGAGCGGTTCGGCGTCGTCGATGTCGGAGACCGCCTCGGAGATGGGCATGGCGCTGGGCGTGGCCACCCTCGGCGCGATCGGCTCGGCCGTCTACCGCACCCAGATGAGCGGCGACCTGCCGGCGGGCGTGCCCGAGTCCGCCGCGCCGCAGGCGGTGGACAGCATCGCCGGCGCCACCGCGGTGGCCCAGGATCTGGCCTCCGGCACCGGCGCGGCGGTGCTGGAGGCCGCCCGGGAGGCGTTCACCGCCGGGCAGGCCGCGGTGTCCTACACCAGCGTGGCGGTGCTGCTGGTCCTGGCCGTGCTCTCCGGGTTCTTCCTGGACGCCCGCCGCAAGGGCGGCGAGCAGGAGGAGACCGCCGAGGCGGGCGAGGCCCCCGGCGCGCCCGACACCCCGGCCGCTGAGCGGCGCGAGCAGCGCCAGGAGCGCATCGCCGCCGAGTGACCGCGCGCGACCCGCGCGGACGCCACCGGATCCGTCCCGGATCCGCGAGGCGGCCCGGGCGGGGGGGCCCCCCCCCCCCCCCGGGGGGGCCCACCCCCCCCCCCCCCCCCCCCGCCGGGGGCCCCGTCCCTGGAGCAGGAAGAAGAAGTTAAGGAGCAAGGCCCACCATGCCGGAGAACGACCCCCTACGCGTGGCCGTCATCGTCGGGAGCATCCGCACCGACCGGTTCGGCCCCATCCCCGCCCGCTGGATCGCCGAGCGGGCGCGCCAGCACGGTTCGTTCGAGGTCGACGTGATCGACCTCGCCGAGGCCGACCTGCCGTTCGTGCTCGGCGGCGACGACCCCGGCGCCCCCGTCCCGCCCCAGGTCGCGGCGCTGTCGCCGCGGCTGGCTCAGGCCGACGCGTTCATCGTGGTGACCCCCGTCTACAACCGGGGCTACCCGGCCTCGCTGAAAAACGCCATCGACTGGTTCTACACCGAGTGGAACGCCAAGGCCGTGGGCTTCGTGTCCTACGGCGGCCTGACCGGCGGCGTGACCTCGGTGGAGGCGCTGCGCGCGGTCTTCAACGAGGTGCAGGCCACCACCATCCGCAACACCGTGTGCTTCATGGACTGCCACGACAAGTTCGACGAGGAGGGCAACCCGGTCACCCCCGAGCCCGTCAACGTCGCGGCCAAGGCGTTCCTGGAGCAGTTGGAGTGGTGGGCGCGCGCGCTGCGCGACGCCCGCCGGGTCTCCCCCTACGTCGTCTGACCGCCCCGGCCGCCGCGACCACGTCAGGAGGTCCGCCTCTCGCCAACACCCCCCAAGACCCGGCCCCGCGCGGGCCGGGCGGTGCGGCTCCGGGGGCGTACGCGCCCTGCCCCTGCCTCGCCCCTGGACCGCACCCGCCTGCCGGCGGCGGCCACCCCGCATGCGGGGTGGCCGCCGCTGTTCGTGTGCGCGGTGGCTTCGCCGCCCGGGGCGGCGCGGGCGCGGGCCGGCGGGTCAGGCGGCGGGCGCCCCGGGCGCGGCCAGGCGCTCCAGCCACTCGGCGAGCAGGGCGCGCTCGGCCGCGCTGAGGACGTCGCGGCCGGGCAGGGCGGCGCGCAGCGCCACCGCGGCGGCGGTGACCCGGTCGCCGGGGCCGGCGGCGGGCGCGCCGGTGGTGACGGCGGCGATGGCGGCCTCGCGGGCCAGCGGCGAGAGCGCGGGGTCGCGTTGCTCCTCGGGCAGCTCGATGAGGGTCAGGGTCAGCCCGCGCCCGGCGGAGTGCACGAGGTGGGCGGCGTGCTCCTCGCTGACGCGCAGCCGGCCGGCCTCGGCGATGCGCCGGACGCGCTCGGCCAGCGAGGCGGCGGCCAAAGCGGCGGCCCGGGTGGTGCGCCCGGGGTGGATCTCGCCGAAGGCCAGCGTGTACAGCGCGGGGTTGGCCAGGCCGAACTCGACGTGCTGGTCCCAGCCCCGGCGCAGGTCCTCGACCGGGTCGTCGGTGGCCGGGAGCGCGGCCTTGGCCGCCAGGTAGCTCTGGAACCCGTGGTAGGCGACGGCGTCCAGCAGGCCCTGCTTGTCCTGGAAGATGCGGTAGATGGTGGGCGACTGCACGCCCGAGCGCGCGCAGACGGCGCGGGTGGAGACCGCCTCGCGCCCGCCCTCGGTCAGGAGTTCGGTGGCCGCCTGGAGGATGCGGTCGCAGATGATCTCGCGGTTCATGGTGGCACCGATACTAGCGGCGCACCCTCTCGTGTTACCAGTGCCAACGTTGTGGTGTTGTCGGCTTGATAATCAACGGCAACAGGATTACGTTATCAGTGACAACACGGCGTGCGCCGTGCACTCCACCGAGGGAAGCAGTGAGCATCATGAGCGAGAACCCACGCGTCGCCGTCGTCACCGGCGGCTCCCGGGGCATCGGGCGCGCCGCCGCCCAGCGCCTGGCCGCCGACGGCCAGAGCGTGGTGGTGGGCTATGCCAGCGCCGAGGCCGAGGCCAAGGCCACCGTCGCCGCGATCGAGGCCGCCGGCGGCACGGCGGCGGCCGCCCGGGTCGAGGTCGGCGACGCCGACTCCGTCCGCGCCCTGTTCGACACCGCCGAGGAGCGCTTCGGCGGGGTCGACGTGGTGGTCAACGCCGCCGGGATCATGCGCCTGTCCCCCGTGGCCGACCTCGACCTCGCCGACCTGGAGCGGGTGCACCGCGTCAACGTGCACGGCGCCTTCGCCGTCAGCCGCGAGGCCGCCCGCCGGCTGCGCCCGGGCGGTGCGCTGATCCACTTCTCCACCAGCGTCACCCGCACCCTCCAGCCCGCCTACGCCGCCTACGCGGCGAGCAAGGCGGCGGTGGAGGCGCTGGTGCCGATCCTGGCCAAGGAGCTGCGCGGGCGCGACATCACCGTCAACGCGGTGGCGCCCGGTCCCACGGCCACCGCCATGTTCCTCGACGGCAAGAGCGAGGACCTGGTGCGCGAGATCACCGGGCGGATCCCGATGGGGCGGCTGGGCGAGCCCGCCGACATCGCCGAGGTGGTGGCCGCCCTGGCCGGGCCGGTGCGCTGGGTCAACGGCCAGACCGTGATGGTCAACGGCGGCATGGTCTGACCGCCCGGTCCCGGCGGGTCCCGGCGGGGCGGCGCCCGCGCGGCGCGCGGGTGCCGCGCCGCCCCGCCCCTGGGAGCGGTTCCAGGCGGCCCGTAGGATCGGCTGCCATGGAAGAACGCACACTGGGCAGGACCGGCACCGCCGTCGGCGTCGTCGGGTTCGGCGCCTGGCAGATCGGCGCCTCGTGGGGCCACGTCGGCGAGGACGACGCGCGGGCGGCGCTGCGCGCGGCCGCCGACGCCGGGGTCACCTTCTTCGACACCGCCGACGTCTACGGCGACGGCCGCAGCGAGCGGCTGGTCGGCGAACTCCTCAAGGAGCGGCCCGGCCTGACCGCCGCCACCAAGATGGGCCGGCGCGTCGAGCAGGACCCCGCCAACTACCACGCCGACAACCTGCGGGCGTGGAACGACCGCTCCCGCGCCAACCTCGGCGTGGAAACGATCGACCTGGTGCAACTGCACTGCCCGCCCCCGGCCGTCTACGCCGCCGACGCGGTGTTCGACACCCTGGACGCGATGGTCGCCGAGGGCCGCATGCGCGCCTACGGGGTCAGCGTGGAGACCTGCGACGAGGCGCTGGCCGCGATCGCCCGCCCCAACGTCGCCACCGTGCAGATCATCCTCAACCCCTTCCGGCACAAGCCGCTGGAGCGGGTGCTGCCGGCGGCGCGGGAGGCCGGGGTGGGCGTCATCGCCCGCGTGCCGCTGGCCAGCGGGCTGCTGTCGGGCCGCATGCGCGCCGACACCGCCTTCGCCGAGGACGACCACCGCAGCTTCAACCGCGCGGGCGAGGCGTTCGACGTCGGCGAGACGTTCTCCGGCGTTGACTACCCGACCGGCCTGGCGGCGGTGGAGCGCATCCGCCCGCTGGTGCCCGAGGACATGACCATGGCGCAGTTCGCGCTGCGCTGGATCCTGGACCAGCCGGGGGTGAGCACGGTGATCCCGGGCGCGCGCAGCGCCGAGCAGGCCCGCGCCAACGCGGCGGCGGCCGGTCTGGACCCCCTGCCAGCCCGGACCCACGACGCCGTGCGCGCCGTCTACGACGACCTCATCCGGCCCCAGGTGCACCACCGCTGGTAGCGGTACACCGCGCGGCCGCGAGGCGGGCCGCCGCCCCCGGTGCGGGGGGCGGCGGCCCGTTTCGCGTTCCGGCGCGGCGGCGGGGAGTCCGCCGCGCGGTCCTCCCGGATTCCGGCCAGGAAATGGAACGCGATGTCGCAATTCTACGTCCTAGAGGGTGATAGCCGCCGACCCCTTACCCTTACGCCCCCAAAGGAGCACTGATGCCACACCGCCGTCGGATGGCCCTGTCCGCGGGCATGGTCCTGCTGCTCACCGCCAGCGGTTGCGGACTGCTCGGCGGCGACAGCCGCGAACGGGACGACGGCCAGGGCCAGGGAGACGAGCAGTCTGAGGGTGGATACCCCGACGGTCCGTTCGTGCGCGAGGGCAGTCTCGGGTTCACCAACTTCCAGGCGCGGATCGCCGTCCACGGGGTCGAACGGTGGACGGACCGCAGCGTGCTGCGGTTCACCGTCACCCCGGTGGGGGAGGCGGAGACCCAGACGCTCAACGCCCCCTTCGGCACGGGCGCGCTGGACCGCAACCACAGCGTCTTCCGGCTCCTGGACCCGGTCAACCAGCGGTTCTACTACCCCGTCCGCGACACCGACGACGAGGACACCATCGGCAGCCAGGTCCTCACCCGCTGGGTCAACGGCGCGCACTACGAGTACCAGGTGCACTTCCCCCCGCTGCCCGAGAGCGTCGAGCGCGTCACGTTGGCCACCTACGGCACCACGGGCGAGTTCACCGGCATCCCGGTCGGCGACGGCGAGCCGCCGGCCGACCCGCCCTCCGGCGATCCCGAGAGCCAGGACATCACCTCAGGCGACACCGTGGAGGTGCCGCTGGTGGACGAGGAGATGAGCGACAACCCCGACGGCTACGCGCGCGACCTCTACGCCGTCACCGAGAGCACCAGCGAGACCCGCACCAGCACCCCCGACGAGGAGACCGTCGCGCTGCACGCCGACGTGCTCTTCGACTTCGACGAGGCCACGCTGACCCAGGAGGCCGAGGAGGTCCTGGCCGGAGTCGTCGAGGAGACCCGGCGCACCGCCGACCCCTCCCGGCCGCCCATCACCGTCGAGGGCCACACCGACGGCGTGGGCGACGACGACTACAACCAGGAGCTGTCCGAGCGCCGCGCCGAGGCCGTGCGCGAGGTGCTGGAGGAGGGCCTCGGGTCGGACTACGAGTACGAGACCGTGGGGCGCGGCGCCACCGAGCCCGTCGCCGAGGAGGGCGGACCGAACGACGAGGAGGCACGCGCCACGAACCGCCGGGTGGAGATCTCCTACAAGATCCGCCAGCCCGAGGAGGCTCCGGCCGAGTCCGGCGGGGACGACGAAAGCCCCGCCTCGGACACGGGCTCCGGCTCGGCCGCGGTGGCGCCCCCGGCGCCCTTCCGCGCCGAGGACGGCGAGGTGGTGGCCGGCGCCGAGGCGGGGCTGGTGCAGGGCAACGCCGAGTACCGGCTGGACGTGCGGCCGATGTACCGGGACGGCGCCTACCTGGTGGGCGTCTTCGACATCACCCACCTGGACACCGGCGGCCGGGTGCCCCCGGTGATCCGGCCGCTGAACAGCGCCAACTACCCCGGCGGCCGGTTCACCATGTTCGGGGTCAGCACGCCCGGGGAGCCGGGCCGCACCTACCGGGCCGTGCGCGTCGGCGAACTGCCCGAGGACGAGGAGCTGGACCGCGCGGTCTACCTCTCGACGTGGCAGTGGCCGCTCAACCAGTTGGACGACGGGGTGACCGAGCGGGTCTTCGTGTACTTCCCCGCTCCGCCGCTCGACGTGGAGTCGGTGACCCTGGACGCCGGGGACTTCGGCACCTTCGAGGACGTCCCGATCGACTAGCCGGTGCCGCACGCGGGCCGCGCGGGCCACCTCACGGGAGAGGCGGCCCGCGCGGGCGGGTCCGGGAGGTGCGGGCGGTTCCGGGCGGTGCGCGTGATCTGGGCACCGCCGGCGGCCCCGGCCCGGCGCGCTCAGGCGCCGGGCGGGGCCACCGGCAGGCCCTCGGCGGCCCAGGCGCGGAAGCCGCCGACCATGTCGGTGGCACCGGGCCGGCCGAGGTCCAGCAGGTCGGCGGCGGCCAGGCTGGAGGCGTAGCCCTCGTTGCAGAACAGCACCACCGGCGTGGCGGCGGCGCCGGCCGCGCCGGGCAGCCGGTCGGGGCTGGTGGGGTCCAGCCGCCACTCCAGCACGTTGCGCTCGACCACCACCGCACCCGGGATCGCGCCCTCGGCGGCGCGGTCGGCCTCGGGGCGGATGTCCACCAGCAGCGCGCCCCGCTCCGCGCGGGCGCGGGCGGCCTCGCGCGGGGTCAGCCGCACCAGGCGGGCGCGGCGGCGCTCCAGCAGCCGGGCCACCGCGCTGACCTGCGGCACGGCGCCGGCGCTCACGCCTCCTCCCGCAGCAGCGGCACGGCCGCCACGGTCGGGGCGGCGGGCTCGGGGTCGTCGGTGAGCGTGCTGTGGGTACGGCGCAGCGCGCCGCCGGCGTCGACCCGGTAATAGGACATCGCGGTCAGCGGCGGCGAGTAGGCGTGCACGCTGACCGCCGGGGCCGGCGCCCGGTTGACCACGTCGTGCACGTGGCCCAGCGGAAACGCGGCGCTGGTGCCGGAGGGCAGGTCGCGCCGGGCCAGGCGGCCGGTCCAGTGGTGCTCGGTGAGGTCGCCCTGGACCACGGTGAGCGCGCCGAGCGAGCCGGCGTGGTCGTGCAGGGCGGTGGCCTGGTCCTGGGTCCAGGAGATGAGCCAGAGGTCGGCGTAGGCGTCGCTGCTCAGCCGCACCGACCAGCGGTGGCGGGTGTCGAAGCGGACGGCGTGCAGGCCGCGCCGCACCTCCTCGGCGGTGCGGGCGGTCAACTCGACCAGGCGGTCGAGGGTCAGCGGGGTGGGTGCGAGCGGCTGGACTGCGGTGGTCATGACGGGTGCCTCTCCAGGCGGTACGGGCGGGTCGGGGCGGATGTGCGCGGCTTGCGCCCGTGGCGACACCGCTCGTCGAACACCGCCGCGCGCAGCGCCGCGACCGACCGCGCGTCCGCCACGGCCGTCACCCCCTCCCCCGTGCTCCCGTACTCCCCGTGTTCCCGGGCTCTCCGTGCTCTCCGGCTGTCGCGTGCTCCCCGATTGCGCGTGCTCCCCGCCCCCGCCCCGCCCCCGGCGACCCGCAGGGCGGGTACCGGCCCGGCCGCCCGCCTACACCGGCGCGGCGGCCGCGTGGGCGCCGGCCGGTGTCCACAGGCCGCGCTCGGCCAGCAGCGGCAGCACCCCGGTGCCGAAGTGGTGGACCTCCTCCAGTGCCGGGTCGCCGCTGAGGACGAAGCGGGTGATCCCGGCGTCCGCGTAGTCGGCGATGCGGTCGGCCACCTGCCGGTGGCTGCCGACCAGCACGGCCGCCGCCTGCCCCGGCGCGCCGCCGGGCGGTCCGCCGGCGCGGCGCGG
>NZ_JAJAQC010000077.1 GCF_027604915.1 Streptomonospora mangrovi
CTTTTGGCGGGGGCGACGGTGGTGGTGGCCGAGCGCGAGGTGGTCCGCGATCCGGTGGCCCTGGCCGAGTTGATCGGCTCCTCGGGTGCCACGGTTATGCAGGCCACGCCCGCGCTGTGGCAGGCGCTGGTGGAGGAGCAGCCCGACGCGCTCCACGGCCTGCGCGTCCTGGTCGGCGGCGAGGCCCTCCCGGGGGCGCTGGCCCGGGAGTTGGCCGCGCGCTCGGCCGGGGTGGTCAACCTCTACGGCCCCACCGAGACCACCATCTGGTCCACCGCCGCGCCCCTCGCCCCCGGCACGCCCGTGACCATCGGCCGGCCCATCGCCAACACCCGGCTGCACGTCCTGGACGCCGCCCTGCGGCCCGTGCCCACGGGTGTGCCCGGCGACCTCTACATCGCCGGCGGCGGTGTGGCGCGCGGCTACCTGGGGCGGCCCGGCCTGACCGCCGCCCGGTTCGTGGCCGACCCCTTCGGTCCGCCCGGCGCGCGCATGTACGCCACCGGCGACCTGGTGCGGATCACGCGCGGCGGCGACCTGGAGTTCATCGGCCGCTCCGACTTCCAGGTGAAGGTGCGCGGGTTCCGCATCGAACTCGGCGAGATCGAGTCCGCGCTGGCCGACCACCCCGACGTGGCCCGCGCCGTCGCCGTGGTGCGCGCCGACGGCGGCCCCGCCTCGGCGCGCGTGGTGGGCTACGTCGTCCCCGCCAACGGCGCCGCCCCCGACCCGGCGGCCCTGCGCGCAGCCCTGGCCCAGCGCCTGCCCGACTACATGGTGCCCTCGGCCATCGTCGTCCTCGACGCGTTGCCCCTCACCGAGAACCGCAAGGTGGACCGCGCCGCCCTGCCCGCGCCCGAGCCCGCCGCCGAGCGTGCGGGCCGGGCGCCGCGCACCCCCGCCGAGGAGGCGGTGTGCGGGGTGTTCGCCGAGGTGCTGGGCGTGCCCTCGGTGGCCGCCGACGACGACTTCTTCGCCCTGGGCGGGCACTCCCTGGCCGCCGCCCGCGCCGTCAACCGCGTGCGCGCGCTGCTGGGCGCCGGGATCGGCGTGCGCGACCTGTTCGAGGCGCCGACCCCGGCCGCACTGGCCGGGCGGGCGGCCGCCTCGGGCGACCACCGCCCGCCGCTGGAGCCGCGCCCGCTGCCCGCGCGCGTTCCGCTGTCGGCCGAGCAGCGGCGGCTGTGGCTGCTCAACGGGCTGGGCGGCGCCGTCGCTTCGGCCTACAACGTGCCCTGGGCGCTGCGGGTGGGCGGCCCGCTGGACGCCGACGCCCTGGAGGCCGCGCTGCGCGACGTGCTCGTGCGGCACGCGGCGCTGCGCACCCGGTTCCCCGTGGGCGCCGACGGCGAACCCGAGCAGCGGGTGGTGGCGCCCGGCGATGTGCCGGTGCGGCTGCTGCGCCGCGAGGCCGGCGGGGGCGACCTGGCCGCACGCGTGGACCGCGCGGCGCGCGCCCCCTTCGACCTGGCGCGCGACCTGCCCGTCCGGTTCACCCTGTTCGCCGCCGGCCCCGAGGACCACCTGCTGCTGGCGGTGTTCCACCACGCGGCGGTGGACGAGTGGTCCCAGGAGCCGTTCCTGCGCGACCTGGACGCCGCCTACACCGCGCGCGCGGCCGGGCGCGCGCCCGCCTGGGCGCCGCTGCCGGTGTCCTACGCCCACTACGCCCTGTGGCAGCGCGACCTGCTCGCCGACCCCGACAAGCCCGGTTCGCGCGCCCACCGGCTGCGCGCGTTCTGGCGGGGCGCGCTGGCCGGGCTGCCCGAGGAGACGCCGCTGCCCGCCGACCGGCCCCGGCCCGTCGCCGGCGCCGGCGCGGCCGAGGGGGGCCTGGTGCGCTTCACCGTGCCCGAGGAACTGGCCGGGGCGGTGGCCCGGCTCGCCGAGGACACCCGCACCACCCGGTTCATGGTGCTGCGCGCGGCGGTGGCGGTGCTGCTGCACCGCATGGGCGCCGGCACCGACATCGCCCTGGGCACACCCGCCACCAGCCGCACCGACGCCGCGCTGCACGACGCGGTGGGCATGTTCCTCAACACGCTGGTCCTGCGCACCGACCTGTCGGGCGACCCCGCGTTCTCCGACCTGCTCGCCCGGGTGCGCGACGCCGACCTGGCCGCGTTCGCCCACGCCGACCTGCCCTTCGACGACGTGGTCGAGGCGGTCAACCCGGCGCGCGCGGCCGGGCGCAACCCCCTGTTCCAGGTGATGGTCAGCCACCAGACGCGGCCGGCGGGCGCCGAGGGGCTGCTGGGGTTGCGCACCCGGCTGGAGGACCAGGTCATAGACACCGCCAAGTTCGACCTGGAGTTCGTGTTCATCGACCGGCCCGGCGCGGCGGCCGTGGACGGGGCGGTGCGCTACTCCGCCGCCCGGTTCGACCGCGCCACCGTCGAGGAGCTGACCCGCCGGCTGCGGCTGCTGCTGGCCGCCGCCACCGCCCGCCCCGACCGGCCGGTGAGCGCGCTGCCGCTGATGGCTGAGGCGGAGCGGCGCCGGGTGGTGGAGGAGTGGAACGCCACCGCGCGGGCGCTGCCCGAGCGCACCCTGCCCGACCTGCTGGACGCCGGCGCCGCCCGGGGGCGGGCCGCGGACGCGGCCGTGCTCGACGCCGACGACCCGGCCGGAAGTGTGGGCCTGAGGCGGGCGGAGTTCGACGCGCGGGTGAACCGGTTGGCGCGGGAGTTGGCGGCGCGGGGTGCGGGTCCGGAGACGGTGGTGGCGATGGCGCTGCCGCGTTCGGTGGACCTGGTGGTGGCGCTGCACGCGGTGGTGCGGGCGGGTGCCGCCTACCTGCCGGTGGACGTGGCGCATCCGCCCGAGCGGGTGGCGTTCGTGCTGGACGACGCCCAACCGGCCGCCGTGCTGTGCGACACCGCCGCGCGCGCGGCGCTGCCCGAGGACTACGCCGCGAGGGCGCTCGTGCTGGACGAGCCCGCCACCGCCCAGCGGGTGGCCGCGCACGATCCCGGCCCCTTCACCGACGCCGACCGTACGGCGCCGCTGCGGCCCGACCACGCCGCCTACGTGCTGTACACCTCAGGGTCGACGGGGCGGCCCAAGGGTGTGGTGGTCTCCCACAAGGCGATCGTGAACCGGTTGGAGTGGATGCAGGGTGCCTACGGGCTCACCGCTGAGGATCGGGTGCTGCTGAAGACGCCGGTGACCTTCGACGTGTCGGTGTGGGAGCTGTTCTGGCCCTTCACCGCCGGGGCCGGGCTGGTCGTGGCGGCTCCGCAGGGGCACCGCGACCCGGGGTACGTCGCCGGGGCGATCACCCGGCACGGCGTCACGGTGTGCCATTTCGTGCCGTCGATGCTGCGGGTGTTCGTTGAGGCGCCCGAGGCGGCGGTGTGTACGTCGCTGCGCCTGGTGGTGGCCTCCGGGGAGGCGCTGCCGGGCGACCTCGCCGCCAAGGTGGGCGCCGTGCTGTCCAACGCGTTGCTGGCCAACCTGTACGGCCCCACCGAGGCGGCGGTGGACGTGACCTCCTTCGACGTGGGCACCGAGGAGTTCACCGGTCCCGGGGTACCGATCGGGCGCCCGGTGTGGAACACCTCGGTCTACGTGCTGGACCAGCGCCTGCGCCCGGTCCCCCCGGGCGTGGACGGGGAGCTGTACCTGGCCGGCATCCAGGTGGCGCGGGGCTACGCCCGCCGCCCGGGCCTGACCGCCGAGCGGTTCGTGGCCGACCCCTTCGGCCCCCCCGGCTCGCGCATGTACCGCACCGGTGACCTGGTGCGCTGGGACCGGGCCGGCCGCCTGGTGTTCGTCGGGCGCTCCGACTTCCAGGTCAAGGTGCGCGGCATGCGCGTGGAACCCGGCGAGATCGAGCACGCCCTGACCGCCCACCCCGATGTCGCCGACGCCGTCGCCGCCGCGCTGCCCGACGCCTCCGGAGGCACCCGGATCGTCGGCTACGTCGTGCCCGCGCCCGGCGCCGCACCCGAGCCCGCGCGGCTGCGCGCCCACGCCGCCGCGCACCTGCCCGACCACATGGTGCCCGCCGCGTTCGTCGCCTTGGACGCCCTGCCGCTGACCGCCAACGGCAAGCTCGACCGCGCGGCCCTGCCCGCGCCCGAGGCCCCCGCCGCCGGCGGAGCCGGCCGCGCCCCGCGCGGCCCCGTCGAGGAACTGGTGTGCGCGGTGTTCGCCGACCTGCTCGGCGTCGACCGGGTCGCCGCCGACGACGCGTTCTTCGCCCTGGGCGGCACCTCGCTTGCCGCCGCCCGCGCCGTCAACACGCTGCGCGCCCGCCTGGGCGTCGACCTGGGGGTCGCCGACCTGTTCGCCGCACCCACCCCCGAGGCGCTGGCCGCGCGCGTGGCCGAGGCCGAGCGGGCGCGCCCCGCGCTGGTGGGCGGGCGCGCCGCCGCGTCCACCGGGGACGTTCCGCTGTCGGCCGCCCAGCGCGGCCTGTGGGCCGCCGCCCAGGTCCCCGGCGCCGAGGCCGTCTACAACGTGCCCTGGACCCTGCGCGGGCGCGGCCCCCTCGACGTCGGCGCGCTGGGCGCGGCGGTGCGCGACGTGGTGGCCCGCCACGCCGTCCTGCGCACCGTGTTCTGCGAGCGCGGCGGCCGACCGCGCCAGCGGGTCCTTGCGCCCGAGGAGGTGCCCGACCCGCTGCGCGTGGTCCGCGCGGGCGGGCGCGAGTTGGGCGCCCTGGTGGCCGAGGCGGCGCGCCGGCCGTTCGACCTGCGCACCGAGCCCGCCTACCGGCCGGTGCTGTTCCTGGCCGACACCGGCGAGTACGCCCTGCTCCACCTGTTCCACCACGTGGTGGTGGACGAGTGGTCCCAGGAGCCGTTCCTGCGCGACCTGGACGCCGCCTACACCGCGCGGGCGGCCGGGCGGGCGCCGGCGTGGGCGCCGCTGCCGGTGTCCTACGCCGACTACGCCCTGTGGCAGCGCGACCTGCTGGGCGCCGAGGACGACCCGCACAGCACGGCCGCCCGGCAGCGGGCCTACTGGCGGGACGCGCTGGCCGGGCTGCCCGAGGAGACGCCGCTGCCCGCCGACCGGCCCCGGCCCGCCGTGCGCACCGGCGCCGGCGGCGTGGCCGCCGCGCGCATCCCGGCCGGCCTCGCCCGCGACCTGGCCCATCTGGGCCGCGAGCGCGGCGCCACCCCGTTCATGGTGCTGGCCTCGGCGGTGGCGGTGCTGCTGCACCGCATGGGCGCCGGCACCGACATCGCGCTGGGCACCCCGGCGACCAGCCGAGGCGACGCCGCGCTGCACGACGCGGTGGGCATGTTCCTCAACACCCTGGTGCTGCGCACCGACCTGTCGGGCGACCCCGGTTTCGGCGCGGTGGTGGAGCGCGCCCGCGCCGCCGCCGTCGCCGCGTTCGCCCACGCCGACCTGCCCTTCGACCGGGTGGTCGAGGCGGTCAACCCGGCGCGCGCGGCCGGGCGCAACCCCCTGTTCCAGGTGATGGTCAGCCACCAGACGCGGCCCGACCTGGCGGGCGGGCTGCTGGGCGGCACCGCGACCGCCGTGGACGACCAGGTGGCCCAGGCCGCCCGGTTCGACCTGGAGTTCGAGTTCGTGGAGCGCCCCGGCGAGGACGCGATCACCGTCGCGGTCCGCTACGCCGCCGACCGCTTCGACGCCGCGACCGCCCACGGGCTCGGCGAGCGGCTGGTGCGGCTGCTGGCCGCGGCGGCGGCCGACCCGCAGCGCCCCGTCGCCGACCTGCCGCTGCTGGCCGAGGCCGAGCGGGCGCGGGTGCTGGGGGAGTGGAACGCCACCGCGCGGGCGCTGCCCGAGCGCACCCTGCCCGACCTCATCGACCGCGCCGCCGCGCCGTCGCGGGAGGAAACGGCGCTGCTGTCGGCCGAGGCCGGCGCCCTCACCCGGGCGGAGTTCGACGCGCGGGTGAACCGGTTGGCGCGGGAGTTGGCGGCGCGGGGTGCGGGTCCGGAGACGGTGGTGGCGGTGGCGCTGCCGCGTTCGGTGGACCTGGTGGTGGCGCTGCACGCGGTGGTGCGGGCGGGCGCGGCCTACCTGCCGGTGGACGTGGCGCATCCGCCCGAGCGGGTGGTGTTCGTGCTGGACGACGCCCGACCGGCCCTGGTGCTGTGCCGGGAACAGGACGCCGCCGCCCTGCCGGGCCAACCGCGCGTGCCCCTGCTGCTCCTGGACGAGCCCGCCACCGCCGAGCGGATCGCCGCGCACGATCCCGGCCCCTTCACCGACGCCGACCGAACGGCGCCGCTGCGGCCCGACCACGCCGCCTACGTGCTGTACACATCGGGGTCCACCGGGCGGCCCAAGGGTGTGGTGGTCTCCCACCGGGCGATCGTGAACCGGTTGGAGTGGATGCAGGGCGCCTACGGGCTCACCCCCGACGATCGGGTGCTGCTGAAGACGCCGGTGACCTTCGACGTGTCGGTGTGGGAGCTGTTCTGGCCCTTCACCGCCGGGGCCGGGCTGGTCGTGGCCGCGCCCGACGGCCACCGCGACCCCGCCTACCTGGCCCGCACCGTCGAAGAGTTCGGGGTGACGGTGTGCCATTTCGTGCCGTCGATGCTGCGGGTGTTCGTTGAGGCGCCCGAGGCGGCGGTGTGTGCGTCGCTGCGCCTGGTGGTGGCCTCCGGGGAGGCGCTGCCGGGCGACCTCGCCGCCAAGGTGGGCGCCGTGCTGTCCAACGCGTTGCTGGCCAACC
>NZ_JAJAQC010000078.1 GCF_027604915.1 Streptomonospora mangrovi
GTCCTTCGACGTGGGCACCGAGGAGTTCACCGGTCCCGGGGTGCCGATCGGGCGCCCGGTGTGGAACACCTCGGTCTACGTGCTGGACCAGCGCCTGCGCCCGGTCCCCCCGGGCGTGGACGGGGAGCTGTACCTGGCCGGCGTCCAGGTGGCGCGGGGCTACGCCCGCCGCCCCGGCTTGACCGCCGAGCGGTTCGTGGCCGACCCCTTCGGCCCCCCCGGCTCGCGCATGTACCGCACCGGTGACCTGGTGCGCTGGGACCGGGCCGGGCGGCTGGTGTTCGTGGGCCGCTCCGACTTCCAGGTCAAGGTGCGCGGCATGCGCGTGGAACCCGGCGAGATCGAGCACGCGCTGGCCGAGCGGCCCGGCGTCGCGGCCGCCGTGGTCGCCGCCCGCGCGACCGCGCCCGGCGCCGTCCAGCTCGTCGGCTACGTCACCCCGGCCCCCGGCGTCCCCGAGCCCGACCCCGCCGGACTGCTCCGCTCGGTGTCCCGGCACCTGCCCGAGCACATGGTGCCCGCCGCCGTCGTCGTGCTGCCGAAGTTCCCGCTGTCGCCCAACGGCAAGCTCGACCGCGCCGCGCTGCCCGCCCCCGACCTCGGCGCGGCCGCCGGGACGGGCCGCCCCGCCCGCGAGGGCGCCGAAGCCCTCCTGTGCGGGCTGTTCGCCGACCTGCTCGCCCTGGAGCGCGTCGGCCCCGAGGACGGGTTCTTCGCGCTGGGCGGCGACAGCATCCTCGCCATCCAGCTCGTGGCCCGCGCCCGCGCCGCGGGGCTGGAGCTGACCCCGGCCGACGTGTTCACCGAGCAGACACCCGAGCGGCTGGCCCAGGCGGCGGGCGCCGCACCGCCCCCGCGCCCCGCCGAGGACCCCGACCCGGACCCCGGCACCGGCGACATCTTGCTCACCCCCGTCATGCACTGGCTGCGCGAGCGCGGCGGCCCGCTGCGCCGATTCAGCCAGGCCATGGTCTGGCACACCCCGCCCGGCGCCGGGCTCGACCGGCTCGGCGCCGCCCTCCAGGCCGTCCTCGACGGCCACGCCATGCTGCGCTCGCGCCTGGAGGAGGACGGCGCCGGCCCGTGGCGGCTGAGCGCGGCCCAACCCGGCGCGGTGGCGGCCGCCGAGGTGCTGACCCGGCGCGACGCCGCCGGGCTGGACGCCGAAGGGCTGCGCCGCGCCGCCGCCGAGGAGGCGCGCGCCGCCCAGGACCTGCTCGACCCCCACAAGGGCCGCATGCTGCGCGCCGTCTGGCTGGACCGGGGCAGCGGCCGGGCGGGCCGGCTGCTGCTGGTGGTCCACCACCTCGCGGTGGACGGCGTCTCCTGGCACGTCCTGCGCGCCGACCTGGCCGCCGCGTGGGCCGGCGCCGCCGCCGGCCGCACCCCGGCCCCGCCCGCGCCCCGGACCTCCTTCGCCCGGTGGGCGCGCCACCTGCACGCCGAGGCGCGCGATGAGCGGCGCACCGCCGAACTGGAGCAGTGGCGGCGCATCGGCGCCGGCCACGGCCCCGACCCGCTGGCCGGGCTGGGCGGCCGGGGCGGCGCACCGCGCACCCTCGACGCGCGCCGGGACACCGCCCAGACCCTGCGCCGCACCACCCTGGCGCTGGGAGCCGAGGACACCGCCGCCGTCCTCACCCGGGTGCCCGAGGCGTTCCACGCCCAGGTGGAGGACGTGCTGCTCAGCGCGCTGGCGCTGGCCGCCGTGGAGTGGCGCGCGGCCCGGGCGCTGCCCGGCGCCCGCCCCGACGCGCCGCTGCGCCTTGACCGGGAGGGCCACGGCCGCGAGCAGCACCTGTTCCCCGGCGCCGACGTGTCGGGCACGGTCGGCTGGTTCACCACCATCCACCCGGCGCGCCTGGACGTCGCCGGGATCGACCCGGCCCAGGCGCGCGGGGGCGGTGCGGCGGCCGGGACGGCGCTCAAGCGGGTCAAGGAGCAGTTGCGCGCGCACCCCGGTGACGGCGGGATCGGCTACGGGCTGCTGCGCCACCTCAACTCCCACACCGCGCCCGACCTGGCGCAGGAGACCCCGCCGCTGCTGTTCAACTACCTGGGCCGCCTGGCGGTCGCCCACGACGAGACGGCGTGGGCCGTGGCCCCCGAGACGGGCCACCTGCCCGCCGGCATCGACCCCGAGACGCCGGTGCGCCACCCCCTGGAGGTCAACGCCGTCACCCGCGACGGCGCCGAGGGGCCGGTGCTGAGGGCGACCTGGGCCTGGCCCGAGCGCCTCTTCACCGAGGAGGACGTGCGCGCGCTGGCCGAGGGCTGGTTCGCCCAGTTGCGCGGGCTGGCCGCCCACGCCCACGCGCCCGACGCGGGCGGGCACACCCCCTCCGACATGGCCCTCCTGGACCTCGACCAGGCCGAGATCGACGAATTCGAAGCAGAGTGGAGGCTCACGTGAGCAACGCATCCGGCCTGGAGGACATCCTGCCGCTGACGCCGCTCCAGGAAGGGCTGCTCTTCCACAGCCAGATCGACGCCGAGGGGGCCGACGCCTACAACGTCCAGGTGGCCCTGGAGGTGGAGGGGCGCCTGGAGGCCGGGCGGCTGCGCGCGGCCGCCGACGCGCTGCTGCGCCGCCACCCCAACCTGCGGGCGGCGTTCCGCCGGCGCCGCAACGGCCGCCCGGCGGCGCTGGTGGGCCGCGCGGTCCCCGCCGACTGGCGCGAAGCCGACCTGAGCGGCCTGGCGCAGACCGAGCGCGCCGCCGAGGTGGAGCACCTGCGCGCCACCGAGCGCGCGGCCCGCTTCGACCTCGCCCGCCCGCCGCTGCTGCGCTTCGTGCTGGCGCGCCTGGCCGCCGACCGGCACGTCCTGGTGCTGACCCACCACCACATCCTGCTGGACGGGTGGTCCCTGCCGCTGCTGGTGCGCGACCTGTTCGCCCTCTACGCCGATGACCCCGCCCGCCCGCTGCCGCGCGTCGCGCCCTTCCGCGACTACCTGGGGTGGCTGGCGCGCCGCGACACGGGTGCGGCGGTCGCGGCGTGGCGGGACGCCCTGCACGGGCTGGAGGGCCCCAGCCGCGTCGCCGAGGCGCTGCCCCGCACCGCTGAGGGGGGCGGTGCCGAGGGCCGGGCGCCCGCCGGCGAGCCCGCGCGCTCGGACGGCCAACCCGAGACGGTGACCGTGGAACTGGCGGCCGACCTCACCGCGCGGGTGCGCGACCTCGCCCGGGGCAGCGGCGCCACGCTCAACACCGTCATGCAGGCGGCCTGGGGGCTGCTGCTGGGCCACCTGACCGACCGGCGCGACGTCGTGTTCGGCACGGCAGTCTCCGGCCGCCCCGCCGACCTGCCCGGCGCCGAGGCCATGGTGGGGCTGCTCATCAACACCGTGCCGGTGCGGGTGCGCGCCCACCCCGGCGAGAGCACCGCCGAGTTGCTGCGGCGGCTGCGCGACGAGCAGGCGCGGCTGCTGGACCACACCCACCTGGGCCTGGCCGAGATCCAGCGCGCGGCCGGCGCCGGCGAACTGTTCGACACGCTGATGGTGGTGGAGAACTACCCGGTGGAGGGCGCCGACCCCACCGCCGGCGTGCCCGGCCTGCGCGCCCGCGTCCTGGCCGCCGCCGACGCCACCCACTACCCGCTGTCGCTGGCGGTCGTCCCGCCCCCGCCCCAGGCGCACGAGCCGCGCCTGCGCCTGACGCTGGCCTACCGCCCCGAGGCCGTGCCCGCCGAGCGCGCCCGCGCGGCGGCGGAGTCGCTGCGCACCCTGCTGGCGGCGATGGCCGCCGACCCCGCCCGGCCGGTGGCGCGCCTGGCGGTGACCCCGCCCCACCGCGTCCCGGCGGCCTCGGCCGCCGCCGCCCTCGCCGCACCCGGCCCGTCCACCCCCCAGGCCGCCGACGAGACCGCCGCCGAGGCCGCAGCCGAGGCCGCCGCCGACGCGGCGGCCCTGGCCCCGGCCGTCTTCGCCGACCTGCTGGACCGGCGGGTCGAGGCGGACCCCCACTCCGTCCTCATCGAGGACGAGGCCGGCGCCCTCACCGCCGCCGAGGTCCACGCCCGCGTCAACCGGCTGGCCCGGGAGCTGCTGGCGCGCGGCGCCGGCCCCGAGAAGGTCGTCGCCGTGGCCGCGCCCCGCTCGGCCGACCAGATCACCGCCCTGCTGGCCGTCCTGGCCGCCGGGTCGGCCTACCTGGCGCTGGACCCCGACTACCCCGACGACCGGATCGCCCACATGCTCGCCGACGCCCGCCCCGTCTGCGTGGTCACCACCCCCGACCTGGCCGCACGCGTCGCCGAGCGCACGAGCGCACCGCTGCTCGTGCCCGCCGAGCCCGCCACCGCCGCCCGCATCGGCGCCCGGCCCGCCGCCCCCCTCACCGCCGCCGAGCGCCCCGCGCCGCTGACCCCCGCCACCGCCGCCTACCTCATCTACACCTCCGGCTCCACCGGCCGGCCCAAGGGCGTGGTGGTCAGCCACGAGGGCGTCGCCAAGCTCGTGTCCACCGCCGCCCACCGCCTGGGCGTGGGCGCCTCCTCCCGCGTGGCCCAGCTCGGCTCGCCCAGCTTCGACGTCGCCTTCTGGGAGGTCGTCATGGGCGTGCTGTGCGGCGGCCGGCTCGTGGTGGTCGCCCCCCAGCGGCGCGTCCCCGGCCCGCCGCTGCTGGACTACCTGCGCGAACGCGGCGTCACCCACGCCGCGCTGCCTCCCGCGCTGCTGTCGGCGCTGCCCGCCGACGCCGCGCTGCCCCCCGGCATGACCGTGCTCGCGGGCACAGAGGCGGTCCCGGCCGCGCTGGTGCGCCGCTTCGCCGCCGACGGCCGCCCGATGTTCAACTGCTACGGCCCCACCGAGACGACCGTCAACGCCACCCTGGGCGCCTGCCGCGCCGACCTGCACGGCGAGCGGGTGCCCATCGGCCGCCCCGACCCCGGCGTGCGCGCCTACGTGCTGGACGCGATGCTGCGCCCGGTGCCCGCCGGGGTGCCCGGCGAGCTGTACCTGGGCGGCGCCGGGCTGGCCCGCGGCTACCACGCCCGGCACGGGCTGACCGCCGCGCGGTTCGTCGCCGACCCCTTCGGCCCGCCCGGCGCGCGCATGTACCGCACCGGCGACCGCGCGGTCTGGAACGGCGCCGGCGAACTGGAGTTCCTGGGCCGCGCCGACGACCAGGTGAAGATCCGCGGCATGCGGATCGAACTGGGCGAGGTGGAGGCCGCCCTGGCCGCCCACCCCGACGTCGCCGCCTGCGCCGCCGCCGTCCACGCCGGTGACCCCGCCGCCTCCGGCGCCGCCGCCGCGCCCGCCCTGGTGGCCTACGCCGTGCCCGCCGGGGACCGCGCCCTGGACCCGGCGGCGCTGCGCGCCCACCTCGCCGCCGCGCTGCCCTCGGCCATGCTGCCCGCCGCCGTCGTGCCCCTGGCGGCGCTGCCCGTGCTGCCCAACGGCAAGACCGACCGCGCCGCGCTGCCCGCGCCCGACCTCACCGCCCCCGCCGCCGGCCGCCCCGCGCGCGACCAGGTGGAGGAGCTGCTGTGCGGGCTGTTCGGCGAGGTGCTGGAGGTCGGCGAGGTCGGCATCGACGACGACTTCTTCGCCCTGGGCGGGCACTCCCTGCTGGCCACCCGCCTGGTCACCCGCATCCGCGCGGTCCTGGGCCGCGACGTGGCCCTGCGCACCGTGTTCGACGCCCCCACCGTGGCCGCCCTGGTGCAGCGGCTGCGCCCCGGCGGCGACCGCCCGCGCTTGCGCCCGGCCGCGCGCCCCGACCGGCCGCCGCTGTCCCACGCACAGCGGCGCATGTGGTTCCTCTACCGCCTGGACGGGCCGCGCCCCACCTACAACATCCCCTTCTGCGCGCGGCTGCGCGGCCCGCTGGACACCGCCGCCCTCACCGCGGCCCTGGCCGACCTCACCGCCCGCCACGAGACCCTGCGCACCCTCTACCCCGACGACGACGGCGTGCCCTACCAGCTCATCCTGCCCCCCGAGCAGGCCCGCCCCGTCCTGGAGACCACCGCCGCCGACGAGGCGGCGCTGCCCGGCCTGCTCGCCGAGGCCGTGCGCCACGGGTTCCGCCTGGAGGCCGAGCCGCCGCTGCGCGCCCGCCTGTTCCGGCTGTCCGAAACCGAGCACGTGCTGCTGCTCCTGGTCCACCACATCGCCGGCGACGGGTGGTCGGCCCGGCCGCTGCTGCGCGACCTGGGCACCGCCTACAGCGCCCGCGCCGCCGGTCGCGCGCCCGCCTGGGCGCCGCTGCCCGTGCAGTACGCCGACTACGGCCTGCACCAGCACGCCGTGCTGGGCGCCGAGGACGACCCCGACAGCGCCGTGCACTCCCAGGCCCGCTACTGGACGCAGGCGCTGCGCGGCCTGCCCGAGGAGCTGCCGCTGCCCACCGACCGGCCCCGCCCCGCCGCCTCCAGCGGCCGCGGCGGCGCCCTGGAACTGGAGCTGCCCGCCGAGCTGAGCGCGCGGCTGCGCGACCTGGCCCGCGCCCACGACGCCAGCGTGTTCATGGTGCTCCAGGCGGCCCTGGCCGCGCTGCTCACCCGGCTGGGCGCCGGCACCGACATCCCCATCGGCACCCCCGTGGCCGGGCGCGACGACGCCGCGCTGGAGGACCTGGTGGGGTTCTTCGTCAACACCCTGGTGCTGCGCACCGACACCTCCGGCGACCCCTCCTTCGCCGAGTTGCTGGCCCGCGTGCGCGACGCCAACCTCGCCGCCTACGAGAACTCCGCCCTCCCCTTCGAGCGGCTGGTGGAGGTGGTCAACCCGGCCCGGTCGATGAGCCGCCACCCCCTCTTCCAGGTGATGCTGGCCTACCAGCGCGGCGCCGGGCCCCGGCTGGACATGGCCGGGCTCCGGGTGGCCCGCGAACCGGTCACCGCGCCCGGCGGCAAGTTCGACCTCGCCCTGGAGTTCCGCGACCCCGGCGAGGCAAGGGAAGCCGGCGGCGGCGCCCTGCGCTGCGTCATCGACTACGCCCTGGACCTGTTCGACGCCGCCACCGTCGGCAACATCGCGCTGCGCCTGGAGCGGCTGCTGGCGGCCGCGGCCGCCGACCCGGCCGCGCCCATCGGCCGGCTGGACCTGCTCACCCCCGAGGAGTCGGCCGCGGCCGCCCGCCAGGCGCGCGGCCCCCGCCTGGCCCTGCCGCCCGCACCCACCCTGCCGGGCCTGTTCGCCGCCGCCGTGGCGGCCGACCCCGACGCCCCCGCCCTGGTCTGCGACGGGCAGCGGTGGAGCTTCGCCGAACTGGACCGGCGCGCCAACCGGCTGGCCCACGAACTGATCGCGCGCGGCGCCGGACCCGAGGACGTGGTGGCGCTGCTGCTGCCGCGCTCGGCCGGCACCCTCACCGCGCTGCTGGCCGTGCTCAAGGCCGGCGCCGCCTACCTGCCCATCGATCCCGCCTACCCCGACGACCGCGTCTCCCACATGCTCGCCGACGCCGCCCCCGCGCTCGTGCTCACCACCGCCGGCCTGCGCCCCCGCGCCGCCGCCGCGGCGCCCGGGGTGCCCGCGCTGGTGCTGAGCGACGCCGGCGCCCTCGGCGAGCCCGGCGCCGCGCGGCGGCCCGCCACCGACCCCACCGACGCCGACCGCACCGCGCCCCTGCGCCCCGACCACCCCGCCTACGTCATCTACACCTCCGGCTCCACCGGCCGCCCCAAGGGCGTGGTGGCCACCCACCGGGGCGTGGCCAACCTGTTCCACAGCCACCGCGAGACCCTCTACCGGCCCACCCGGCGCCGCGCCGCGCGCGACCGGCTGCGCGTGGGCCACGCCTGGTCGTTCTCCTTCGACGCCGCCTGGCAGCCCCAACTGTGGCTGCTGGACGGCCACGCCCTGCACATCGTCACCGAGGACGCCATGCACGACCCCGCGCTGCTGGTGGAGCGGATCCGCGCCGACCTCCTCGACTTCATCGAGGTCACCCCCTCCCACCTGCTCCAGTTGATGCGGGCCGGACTCGGGGAGCCCGGCACCCACACCCCGCTGACGCTGGGCGTGGGCGGGGAGGCGGTGCCGGCGGCGCTGTGGAGCCGGCTGCGCGACCTGGAGGCCCAGGGCACCCGCACCCACAACCTCTACGGCCCCACCGAGACCACCGTCGACGCGCTGTCGGCGCGCGTGGGCGACAGCGAGCGCCCCCTCATCGGGCGGCCCACCGCCAACACCGCCGCCCACGTCCTGGACGAGCGGCTGCGCCCGGCGGCGCCGGGCGTGGTGGGCGAGCTGTACCTGGGCGGGGCCGGCGTGGCGCGCGGCTACCTCAACCGGCCCGGGCTCACCGCCGACCGGTTCGTCGCCGACCCCTTCGGCGCGCCGGGCGCGCGCATGTACCGCACCGGCGACCTGGTGCGGCGCATGCCTGACGGCAGCCTCGACTACGTGGGCCGCGCCGACGACCAGGTCAAGGTGCGCGGGTTCCGCATCGAGCCCGGCGAGATCGCGGCGGCGCTGGGCCGCCACCCCGACGTCGACCAGGCCGTGGTCGACACCTGGGAGGCCGCGCCGGGCGACCGGCGGCTGGTGGCCTACGTGGTGCCGCGCGCCGGCACCGGCGCCCCCGACACCGCCGGCCTGCGCGGCCACCTCGCCCAACTGCTGCCCGACTACATGGTGCCGGCGGTCTACGTGCCCATCGCGGCGCTGCCGCTGACCGCCCACGGCAAGCTCGACCGCACCGCCCTGCCCGCGCCCGACCCCGCCGCCCTGGCGCCCGCGCCCGGCCGCGCGCCGCGCGACGCCGCCGAGGCGCTGCTGTGCGAGGTGTTCGCCGAGGTGCTGGGCGCCGGCGAGGTCGGCGCCGACGACGACTTCTTCGACCGGGGCGGGCACTCCATGCTGCTGGTGCGGCTGCGCGCGCGGATCGAGGCCGAGACCGGGGCGCGGACGGCCATCGCCGACCTGTTCGCCAACCCCACCCCGGCGGCGCTGGCCGCCCACCTGGCACGCGGTCGCGCGACGCGGGAGCGGGACGGCGAGGAGGGGGCCGGGCGGGCACCGGGCGCACTGGGCGCACCGGGTCCCCATGCCGTGCCCGGCGTGGTGGTGCTGCGCGCCGGCGGCGCGGCCCCGCCCCTGTTCTGCGTGCACCCGGCGAGCGGCCTGAGCTGGCCGTTCGTGCGGCTGCGCCGCCACATCGGAGCCGACGTCCCCCTCTACGGCCTGGACTCGCCCGACCTGGCCGCCGCCGGCGGCCCCGGCGCCGCGCCGCCGGAGTCGGTCGCCGACCTCGCCGCGCACTACGTCGCGCGGGTGCGGCGGCTGCGCCCGCACGGCCCCTACCGGCTGGCCGGCTGGTCCTTCGGCGGGGCGGTGGCCCACGCGATGGCGGCGCTGCTGGCCCGGGAGGGGGAGCGGGTGGAGCTGCTGGCGCTGCTGGACGCCTACCCGCCCGGCGCCCTGCCCGACCCCGCCCCCGCCCCCGAGGCCGGGGGCGCGGGCGCCGAGGGCGCAGCGCCGCCGGAGGTGGCCGCCGAGATCGGCCGCGACCACGGCGACGCCCGCCTGCTGGGCGCCAACCACCGCCTCGCCGCGCGCCTGGCCGCCCGCGCCCCCGCCGAGCCCCTGACGTTCGCCGGCGACGCGGTGTTCTTCGCCGCCAAGGACGCCCCCGGCGACGCCGAGGAGCTGTGGCGCGGCCACCTCACCGGCCGCCTCCAGCGCCACGAGGTGCCCGCCGCCCACGACGACCTGCTGGGCCCCGAGGGCGCGGCGGCCATCGGCGCGGTCCTGGCCGGCCTACTGGACGCCGCACCGGACCCCGCGCCGGGGAGCGCGCGGTGAGCGCACCGCGCGGCCGCCGCGCCGCGCCGCCGCGCCCCGCCCCCCGCGCCCGCCCGCCGGCCACCGCGAGAGCCCCGGCGAGCCCGGCCCCGCGTCCCCCGTCGTCCCCGACCCCGCCCCCACCACCGGAGGTGCCGCCCGTGTCCCCGTCCGACCCCGCCCAGGCAGCAGCGCGGCGCTCGCCGCGCGAGATCACCGTCGCCGCGCGGGTCCTGGCCGCCGGGCCGCCGCCCCGGGTGCGGCCCGCGCCGCCGTTCGCGGCGCGGCCGGCCGGCGACCACGGCGCCGACCTCGACCTGGTGCACGCCTGGATGAACCGGCCCCACGTCGCCGCCTTCTACGACCAGGCGTGGAGCCGGCGGCGCTGGGCCGAGGAGCTGGCGGCCCAGCGCGCCGGGACGTTCTCCCGGCCCCACATCGTCAGCCACGAGGGCACCGACGTGGCCTACGTCGAGCTGTACCGGGCGGCGCGCGACGTCGTGGCCGCGCACTATGCCGCCGACCCCCACGACGTCGGCGTGCACATCGCCATCGGCGCCGCCGAGCGCACGGGCACCGGGCTGGGGCGGCGCGTCCTGGACGCACTCGCCACCGCCGTCTTCGCCGCCGACCCCCGCTGCCGGCGCGTGGTCATGGAGCCCGACGCCGCCAACACCGCCGCCCGCCGCGCCGCCGAGGGCGCGGGCCTGCGGTTCGTCGCCGAGGTCGACCTGCCGCACAAGCGCGCCGCCCTGCTCGTGCGCACCCGAAAGGAGTGATGGGCGGTGCCCGCCCCGGCCCGCGCACCCGCCCGCGCGGCCCCCTGCCCCGGGCGCCCGCCGGGGGCGGCCGCCACCGACCACGTGTTGACTGACAGGGAAGGAGCCCGCGTGGGCGCACGGCCGGGGCTGGCAGGGCTCGTCATCGACCTCGGCCCCCTGCGCGAGGGACGGGGTTTTCGGATCGTGTTCGCGGTCCGCCTGATCTCCCTGTTCGGCGGCGGGTTCCGGCTGGTGGCGCTGCCGCTCCAGGTCTACGCCATGACCGGGTCCTCGGTGCTGGTCGCCAGCGTGACCGTCGTCAACGGCCTGGCCAGCTTCGGCGGCACGCTGGTGGGCGGGGTGCTGGCCGACCGGCTGGACCGGCGGCGCCTGGTGGTGGTCAGCCTGGCCGTGGAGACGCTGGTGGTGGCGCTGTTCGCCGTCAACACCTACCTGCCCGGCGGGCCGGAGCTGGGCGTGGTCTACGTGTGCGCCACCGTCAACGGCGTCATCGGCACCATGGGCCTGATCGCCCAGCAGACCCTGGTGCCCGCCCTCGTCGCCCCCGGGCGGCTGGCCGCCGCCGGCGCGCTGCTGGCCCTCACCGCCCAGCTCGGCGCCGTCACCGCCCCCGCCCTGGGCGGCGCGCTGGTCTCCCTGGGCGGCGTGGGCGCCGGCTACCTCGTCACCTGCGGCATCACCGCCGCCGCCACCGCCGCCGCGTGGTTCGTGCCGCCGGTGGCCACCGACCCCGGCGCCGGGCCCGCCTCGGCCCCGCGCGCCCTGGCCGAGGGGCTGGCGTTCGTCGCCCGCCACCCCGTGGTGCGCCCGCTGCTGCTCCTGGGCTTCGTGCAGGTCCTGTTCACCATGCCCGCCGTGCTGATACCGGAGTTCACCGACCGGGTGCTTCAGGCCGACGCCGCCGTGGCCGGCTTGCTCTACACCGCGCCGGCCGCCGGCGCCCTGCTGGCGTCCCTGGCCAGCGGGTGGACCGGCCGGGTGCGGCGCGGCGGCGCGGTGGTGCCCGCGGCGGTGGCGCTGGGCGGGATCTGCACGGCCGCCGCCGGGCTGGGCCGCGCCGCCGCCCTGGCCCTGGCCGCGCTGGCATTGCTGGGCTGCTGCCAGGCGGTCGAGGAGATCCTGCGCTACGCGCTGATCCAGTCGCACACCCCCGACGCGCTGCGCGGCCGGGTCACCAGCGCGTGGCTGGCCCAGGCCACGGTGGGCGGCTCGCTGGGCGCCACGCTGATGGGCGCACTGGCGGCGGCGCTGGGCACCGCCGCCGCGCTGGTGGCGGCCGGGACGGCCGGTGCGCTGGCCGCCGCGGCCGTGGCGCTGACCGCCCCGGGCCTGCGCCGGGCGGGGGAGGCCGCGCCCGGCCTTCCCGCCACCGACCCCGATTGTTAAGGTAAGCCTCGCCTAATCTATGGAGGAGAATCGGATGAGCAACCCCTTCGACGACGCCGACGGCCGCTTCCTGGTCCTGGTCAACGACGAGGACCAGCACTCCCTGTGGCCGGAGTTCGCCGCCGTGCCCGAGGGCTGGCGCCAGGTGCTGGGCCCCGTCGACCGCGCGGCGGCCCTGGAGTATGTCGAGGCCAACTGGACCGACCTGCGCCCGCGCAGCCTGCGCGAGGCCATGCACGAGCCCGCCGAGCCCGCCGAGCCCGCCGGGCACGGCCGCTCCGCCGGCCCGGCCTGAGACCGGGACCGCCGTGCGCACCCCCGCCCGCCGCGCCGCGCCGCCCGCCCCCGGGGCGGCGCGGTGAGGCTGCGCGACACCGCCCTGGACCTGTCCCCGCTGCGCCTCAGCCGGGAGTTCCGCCTCGTGTTCACCGCGCGGCTGGTCTCGGTGTTCGGGCTGGGCTTCGCCCTGGTGGCGCTGCCCATGCAGGTCTACGCCGCCACCGGGTCCTCCGTGCTGGTCGCGGTGGTCAGCGCCGTCAACGGCGCCTCGGTGTTCGGCGGCACCCTGGTCGGCGGGGTGCTGGCCGACCGCACCTCCCGGCGCGCGCTCATCGTCGCCGGCCGGGCGGCGGCCGCGCTCGCCTTCACCGGGCTGGCCCTCAACGCCGCGTGGGCCGCCGCCGACCCCGGCGCCGGCACCGCCCAGTTCGCGCTGATCTGCCTGTGCGCGGGGCTCAACGGCTGCGTCGGCACCTTCAGCACCGTCGCCCTCCAGGCGGCAGTGCCCGGCCTGCTGCCCCGCGACCGGCTGCCCGCCGCCGGCGCGCTGCTGGCCCTCACCGGCCAGTTCGGCGCGATCGCCGCGCCCGCGCTGGGCGGCGCGGTCATCGCGCTGTGGGGGTTTCCCACCGTCTTCGGCCTCACCGCCGCCGTCAGCGCGCTCACCACCGCCCTGGTCTGCCGGCTGCCCAAGCTGGACCCGCCCGCCGCGCGCGAGGGCGCCGCCCGGCCCGGCCCGGTCGCGGCCGCCGCCCAGGGGCTGGGGTTCGCGGCGCGCCACCGCGTGGTGGGTCCGCTGCTGGCCCTGGGGTTCGTGCAACTGCTGTTCGCCACGCCCTATGTGCTGATCCCGGAGTTCACCGACCGCGTGCTGCACGGCGGCGAGGCCACCGCCGGGCTGCTCTACTCCGCCTCGGCCTTCGGCGCCGTGTGCGCCTCGCTGACCAGCGGGTGGACGCGCGGCACGCGGGCGGGCGGCGGCGCGCTGCTGGCCGCCGTGGCGGGCTGCGGCCTGGCCTCGGCCGCCTTCGGCGCCTCCGGGGGCCTGGTGTGGGCGGTGGGGGCGCTGGCCCTGCTGGGGTTCGCCGAGATCGTCGAGGAGATCCTGCGCTTCGCGCTGCTCCAGGCGCACACGCCCGACGCCCTGCGCGGCCGGGTCACCAGCGTCTGGAGCGCGCAGAACACGGCCGGCGGCGCGCTGGGCGCCCTGGCCCTGGGCGCGCTGGCGCCCCTGGTGGGCCCCGGCGCGGCCGTCGCCGCCGGGGGCGCGGTGACGGTGGCGCTGGTGGCGGCGCTGGCGGCGGCCTGCCCGGGGCTGCGCCGGGCCACGTGCCGCGACGCCCCGGAGGAGGCCGCACCGGCGCCCGCCCACGCGGCCGGCGGCACGGTAGGGGAGCCGCATGCGCGGGGCGGCGGGCGCGCGACTGGCGCCGACCAGTGAGTTAGCTTAGCCTAAGCTAAAGATCACGGCGGGTGGGGTCGCGCGCGGCGCGCCCGCCCGCGCCACCGCGCCCGGACCCACCACCAGGAGCTGATGCTTGATGGCCGTTTCCCGCGACCCCCGCGTGGAGTTCTACCCCCTGCGCCCCCGCGTCCTCGCGGTCACCGCGGCCGAGCGCCTGACCCCGGGCCTGGTCCGCGTCGTGCTCGGCGGCCCCGACCTCGACGGCTTCCGCACCGACAACTTCACCGACCACGTCAAGCTGTTCTTCCCCGACGAGGCCACCGGCGAGCTGCGCATGCCCCGACTCACCGCCGAGGGCCGCGCCGACTTCAGCGACCCCCGCCTGGTCTTCCGCGACTACACCGTGCGCCGCTACGACCCCCGCGCCGGCGAGCTGACGATCGACATGGTGGCCCACGACCACGGCCCCGGCGGGCGCTGGGCCGTGCGCGCCCGCCCCGGCGACCGCATCGGCGTCCTGGGTCCGCGCGGCACCCACCACATGGCCGTCGACTTCGACTACTTCCTCATCGGCGCCGACGAGACCGCGCTGCCGGCCGCCGCCCGCTGGCTGGAGGAGCTGCCGCGCACCGCCACCGTCCTGGCGTTCCTGGAGGTCGCCGACGCGGGCGAGGAGCTGAAGCTGGAGGCCCCCGACGACACCGCGCTCACCTGGCTGCACCGCGGCGGCGCCGCGCCGGGCACCACCGACCTGCTGGAGCGGGCCATCCGCGGCGCCGAACTCCCCGAGGGCCGCGGCTTCGCCTGGTGCGCGGGCGAGGCCACCACGCTCAAGCCCATCCGCCGCCACCTGCGCGAGCGCGGGTTCGAGCGCCGCACCGGATTCGACGTCGACGGCTACTGGCGGCGCGGCACCAGCAACCACGACCACCACGCCGACGAGGAGGACTGACCCCCGCGCGTGCGCGGACCGGCGGCAGGGCGGGCGGCCAGGTCGGGCGACCCGACCCGGCTCGGCCCCGGGCTGTTCGGGGCGGCGCGCCGAGGGCCGTGTGACGCGTCGCTCCCACCCCGCCCGTACCCGGCCGCCGCGCCGCGGGCTACGCTCGGAACGCCCGGAATGCGGCGCCGGCCCCGGGCGTTGGCCCGGTGGCGGCAGCCGCCGGGCGCGCCGCGGCGCCGCCTCCACCACCCTGAGCGTGCACGGGACCCCACAGGGCCTGTAACCCCAACTCAGCACGGAAGACGAGGTCGCAGCAGATGCGTCGCACTCTTTTCCACGGCAAGATCCACCGCGCCACCGTGACCCAGGCCGACCTGCACTACGTCGGCTCCATCACCATCGACGCCGACCTGCTGGAGGCGGCCGACATCGTCGAGGGCGAGCAGGTGCACGTCGTCGACATCGACAACGGCAACCGCCTGGTCACCTACACCATCGCCGGCGAGCGCGGCAGCGGCGTCATCGGCATCAACGGCGCGGCGGCCCACCTGGTCAACCCCGGCGACCTGGTCATCATCATGTCCTACGTGGAACTGGAGGAGTCCGAGCGCCCCCACCACACCCCCCGCGTGGTGCACGTCGACTCCGCCAACCGCATCCTGGCCCTGGGCTCCGACCCCGCCGAACCCGTCCCCGGCTCCGGCCTGGTTTCCGGTGCCGCCCTTAACTGAACGGCGCTGTCCATATTTGCGGCGTGTCCACATCCGGCCCGATCGGCGGGTGACGGGCCGGGTATGCCAGCAACGCGATGGACGGTGAAGACGATGACCGGCGTGAGGTCGCGGCGCACATCGAGTGGCAGAAGCAGGGCATGTGGCTGGTCCTGTGGGGGTCCTACACCCGCCGCTACTGGGCGTTCGCGCGCTGGCCGGTACCCCAGGGCGGCGCCGTCGTCTCCGCGCCCGACCCCGACGCCCTCTACGCCGAGATGCGCCGCGTCGAGCGCGAGTTCGGGTTCCTGCGCTGGCGCTACGGGCGCGGCTGAGCGCCGCGCCCGTCGGCGCTGAGGGCGCGCCGCCGCGCCCGGCCCGCGCGCCGCGCGCCCGCCGGCGCCGCCCCCCTCCGCGCCCCGCGCCGCCCCGCTGATCCCCGAAACACCCGCTGACCTGCGTGTCCCCCGTGCCGCAGGTCGCTATCGTGCGCACGCGGGGCATCCGACGCGCGGTGTGCCCGAATAACTACCGTGCGCACGCGCGGGTGCGGAAAGGAGGGGCCGGAGCCGATGACCCCCACCCCCGAGGACGGCCTGACCGACGCGGCCCCCGCCGCCGGACTCACCTCGCGGCCCCTGCCGCCCACCGCACCGCCCCCCGCGCCCCCCGCGACGCCCGGCGGCCCGGCCGGCCCCGGCGGGCGCGGCGCGGGCCGGCGCCGGCTGCGGGCGGCGGCGCGGCTGC